>JAVVVI010000008.1:0-11982 GCA_036652735.1 Lachnospiraceae bacterium
CTGGGAGAAGGAATTAGGTCTGAAGGGACAGACAGAACCTTTATAATGGAACGAATCATTCAAATTGAGGATGGGAAAATTGTGAAGCATTTGTCTGAGATTAAGAAATAGGAGTATAAATCACAATTAAATTCACCGTTTTGATTTAAGGAAGGGCGTACCGGTTTGGTACGCTCTAAATTTGGCAATGGTATCCTTATTTTATGAGTATTGGTTGGAATTCCAATCGCTTTGCTGCACAGGAGGCATTTTTGGAGTCGATTTTCAGATTTGTTCTAAAATATTATTATTTAGTAGAAAATCAAATATTTCTATTGTTACAATTCCCTGCTCATCTGCCCCACCCGATAGAGACAAGTCCGTTTTCTTTACGGTCGATTAGTTTATTTAGATATCTATTTCTTATAATCTCCATTAAATACCTCCGAAAAAGTTTGCATTGCAAAGAAATTCGGAATAACGGAAGCAATTTAAGAAGGAACATACTGAACTTGAATTTGACGTAAAACAACTATATAATACATATATGAATATGCTGCAAATCGTTCTGTAGATATCATGGAATTGGAAATAATGCCAGACCATATGCACATACTCATGGAGTAGACCCACCGTTTGGTAATTACAAGTTGAAGAATTACATATTATTATTAAAAGACGGAGGAAAAGACTATGGCAGGATTATTTGAAAAATTATTTGATTTTAACGGAGATGAAAAAATTGATACCTTTGAAAAAACAGCTGAGTTTGCAGCCTTTGCAGACATTATGGATGGACAAGAAACAGCTGAAAAGGCAGAAGAATTAGAAATGGCAGGACTTGATGTGACAGACTTGGAAGTTATGGATGAAGAGGAGCGAAGAGAAGCACTTGAAGATGCTGGATTAGATCCAGATGAATTTGATTTTTAGAAGTTAGTCAGATGAAACGAAAAAACAAGAAGAGTTTATTGTGCCTGTGTTTGGTAATAAGAAAAAATGCACACCTCCCGATGCCATAATGATAGTATCGGGAGGATGGTTTTGATTATAGTTTTTTAGTTCAGTTTCAAATATAGGATAGGTAATGTAGAATCCATCGCTGCCAGTTCTATTTCTTTTTCATAATCATCCACTGTACAGAAGGAAAGGATTTTTTTCTCCCCATACGCGTATTCTAGAACATATCCTCTGCCACGTTCTGTTACAAATAGATAGTTGACCGTATCCGATACTTCTTCTGCAAGAGCAAGTTGAAATGGTTTCGTACCCTCCTTTGATTCCCCAGCATATCCAAGGTAAGTTTCTTTGATTTCCGCGGTTATTCCAATTTTTTCCTTTAAATCATTTTGGGCTGTTTTGTATAACTCCTTATCTTTTGCCGCTGCACGTCCTACTTTTTGCGTTCTCTCTCTTTCAAAATCATTATAGGAAGCACTCACAATTTCTTCTTTTTGTGCATCAATTACAATATAGTAATAGACTCCACCTGCGGACAAATCGTCTTCTGAAAACCATACTGTATATTGTTTTTGGCACATTCTTCCATTAAATGTCTCTGTATTTTCCCCATATTCTACTTTTATTTTCATGTCCGAGACCAAGGTGCCAAATAGATCATTGATTCCATCCGCAGCTATTTGAATTGCATCTTCTTGGGATAATCCACCACTCTGTATCCAATCCTGCAGTAGCTTTTTCTGCTTTTTATCAATTGCTGCATTGGCGTTGTTCAGTTCCTCCTGCAGCGAGTAGTCTCTTTTTTGTTCAAAATCGATAATCTCAAGAATCTCTTCTTCTGTCAATTCACGATCAGGAAGATAGTAGGTACTGTTTGAAGGAAGAAAACAAACCAGATTTTTGTCAACTTCGGTTGCAATCGCAATCGAAAGGAGCTCTTTTTTGGGGAATTTTCCTTCATTAAAATAAGCTTCCCGCAATTTTTTGATTTTGTCTTGTTCATTCTCTGATAATGGTCTGCTGTAACTGTCACTTTCCACTTTTGCCTCTTTAAATTCCCTTCGATATTTTTCTTTTTCCTGGTTCTGCATCTGTTCCATACGTTCTTGCCATGCACTTTGTACCATTGCCATAACAGGAACCGATACCATAATACATCCAACGAGTGCTGCTGCAATGACGGCTGTTTTATAGGTTCGTTTTTTTTCTGATTTTATCATTGTTTTTTCCGCTATGCTACAATTTTTCTTAATTCGTTCCTTCATATCTTCTTTGATTTGTACGGACTTCACCGTTCTGCGTAATTTGTGCAATCTCATATGTTTCACCTTCCAATCTGATTTTTAATTGAGCTCTTCCTTTTTGAAGATTTTTTTTGACAATATTTACTGAGATATTTAATATTCTACTGACTTCAATCACACTATATCCTTCAATATAATGTAAATAAATAACTTGTTTCAGTTTTTCAGGGAGTTCAATTATTTCTCTCAGTATTTCTTTGCCTTCCTCGTCCTCGTAATAATCGTCTAGTTCTTCTATTGAAACTTGCTTGTGCCTGCTTCTAAATCTAAGCATATCCCGGCAAATATTTCCCGTAACCTTGAATAACCATGCTTTTTCATGTTCTTCGTCTTGCAAAAGAGGGGTTGCTTTCAAGTAACGGTAAAAAGTTTCCTGCACTGCATCTTCGGCATCCGCTTCATTTCCCAACATCACTATGCTCATTCGGAACAGTTGATTGCTGTAGCGGTCTACCAAGTCTTGTGTATCCATTTGAATCACCTCCTACTTACTACACGTTTCATAAGCTCAATTGGTGCGAATTAGATGAACCATTAAATTATATGGATACTATGTTTAAAAAGCAACTTGAAAGTGCTATAATTAGTTTTAAAAGAAGCTTATTTTTGTGCGACCGTGCAATTTATACCAGGAGGTTTACTGTGAAAAATTATCAACCATTGGTAAGTATAGTTATACCAAACTATAACCATTCCATGTATTTGGATGAGGCCATTCAAAGTGCCTTAAATCAGACCTATAAAAATATAGAAGTGATCATAAGTGATAACTGCTCCCAAGATCATTCCGTGGAAGTAATGATGAAATATTTGGATCAGGGAGTAACTGTAATTAAGAATCCAATTAATCTGTTTAATTCCAATTACATTCTTTCATCAGAAGCATCCAAGGGAGAATACCTTCTTCTTCTTTGTGCAGATGATTGTATTAAACCGGAATTTGTTCAAAAAGCAGTTGAAATAATGGAAGAAAATCGGAATATTGGGTTTGTACATTGTGAAAGAGATTATATAGATAAAGAAGGAACGATTACCCGGCTGGATCCCTTTTTTAATTGCAGCTTTTGGACTCAGGGAAAGAATATGCTGCCAATTTTTATGCTGACGGATGTGGGAGCTTCCGCGCAGACCCTTGTTAGGAGAAGCAAACTTATAGAAATTGGAGGGCACGATTCAGAAAGTGACCACTTAAATATTGACAGAGAAAAATGGTTTCGTTTAGCCATGATTACGGATTATGCATATATTCGGGAAAAATTGGCGCTGATTCGTATCCCGGAAGGTCGTTCTGAGACGTCAAAAGCGGTAGAGATTTTTTATCATCCACTAGCCCTCTTTCATACAATTAAGAGCTTTGAAAAATGGGCATTATTGCGGGATTATAAGGAGGTATCAGCTCGGGTCAGGCAGGCAGAAGAGAAATTAGCAACAGAGTGCGGCGGATTTATAACAGAACTGATAGGGAGGGAAGAGTTTGACTTGGCAAGGAAATATCTTCTATTTATGCAACTATTGAATCCTTCCTTGTTAATGGATCAATTGCATATGGACTGTATGGAAATGTGTATACAAAGAGATAATTCAAAAATCAGAGAAGAGAAGATTACACCAAGAAATAATTATACATTTCGAAAGCGGAACTATGATCCACCGGAATCATTTGAATTGCTGGAAAATGTAGAGGAGGGGAATTGGCATGCGTAGAGATGATCGAGTGTATATTTTTATTCCAACAAGAAATTGTTCTGCACAATTGAAGGACACAGTAGATAGTTTACTAAGACAAACAGTCACAACTGCAGGGATGCGAATCGTTTTTATGGACAATGCTTCTACGGATGGAACCTACGAAAAGGAACTTTCTTACATAACAATGCAGCCACAGTTATTCTCGGTCTTTAGAGAGAATGTGCCAACCACAGAAGGAAGAATTTTGAAAAAAGCCATGACGGCATTGCGGTTCTCAGAAATCGGGTTTTCACTTTTGATTACACCGGGAGATATCTTATATGAGGATTGTCTGGAGTGTGAGATGCAGCTGCTGATACAAAATGACAACGTGGGTTTTGTTGTGGCAGAGGTTGATCTTAGGGATGGGGAAGACAAGCCGGTCCTACAGGAACCTTTGTATGCAGAAAATTGTGAATTGATGTTAAAATATAACAAGACAGCGTATTTTTCAACAGGGATTGGTCATAAGATACAACTGTTATTTCGTGGGAAATTTCTCCCAACCGGGGAAACACTGCCATCTTATGCACAATTATCCCAATTCAACGACTGGGTTTCGGTAAGTGCTCTTCAACAAGATCCATTTCTATATATAAGGGAAAAGAAGTCCTGTATTCATATTAAGGAAACAGAAGATCCAATCGGAAGATTAACAGATGTTACTTTTTGGATGAAGCGGATGTTTTATTCGGTGGAGATCGGCTCTGTTCCAATCAACAAAGAAGAAGATTTCTTGCCGGGTGAAAGAGAGGAATCCTATAGAGGAATGGCAATTTTAGCCTTACAGTATTCATCAGAGCAGATAAAGAAACAAAGACCTGACCTCGCGCGGAAGTGTCTACTGTATGCAGAGATCATGTACCTGAACATTGTTAATGAAGAAGTATATAAGGCAGCCAAGCAGGCAATAGATGATATGGAAAAAATGCGGAAGCTTTAAAGACGAACGAACATCCAAAGTGAGAATTTTCTCACTTTGTTTTTTTTTTCTAATATTCTTTCAAGATATGCCGATAACTATTGTAGAAATAAAAAGATAGACAGAACAATTCATAAATAATGGAGTAAACAATATAGAAGGGAGATGTGAATATGCGTATAGATGCTTATAATCAGGTGAGCCAACTCTATAAGGCAAATAAAGCCAGTAAGGCAGAAAAGACATACAAAAAATCAATGATGCCAGCTCTTGATGAGGTGCAGATCTCACAGACAGGTCGGGATTATCAGATTGCCAAGCAGGCAGTTGCAGCAGCAGGGGATATTCGGGGAGACAAGGTAGCTAAGCTTAAGGAAAACATCGCTTCAGGGAACTACAAGGTAGATGCAGATGATTTTGCCAGTAAATTATTGGAAAAGTATAATGCACTTTTATAAAAAGAAAAAAGAGGAAATATTGTGGCAAGTTTAATGGAGGAGTTTATCTCTGTTCTGGAACAGGAGAACCTGAAATATCAAGAACTCGTAGAGCTGTCCCAGGCAAAGACCCAGACAATTGTATATGCTAAGATAGAAGAATTGCAGGAAGTTACGGCGGGAGAACAGGATGTACTGGAACAATTGCAGAAGCTGGAGAATAAGAGAATGCAGGTGCGTAAAGATATGGCAGATGTTCTGAATCTTCATCCAGATCAGTTAACACTTCTGCATATGGCGGAAATGTTCTCAAATAAGCCCAGCGAGCAGAAAAAAATATTAGATCTGCGGGAAAGACTGCGGTTAACATTGGTAGAAGTTGCAAAGATAAATACAGAAAACGAGACACTGCTTCGACAGGCAATGGAGATGCTTGACTTTGACATGACATTGGTAAAGAGCATGCGACAGGCACCAACAACAGCTAATTATAACAAGAGTGCATATAGCACAGAGGTGATTCTTCCCAGCAGTGGATTTGATGCAAAACAATAAGAATGGAGCGAAAATAGCATGGCGAATGGAATGGGTGGTTTGTATGTTGGAGCCAGCGGACTGCAAAGTTCACAAAACGCTTTAAACACAACGGCAAACAATTTATCCAATTTGGATACAATTGGGTATGTACGTCAGCAAGTACTAATGACAGATAAAAGTTATTCGAACTTGAGAAACACAACACAGAAGGTAAATATGGCGCAGTCCGGCTTGGGAGTTGACATTGGAGATGTTGTTCACAGCCGGGATATTTTTCTGGATAAATATTATCGGACAGAGGCAGGCAGACAGGCATTTTATAATACCTGTGCAAATACAACAGATGAGATTCAGACACAGCTTCAGGAAATGGAGGGGCAGGCATTTCAAGATGTCCTTGGAGAGTTTTATGTGTCATTTCAAGAGATCGCAAAGGACCCAAGTTCTGCAGTGAACCAGAATTTGCTGGTACAGAAAGCGTCCTTATTTATTGAACGGTCCCAGGCATTATACAAGAGTTTAAGTAACTATCAGGTGAATATGAATCGTCAGATTGGTGATACAGTTACACAGATTAATACTATTGGAAAAAATATTGCGGGTTTAAATGAAGAGATTCAAAAGATTGAGGCAGGTGGCGTGGAGACTGCAATGGATTTGCGTGATGCCAGAGATCAGCTGTTAGATCAGCTATCGAAACTGGGGAATATTACCTATAATGAGAGCGCAGATGGTGTTGTGAAGGTAAAGTTTGAGGGAGTTGAATTTATAGATGAGATGTCCGTTCATACAATGCAGTCAGAGGTAGATGGCCTGAATGGATTTATCGTACCAACATGGAAAGAATTATCGGATCCGGAACGTGGAATTCGGGTAGAGGTATTCCAGTTCGATACGGATATTTCAACAGAATTGAATACGGATATTGGAAAATTAAAAGCATTAGTTATGAACCGTGGAACAGAGATATCCGATTATTTGGATGTGATGGGATTGTCACAGGAAGAATACAGTAATACCACGGGAATGTCAGCGGTACAGACAATACAGGCGCAGCTGGACCAAATGGTGCATGGAGTGGTAACAGCAGTAAATCAGATACTGTCACCAACGGTATCACAGGAGATCACGGTAGGAGGATTAACCCAGACCGTACATGTGTGGGATGCCATTAATGGGGCAGTAGGCAAGGATAAAAAAGGACCGGGACAGGAACTGTTTTCCAGGAACTTTGACAGCCGCTATCGTGAAGTAATAGATGATGCAGGCAAGACCTGGTATGTATATAATGAAGAGGATACCGGGAAAAATGCGTATGGGGAAAAAATACCGGTAGATACCACTACCTTGTATAGTATCAATAACATTACCGTAAATCCTATTTTAATAGAAGATGAAACGAAGCTTCCTTCTTTAACGGCAAATGGTGACATTGACTATAACCTTGGAAAACAACTGGGCGCAGTGTGGGATCAGCGAATTATGAAGCTTACACCGGGAGACGAGAATCTCTGTGCTTTTTCAGGATATTATGAACGAATGGTTTTGGGGCTTGCCAGTAATGGAACAGTTTTTACCAGCATTTCCAATACGCTGTCCTCTTCGGTAGCGGGAATTGAGAACCAGAGGCAGGAAGTAATCGGGGTATCTTCAGATGAAGAATTAACAAATATGATAAAATATCAAAATGCATACAACGCAGCCAGCAGATATATCAACGTGGTAGACGCCATGATTGAACATCTGGTTACGCAGCTGGGAGCATAAAAATAGACAGGCGGTGAGAATTATGGCATCAACATTTTTTGGATTAACAATAGCATCATCGGGACTTTCCGCATTTCAGGCATCCGTAAATGCCACAACTAATAATATATCTAATTCAGCAACCAAGGGATATAGCCGTCAGGAAGCAATCAAACAGGCGTCAGAAGCCTTGAGGGTGAATGCCAAATATGGAACAACGGGAAGTGGAGTAGAGGTTACCGCTATTTCACAGATTCGGGATATTTATTATGACATGAAATATTGGAGCAACAATAGCAAATTAGGCGAATTTCAGACAAAGAGCTATTATATGGAACAGGTAGAGACCTATTTTCAGGATGACAAATCAGTAACCGGATTTACCACAATCTTTGGAGAGATGTTTGACTCTCTGGATCAGGTAAAATCCGATGCGACCAGTCTTCCAAAGCGCAATACCTATATCAGTGATTCTCTTACACTTGCCAATTATTTCAAAAGTGTATCCACCCAGCTTACGGATACCCAGGAAGATATTAATGAAGTGATTGGAACGAAGATTGCCAATATTAATTCCATAGCACAAAAAGTTGCGTCCTTAAATAAACAGATTAATATTATTGAGCAGCAGGGCAGCAAAGCAAATGAGCTGCGGGATCAGAGAGCATTACTGGTGGATGAATTGTCAAAGATTATGCCGGTAGAAGAAAAAGAGACAAAAGTCATTAATAGTAATTTTCCGGATATGGAGAGTGGAGCAACAAATTATACCCTTAAAATAAATGGACAGGTTTTAGTGAGTACCTTTGAATATAATACATTAAAATGTGTACCACGAAACGAAAACCGTAAGGTGAATCAGTCAGATGCAGATGGGTTGTATGATGTATACTGGAATGAAACAAATGTAGCATTAGATATGAATGCAGGTGGAATGACAGGGGAATTAAAGGCCTTGTATGAACTTCGGGATGGAAATAATGCAGAGAATTTTAATGGTAAGTTCACAGAAGCGTCCAAATATATTAAAAAAACCGGTGGAGTGGGAACCAGAGTAACAATAACCGGTGCAAACATTGTAGATCCTTCACAGATTACAATGCCATCCAAAGGAACTATAGCAATAGGTAATAAGGAATATGTCTACGAGGATTACCGGTTGATTGAAGAAACAGATGCGGCCGGGAAAAAGACCTATACCTATGAGTTTGATCTGGCGGAAGAAATGCCGGATGGGAGTATTGCCAAGGCGATTGGAAAAGAAGCAGAGATTGGAGACAAAATTGACTGCATGGGTGTGCCTTATTATCAAGCACAGATGAATGAATTTATACGTAATTTTACAAAGATTTACAATGATATGATTTTAAAAGACGGAGTAAATCTGAATGGAGATCAAACAGGGGTCTTTTTTGTGGCACAGGATCATGTAAACGGTGGAGAACTGGATTATAATGGGAACCAGCCGGTAGAGACTGTGGATCCGGTTACTAAGGCGGTAAAAAAAGTGTATGGAACGAATTACTATTACACCAATATGGCATCCAGTAATATCAGCGTAGCGGAGGAAGTGATAAAGGATCCGTCTAAGATGGCAGCATCCACCAAAGAGGCGTTTATAAATGGTAAGGATTCCGGCGATCTGGCAGAACTGCTACTTAAGACAAAGAGCGATATTACCGTATTCCGAGGGGGTGTTGCAGATGATTTTCTACAGTGTCTGTTATCGGATATATCCGTAGATACACAGAAATCAAAGATATTTGAGAAGAATTATACGAACCTGGCAGCGTCCATAACAAATCAGAGAATGTCAGTATCAGGGGTAGATAAAGACGAAGAAGCATTATTGCTTGTAAAATACCAGAATGCCTATAATTTATCGTCCAAGGTTATTCAGGTAATGAGTGAGATGTATGATCGATTAATAACACAAACCGGAGTATAGGAGGCTGACAGATGAGAATTACCAATAGTATGATAACAGAACATAGTAAAACCAATATTAATAGTGTGAAGCAAATGGTTGATAAATACAATGACCAGATGACCAGTCAAAAGAAAATCAGCAGACCATCGGATGATCCGGTAGTTGCCATTCGCTCCCTGCGCTTGAGAGGAACATTGAACGAAGTCAATCAATATTATACAAAAAATATTCCGGATGCCGAGTCCTGGCTTGATGTTACCGAGGGCTCATTGGGGAATATGAAGGAGATTCTACGGGATATATACAAGCAGTGTGTGAATGGTTCAACAGATACTTTAACAGCAGAAGACCGTAATGCACTGGTTAAGAATTTGGTTTCATTAAAGAAACAACTTTATGAAGAAGGAAATTCGGACTGTGCAGGACGTACTATTTTTACCGGGCACAAGACGGATACGACCTTGACCTTTCAAAATGTAACTGCAAGAGCAAAGTATCAGATTACCCAGAGCTTTTCCATCTCCTCAGTGGAGAGTAAACGATATTATGCAGATGAGATTCAGGTTCCGGCAACAGAGGCAGGTATACAGGGCGGTATCAAACTGGAAGATGAGATGAAAGAGGTTCAGAATGACAGAATTCGTCTGGCATATGGGGAGACCTCAGGGGGAGTTTTGCCTATAATACAAGCCGGAGGAGTACCGATAACGGTAGAGACAAAGACCTATGCAGACTGGAAAAAGGCAGACTTTGCCGTTGATCCGGATAAAACATTGTATATTCCGGAGACGGGAGAAGTTGTCTTTGGAAAAAATGTATCGGATAAATTAAAAGCAGACGCACTTGCCAACCCGGATATGAAGATTGATATTACCTATCAGAAACAGGGATTTTCAAAGGGTGATGTAAAGCCTGAGATGTATTTTAACTGTAAGGATATTACAGATGCAGTGGACTTAAATGATACGGCACACATTATAGACTACCATAAGGAGGCTCAGACCATCGATTATACGGTAAGCGCAAATCAGACATTGTCTGTAAATACCCAGGCCGGGGAGGATGGAATCTTAAGTACCTCAATTGGAAGAGTAATCGATGAATTACTTGAGTCTGTAAATGCTGCAATTAGTGGAAATGCAAAAAAAGAAAAAATAGAGTCTATGATGAAAGACTCCAAATATGCAGATGATCAGTCCCAGGCAGGATTGAAGCAGTGGCTGGAAGCGGCTCAAAAAGAAAAAACATTTGCAGATGATAATTTGCGAAAACTTTTTTCATCCGGTCAGACCTCTTTTCAGAGTTATCAGGCAGTGGTGGACCTGGCACTTGCCGATACAGGAAGCAGGGACAGCAGATTAAAGTTGACAAATACACGAATGAAGAGCCAGCAGGCAACGGTAGAAAAGCTCATTTCATCCAATGAGAACAGAGAGGCTTCGGATATTTTACTGGATTATAAATCAGCGTATACGGCATATGAATCAGCATTGTCTGCAGCAAGCAAAGCAAATACCATGTCATTACTGGATTATTTATAAGAGAACCGGAAAGGAGAGCAGGCAATTGTCTGCAGGAGGAAAATGAAAATAACAACAAGGGTGTTTGGAGAGATTGAGATTGATGACGAAAAAATTATAACGTTTGAAAATGGTATTATTGGATTTCCGGAATTAAGAAAATTTACTTTAATGTTCGATGAGGAAAAGGAAGAAAAGACAATTATCTGGATGCAGAGTATAGATGAACCCTCGTTTGCACTTCCGGTTATAAATCCATTGTTTATACGTGAAGACTATGACCCAACCATTAATGACGAATTATTAAAGCCTTTGGGAGAATTAACAGCTAAGAATGTGTGCGTGCTGGCTACCATTACAGTACCAACAGATATTAAGAAGATATCCGTTAACCTGAAAGCACCATTGGTAATTAATGTAGATGAACGAAAAGGAAGCCAACTAATCGTAGAAGATGAATATCCGGTACATTATGAGATTTATGAGATACTGGAAGAAAAAAAAGAAAGGGCAGGGGAATAATATGTTAGCATTATCCAGAAAAAAAGGTGAATCCCTTGTCATTGATAATAACATTGAGATTACGATTCTTGAAGTGAAGGGTGACCAAATAAAGATCGGCATTACAGCACCAAAAGAGATACCGATCTACCGCAAGGAAATATACCAGCAGATTCAAAAAGAAAATGAAGCAGCAATGAATGGAGAAGCATTGAAAGCTTTGGAAAATTTATTTTAACTATTATCGAAACAGAAAAAAAACCGATATAGAATATGATTAGAACTTAGATTGTGCCAGTTATCACACGGAGGTGAAAATAATGTCAATAGAAGGAATTAAAGGAACCGGGATGGGATATCAGGGAAGTGCATCCACACCGGCCATTAAAGCAGCTGAGCAGCCAAAGACAGAGGCAAT
>JAVVVI010000008.1:12082-15098 GCA_036652735.1 Lachnospiraceae bacterium
GACAAAGAGACAAAGAAAGTAATCAAAGAATTTCCGGCAGAAAAGACCTTGGATTTAATTGCTAAGGCATGGGAAATTGCTGGATTATTAGTGGACGAACGCAGATAGGAGGAGGCAGATATGGCAATTAGATTATCAGGAATGGTTTCGGGGATGGATACAGATGCAATGGTAAAGGAATTGGTGTCCGCCTATAGCTTAAAGAAGGAAAGCTATGTGAAGGACAATACCAAGCTTGACTGGAAAAAAGATGCATGGAAGGAACTCAATACCAAGGTTTACAAGTTTTATACCGGGTCACTGAATAGTATGAAGCTAATGACTTCTTTTGCAAGCAAGAAAAAGTGTAATGTGTCCGATCCCAACAAAGTCAGTGTGTCCGCAAATGGTAAAGTGCCAAATGGAACACAGAGTATTCAGGTAAAAGCGCTGGCACAGGCAGGTTATCTTACCGGTAATAAGATAGCTACGACCAGTGGAAAAGATGTGGATTATGGTAAGACCACAATGTCGGATATGGGATTGTATAGCGGGAAGATTCAAGTGAATACAGCAGATGGAGTCAAAGACTTTACAATCAAAGCAGGGGAAAAGATATCTGAATTTACAGAGCGGTTTCAGAAAGAAACCGGAATTGCTGCATCTTTTGACAGTGGCCAGCAGCGGTTTGTCTTTAACTCAAAAAGTGGAGTAAAGAATGATTTTAATTTTGTGGCAGATACAGCAGAGCAGCTTGCTGGACTTGAAAAGCTGGGACTTGCAACCCAGGAACAGTATACAAAATTAGGCAAGACACCACCGGCACAGACCGCTACGAAGCAGGATGCCAGTGATGCAAGCATCATTGTGAATGGCGCGACGTATACCTCAGACAGCAATACGATTAATGTAAATGGATTAACCATTAATGCCATGGGAATCACAGACAAACAGGTGTCGGTTACTACCAGTACAGACACAGACGAGATCTATAAGATGGTAAAGGGATTTATCACAGAATATAATGATATAATCAATGAGATGACAGAATTATATAATGCACCAACGGCGAAGGATTATAATCCCCTGACAGATGAAGAAAAAGAGGCAATGTCTGAAAAAGAAGTAGAAGCATGGGAGAAGAAAATCAAGGATTCTCTGCTGCGAAGAGACGATACGTTAGGATCGGTAATGGAGTCCATGAAGGCCGGAATGTCAGCGGGCATAAAGATAGAAGGAAAACAATACTACTTGTCCAGCTTTGGTATTAGTACCATGGGAATCATGGGTGCAGAAGATAATAAGCAGAATGCTTATCATATTGATGGAGACAAAGATGACACCAGTAGAGGAGATGCTAAGGATAAGTTAAGAACAGCCATAGAAGCGGACCCGGATAAGGTAGCTACCTTCTTCAATGAGATGGCTCAGGGATTTTATGATACCATGACCAAAAAGATGAAGTCCACAGAGCTGCGAAGTGCCTATACAATCTATAACGATAAAGATATGAATAATCAGCAGATTGAGTTAAAAAAACAGATCTCAAGCTGGGATAAGAAAATAACAGAATATGAAGACTCCTGGTATAAGAAATTCGCAGCAATGGAGAGTGCCATGTCGAAATTACAATCCCAGACATCTTCATTGACATCTTTATTAGGCGGAAAATAAGAATAAAAGGAGGCGGTAAAAATGACACTTGCAAACAAGGCTTATGCAAGCTATAATAACACAAAAATTATGACAGCAACACCGGCGGAATTAACATTAATGTTATATGAGGGAGCAATTAAATTTGCAAATCTGGCATTATCGGGAATCGAAAAAAATGATATTGAGAAATCGCATTTGAATATCATGAAAGTAAGAGATATTATACTGGAATTTCAGTCCACCCTTAATTATGATTATCCGGTTGCGGAAGATTTTAATAAGGTCTATGAATATCTAAAGCAGCGTTTGACACAAGCAAATTTAAAGAAAGATGCCGAGATTATGGAAGAAATTCTGGGACACCTTCGAACCATGCGGGATACATGGAAGGAAGTTATGGAATTAAGCCGAATGGCACAGGCAAATTAGTATGCAGGAAAAAAATTATGTGCAGATGTTGATTCAGAGCTTGAAGAAAAAAATAACGGTGTTAGATCAAATTATTCAGGACAATGAAAAACAGACGCAGATCCTTCGGATGGACGAGGTGGATATGGATGCCTGGAACCTGATTGTTGACCAGAAAGCCAGCAAGATAGATGAGATTAATTTTCTGGATGAAGGATTTGAAGATGTATACGACAGGGTAAAAGAAGATCTATTGGAACATCGCAGTGAGTATGCACAGCAAGTTCTGATATTAAAAGAATTAGTGGGGAGCATTACAGAGCGAAGCATGAAGATTCAGGTAGAAGAACAGCGGAACAAAGAACTGGCACAGAAGCAGTTTGCACATTTAAGAAAGGAAGTACGTGCCCTTCAGCAGAACAACCGTGCGGCAGAAAAATATCGCAAGAGCATGAACAATTTAAATGTGGTAGAATCTCAATTTTTAGATGAAAAGAATTAGAAGTTGGGGTTAAGAACTTTTTATGAGAATCCGATATAAGAAGTATGAACGAATAACCAGTTGGGTAATATGGAGAAGCCTCCATTTACTATAGAAACTTCCCGACGGCGCACAACACCGGGAGGACAAATATCCAGTGGCAGGGAAGCCACTGACACATTCAAGGAGGAAATCTTATGGGAATGACAGTACAACACAATTTAGCATCAATGAACACCAACAGACAGTTGGGAATTACCACAGGAAATTTAGCAAAGTCAACTGAGAAGTTATCCAGTGGTTACAAGATTAACCGCGCAGGAGACGATGCAGCAGGTCTTACAATTTCCGAAAAGATGAGAAGTCAAATTCGAGGAATTGATCAGGCAAGTGCCAATGCACAGAACGGTATCTCCATGATACAGGCAGCAGAAGGTGCATTAAATGAGACACATTCCATCTTACAGAGAATGAATGAACTGGCAGTACAGG
>JAVVVI010000008.1:15198-61450 GCA_036652735.1 Lachnospiraceae bacterium
CCTTAAAGAAGAATAAACTTCAGATTGGTGCCAACGTAGGACAGAATATCGCAGTAAACATTAATAATATGGAAGCAGCTTCCATTGGTCTTGGAATTACATCAAATAAGACCTTTGGTACCTCTGTATCAGGTGTTATAATATCCGGATTTGAAACAGCATCAGCAGCAGAAGACGCAGCAAAGAATGTTGCCTATAATCAGCATGCAGCAGCAGTTGTGACTTCCGGAGGAAAATATGTCTTAAGTGCAGCAACTTCATATGCTACGTTGGATTCCGTTAAAAACGCACTTCTTAGCGCATATGCAGCAAGTGCCGGTGCTATGGGTTCAACAACGACATCTACACGAGCAGCAGTAGATAACTTCACAGTAGCAAACAAGACACTTAGCAAAATTCAGACCGCTATTAATAAAGTATCAAATCAGAGATCAGCACTTGGAGCATTACAGAATCGTCTGGAGCATACCATCTCCAACCTGGATACTGTATCTGAGAACACAAGTTCAGCAGAATCCAGAATCAGAGACGTAGACATGGCAAAAGAAATGGTAGAATATAGCAAGAATAATATTCTGTCACAGGCAGGCCAGTCTATGTTGGCACAGGCAAATCAGTCCACACAGGGAGTATTGTCCTTGTTAGGCTAAAGTGAATTAAAATTAAAAACGCCGACTGTGCGGTCGGCGTTTTTATTGAATCGAAAAATTTGAATTGGGAATAGAATGTCTTACATTTTAATGGATATTGAAGAAAATAGTATAAGGCGGTAAAGATGAATAGTATAGAAGAACAGAATATATATGAAAAAAATATGGCAGCCTTTGAGAAAGAATATCCACAGGAAGCTGAAAAATTAAAGACAGATTGTATTCAGAAGAGAGAGAGGACCATCGGAACAACCGGAACAAGGAATGGAACCTCGTCTATTACAGTTACAGATGCGCAAGGCAGAACGTTATTACTTGAGGGAGTCTATGAAAAGACAGGACAGGTTCAGGAGCAGTTAGAGAACTGGCAGGTATTGCCGAATAAGACACCAATTATTTTAATTGGTTTAAGCAGCGTTGAAGCAATGCAGCTGTATTTAAGTGCGTTAGGGGAAGATGGTATTCTTTTAATATATGAACCCTCCATTGAACTATTTGAATATTTTATGAAACATGAAGATATGGAAGGCGTGATTTCAAATAAAAAGACTATTTTTTTAATAGACCAGTTAAACGATATAAATTTAAAGGATGCTTTAAGTACAATTATAAAATTTGAGACAATTGCCTTACTAAAAATTGTTGTCTCGCCTAATTATGAGGAACTCTTTTATGATAAAGTAAAGGAAGCCCTGAACCTAATAAATGATTCCTATGAGAATGTAATGGTGAGCTGGAATACAGCAAGACGGTTTACAAATGTAGTTGGTAAAAACGTCTGTTATAATTTGAGGCATTTATTTCATGGATATAATGTGTCTGAATTAAAAGGAATGTTAAAAAATGAAGTGCCGGTATTCTTAATATCAGCGGGTCCTTCCTTGAATAACAATATAGAGGAGTTAAGAAGAGCGAAAGGGAAGGCGTGTTTAATTGCTGTAGATACTGCAATTAAACCTTTGCTGAACCGAGGAATTATTCCGGATTTTTTTGCGATTGTGGATGGATTGAAACCAACAGAATTAATGAATCATCCAAGAATATCCGAAGTTCCTCTTGTAACTTGCAATGTGGTGGCACATGGGATTATGGATTTGCATCATGGGAAAAAATTCTATTATGCTTCAGGGAATGAATTGGATCTGGAGGCGTATGAAATTGCACGCAAGGCAGCCGGAAAATCCACCTATTTATGGGAAATAGGGCTACCAACAGGGGGATCTGTGGCGAACACAGCATTTTCTTTTGCGGAATATTTACAGGCAAGCAAGATTATTTTTGTAGGACAGGATTTGGCACTAACCAATCATCGTACGCATGCAGATGGAACATTTCAGAATAAAATGCACAAATTAGCAGGGAAAGAATTAGAGAATGTTGTTGAAGTAGAAGGTCTACGAGGAAATAAAGTACTGACTAAGATGGATTTTGAACGATATTTAAGGTGGTTTGAGAACTATATTAAGGATAATAAAATGACGAATGTAATCGATGCGACTCAGGGAGGAGCAAAAATACAGGGCACCAAGCAAATGTCATTAAAAAGGGCAATTGATACATATTGTATAAATCAGGTAAATATGGAAGAGAAGCTGGAAGAGCGGAAAGAAATGATGGATTGGGGAGCAAAGCGAGCTTTTTTGAAGTTTTATCAGGAACTTCCGGAGAAAATGCATCAGGTGTTTTTAAAGGCGGAAAAAGGAGAACGTTTATATAAGCAGCTGTTTAAGCTGGTAAAGGACGAAGATTATGATAAGGACAAATACAGAGCTCTGATCAAAAAAATCGGAGAAGTGAATAACTATATGAACACCAACAATTATGGGTTGTTTATACAGTCTACACTTATGAATCTGAACTTTACGGTAAGATTTAATATATATAAAGAAAAAGAAAAAGAACAGGAAGAGATTTCCAGTATTGCGGAAGAAGGAAAAATTATGAATTATTATATTAAAGAAGCAAGCAGACAGTGGGAATCTTTGTGGAAGGAAACAGTAGAAGCGCGGCCTCTTAGTATATGTGAAACCGATGTACAGGACCCATTGGATCAGATGCTGCTGGAATTGGAGGGGAAATAAATGAATCAATTATCGGATATAGAGATATTTAAGGAAGCAAAAGGCGTGGTACAGCAGATTATTGAATCAATCGACAAAAGTGAAAATAAAATCGCATTTCAGATTTTGAACCAACAAATGAGAATTATGGAGTTGGCAATCCTACAATTGGGAACAGGCGGATATGTACCGGTGGATGAGATAAATGAGATGACGAACTTTTTAGTGCAGGCAATGGAGAATAGAGATGGGGTACTTCTACGAGATATTATGAAATATGCGATGCTAGATGTACTGAATCAGTTATTACCGGAAGAAGAACTTGCATAGGGGGATAAAATGGATAAAAATTTGAATATGATTACAGAAGTAAGTGCGTATGAAGTGAATAGATACTATTTTAGTGAACTTAATAAACAGATGCAGAAGAAGGATCATGTACCGGAGTCTATTTTTAGTGTAACGGATCATCAGATTGGGAAGAAAATCAAGACAATTGTGAAAGAACCGGGAACGCTTTTTATGATAGATACCCCTCTTGGAGAACAGAGAAATTTTAATGGTGAAGGAATCTATGAAGAAGCGGATAATCAGGCACAATTGATTACCTATTTAACCAACTATCCCAGTACCCAGATTGATAATATTCTCCACCTTGGAAAAGGAACGGTAGTGTTAACCAAGACATGTAATGCAGCATCTTATCTGGAGACGTATTATGGAATTCATGCAAAGATGCAGCCCATGTTTGGAATTGAGGGCAAGAAACGGATTCCCTTTGGGGATAGAAAATATGATGTATTTTTTCCCGGAACTTATTTAGATCCGGCTACATGTTTAACCCAGATGAAGGATTATTATCCAACCACAATGTATGAAATCGCAATGGATATGATTCATTATATGATGAAGGATACAGAGGTGACAATAGAAGAAGCCCTGTGCCAAAAATTAAAAAAACTGGAGGTGAATTGTACCAAAGAATTGATTACCTCTTATCTGAAAGAATACAGTACCTTAATTCTGGAATATTGCTGCAGAGAGCAGCGTAAGCAGATGTTGCTAAAGTTAATTCAGGGTGGATTAAAGATTACGGTATGTGGACAGCATTGGGATGTTTTTCGAGAACTGCTTGTTAAGGACCAGCAGCAGAGACTGGAAGTATTATATGATGCAGTTCCCCCACATAAGGTTATTGAACTAATGGGAAATGCAAAAATTGTATTAAATTATTCTCCTTATTACAATGGGGTGAATGAACGGGTTGCCACTGCCATGCTAAATGGCGCAGTTTGTTTTACCGATTCTAACGCATATCTGAAAGAACATATGAAAAATCATCAGGAGATTGAACTATATATAGGAAAAAATGTTACAAAACTTGTGAATAGAATTCGCACCATTCTAATGGATAATAGCATGGGTATACAGATTTCAGAAAATGCCGGAAACTATGCACGGGAAAATCTATCTCCGGAAGCATTTTCAAAGGAGCTGGAGAACTATATGTAAGTCTCAATATAAGGAATATAGTTTAGGAGAGATAAAGAATAAAGAATGAAAAATATACAGAGCAATGAAATTTATAAAAAAAATCTGGAGGCATTCTGTAATGAATATCCGGAATCACAGGAACTGTTAAATAATATAGAACAAGGAGAACATGAATTCGTAATTCAACAAGTGCCGGTTCTTTCTATTACGGATAGTCAGAATAGAACCTTGTTATTAGGTGGAATCTATGAGCCACTGGCTTTGGCAAAAGAAAATCTGGAAAAATGGAGAATCATTCCAAATAAAGCACCTTTTTTTATAATAGGTATGAATAAGTTAGAAGAAATACGCTATTACTTAAAACATGCACCCGAAGACAGTGCCTTTTTTATTTATGAGCCATCCATTGAGATTTTTGAATATGTAATGAAGTATTGTTCGATTCAGGATGTAATCAGTGACCCTCGTGTAATCCTTTCAGTTAATGGGAACAAGGATGAGAACGAGGACTATAAGTTTGAGGAAAAACTAGAAGAAAACTTGAATTTATTGATTCAGCTTGATACAATCGCTATGTTAAAGATAATTGTATCCCCTAATTATCAGGAATTATTTCAGGATAAGGTTCGCATGGCATTAAAGTTAGTAACCAAGGTCCATACCCATATATTGACATACTGGAGGACATCTATTTTTTATACGGATATTGCAGGAGTGAATGTATGCACGAATATAAAACATCAGTTTAATGGATATAATATTACCCAGCTGAAAGGTATGTTAGCTGGGAAAATTCCGGCTATTGTTATATCTGCAGGCCCCTCTTTAAATAATAATATTGAAGATTTAAGGCAGGCAAAGGGAAGAGCGTGTCTGATTGCGGTAGATACGGCAATTAAGCCACTCTTAAACAGAGATATTATTCCGGATTTTTTTGTCATTGTGGATGGACTGAAACCAACAGAATTAATGAATCATCCAAGAATTTCAGAGATTACACTTATAACAGCAAGTGATGTGGCAAGCGGTATTATGGATTTACATCATGGGAAAAAAATATTTGTAGGTTCAAACGCATACCTTGAATTTGAGTTATACAAGGCGGCAAGAAAAGGCGCGGGAAAGACGAAGAATTTGTATTCACATCTTTTGCCAACCGGTGGCTCTGTTGCCAATACAGCCTTTTCAGTTGCAGACTATATGAATGCCAGTGAGATTATACTGGTGGGCCAGGATCTGGCATTAACCAATGGGTGCACACATGCAGATGGAACATTTAAAGAAAAAATGCCGGTATTATCACGGGAAGAAATAGAAGAAGTAGTAGAAGTAGAAGGAATAGATGGCACTATGATTCTTTCCATGGCAGATTTTAAATTTTATCTAGAATGGTTTGAAGACGCCATTAAAAAAGGAAGAATGGATAATGTCACAGATGCAACCCAGGGGGGAGCTAAAATACATGGAGCCAAATTAATGACGCTTCAAGAGGCAATTGATCGATTTTGTACCAAGGAAGTAATGGTAAAGATGGATGCCTGTCTGGAATCAATGCAGAAAATGATGGATTGGGGAGCCAAGAATGCAGTCATAAAATGGTACCAAAAAATACCGGACAATATCCACAAAGTATATCTGGAAGCAAAAAAAGCGGAGCAGTTATACCAGCAATTGGAAAGTATGGTGTCAAAACCAAATTATGATAAGGAAAAATATCGCAAACTGGTAAAAAAAATAGGCAGAACAAATGCGTATATGAATACAGATCATTATGCATTGTTTATACAGTCTACCATGATGCAATTGAATTATATTATGCGGCTATCCATATATGAGGAAGACCTGGATGAATGTGAAAATATTGTATCAATTGCGGAACAAGGACAAACCATGAACTATTACATAAAAGAATCTGCCCAAAAATGGGAAGAAGACAGCAGGCGAATTTTGAAGGAAAGACCTTTAACTGTGGATAGCAAGGATATTCAGGGACCATTGGACCAAATGCAGTATGAACTTCAAATAAAGAATAGATAGAAAAGGTGAAGCTATGAATTATTGTACAAGATGTACCATGCCAAATACAAGACCCGGGATTTCCTTTGATGAGAATGGAGTGTGTAGTGCGTGCAATCATTATGAATCACGGAAACAGATTAATTGGGACCGGCGTTTAAAAGAACTGGAGGCTATGTGTGATAAATATCGTGGAATGAATGGACCCGGAGGATATGACTGCGCAGTGGCAGTATCGGGTGGAAAGGACAGTCATTTCCAGGTATATTATTTAAAAGAAGTACTTCATATGAATCCAATTTTATTTACCGTGGAAGATAACTTCCCAATGACAGAAGCAGGGAAACACAATATTAAAAATATTAGTGAAGCTTTTGGCTGCACCATTATATCCTGTAAACCAAATATTCGGGCGCAAAAGATTCTTATGAGGAAGTTTTTTGAAGAGTATGGAAAACCAACCTGGTATCTGGATCGTTTGATTTATACATTTCCCCTCCATATGGCACTTAAATTCAATGTGCCCTTTTTGTGTTATGGGGAAAATGTAAGCTATGAATATGGTGGAAATGGAGATGCAGAGACCTATTCCGCAAGAGAGCAGATCAAAAATGGAGTGGCAGTGGATATGCCCCAAGAGGAACTATTAGTTGAGGGTATTACAGAGAGTGATTTATTCTTTACCAAAGCTCCTTCTAAGGAGGAATTGGAAAAACTGGATCCTTTTTATCTCAGTTATTTTGTGAACTGGAATAGTTATAGTAATTATATGCTGGCAAAAAAAAGAGGCTTTCACGATCTCACCCACGAATGGGAACGCACGCATCACGTGGAGAATTATGATCAAATTGATTCACCTGCCTATTTAGTACATTCCTGGCTAAAGTATCCAAAATTTGGTCATGCAGCAGCCACTGATTACACCTCTCGTTACATTCGATATGGAATGATGACTCGACCGGAGGCAATTGAGTTGATTAAACAACATGATGCAGAACTGGATCCACGTAGTGTTCGGGATTTTTGCCTGTTTTGCGGCTATTCCGAGACGGAATTCTGGAGAATTATGGATCAATTTTACAATAAGGAGCTATTTTATAAGGATGGGTATGACCGTTGGAGGCTAAAGGAACCAATCTGGGAAAAATAGAGGATAAGAGTAACATTCAGTTAGGGGGAGAGGTAGTGGAAACAACTTTTCAGCAAGGTGTGCGGCTCTTAAAGGAAAATCGGTATCAGGAATCCATGGAAGCGTTAATAGAGTCTTATGACAGGGGCGATGAAAGACAATCCATTTTGAATATTATTTGCGACTGCTTTTTACAGCCTAATTATCAGCAGCTAAAAGCCAATTACCAGGAGAATAGCAGGGGAATAACAGAGATTGCCTATGATGATCTGCCCTTGGTATTTATTCCTGTTTCAGACGAACTTTTTTTTATATTTGATCTTGTTCAGGGGAAGTTCCTTGGAAAAATAGACTTAACAAGAGATCAAAACCAGGAGAAAATAAAGAAATTCCATAGTGTTCTGGTGGCAGATTGTTGGGATTATCGCGAAATAGCGGCAATGATTGGAAAGGAAGAGCCAGTTCAAATATATGTTGTTCCAAGCGATGTGGGAAGATATGCAGCGTTTCTTCAGCTACCGGAATTTCGAGAAAAGTTCCTGAGCAATTATACAATGTTTTCCACACTGGATCATATGGAAGCTTATTTTAGAGAACACAGGGAAGTGTATTTGCCGAAAAAGATTATTTCAGCGGATTATGACTTTTATCATACAACACTCCAGAGTATCCATAATGAAAGAATTGCGACTCCTTCTAAAAGAGAACATATTTTCCTCTCAATCTGTATCCCAAGTTATGGGAGAGAGATGGAGGCATTAAGGGCAGTGAATCAGCTTCGCACACTTTTCTATGATTCTGAGATTGAGATTATAGTATCCAATAATGCTATGGTTGGAGATCAGAAGGGGTATGAGACAATCGCCCAGATGAAGGACAGCAGAATCGTGTATCACGCATTTAAGGACTATGTCACCTATGGAACAAATCTTATGAAAGTTCTGGAATTAGCCAAGGGAAAGTATGCTGTAATTCAAAGTGATCAGGATATAATGCTCACAGAAAATCTGGAAAGTTATTTGGATGATTTGATAAAAGAACCCAGTATAGGAACCGGAATTAGCAGAGGAATCGGTGAGAACTTTCCAAAGGAACAATTAAAAGGAGTACAGAATAATGACTTGAGTAATATAGTGAATGCACTTAATCGAACCTACCTCACAGGAATTTGGTATAAGCTTTCACAATTACATCGTTTGAATGCCTGGGATTTGTTCAAAAAGACAGAGAATACAAACACTCTTTCCTTTATGTATCCACATATTTTACTTATGCTTTTGGAATTAAAGGAGGGAGCTTTTTCTATTGGCAGTACCGATTTATGGGTAAATGCAAGCGATTCATTGGAAGAAAATATGTATAAATTTCAGGAAGAAAACAGTAAAGTACAGGTAAGAACGAAACAGTGTGAAGACAGTATGGACATGGTAGATGCTATCTTTAACTTAAATAATTTGGAATTTTCAGCTTTACTGGAATCCAGAATAGAAAATGTATATTATTTAATGAAAACCACATTTTCCAAATATCAAGAGTTCCTAAGTAAGAAAGGAGTGGAATGGAGAGAAGTTTGTGAGCAGGTGTATCATTGGAGTTTGGGTATGATAGAGAACTATCGGAAAAAGATTCCAGCAGATTTCGTAGCTGACATAAATGAAAATCTAAGGAATTATTATGAACAGTACAGAGATGGGAACTAAATACGCAGGGGAAAGGTGTAGATATGAGTGAGACCAGTTTGTTTCAGCGGGGGAAGATAAACTATCAAGAGGGAAACCACAAGGAAGCGTTACAGGATTTCATTGAATGTTTCAATGATACAGGAGACAGGGAAGTAGAAGAATTTATATTAGATAAGTATTATAAGCCCATGGAAAGTGAAATCCAACAACGATATGAGGATAATTACCGGAGCCTTGCAGACTATCCATATTTTTTTGGTAGCAAAGATAAATCTTTTTCCCAACTTAAAATGCAACTGATCTGGAATGATGCAATGGATCTTGTGATTTTTAAGCAGAATAAGTTTATGATTATTCCTAAAAATAAATTAAAGGAGTTAGGAACCGTTAATTTAGATACTCCCTTTATACAGGGCTTCCTAACAAAAGAAGATTTGTTAAAATTGATTCAGCTCAAACAGAAAGAGATTTTGATTAATCAAAAAAGACCCATCTATCTATATTTTGAACCGGAAGAGCTTGAAATTTATCTAATGGCAGAAGATATAAGAGCGATACTGGAAGCTGAGAGGATTGTATTCTTTGAAGGAGAAGAACAATTTTGGGACTTCTTCCAGAAGGACAAGGGTCTGCCTCCAACTATATTTTATGGAGTGAATTATCAATACTTTAAGGAAAAATGGGAAAATTTATATATACTTAGAAATTTACATTGTAGTGCGCAGAAAAGAAATCTGGAACTTTATTATTTAGAAAATGATGAAAGCATAAGAGAAAGAATTAAAAGTGGGAAGTTCAAAATATTATTCATAACAAGTTTATTTACAACGATATTACAATATCATACCAGAGACCTTGCATTAGAAGCAAAGAAGTTAGGCTGCAGCGTAAAGATTCTAACAGAAGAAATGCCAATTGAAATGATGCCATCAACAAGGGTCTATCAGGCAGTGGAGGAATGGAGACCGGATATGGTATTTTCCATTGATCATTTCCGATATGAATTTAATTTACCGTCTTCCCTTCGTTGGGGATGCTGGATTCAAGATCCCATGTCTCATATTATGAATCCCCTGTCCATTGAAAAGATGGAAAAGCGGGATCTAATATTGAATCATTTTACCACATGGGGGAAGTTTTTAGCACTTGGATATGGAGAACGGTGTACGATGATAGACGCACCAATACCAGCAAATGAAGAGGTTTATAAGCCTTATGAATTATCAGATGAGGAGTGGGTGCAGTATGGGGCAGACCTATCGTTTGTATGCCATGCGTCAGATGATGAGAAATTATTAAAAGATAGCAAGGGGAACTCAGAGGTTGCAGATGTACTGGTGCAGTATATATGCAATGCCTATAAGGAGAGTGTCTATCAATGGGGGGAGTTCCTATATACGAAGGAGGAGTTTGCTCTTTTTATACAGGAGAAATTAAGGGAACTGGATATTATCGGTGAGGAGAAGGACTTTGTAGCGCAGTTATCCTTATTTATGTTTGATAAATATAATCAAAGAATCTACCGAATAACCTTAGTGCAATGGCTTATTGATGCCGGATATACAAATATAAAATTATGGGGAAATGGCTGGATGGAGAATGAAAAGTTCAAACCCTATGCAATGGGACCGGCAGAGAACGGGGAAGAATTATCTAAGATCTATCAAGCATCTAAGATTAATATAGGAAATAATATTATGACAACGGCGGCTGCCAGGGCATGGGAATGTATGCTCAGCGGAGGATTTTACTTAAGCAACTGGATACCGGAGGAAGCGGATATTACAGATATTCGCAGGATTGTGAAATTAGGAGAGGATGTGGACTTCTTTCGTACCAAGGAAGAATTTTTACAAAAAATCGATTTTTATCTTACACATGAGGACGCACGCAGAAAAATGATAGAAAAAGGCAGAGCCATTTCATTGGAGAAGATGACCTATAAAAAACTAATGGAGCGGATTATGGATACTTTAAAGGAGAAATGCAATGAAGAAGGATATAATTAGAATGGATTCTCACAAATTAATTTATCATCCGGAGACGGTGGGAAGATGGTTAAAGGGTGAGAATATCTATCCCATTGAATTGGAAGTAGGACTTACCAATGCCTGCAATCACCGCTGTATTTTCTGTGCGGTTGATTATACCGGTTATCAGCCGGTTATGTTGGATCAAGCGCTTTTACTGAATAATCTCAAGGACTTGTCTCAAAAAGGATTAAAAAGTGTTATTTATGCCGGCGAGGGAGAGCCCTTACTACATAAAGGAGCACCGGATATTATAAATCAAACCAAGGCCTATGGTATGGATGCAGCACTTTCCACCAATGGAGTATTTTTCACGCCGGAAGTATCCAGAGATTGTTTAAAGTCTTTAACCTGGATTCGATTTAGCACTGCAGGAATAAAGGAAGAGACTTTTCAGAAGGTACAAAAAGGACAACCGGGAGATATCAATAAGATCTTATATCATATGCAGGAAGCGGTAAGAGTCAAGAGGGATCAAAAGGCTGACACCACTATAGGGGTGCAGCTTTTACTTCTACCGGATAATAAAGATGAACTGGTGGAGATGGCAAAGGAATTACGAAACATTGGCGTAGACTACTTTACAATAAAGCCCTTTTCCCAACATCCCCAGAGTGAGAAAATTATTCAGGTAGATTATTCGGAATTATTAGGGTTGGAAGAAGAAGTAAATGCATTGGCAACGGATGACTTCCGTGTATATTTTCGGGCACATACAATGGAGAAGTTAACCTGTAAAAGGGGATATCAACAGTGTCTGGCACTTCCCTTCATGGTATACGTGGATGCAAAAGGAAATCTATGGCCTTGCATTGTATTTATGGGGAAGGAAGAGGACAAATATGGTAATTTGTACGAACATTCCTTTATAGATATATGGGAGGGCAGAGAGCGTAAGGAACTGGTAGAGCGATTTTTAAAGATGGATTTGGAAAAAAATTGCAGGGAAGTGTGCAGATTAGATGAAATGAATGCTTACCTGGATGAATTGGTTCATCCGGGAGCACATGTGAACTTTATATAGAAAGAGGTGTAAGAAGGTGGACCAGGAGTTAATTGCAAAAGAGATGCGAAAGCTTATATTTAAAACGGCATATAAAGGTAAATCAGGGCATATTGCTTCTGCAATGTCCATTGTAGAGGTAATGACGGTTCTGTATTTTGGGAATATTATGAAGTATCATCCCAAGGAGCCGGACTGGGAGCAGCGGGACCGCATGATTATGAGCAAAGGGCATGGGAGTCTTGCCTTATACAGTACCTTGTCTCTTGCGGGATATTTTCACAAGGACCTGTTAAAGACATTTTGCCAGATGGATTCAAAGCTTGGTGGTGAGCCAAAGTTTGGAGATATTCCGGGGGTAGAAGCAACAACAGGCTCTCTTGGACATGGCTTATCCGTTGGATGTGGTATGGCAATGGCATTAAAACTTGACGCAGGCAGCAGCCGTGTGTATGTGATTCTGGGAGATGGAGAATGTCAGGAGGGTTCCGTGTGGGAAGCAGCACTATCCGCTTCCTATGCAGGATTGGACAATTTAACCGTTATTATCGATCATAATAAATTACAGGCAATGGGCGCCTTGGAAGACATTTTATCTCTTTCGCCCTTGGAAGAAAAATGGAAAAGTTTTGGCTGGGAAGTAAGTACAGTGGATGGACATAACCTTACGAAACTCCAGACAATGCTTGCAGAAGATAAAAAGAGCACCATACAAAAGCCAAGACTTATCATTGCAGATACAGTGAAGGGAAAAGGAATTTCCTTTATGGAGCAGGTTCCAATCTGGCATTACCGTATGCCCAATGAAGAGGAATTACAACTGGTGTTAAAGGAATTGGATCTTTCAAAAGAGGAGTTGTTAGCATGAGAAATACATATCTGGAAGAACTATATCAGATTGCACAAAAAGACAAAAATGTTTTGTCACTTGTTGCAGATAATGGTATGATTGTATATGATGATTTTCGGGCAGATATGCCACAGCAATTTTTTAATTTTGGTATATCCGAAGGGCATATGGTTTCGGCAGCAGCAGGAATGGCTTTATGTGGGAAGATTCCATTTTTATATACAATCAGCTCGTTTTTAGCATATAGAGCCTATGAATTTATTCGAGTGGATGTTTGCCTGCAAAAGGCAAATGTTAAGATTGTTGGAATTGGAACAGGTGTGTCCTATGGATATCTTGGACCAACCCACCATACCACAGAGGACATTGGTTTGCTGCGTTCTCTGCCAAATCTTACGATTTTTTCACCGGGGAGTGACTATGAAGCAAGGGAGGCAGTTCGTGCAGCCTATGAGATACAGGGACCGGTTTATATTCGTCTTGGTAATGGAAGTGTGCCTGAGACGGAAGAGGAAAAGAACCCATTTCAGGTAGGAAAGGGACGGGTAGTGGCGGATGGAAGAGATCTTACTGTTATTACCACAGGTTCCATTCTCAGGGAGGTAAAAAAAGCAGCCGTGCTATTAGAGCAGGACGGAATCTCTACACAGGTGATCAGTATGCATACCTTAAAACCATTTGATGAGGAAGTCGTTGCGGCAGCCGTGCGTCAAACAGGAAAAATTATCACCGTGGAAGAACACAACTGTATTGGTGGTCTGGGAGATGCAGTGGCAGGAGTGATTGCAGAACGTGGACTAAGGACAGAATTTAGGAAGATTGGGTTAAATGACTGCTTTGCCAAGGGATATGGAAATGAGGATGAAGTTCGGCAGCAAAATGGACTGGATGGAGAGTCCATTTATCATAAAATAAAAGGAAAGAGATAGGTGTTGATATGGAAAAGGAGCCACTGATTTTAGATGGAAGTAAGATACTCTGGCATGAAGATCGGTTAAAAGAATGGAAGTTTGGAGAGGGCAAAGTAGCTCCCATTACCATAGATTGTGCACTAACAACAAGATGCAGCTACCGCTGTGTCTACTGTTATGGAAAAATGCAATGTATAAACCAGTCAGAGAATCTGGATCGGGAAACTATTTTTCATTTTTTGGAAGATGCAGCAGAGATTGGTGTGCGGGGAGTGAGCTTTGTAAGTGATGGAGAGAGTACCTGTAACCCACATTTAAAGGATGCCATTCTATATGGCCATGAACTGGGACTGGATATGGCACTGGGAACCAATGGGTATCTTCTTAAGGATGAAGAATTGGAAGAGATTCTGCCTTGCCTTACCTATCTGCGATTCAACATATCCGCCGGTGAACCCCAGCGATATGCTTATATTCATGGATGCAAGGAAGACTGTTATTATAAGGTGGTTCACACCATGAAAGAGGCAGTTCGAATAAAAAAAGAGAAGAATCTTCCGGTAACAATTGGTACACAGATGGTATTGATGCCGGAATTTAAGGACCAAATTCTTCCTTTGACAAAGCTGGGAAAAGAAATTGGTGTGGACTATTTTGTAATTAAGCATTGCAGTGATGATGAAGAAGGAACACTGGGGATTGATTATAATGAATATGATGGTCTGGTAGAATGCTTAAAAGAAGCAGAGACCTATTCCACAAAAGAATATCAGGTTAGTGCCAAATGGTCCAAGATTTTAAGCCATGGACGAAAAAGTTATTGTAAATGTTTCGGTGCTCCTTTTATTTTACAAATGTCAGGAACCGGACTGGTTGCTCCCTGCGGAATGTTCTTTAATGAGAAATATAAAAAATATCATATTGGCAACATTAAGGAGACCAGATTTAAAGACTTATGGAATAGTGAACGCTATTGGGAAGTCATGAATTTGTTAAGGGAAGATGGTTTTGATCCCAATAAAGAATGTGGAACCCTGTGCCTTCAGCATAAGACAAATGAAGTTCTGTGGGAGCTGTACCGAACCCAGTCCATGTTAGCGCCAACAGGCTCCAGACCGGAACATATTAATTTTATTTAATCAAAAGGGGGACAGGATGTGGGACAATATATAACAAAAGAGGAATTTCAGAAGCTGCAGCCCGGATTTAAAAATAAAAAATTGAAAATTGTTCTTTGTCATGGTGTGTTTGATTTGGTTCATCCCGGACATATTATACATTTTCAAGAAGCAAAGAAACTGGGAGATCTTTTGGTGGTTTCCATTACAGCAGCCCAATATGTAAGAAAAGGACCGGGCCGTCCCTATTTTGATGATGAAATGCGAGTTGAATTTCTTAAGGCAATTGAATATATTGATTATGTCATGATTTCAGAAGGTTATACCGGGGAGGATATTATTGAGACTGTAAAACCTGACTTATATGTAAAAGGCAGGGAATATGAAAAAACAGAAGACGATATTACCGGAAAAATTAATCAGGAGATGGACCAGGTACGCAGCTATGGAGGGGAAATTGCATACACCTCAGGTGCGGTATTTAGTTCGACAAAATTAATTAATAACCTTATGCCGGTATTGAATCAGGAGATGAAAGATTATCTGAATGAGTTTAATAAAAGCTATACTATGGAAGCGGTAAAGCACTATTCCGATAGAATTTCTAAAAAAAAGGTGCTGGTCATTGGGGATGCCATTATTGATAAGTATACCTATTGCAACATTCAGGGGCTCATGTCAAAAGATATGGGATATTCCGCAAGATATGAAAAAGAGGAAGAATATCTTGGGGGGAGTCTGGCAATTGCCAGGCATATTGCGTCCTTTACCACTCAGGTAACAGTGGCTACAATTATAGGAAATGAAAATCCGGTACATAGCCGTCTTTTAAATGAAATGAGTGACAAAATGCACTTGAATTTGGTTTGTAGTGAGCACTTTCCAACGATTGTGAAACAGAGATTCATTACAACAAATGAAAAAAGAGAAGAGTTCCATAAAGTCTTTTCGGTGAACAATCTTCCCAATCCAATGATTATAGATGCCCAGGCAATGCAGGAGTTTATCCGACGCCTAAAGGACACAATCGAAGAATATGATCTTGTAGTAGTTTGTGACTTTGGACATGGGTTGATTACGAAGGAAGTAATCGAGCTTGTGGAGAAAAAGGCACACTTTCTGGCAATTAATTGTCAGACAAATTCCTCCAACTATGGATTGAATGTTATCACGAAATATCATCGTGCAGATGCGTTTACATTAGATCAAAAGGAATTAAAGCTGGCATATCCCACTTATGATATGAAGGAAGAGGAATCCCTGGAATGTTTGGCGAAGTCTCTGGGTGGAGCAGGATGGCTTACACGAGGAGCACTTGGAGCTTATGGTGTAAGTGAGGGTAAGGTACATACCTGCCCGGCATTTACCTTAAAGGTGAAAGATACCATTGGTGCAGGGGATGCGTTCTATGCAGTGGCAAGTTTGTATTTAGCGGCGGGAGCATCGGTGGAGCTTGGAACCTTTATGGGGAATATAGCAGGAGCCTTGGCTGCAAATATTGTGGGGAATAAAGAATCCATTGATCAGGTAAATGTATTAAAATATGCATCTACATTATTAAATATATAACAGTCAGAGAGGTAGAAAGATGAAATCAGTAGTGACAGGTGGTTGTGGCTTTATAGGTTCCCATATTGTTGACCGATTGTTAAAGGAAGGACAGGAAGTACGTGTAATAGACAACTTTTCTACTGGGAGGCCGGAGAATCTTGCCCATCATAGAGGGGATCCCAATTTAACAATTTTTCAAAAAGATATCAGGAAAAAAGAGGAGATAGAAGCAATTTTTGAAGGAGTGGATTATGTCTTTCATCTTGCTGCTCTTGCAGACATTGTTCCTTCCATTCAAAAACCGGAAGCATATTATACCTCTAATGTAGATGGGACCTTTTGTGTGCTGGAATGTGCAAGAAAAGCCAATATAAAGAAATTTGTATATTCAGCATCTTCGTCCTGTTATGGAATCCCGGATGAATATCCTACAAAGGAAACGGCGGAGATTCGTCCACAATATCCATATGCGCTGACAAAACGTCTGGGCGAAGAAACCGTGCTTCACTGGGGCCAGGTTTATGATCTCCCGGTTGTAACACTGCGCTTATTTAATGTGTATGGAACCCGTTCAAGAACTTCAGGAACATATGGAGCGGTATTTGGAGTATTTTTAGCACAGAAACTGGCAGGAAAACCATTTACCATTGTTGGCAGTGGACAGCAAACCAGAGACTTTACCTATGTAACCGATGTTGCAGATGCATTCTATACAGCGGCAATGTCAAATCGCATCCAGGAGACTTATAATGTTGGAAGTGGTGGAACCTATTCTGTGAACCGCCTTTGCGAATTACTGGGAGGCGAATGTATTCATATTCCAAAACGACCGGGAGAACCGGATTGTACCTTTGCCAATACGGATAAGATTCGGGAAGAATTAGGATGGAAAGCCAAGGTTACATTAGAGGAGGGGGTTGCGACTATTCTTGCGAATATAGAATATTGGCGAGAGGCACCGGTTTGGACACCGGATCATATTGAAGAAGCAACCAAAGACTGGTTTCGATATCTGGGGAAGAAATAGAGGTGTAAATATGTATTTGGACTATAAAGACAGATTTATTCAGGCCCTAAATGAACTTGCATTTTACAGGCGGAATGAGGAAAATCCAACGAATGATTATGAAGAAGCCATGGAAGAGCTGCTTCGGGTATTTTCACAGGTGAAGCAGAAGAACAAAAAAGTCTTTTTTGCCGGAAATGGAGGAAGTGCCGCTATAGCAAGTCATATGACAATCGATTTTATGAAAAATGGAAGGGTTTCAACTTGCAATTTGTATGACGGACCAACCATTACCTGCCTTGGGAATGATTATGGATATGAGACAATATTTTCAAAACAATTGGATATGCTTGGACAGGAAGGCGACTTATTGGTTGCAATCAGTAGTTCAGGAAATTCTCCCAACATTATACAAGCCATAAGATCGGCGAGAGAGAAAGGCATGGAGGTAATAACGTTCAGTGGCTTTTTAAAGGAAAATCAAATTCACAACTTGGGTTGTATCAATGTGCATGTTCCATTGGAGGAGTATGGGATAGTAGAATCCATACATAATGTACTGCTTCAGCAGCTTGTGGATGAATTGAGGGGTGAAGAGAGAGATGAAAAAAAACTATTTGTTAATTATGCCAAGAATTGTCAATAAAGTAGGGGATGGATATTCGTTTCCTCTAGGATTGCCCTATGTAAGTGCATCTATGAAAAAGGCAGGATTTCATATTTTTACTTGTAATTTAAATCACCACAAGGGAGAAATCGAAGAAATTGTTCGAGAGGAACTTCTTAAAAACAAGATTGATGTGGTTTTTACCGGAGGATTGTCATTTCAATATTATCCCATTAAGCAGCTGATTGATGCTGTGAAAGCAGTGCATCCGGAGATGCCGGTTTGCGTTGGAGGAGGAGTGATTACCGGTGATCCGGAAGCGGCAATGGATGCATTTGAAGGGGCAGATATTGGAATCATTGGTGAGGGTGAACGAACAAATGTGGAGCTATGCAGAGTAATAGAGGGGGAAGGTTCTCTCCTTGATGTAGATGGTCTTATATTTAAGGATAAGAATGGAAGCTATATCCGGACAAAAGAAAGAACAGAGATTGAAGACATAGACACCATACCATGGCCGGATTATGACGGGTTTGAATTAGAGAAAAGCTTTGATAAGAACCCCGGAGTGAGTGGGTTAAACTTTACGCGAACGATCTTTATGCTGGGAAGCAGAAGCTGTCCCTATCAATGTTCTTTTTGTTTTCATACCGTAGGGAAAAAGTACAGACAGCGTTCTTTGGATGATTTTTTCAAAGAATTAGAGTATAATATCAATAGGTATAAGATTAATTTTGTATGTATTGCAGACGAATTATTTTCATACAGTACCCAAAGGGTAGTGGAATTTTGTCAAAGAATAGAGCCTTATCATATTAAGTGGTGGGCACAATTCAGAGTGGATAGTATTGAACCACAAATTCTACCCATTATTTTAAAATCCGGTTGTACTACAATGTCCTTTGGTTTGGAAAGTGCAGATAACAGGGTGTTAAAGAGTATGAGGAAGAATATTACAATCGAACAAATTCATAAGACTTTATCCACTGTTTATGCTGAAAAAATACCTTTTGAGGGAGCCTTTATATTTGGAGATGATGCTGAAACTTACGAAACAGCTCTAAATACCCTTAAGTATTGGGAGGAACACGCAGAATATAAGATTAACCTGAATACAATTACGGTCTTTCCGGGCTGCCTGTTATATAAGAATGCCAAAAAAAATGGACAGATTACGGATGCAGCACAATATCTGAAAGATGGATGTCCTCAAATGAATAATACAAAGATGACATTAGAGGAATACAAAGATATTATGGAAAAGATAACGGATTATCCATTTTCCAAGACAAAAATTATTAAAGAAGTGGAACTTCTTAAGGTAGATTATGAGAATGGAAGAATAGCCATTAAGGGAAGATGCCCAATTTGTGGAGAAGAGACAATTTGGAGTGAAATCAAGTTATTCGCCACTAATTTTCTTGCTTGTTCCGGATGTGGACAAAGATACAATATCTTAATCCCCAAGGAACTGACCTTGAATCTAGGCAGAAATATAGAAAAATTGTATTCAGAATACGGAGAAGTAGCAGTTTGGGGAGTGAATTACCATACAACAAAAACATTTGAAGTTGTGGAAGAATTAAATAACCAGAAGGTATTTCCAATTGATAGTTCCTTAATCAAGCAGCAGTTAACAATTGGAAAACGTAAGGTGAATGCTCCGTCTACCATTCGAGAGAGAGAAATAAAGACTGTTGTGATTGCGATTCCGGCATACTATAACCAGATTGAATTGCAGATAAAATATCAATATCCTAAGGTAGAAAGAATATTGGACATCTGCGATTTGTTAAGAGAATAAATGGGAAAGGTAAAGGACCAATGAAAAAGAATGAAAACAAAAAGCCACTCTTCATTTTTGAAATGGCAAACAATCACCAGGGCAGTGTGGAACATGGAATTAGAATTATAAGAGAGTTAAAGAATGTTTGTGAAGAATATAAGGACCGCTTTGATTTTGCTGTAAAGTTCCAATATAGAGATCTGGATACGTTCCTACATCCGGATTATAAGAACCGTTTCGATCTTAAGAATATTAAGCGGTTCCAGGAAACAAGACTGAATGCGGAAGCGTTCCAAAAGTTAAAGGCGGCAGCAGTGCAGAGCGGCTTTATTACGGTGTGTACACCTTTTGATGAGAATTCCGTTGAACTGGTTTCGGCACATGGGTATGATTATATAAAGATTGCCAGCTGTTCCTTTACGGATTGGCCTCTATTGGAAAAAATAGCCTTAGCCGGAAAACCGGTGATTGCATCCTGTGCAGGTTCCGGTGAAGAAGACGTCGATAAAGTAGTGAGTTTTTTTCAACATCGTCATATAGCGTTCTCATTGATGCATTGTGTTGCGGAATATCCAACAAGAACAGAACAGCTGCAAATGAATCAGATTGATTATTTAAGACAGAGGTATCCACAGATTTCAGTTGGATTTTCCACACATGAGGAGCCGGATAATCTGATTCCAATTAGAATTGCAATTGCAAAAGGTGCCATGATTTTTGAAAAACACGTTGGTGTACCAACGGACTCCATAACTTTAAATGGCTATTCGGCAAATCCGGAGCAGGTAAGAGCTTGGTTAAAGGCAGCGAAGGAGACCTATGATATTTGTGGAATAGAGGGAGAACGTTATCGTTCATCTCAAAAGGAATGTGCAGATTTACAGGCATTAAAAAGAGGTGCTTTTGCAAAAACATCGATTCAAACAGGAGATACGTTGGATGCAGAACATGTATTTTTTGCCTTCCCATGTACAGAGGGACAATTAGTTGCAGGAGATTTTTCAAAATATACAACATCGAAAGCCGGAGAAGGTTATAAGGAAAAGGAAGCCATTCTAAAAGAAAGTACGGAGATTAATAATCAAACAGAATTAGTATATGGAAGACTTTCAGAAGTGTTTGCAATTCTTAAAAAAAGTGGTGTAGTGATTCCACTAGAGAGTAAATGCAGCCTGTCCCATCATTATGGCATAGAGAACTATGAAGAGTATGGGGTAGCCATTATTGACTGCATTAATCGGGAATATTGTAAAAAGATTCTCGTTGTTCTGCCGGGGCAAAAGCATCCGGTTCACTACCATCTTCAGAAAGAAGAAATGTTCAACATTATGTATGGAGATTTAAATATTGAGCTGGATGGAGTGGTAAGTACAGCAGTAGTTGGGGAGCAGGTTCTTGTAGAACGCAAGGCAGCCCATGGATTTTCTTCTGAGGGAGGCTGTGTTTTTGAAGAAATCTCAACAACCCATTATTTAAATGATTCCTATTATGATCAGGAAGAGATGTTCTCGGTACCACGAAAGACAACTGTTTACATAACAAAAGAAATGATGGATGAAATTAGTAGATAAGGGAGTGTGAACATGGATAAGAACTTAACTGAAAAAGAAGCAGCAGGAAGAAACTATTTAAAAGAAACAAAGCCTTATGTATATAATAAAGTGATCCGGTTTGGAGAAAAGTATAAGAGGGGTGAAAGCATCGCAATTATACAAATGCAATATAATTATGCTTGCAATATGAAGTGTGAACATTGTTCCATTGCCCCTTATCAAACGAATCCGGGGAAAAGAAGATTGACACCTGCTGATGTGGCAATGTTAGCGAAACAGGCAGATGAACTTGGTCTGGCAAGATTTGTTATAAGCGGGGGAGAGCCAACTGTTTTTCCGGATTTGGACCAGGTAGTTGCAGCAATTGATCCTGAAAAATTCTACATTAACAGTGACAGTAATGGATATCTCCTTGCAGAAAAAGCAGAACACATGAAAAAGATTGGTATTGATCGAATACAGTTAAGTATTGATAGTTTAGACCCGGAAGAACACGATGAATTCAGAAGAAAGCCCGGAGCACATGCAAGGGCAATGGCAGGCATGGAAGAATGTATCCGGATTGGACTTCCACTTTATATTCAGACCGTGGTTACAAAAGAGCGGCTTCATTCCCAGGAATTTCTTCAATTTTTAGAATATTTCAATGGCAGGGGATTAAATGTTTTTGTGTCCTACGCAAAACCTGTTGGAGCATGGGCAGGACAGTTTGAACATTTAATTGATCGAAAAGATATGGCATATATGAGTGAATTAGAAAAAAAATATCGTGTCTTTACCCATTTGACACCGGGCTATGGATTGGATATGGGTTGTATCGGTGTGAAGGGATTTATTTCCGTAACAGAATATGGAGATGTACAGCCTTGCCCTTATATTCACACCTCAATTGGCAATATTTTTCAGCAGCCACTGGACGAAATTATTAAAACAGGTCTGAATATCAAGTATTTTGGTGAACATGTAGATACCTGTTTAATCGCAGAAGATCTGCCCTTTATTAAGAAATACGTAGAGGGCCGAATTTATAATAAGCCGGTTCCGGTTCCCTATACAGAGGTCTTTCATAAGGAAGATATGATTCATGTATAAAGGAATTATTTTCGATTTGGATGGTACACTTTTAGATACACAGGAAGGTGTAGTTGTCTCGTTAAAGGAGACGTTGAAAGAATTGGAACAGACAGAAGTGGAAGAGGATATCGTTGGACAGTTTATTGGTCCGCCGCTAACGGATTCCTTTCGTCATTTTTTAGGATATGATGAGAAGGCGGCCACCCATGGAGCGGCAGTATTTAAGAATTATTATCAGAAAAAAGGAATTTATATAGCAAGAGAATATCCCGGTATCAAAGATCTTTTGAAGGAATGCAGAGATAGGGAAATAACCCTTGCAGTAGCAACCAATAAGACACATGAAAATGCGATTAAGATTTTAGAATATTTTGAACTTTCTTCCTTTTTTCATATAATACAGGGCAATCAGGTGAACCGCTGTACCACCAAGCAGGAGGCAATTTATGAATGTATGAAAAGCTGTGGTTTAAAGAGAGCGGAAACGCTGTTAATAGGGGACAGTATCATAGACGGACAAGGAGCAGTCCTCACAGGGATAGACTTTTTGGCGGTCACTTATGGATATGGATTTCATAAAAAGCAGGAACTTGACAATGTGCATCCGGTTGCGGTATGTCAAAACACAGATCAAATCATGGATTATATTAAGGGAGAGGGGTGCAGATAAATTGATAAAAGTGTCGGATTATGTGATTCAGTATATAGAAAAGCTGGGAGTAAAGGATGTATTTCTTTTATCCGGTGGTGGATGTATGCATTTAGTGGATTCTCTTGGGAAAAATCAAAAGGTAAATTATAAATGCTGTCTGTTTGAACAGGTAGTATCTCTTGCCGCAGGAGCATATGCGCAATATAACAATGAAATTGGAGTAGGATTAGTCACAACCGGACCCGGAGGTACCAATGCAATAACCGGCGTCGCAGTTGCATGGACGGATTCTATTCCTCTTTTTATGATATCGGGGCAGGTGAAAACACCGGATTTATCCCATGGAACAGTTAGAACGAAAGGATTTCAGGAGTTAGATATTGTATCAATGGTGAAACCAATTACAAAATATGCGGTTACCATAGAAGATCCGCAGGACATAAAGAGAGTTCTGGAGGAAGCCGCTTATTGGTGCAAAGAGGGCAGACCGGGACCGGTTTGGGTGGACATTCCACTGGATATTCAGGCGGCAATGATAGAGGAAACTACACTGGGGAGTATGGAGCAGCAGAAGGTACCACAGGTTGAGCTTCCTATAAAGGAAACAGTAAAAGCAATACAAAGAGCAAAGCGTCCGGTAATACTTGCAGGATACGGAATTACCACCTCCAAGGCAAAAGATCAATTCCGAAAAGTGATTGAGAAGTATCAGATACCGGTTTTGACCACCTGGAAGGCAATGGATTTGCTTCCGGAAGATCATCCTCTGTTTATGGGACGTCCCGGCTGCATTGGCCAAAGAGGAGCTAATTTTATACAGCAGAACTCAGATCTTATTATCACAATTGGAGCAAGACTTGACTTTGGGCAAATTGGCTATGCAGCCGAGACCTTTGCCAGAGGTGCGTTTAAAATTGTGAATGATGTAGACAGAGGGGAACTTGAGAAATTTTCATTTAAGGTAGATCAGAAAATCTGTGCAGACAGTGGCTATTTTTTACAGCAGCTATTAGAGGATGACACGGTCATTCCTGGGGATGCATTTCAGCCATGGAGACAGAAATGTGCATTGTGGAAGCAAAAATATCCGGTCATCGAACCGGAATATTATGATTATACCAATGGCGTAAGCAGTTATGTTCTTATGGATAAACTAAATCAATATACAAACAGTGAGACTTGTTTTTCACCGGGAAATTCAGGAGCCTGCAGTGAGATTTTCTCACAGGCATATCGTGTAAAAGAAGGGCAGAGAGTTATTAATACCAATTCGCTGGGGTCAATGGGAACGGGACTTCCTGCAAGTATCGGAACCTGTATTGCCAGTGGCGGAAAAACCACAATTTGTATTAATGGGGATGGTGGAATACAAATGAATTTACAGGATTTTGAAACCATTCGAAGAGAGAAGCTCCCAATTAAGTTTTTTATTTTAAATAATCAGGGCTATGGTTCCATTATGAACTCTCAAAGGACTTATTTTAAGGGAAATTTTGTGGGAGCAAATAAGGAAAGTGGAGTTACGCTGCCAGCGTTAAAGAAAATTGCAGATTTGTACGATATACGTTATTATGAAGCAGTTCAAAATTCAGATTTGGACAGTATTATACCGGATTGTCTTAGGATGGAAGGACCAACTATTTGTGAAATACATGTTTCACCGGACGAAAAGACCGCTCCAAGACAGATTTCGTACCAAAAAGAGGACGGAAGCATGGTTTCAAAGCCATTAGAAGATTTAGCACCCCTGTTATCAAGAGAAGAATTACAGAGGGAAATGATGATTGAGCTGGTAATAGAATAAAAACAGAGGCGGCAGAATGGAAGAACAGAGTAAAAAATGTAGGTTGTGTAAGAATCAGTTAAAAGAAAGAAATCCTATCTTGCAATTTCATAATATGCCATCCATTGCCCAGAACTTTCCAACAAAGGATCAACTAGGCCAGGACTGTGGAATCGATTTTTCGATATACCAATGTCCCTATTGTGGGTTGATTCAAATATTGGAAAAGCCGGTTTCCTACTATAAGGATGTGATTCGGGCGGTTGCAGTCTCCCAGGAGATGGCAGAATTTCGCAAGGTACAGTTTGAAAAGTTCTTAAGGGAAAATCAATTAATTGGGAAAAGAATCATAGAAATTGGTGCAGGCGCAGGAGAATATATGACACTTATGGAAGCAGCAGGTGCCGTAGTATATGGAATTGAACATCGGAACACCTCCGTCAGTGCAGGGAAAGAAAAAGGACTTACGCTCTATCAGGGCTACATCAGTTCCAAGGAGTATGCCATTGGGGATTCGCCCTTTGATGGATTTTACTGTATGAATTATTTGGAACATGTACCGGAATTAAATGAATTTTTACAGGGAATCAATTATAACCTTACAGAGGGGGGAATTGGTCTTATTGAAGTCCCCAATACAGATCGAATAATTCAAGATGCAATGTTTTCAGAATTTATGCTGGATCATCTGTCTTATTTTACACAGGAGACTTTAAAAAGGGTTGTGGAACAAAATGGATTTAAGGTGAAATCCTGTGAGGTGGTATGGAATGAATATATGATCTCCATGGTTGTTGAAAAAAGAAGAAAGATTGATGGTACCGGGTTTCAAAAGGGGGAGCAGACTCTTATAAAAGAGGTAAATGCATTTATTGAGGACATGAATGTGAAAGGGAAAAAAGTTGCAGTGTGGGGAGCCGGACATGAGGCACTGTCCATTTTAGCCATTGCGCAACTAAGAGGCAGAATAGACGGGGTAATAGATTCGGCTGATTTTAAACAAAATAAGTATACACCGGCAACGCATATTCCCATTTATTCACCAGACCGAATCAAAGAACAAAAGATAGAAGCAATTCTGGTGATTGCAGGCTCTTTTACAAACGAAGTATGCAGAATCATTAAGGGTATCAATGAAGAAATAATATGTGCCATAATAGAGGACAATAAAATCAAACTGAGGTCAAGGGAATAGAGGATGAAGAGTGTAATTGTTACCGGAGCAACGGGAGTTACCGGCAATGGGCTGGTCCGTTATTTGTTAGGGAAAAAGATAGAGGTTTTCGCCATTTTGCGGCCGAATTCGCAACGTGAGTGTAATCTGCCTCAGGATTCTTTATTGCATAGAATAGAGTGCAACCTGGGAGAATATGATCAAATCCTTCAGCACCACTTAATTCCACCAAAAAAGGCCCGGGTTTTCTTTCATCTGGCATGGGAAGGTTCGAAAGGACGGGAGAAAGTAGATAATCGCAATAATATGCAGCTTCAGTCCAGAAACATTACATACCTAATGGATGCGGTGGAGCTCTGTCATAAGTTAGAATGTCCGGTTTTCCTTGGCGTAGGAAGTCAGGCAGAGTATGGATACAGTAATGGATGGATGAATGAGGATACCGTATTACAGCCCGGGAATGGCTATGGTATGGCAAAAGTATGCGCCTGTTCAATGTCAAGAGTATTATGTAAAAGCTATCAGATCAAACACATATGGGCAAGACTATTTAGTATTTATGGTCCCTATGATGAAACCCATAGTCTGGTTGATTTATCCATACAAAAGCTGCGAAAGGGAGAAAGTCTTGCGTACACAACGGGTGAACAGCTGTGGAATTATCTTTATTCTCAGGATGCAGGGAAAGCCCTGTATCTGCTGTCAGAATATGGTCAGGATGGGGAGGAATACTGCGTAGCAAGTGCAAAAGCCAGACCGCTGAAGGACTATATAAAAGAGATACACCGGATTGTAAATCCCAATGTGGAACCGGAATTTGGAACCACTGCGAAGGAAGAACCGGGGATGCAGGTAGATATCAGCAAATTAGTACAGGCTACCAAATTTCAGGAAGAATTTACATTTCAAGAGGGAATTGCTAAGATTAGAGATTTTTATGTGGAAAAAGAATCAGCAAAATAAAGGGAGGAACACCATGAAGAAAAAAGCTTTTTTTCTGGATCGGGACGGTGTGTTGTCACAAGAGAACGGATATGTTACTACCTTGGAAGAATTCACAATCTTTCCCTATGCCAGGGAAAGCATTGAACAAATACATAAATGCGGTTTTCTTGCCATTGTAGTTACCAATCAGTCCGCAATTGGCCGAGGGCTATTAAGGGAAGATGATCTAAAAACCATGAATGAAGAATTAGTCAGTCAAACCGGAGTAGATGGAGTGTTCTACTGTCCACATCTGGAATCGGAACACTGCCAATGCAGAAAACCGGGTATTGGATTAATTCAGCAGGCCATGAAAGAGTATGAGATTCAGTTGAAAGGCTCCTATCTTATAGGAGATCGTGGAAGTGACATCTTATTGGGGAAACAGTTGGGAATAACCACAGTGTTGGTAGAGTCCGGTTATGGATCCCAACAGTTAGAGCAGGAAGTCGTTCCGGATTTTATTTATACCGATCTCTTGGATGCAGTCAATTCTATATTAAAATAAAACCGGCAGGAAACGGAGGACGAACATGAAAAAAGTATTGGTTACAGGAGCCGATGGATTTATAGGAAGCCATTTGGTGGAAAGTTTGTTGGAAAAAGGATATGAAGTTAAGGCATTTACTTATTATAATTCCTTTAATCGCTGGGGATGGCTGGATAGCTTTCCCAAAGAAAAATTAGACTCCATTGAGATCTTTTCAGGGGACATCAGAGACCCTAATGGGGTGAGAGAAGCAATGAAAGGAGTGGATGGGGTATACCATCTGGCTGCATTAATTGCGATTCCGTTTAGCTATCATTCGCCGGATTCTTATGTGGATACAAATATTAAAGGAACATTGAATGTATTACAGGCAGCCAGAGATTTGGGAACGGAGAGGATTTTGATTACGTCCACTTCGGAGGTTTATGGAACGGCACAATATGTTCCAATAGACGAGAAGCATCCATTCCAGGGACAATCTCCGTATTCTGCCACAAAGATTGGAGCAGATCGGCTGGCAGAAAGCTTTTACCGAAGCTTTGAGCTGCCGGTATCGATTGTGCGTCCATTTAATACCTATGGTCCAAGACAGTCTGCCCGTGCAGTGATTCCTACTATTATCTGTCAATTACTGGCAGGGAAGAAGGAGATTCATCTGGGTTCCCTTACTCCAACCAGAGATTTTAATTATGTAAAGGATACAGCGGCAGGCTTTATTGCAATTTCAGAATCAGAGAGAACAATCGGACAGGAGATCAATATTGCCTCAGGACAGGAAATTTCCATAGGTGCATTGGCAAAGGAGCTGATCGCCCAGATTAACCCCCAGGCTGAGATTCTATGCGAACAACAGCGTCTTCGTCCGGAGAAAAGCGAGGTCAACCGTCTGCTTGGCTCCAATGAAAAAATCAAAGCACTTACAAACTGGAGACAGGAAGTATCTTTTGAAGAGGGAATCAGCAATACCATACAATTTATACGTGAGAATTTAGATACCTATAAACCGGATTTATATAATGAATAATGTCTCGGATGTAGAAAAGAGGATAGAGCATGAAGGATAAGCAAGAAGCCAGGCAGGAAATATTGGATTTGGTCACGGCATATTATAAGAATTATTGTAAGGAAGAGGAGTATAAGGAAGGGGATCGTATTCCATATGCGGCAAGAGTATATGACGAACAGGAAATGAGAAATCTTGTAGACAGTGCCCTGGAGTTCTGGCTGACGTCCGGACGCTATACAAAGGAATTTGAATCAAAACTGGCAGCCTATCAGGGAGTTTCCTTTTGTTCATTGGTTAACTCCGGTTCCTCAGCAAATCTGCTTGCTTTTATGGCACTAACATCCCCATTATTAAAAGAAAGACAGATATTACCGGGGGATGAAGTTATAACAGTGGCAGCCGGTTTTCCAACTACCGTTGCCCCAATCGTACAGTATGGAGCAGTGCCGGTATTTGTAGACCTAACCATTCCTCAATATAACATTGATGTCAGTCAGTTAGAAGAGGCTTGTTCAGACAAGACAAAGGCAGTTATGATTGCGCATACATTAGGGAATCCATTTGATTTAAATGCGGTCACCTCTTTTTGCAGGCAGCACAAATTATGGCTTATTGAAGATAACTGTGATGCATTGGGAGGGGAATATTTCTTAGAGGGGAAACACTATCGTACCGGTTCGGTGGGAGATATTGGTACCTCCAGCTTTTACCCGGCTCATCAGATCACTATGGGGGAGGGCGGTGCGGTTTATACCAATCAGCCCCTGCTTCATAAAATAATTCGTTCATTAAGGGACTGGGGACGCGATTGTTCTTGTCCTCCCGGTACGGATAATTTATGTGGAAATCGTTTTAAGGGACAGTATGGGGAACTTCCTGTGGGTTATGACCATAAATATGTCTATTCACATTTTGGTTATAATATGAAAGCCACAGATCTGCAGGCGGCAATTGGTTGTGCACAACTGGAGAAGCTGGATGGATTTGTAGCAAAGCGAAGAGAACATTATGAGTATCTTAGACAAAAACTGGAATCTTTACAGGAGTCGTTAATTTTGCCGGAAGCCTGTCCCAATGGAGTACCCAGCTGGTTTGGGCTCTTATTAACCTGCCGCAAGGGTGTTTCCAGAGAAAAAATAGTAACCTATATAGAGGAAAAAGGAATTCAGACACGCATGTTATTTGCAGGAAATATTATCAAACATCCTTGTTTTGACATGTATAGAGAAAGACCGGAGTGTTATCGTGTAATTGGTAATCTGGAGAAAACCAATGAAATAATGAGTCAGACGTTTTGGGTTGGTGTATATCCCGGTTTATCCAAAGAACAATTAGATAGAATGGTAAGGATAATCACAGAAGCGATTCAGCAAAAATAGGAAGAAGGTGCAGGAATGAAGGTTGTAATCTTAGCAGGAGGATTTGGAACCAGAATTAGCGAAGAAAGTATGGTAAGACCAAAACCTATGGTAGAGATTGGCGGAAAACCAATTTTATGGCATATTATGAAGCACTATTCTTATTATGGATTCCATGAATTCATCCTATGTTGTGGATATAAGCAGCATATGATAAAAGAATGGTTTGCGAATTATTATTTATACAATAGTGACGTGACCTTTGATTTTAGTAAAAAGAATGCTATGATGGTACATAATAATATTTCAGAACCCTGGAAAGTTACGCTGGTGGATACCGGTCTGGATACTATGACGGGAGGCCGTATAAAGCGGGTTGCACCCTATATTGGCAACGAACCCTTTATGCTTACTTATGGAGACGGAGTCAGTAACGTAGATCTGAATTCGTTATTGGAATTTCACCGCTCCCAGAAGAAGATTGCTACAGTAACCGGTGTTATGATGGAACCAAGGTTTGGGTTAATGAAATTGGATTCCAATGGATTGGTACAATCTTTTCGGGAGAAAAAAAACCGGGACAGTGACCTTGTAAACAGTGGGTTTATGGTTTTAGAACCGGAGATTTTTTCCTACATTCAGGAAGATGCGACTGTTTTTGAGAGAGAACCAATGGAACAGCTTGTGAAAGACAGAGAACTCAATGCCTATTATCACAAAGGGTTTTGGAAATGCATGGATACACAGAGAGATAAGGAAGAATTGGAAAGCCTATGGGAGAGCAAAAAGGCACCCTGGAAGATGTGGTAAGAGATATGGATGTAAGGGATTTTTATAAAGGAAAGAAGGTACTGGTTACCGGACATATGGGATTTAAAGGAAGCTGGTTATGCAAAATACTGATTTTGTCAGGAGCCGAAGTAATTGGCTATGGAATCGATAATGGAGTGGAACCTTCTTTGTTTCAGATCTCCCATATAGCGGAAGCTATGACTTCTATTACAGGCGATATAAGGGATTTATCTCATCTCAAGGAAGTTTTTTATAACTATCAGCCGGAGATTGTATTCCATATGGCAGCCCAGCCCATTGTACGACTGGGTTATAAGGACCCGGTCAATACGTATTCCACCAATGTAATGGGAACCGTAAATCTATTGGAATGCATTCGCCTTACCAAGAGTGTCCGGTCGGTTGTAAATATAACAACGGATAAAGTGTATCATAACAAAGGCTGGGGACGGGGGTATAGGGAAGAAGATGAATTAAATGGACAAGATCCTTATTCCAATAGTAAGTCTTGCTCGGAACTTGTAACATCATCCTATAGTTATTCTTTTCTACCGGAGGTTCCCATCTCAACATTAAGGGCCGGGAATGTACTGGGAGGGGGAGATTTTTCCCAGGATCGAATTATTCCGGATTGTGTACGGGCAGTTTTAACAGGGAAAGCCATAGAAGTGCGTAATCCAAATTCAATTCGGCCTTATGAGCATGTTCTGGAGGCCTTAGCGGTATATCTAATGGTTGCCCGGGGGCAATATTGTGATAAAAGTCTCGCAGGTTCCTATAATGTTGGACCAAACGCAGAAGATTGCGTAACAACAGCAGAGTTGGTGACTTTGTTTTGCAACGACTGGGGAGAGACTGCATCGTGGCAGAGTGTAATAGCAGAGGGGCCAAGAGAAGCGGATTTCCTGAAACTGGATTGTACAAAGCTGCAAACTGTATTTAACTGGAAGCCCCATTGGGATATAAAGAAGACGATTCAACAGGTAGTTGCCTGGTCAAAGGCCTATGAAAAAGATGGAAGTGCAGCAGGAGTCATGGAAGAGCAAATAAGAGAATTCTTTTTCCTATAAGGAGGATGCAATTGGAGGACAGTCAAATGGAACAAGGATTGGCGGCATTGGAACAGGGACAGTATGAGCAGGCACTGGAACGATTTGTGGAAGCTTATGAGAATGGAGAAAAAAAAGAAGAAATTATGAATCTGCTGATGGATTGCTTCTGGACACCAAATGCGGAAGAATTTAAACGCACCTATGAAGAAAATAGCAGGGAGATTACCGGGATACCATATGAGAATCTCCCTTTGGTGTTTTTTCCGGTCTCAGATGAGAGATTCTATATATTTGATCTGGAACAGGAGGAATTTTGTGGCATTCTTGATCTTACTTTAACCAATTATAAGAAAAATGGAATCGCATTTGATGGGATATTGGCAGCAGATTGCTGGGATTGCAGAAAGATAAGAGAGATGCAGGAGGAGCAGTTTCAATCCTGTATCTATGTGATTCCTTCAAATGAAGGAAAATATGTATCCTTTCTCCAGGTACCCGGATTTTCAGAAAAATATATGAGTAATCACTTGATGTTTCATTCAATTGAATTAATGGAGGCATATTTTAATGAGGAAGAAATGGTATATCTGCCTCATAAAGTCAGATCCAATCAGGATGATTATTATTGGAAGATCCTAGATCAAATACATGAAAAGAGAATAAGAGGAAAAAAGGAAGGCAGAAATCATGTGTTCCTCTCTGTGTGCATACCAAGCTGGAATCGAGGAAGGGAAGCACTGCGGGCAGTGAAGGCGTTGCAAAGCAGCAGGTATGATGCCGAACTTGAAATTATTGTATCGGATAATGGGTCCGATCTTAACACCGAAGGATATGAAGAAATCAGGAATATGAGAGATAATCGTATTGTATACCATCGATTTGAAAGGAATATGGGAGTTGGTGACAACATAACAAAGGTATTGGAACTGGCAACCGGTGAATTTGCGGTATTGCAAAGTGACCAGGATACAATCATTTTGGAGCAGATAGGGGGATATCTCAATCATTTTGGACAGGGATTAAAACTGGGAGCCGGACGAAGCGCCGGAGAAGGGAGCGATTATGCCAACTTTCAAAAAGCAGGTGTCATAAATGATAAAATGGAGATTTGTTTTCATGTTCTAAATGCTAATTATTTAACCGGAAATTGGATGAATGTAGAAAATCTTCACAAAGCAAAGGCATTTGATTATTATTATGAGAAAGCCAGAGAGAATGAGTTTGTTAAGCTGTATCCACATATTTTTTATATGCTTATGGCGGTGCGTGAGGGCGATAAATTATTTGTAGAGTCAAAGCATTTATGGAAGGAAGGGTCCGATTCCCAAGCGGCAGCATCAAAGACCTGGGCATTGGATTATTGCCGTCCGGAAGCAAGAATAGAGCAGGCAGCAGCCTGCATTCAACTGGTAGAGGAGAATTTTAATTTAAGAAATGAGGAGCTGAGCACGATAATAGTGGGTCGTATCAACAATATCTATCGTCTTTTGTCAGTTACCATATATTACTTTGGCGATGAAATTCAGGAATTAACAGCGGACTGGAAAGGTACCTGTGACCGTATTTTTGCCTGGTCCAATGGAGTGGTGGATCAGTACAGGGATAAACTCACGGATGAAAATCGGAAAGAAATAAAGGAAAAATTACTGGAAAATTACACCGAATATTGCATGAATGTGTAAAAGAAAGAAGGAATAAAGTGAGTAAAAAACTGAATGAGATCATTTTAAATAGAAAATCGGTAATTCCGGAAATTATTTGCCAGCTGCAGAAAGAAAAAAGAAAACTTATTCTTTTGGGATGTGGTGGTCGAGGTGGAAAAGTATATCAGGTATTAAAAGAAAATAAAATTCATCTGGATGATGTGGTTGTAGAGAAGCAGGATTATCGGGATAATTTGATGCTTTTTGGAACCGAAATACCGGTACATTGCTTGGATCGTGTTCTGGATACAGAAACAGATTTCAATGTTATACTGGGGGTGTCCAGGCGAACCATTCAGAAACCAGATTTTTTTACTAACAAAAAGATTCATCAAATATATGATGTGACATTTGGAATGGGCTCCTTTGAAGGCTATTCCCTTACCTATGAGTATTATAAAGAACATGAGAAGGAGTTTGAGTTTGTATATGAGAGATTGGAGGATGAAAGATCCAGGGAGTTGTATGCCGCCAATATTAATGGAAGAATTACAAATGTAGATGAAGACCTTACTCCGTCAGAATGGCAGAAACCACAATATTTCTTTCAGGACATGTTCTCCTGGGAGGAGCAGGAGTGTTTGGTGGACTGTGGTGCATATGATGGAGATACCGTGCAAGAGTTTTTAAATAAAATACCAAAGGAAACAGACTACCGGGTATTTGCCTTTGAACCGGATGAACATAATTATAAACAATTAAGAGATACGTATCACTCAGATAAGAGAATAAATACCTATTTAAAAGGTGTATGGCGAGAGAAAACAACATTAAAATTCAGTACCTGTGGAAATGAGGGTTCTGCCATTTCCAACACGGGAACGGGTACAACGCAAGTAGAAGCGATTGATGATATCATAGAGAACACAAAAGTAACGTTTATTAAAATGGATGTGGAGGGATCTGAATTGCAGGCACTTTATGGGGCAAGAAATACAATCTTACGTGACAAACCCCGACTGGGCATCTGCCTCTATCATTTAAAAGAGGATGTGTGGAAGATTCCACAGTATGTGTTATCGCTTCTTCCGGAATATAAAATCTACATTAGAACGCATTCTTCTGTACCCACTGCATTAACCATGTTTGCAATCTATCCCCAGGGTGAAAAAGTATGAAAAGAATAGTAGTGACTGGTGCAAGTGGCTTTATTGGAAGGGCTGTCGTAGATTATTTGCTCCAAAAGGATTATTTTGTATATGCAGTGGTTAGAAGTGAAGAAAAAAGAACAGCTTATGGTTGGAATAAGAATCTATCCGTGTTGGAATGTGATTTGAAGCAGGCAGAAAAATTATTGGATTTAATACAAGAAAAAAGAATAGACAGCTGCATTCACTTTGCGTGGGGTGGTGTATCCGGAAGTGGAAAAAGTGAATATGAGCTGCAGATAGAAAATATATTGAATTCCTGTAAGTTGATGGATGTGTGTGGGGCATTACAGTGTAAACGGTTTATTTTTGCGTCCAGCATTGCCGAATTGGAATGTATGAAATACATGACAATAGGGGATACAAAAGCAGTTTCAGATCTTTATTCCGCAGCCAAATTATCAGCGGATTCCATGTCCAAAATACTGGCGGAAAACTATGGCATAGAGTATATCTCGGCCATAATTTCCAATGCTTATGGAGTAGGAGAAGTGTCTCCAAGGCTAATTAATTCCATGCTGAGAAAGTTTATACACAATGAAGCTGTTTTTTTAACAGAAGGAAAACACTGCTATGATTTTATATTTATTGATGATGTTGCAAGAGCTTTTTATCTTATTTCTGAAAAAGGAAGGAAGGGCAAAGCTTACTACATTGGCAGCAATCATCCAAGAGCGGTACGTGATTTTTTAATGGAAGCAGGGGAGGTTGTCGGGAAACAACAGTTATTACAGTTTGGAAAACTGGATTATCATGGAATACCATTGGAATACGATAAAATAAATCTATATGAGTTACAGGCAGATACCGGTTTTACACCGGAGGTTCCCTTTCAGGAAGGAATCCGCCTTACCTATGACTGGTTAAAAAATAGAAAGTCCCAGGATAGATAAAAGGGGATTCTCATTTCGGAATTCTCCGGCTACGGTGGGTTATATTAGTGTTTATCAATCTGATAGGTTTGTGCTTCGGTATTAATGAGAACACGATACCCATTACGGAAGGTTGTTTGCTGAATGGAGGGATTTCCATTGACAAATTCATGGGAAATCATCTCACTTTTTGCAATCTTCTCGTGAAGAGAGGCAACAATTGCACAGCGTTCATAAGCTTCACGTTCGGTAAAGGTAAAGGCTGTATCAAAGGAGCCATCGGTATTGGCATAGGCACCATCCCGAATGAAATAGGGAGCACCGCCATTTAGGAGTGCATATAGCATATAATCTTCGGTTTCACTTACTTTGTCCATCATCCAAGGGACAATCAGGCAATCGTGGTAGACAAGATTAAAGAGGGGAACAGCAAGTCCTTTCTTAGGAGTTCCCGGTTTTGCCATCATAAAGGAATAGGGTGCATAGTGGCAAAATACCAGATTTTGCATACTCCAATCGGTTACTTCTTCGGAACTGGTTAAGATATTCCGGGAAAGAAGATATTGGAAACAGCGATTGCGGTAGTCCAGGCAGTCTTTTCGCGTCATGCGATGGCGTGGGTGATTACATTCATCGGGTTCATTGCAAGTAAAGACATCTAAATAGGCACCATCTAAATGTATGTTATGACTTTCCAACTGGGAAAAATTACGTTTTACGTAGCCGGGAGCCTGAGTTGCACAGAGATAGGTCTGATGTCCGCCGGCCCAGTTGGCGTGTTCCGGTATAGAGCCATCCATATTGTGGCAGGCAGATTCCCGGTTGAAGGTCTTGGCAGCAAAATAGTAATCCCGGTACTGATCATGAATGCCGAAGAGGTAGCCACATTCCTTCATGGTATCGGAAAGTTCTTTCATGCCCTCCCAGCCACCGGCATCAAGGCAGGCAGGCATATAGTCGGGATGCTGGTTGTCATAACCCGGATCGGCCCAGCCATCCAGATGAAGGTATAATTTTTGAAAACCAAGTTCATGGAAGTGGCGAATTTCTTCTGTGCGTGTATGAAAAGGAACCAGGCGATTGTTCTTGTGAGGAGCATTGGGATCAAAGAAATTAGAATCCTCCATTACCTGTGTCTTAATTCCACGGTGAAGAAAGGAACTTCCAATTAATTGATCTACGCCAGGTACTCTTGCGGCTTTTTCGGAAAGAGAGCAGAAGAGTCCGGTTTCCTGAACATAGGAACGGTAACATTTGCAAATCTCATTATAGCTACAGTCAGCTAAAAATGTATAAATTATGGATCGGCGATAGCTCATTTGCCCAAGACTTGGAATCCACTTTATGCCAACATGGGTATAGGGACCATGGGCAGGGTGTTCCGCATAGTAACAGGCATCCCAGGGCTGTTCGCAGACAGCAAGATATCCCATACGGTCTTTTATCTGTGAGAACCATGGCATATAAGCGGCAGCAGTACACATCTGACCACCAAACATAAGCGTTCCAAGTTCTGTTTCCCAGGTGTTGGGAATAAGAAGTCCCTGTTCTAAATTAAGAAGTGTATACCAGCTATCTTTTTTTTCTGAAAAATCCATATATCCCGGCCATAGAACAGCAGTGATATCCATGGATTCCTCCGAGAGCGGAATCCATTCAAAATGAATACGTCCACAGGAGGATTCAACCCAGACAATTGTTTCAAAGGAAAGAGGGAAGGAAAAGTCTTCATAACGGCTGAGGATGCCCAAACCAAGACCGGTTTCCCACTTAGAATGTGTGATCTTTTTTGCATCTGAAAATAAGATGGTGCCATGAGAAGTTTCAAGTTTTGGAACATAATTTTTATCCCAGCACCAGGAACTTTTTCCCATTTGAAAGGAATAAAGTAAAGTTGCTTCATCCAGACAAAGGGTGGTGTCATTACATATAATTTTTTCCATAGGAAGCTCTCCTTTTATGATTTTTTTTCAGGAACTAAAATAATTATAGCGAGATTAGAAGGTAACGTCAACTACTCTTTCACCATTCATACAAGACTTGATTTGAGCGTTGAGAAAGCATATAATAGACATACTATTTAAGTTATGGAGGGACCGTTATGCAGGATAAGATACCATTGTCAGTACCAAATTTTCAGGGAAATGAGGAGCTATACGTAAGTAGGGCAGTGAGGGAAGGCTGGGTATCCACAGGAGGAGCCTATATCACACAGTTTGAGGAGAAAATAGCTGATTTTCTCGGTGTGAATCAGGCAGTAGCCTGCCAAAGTGGAACAGCCGCACTGCATCTTGCATTAATTGAATGCGGCGTTTTGCCGGGAGATTGTGTGATTGTACCTACTCTTACATTTATAGCAGCAGTCAATCCGGTGAAGTACCAATTTGCAGAACCAATTTTTATGGATTGTGATGATGGACTTTGTATGGATGCGGATAAATTAAAAGCGTATTGCGAACAGGAATGTGAATATTCCCAAGGAGTCCTGAGGGTGAGAAAAACAGGACAGGCAATCCGGGCAGTGGTAGTGGTTCATGTCTTTGGCAATACCGCCAATATGGAATCCATTATGCAGACAGCTAAGAAGTATGGATTGTCAGTGATTGAAGATGCAACGGAAGCCTTGGGAACAAAATTTACGACGGGTATCTACCAAGGTAAATATGCCGGAACCATAGGAGATTTTGGAGCTTTTTCCTTTAATGGGAATAAAATTATTACCACAGGCGGCGGCGGAATGATTGTTGCGGCAGATGAAAAGAAGTTGGCACATATTCAATATTTGTCTACACAGGCAAAGGACAATCCATTGTTTTATATCCATAATGAGGTAGGCTATAATTACCGCATGACGAATGTACAGGCTGCAATGGGAGTAGCACAGATGGAGGAACTAAGAGAGTTTATCCGGAGAAAACGTGAGAATTATTCTTATTACAAGGAACTTTTTTCGGATTGCCAGAACTTGCGTTTATTGGACTTTCGGGAAGGAACAGAGGCAAATTGCTGGTTCTATTCCCTGGTGCTGGAGCTAGAGAACAAGACGGTAAAGGAGTTGGTTGAAGAATTGGGAGAGAAGGGTGTTATGACGCGTCCAATTTGGGGATTGATTCATGAGCAGCTGCCATATTTGGATGCAATTACCTATAAGATTGAGAAGGCAGAGGAATATGCAGGAAAAATTATTAACATTCCATGCAGCACTCAGATTACGAAAGAGGAAATGAATTATACGGCTGAGACAATCCTTAAACTGTGTCAGTCAAACAGAGCGAACCACTCATAGGAGAAGGGGGTGTCCAATTGAACATGGATGAGTTAGACAAGTATTTAATTGGCGGCAAAGAGACACTTGTAGATGCCATGCAGAAGATAGACCAGAATACAAGAGGAATCCTGTTTGTAGTAGGTGACAATAAAAGACTGCAGGGTACCTTAACGGATGGGGATGTAAGACGATCTCTTATAAAAAATGGAAATTTAAAAGCAGAAGTAGCAGGAGTCATGAATCAGAATCCAAAGTATGTGTATGCCACCAATATAGGGGATTACAGAAGCTTTATGAAAAAACGAAAGCTTACGGCACTTCCGGTTGTAACAGAGGATGCAGTTATTTGTGATATTGTATTCTCAGATGAGGTTTATAAAAACGAGATACAGATTCGAAACAGTCTTTCAGAAGTACCGGTTGTGATTATGGCGGGAGGAAAAGGAACCCGTTTATATCCATACACCAAGGTGCTGCCAAAACCATTGATTCCGGTGGGAGATATCCCAATTATGGAGCGCATTATCCACAATTTTCAGGAATTTGGTGCAAAAGAATTCTGGGTAACGCTTGGGTATCGTAAGAATATGATAAAATCTTATTTTGGAGAGGTTTTAACGGACTTAACTTTAAATTATGTAGAAGAGGAACAGCCTTTGGGAACAGCGGGCAGTTTGCATTTGATTTCAAAGACATTCTCAAAACCATTAATTGTAACCAATTGCGATATCCTGATCCAGGCAGATTATGAGGATATATATAAGTATCACAGCCAGTCAGGGAATGCATTAACCATTGTGACCGCATTAAAGAATATTGTGGTGCCTTATGGAGTGGTGGAAACCAAAGAAAATGGAACCATTACAAAAATGGAAGAAAAACCAAAGCTTTCCTATTTTGTAAATACCGGTATGTATGTTCTGAATCCGGATTTACTGGCAGGAATTCCAAAGGATACTTTTTTTCATATGACGGATTTGGCAGACATGCTATTAAAGGCAGGGGATCAGGTGGGAATGTATCCCATTAGTGAAGATTCCTTCCTTGATATGGGAGAATTTGAAGAAATGCGCCGCATGGAGAAAAAATTAAATTTAAAAACAGAATAAGACCCCAAAAGGAGAAAAATATGGAGAAAATTGTACTGGTAGGTTCCGGTGGATGTATGAGGGAACTTTTTTGGCAGATAGAGGAATGTAACCAAAGAGAATTGCGTTTTTTGGTAACCGGTTATGTAGATATTATGGAAGACCTTAACTTTGAGAGTATTTATCCCTGTCCCTATTTGGGAGATGATTCCTATTTACTGCGCCAGAAAAAAAAGACCAGTGTGGTTATCTGTGTGGGAGATCCCAAAAAAAGAAAAGAATTAGTGGAGAAATACAGTGTAAATAAAAATTTATGCTATCCCAATATTATTTTACCAATGGATGGAATTGCACCGGATGTGGCATATGGAAAGGGATGCATCATCAGCAGAGATGTGGTTCTTTCCACGAATGTAACTCTGGGAGACTTTGTATTTGCGAACCTGGGAACCACCATATGCCATGATGGGAAAATAGGAGATTATACCACCTTAAACCCTCAGGTTAAGCTGGCAGGAACGGTTTCCATAGGAAGCGAATGCAGTCTTGGCATTGGCAGTACATTTATCCAGGGAATTACGGTAGGAGAAGAGGTCATTGTTGGAGCAGGGGCAGTAGTGATTGGTGATTTACCTGGAAAAGTAACCGCCGTAGGCGTACCGGCACGTATTATAGCTTAGAAAACCAGTAGGGAGGAAGTCGTATGGGAATTATTATTATTGCAGAGGCAGGAGTAAATCACAACGGAAGTATTGATACGGCAAGAGAACTAATTGACGCAGCAAAGTCAGCAGGGGCGGATTACATTAAATTTCAAACTTTTATTCCAAAAAAATTGGTTTCAGAACAGGCAGAAAAAGCTGGATATCAGAAAAAGAGAACAGGAAGCCAGGAAACGCAATTGCAAATGCTAGGCAAACTTGCATTAACCTTTTTTGAATTTTCAGAATTAGAAGAGTATTGCCAGGAAAAGCAAATCGGCTTTCTATCCACTCCATTCGACCTAGATAGTATTGATTTTCTGGATCAGTTGGGAATGGACTTTTGGAAACTTCCCTCAGGAGAGATTACCAACCTTCCTTATTTAGAGAAGATTGCCAAGACAAAGAAACCAATTGTAATGTCTACGGGTATGTGTACATTAGAAGAGGTGGAACAGGCACTAATGGTATTTCGCGGTGGAAAGGGATATAAACGCAGGGATAAAATTACAATCCTGCAATGTAATACGGAATACCCAACTCCATATGAAGATGTTAATTTAAAAGCAATGATTCAGATGCAGAAACGGTTTCATTGTCCGGTAGGATATTCGGACCATACCTTGGGACTTGCCATTCCAATTGCAGCAGTAGCGCTAGGTGCAGTGGTAATTGAAAAACATTTTACATTAAGCCGTGAAATGGAGGGGCCGGATCATGCAGCCAGCCTGGAGCCACGGGAATTGGAAGAAATGATCCGCTCCATAAGGCAGGTGGAACTTGCAATGGGAACAGGAGAAAAAGGACCAAGTCCGTCAGAGGAAAAGAATAAGGTGGCAGCCAGAAAGAGCATAGTAGCAGCCAGAAAAATCACCTGTGGTGAAGAATATACTACAGAGAATATCACCGTAAAGCGTCCCGGCGGAGGAATTTCACCAATGCGCTGGCATGAACTGTTAGGACAGACTGCAAATCAGGAATATGAGGAAGATCAACCGATTAAGGAGTAAGATATGTTAGAGAAAAGGATCTGTGTGGTAACCACAACGCGGGCGGATTATGGAATCCTGCATCCACTCATTAAGGAGCTGGAACATAGAGCGGATATCCGCCTTCATCTTGCAGTGACGGGAACGCATTTATCCGGAGAATTTGGGTATACCATAGATGAGATTAAATTAGAATCCGAAAATAGTATACTTCATAAACTTCCTATATTAGATGACAGAGATTCTCCGGAGGGAATCTCTAATACGGTGGCAAATGCAATCACTAAATTTGCAGATTTTTTTGCAAAGGAACCATTTGATCTGGTGATTCTTTTAGGCGATCGTACGGAGACACTTGGTGTTGCAATTGCTGCAATGAATGAACGGCTGCCCATTGGTCATATACATGGGGGTGAGCGAACGGAAGGTGCGGTGGATGAATGTGTACGCCATGCAATCACAAAGATGAGTCAGTTACATTTTCCGGCAGCGGAGGAATATCGCAATCGCATTATTCAAATGGGAGAAAAGCCGGAGCGGGTATTCAATGTCGGTTCCCTGGGAGTGGAAAATGTGATGCACACCCAACTTTTGTCCCAAAAGGAGATTCGAAAGAGACTGGGGTTTTCATCGGAAGACCATTACCTTGTGATCACGTACCATCCGGTTACCCTGGAAGAGAACACAGTGGAAGAGAATATGAGCAGTCTTCTCCAGGTGATGAAGGAACACAAGGAATACCGCTATCTGATTACAAAAGCAAATTCAGATGTTGGAGGACGGAGAATAAATGCTATTTGGGAGAATTTCTGCAGGGAAAATACCGAAAGCAGACTGGTGGATTCCCTGGGTATGGTGGGATATCTGAGTGCAGTTAACGATTGTGATTTTGTAGTGGGCAATTCCTCAAGTGGTCTTATTGAAGTTCCGTCCTTTGGAAAGCCAACGGTGAACATCGGGGATCGTCAGCGAGGCAGAATTATGGCAGAGAGTGTGATCAATTGTGAAGCTTCCTATCCGGCAATTGAAAAAGCCATGAACGAGGCAGCAGAGGCCGTAAGTGAGAAAAGATTCCGTAAGGGTAAGAATCCATATGGAGATGGAACAGCATCCAAAAAGATTGTTAAGGTTATCATTGAAACATTGGAACAGGGTCCGATTCCGCTTAAGAAAGAATTTTATGGAGGAGAAAAATGCGAACAATAGCAATTATTCCGGCAAGAAGTGGTTCGAAAGGACTGGTTAACAAAAATATTAAGATGCTGGCAGGAAAACCAATGATTGCGTATACCATAGAAGCCTGTATTGCATCCGGCTGTTTTGATGTGGTGCATGTATCTACCGATAGTGAGGAATATGGGAGAATTGCAAAGCACTATGGGGCAGAGGTACCCTTTTTAAGAGAGGAAAATCTTGCATCAGATAGTGCCACCACAGAGTCTGTTATAAAGTTTGTATTACAGAAATACAGAGAGATGGAAGGGGGGAATCGGGAATTTTCACATTTTGCAATTATGCAGCCAACATCTCCATTGCGTACAGCAGAAGACATACGGGAAGCATTTGCTTTACTGAAGGAAAAACAGGCAGATTCGGTTATTGGAATCTGTCAGATGGAACACTCCCCGTTATGGAGCAACACCCTGCCGGATTCTCATTCCATGGAGGGATTTTTGAGTCAGACAAATAATCGGGAACGACATGAATTTGATACTTATTATCGGATTAATGGAGCAATGTATCTGGTAAAGACAGATATCTACACAGACCATATGGCGATGTATGGACCCCGTAGTTATGGCTATATAATGAATAAATCTCATTCAGTGGATGTGGATGATGCCTTTGATTTTCGTTTTGCGGAGGTTTTATTAGCAACTGAAGAAATTAATAAATGCGAAAAAACAAGATAATCTAGCGAAAAAGTGAAAGAAATCGAACTAAATATAGCAAATGTGATAAAACCTAAGAAAAATTCCGAAAACTGTTGATTTTTGCCGAAAAAAGTGTAAGATATAGATATTAAACCATTATTGTTTCTTCACGAGGGAGGTAGGGTATGTCTAAAATATCAAAACAGGAAATCAAGAGCAAACAACAAAGTAACACGGGTAAGGGACACAATATAGGGAAAATTTCTTCTATAAAGACAAAGATTCAATTATCGATTATTATTTTGCTGGTTACATTTTTGGTAATCATAGGTTTAGTATCCATTCTTCTGAATTATCGTAGTACAAATGATTTGTTGAAACAGAACATGACAGAGACCGTAGAGATTGCAGGAGAGCGAATATCCTGGGAGATGAACCATTATCAGACAGTGGCATATGAGATTGGAAGTATAGCTAGGCTGGCAAGTGCAGACCAGGAACTTTCCGCAAAGCAGGAATTAATCAATCAAAAAATTCAGATTTATGATTTGGTAACAGCGGCTGTAGTGGATACATCCGGTACAAATATTTTTACCGGAGAAAATTACAGCAATATGGAGTGTTTTAAGGAGGCAATGCAGGGCAGGACTTATATTTCCAAACCGGAAAAAGATCCGACTACAGGGGAATTTATGATTATGGTTATGGCTCCTTTGTGGGAAGGAGGACTTCCGGAGACAACTGTGGTAGGAGCGGTTATGATTGCTCCACAAGAGGATTTCCTAAACAAAATTGTATCCACTATTTCAGTTAGTAAAAATAGTGCTGCTTATATGATTGACAAAGATGGAAATACAATCGCAGATATTGATGCGGAAAAAGTAAAAAATGTCGAAAATATAGAAAAATTAGCCGAGACAGATTCATCTTTGAGAAAATTAGGAAAACTACATGAAAAAATGAAACAGGGTGAAATTGGATTTGGAAAATATTTTATTGCAGGCCATACCAAATTTTTAGCCTATGCACCAGTTCCAAATTCTCATGGTTGGAGTGTTGGAATTAATGCATATGTGAATGATTTTATGGGGAGCCTGATTCAGAGCGCAGTGATCACCGCGATTTTGATTTTGATTGCAATCGTTGCCGGTATGATTTTGGCTAATAAATTGGGAGCAAGTATTGGCAACCCAATTCGAAAGTGTTCCGAACGTTTGCAGCTTCTGGCAACGGGAGATTTAAAGACAGATGTACCAAAGATTGATTCTTCAGATGAAACAGGGGTTCTTGCAAAGGCAACAGAGACCATTGTTGGAGCGTTGAAACTTATTATTGGCGATATGGATTATTTACTGGGAGAGATGGCAGACGGGAATTTTGCAATTAAAAGTAAAGTACCAGAGGTCTATATTGCAGATTTTGAAGGGCTGTTTCAGTCTATTCGCAAATTAAATTCAACCCTAAGTGATACTCTAAAACAGATTCGAGAAGCAGCGGAACAGGTAGCAATGGGAGCAACCCAGATGGCGGAAAGTGCCCAGTCATTAGCAGAAGGGGCATCGGAACAGGCAGGAGCAGTTGAAGAATTGCAGGCAACCATTACGGATGTAACAGATGGGGTTAATAATACGACACAGGAAAACCAGGGATCCAATCGAACAACCAGAGAAGTGGCAAATGAGGCGGAAGCCAGCGCAGCGCAAATGGAAGAAATGACCGTTGCAATGCAAAGAATTACCCAAACATCACATGAGATTGAAAATATAATAGAACAGATTGAAAGTATTGCTTCACAGACAAATCTTCTATCCCTGAATGCATCTATAGAGGCAGCAAGGGCAGGAGAAGCCGGAAGAGGATTCTCAGTTGTTGCAGATGAGATTCGAAAGTTGGCAGAGGATAGTGCAAAATCGGCAATCGATACAAGAAAGCTGGTTCAGGCAGCTGTTTCAGAAGCAACCAATGGAAACAATATTACTGCAAAGACCGGAGAAGCGTTAGAAAAAGTAATTAGCGGACTAGAGATAATTAAAGAGGGATCCGATCGTTCCGCTGCAAACTGTAAAGTACAGTTGGATTCTATGAACCAGATTGTACAGGGAATTGAACAGATATCCAGTGTAGTACAGGGAAATTCAGCTGCGGCTGAAGAAACCAGTGCAACCAGTGAGGAATTATCGGCACAGGCAGTTTCCTTAAATGAGTTAGTGGAACATTTCAGACTGAGGGAAGATTAACAAAAGAGTATAGCAGACAGAAGGTTAGGAATAGGAGAGATGGCATGCAGTTATTAATATTTAAAATAGGAGACATTAGTTATGGTGTTAACATAGAATCCATTCAATCGGTGGAACAAAATTATTCACTTGTAACGATACCCAACACAGCCCCGGAGGTAGTGGGTATTATACACCTGAGAGAAAAGATTTTAGCTGTTTACAGTCTAAGCAAACGGTTTGGGGTGGCTGAATCAGAAGCGGAACACCAGCTAATAATAGTTGCAGAAGGAAGCCTGAATCTCGCATTAGAAGTGGAGGAAGTTGTTGGGATGATGACTGTACCGGAAGAAGAGCTGATTCCAATGCCGCAGATGGTGTGTCAAAGCGAGGAATTCTCAGATCAGGTGGCAAAAGACACAGAAGGTTTAATCATATTATTGAATATAAACCACCTGATTACAATGGAAGAGACCAAGGCAATAGAAAAAGCAATGAAAGCCGAAGAGTATCACCAATAAACTTTTTATAAGAAAAAAGCAGGGACTATGCACATAAGTTTGAAAAAACAATGTGGAATTG
>JAVVVI010000009.1:0-12129 GCA_036652735.1 Lachnospiraceae bacterium
AAAAAAAGGATTAAAGGTGACGATTTTTCCAACATCCATTGAAGATGCACATCCCAATACAGCAGTGATTACCCTTAAAGATGATAACGGAAAAACAGTGGTCGTTCAGGGTGCGTCCACCGGTGGAGGGAATATTTTAATCTCCAGAATTAATGGACTGGAAGTTGAAATTACAGGACAGTATGATACTTTAATTATTGAACATCATGATGAACCGGGTGTTGTAGGTGATGTGGCAGAGTATATGGGAGATTTTGAAATCAATCTATGCAGCATGAAACTTTCAAGAACAAAACGAGGTGGTACGGCGGTGCTGACTGTTGAGGTGGATGGCAGGGTAGACAGCAACCTGTCTAAGAATATAGAAAGTCTGCATGGCGTGACAAAGTGTACACTATTGAAAGTGTTTTAGGACATGAATTAAGGAGAAAAAATGGAACTGACCTATAAATCACTAAAGGAAATGGTAAATACAGCAACACAGTTCGATATGACAATTTCTGAATTAGTATTGATTGAACAGGCATCACAGATGGAATGTTCAAAGGCAGACCTTTATGATAAAATGGAACGCCAGTATGACGTTATGATTTCTTCTGTGGAAGCCGGGCTGCAGCCGGGGGTAAAATCCACCAGCGGTTTAACGGGGGGAGATGCATATAAATTATATGAAAAAAGAAAAAAAGGTGAAACACAGTTTGGAAGCTTTTTTTCGGGTGCGTTAATGAGGGCAGTCTCCGTATCGGAAGTCAATGCATCTATGGGTAAGATTGTTGCATCACCAACGGCGGGTTCTTGTGGAATTGTTCCCTCCGCAATTATTACCATGCAGGAAGAAAAAGGAATCCAGAAAGAAGTCTGTATAAAAGCCTTATTTACGGCATCCGCAGTTGGTATGGTAATTGCAAACAATGCCTCGCTTTCCGGAGCGCAGGGAGGGTGTCAGGCAGAGTGCGGATCGGCTTCGGCAATGGCAGCTGCAGCCCTGGTGGAAATGGCAGGGGGAACACCCAAGATGGCAGAACATGCAGTGGGGATTGCAATTCAGAATATTTTAGGATTAGTTTGCGATCCGGTTGCCGGATTAGTAGAGATTCCCTGTATTAAAAGAAATGCGTCAGGAGTAGCAAATGCATTGGTTGCAGCAGAATTGGCACTTGCGGGTATTGTGAGTGAAATACCTGCGGATGAAGTGATTATCACCATGAAACGAGTAGGAGATGTGCTGCCTTCTTCTTTAAAAGAAACAGCAGAGGGTGGACTTGCCTCCACACCAACAGGAGAACGGTTTTGCAGGCAGGTGTTTGGTCATTAGACTAGAAATAAAAATAATAGAGAAAAAGAGGCGGCCTCATCACGATTTTTATTATTGAATCGTTAGAGCGACAGCCTCTTTTTTGAATAATGGAAGTATTAATAACCGTAAGACTCTCCAATTAAAATCACATGGATACGATTCTGAATAGAACTTCTTCTTGTGATGACCGTTTGTCCACACATGCAGTCAGGGCTAAGACAATCAGAGCAGGTGCCAGTTACTGCACAGGGAGTACTGCGATTTAATCGAATTGCATTTGGTGGTGCCGCAATTGTACGAATTCTTCCAAGAGCAGCCTCCAGGGTAGGGACTACTTTATTCATTCCGGCTAGAATGATTACTTTTTCCGGACCAAAAACCAGAGCGGCAACACGATTGCCAATTCCATCGGTATTTACAAGTTCACCATCGATTGTAATGGCATTGGTGCTCATAAAAAAAGCATTTGCAGAAAAAGAGTCCCGATAGATCTGGGTGGTTTCTTCCGGGGTGGAAGCAGTGCTTCGATCCAGAAGCTGTATACCGGCGGTTTCTTTCAGAGCCTGAAGCATACCTGTTTCAGTCAGTGTCATTGAGCCACCAAAAGACACAATATCACCATCTTTTAATAGGGAAAGTCCACAGGCTACCGCATCTTTAGCTGTTTTACAATAGGAATATGCCATGTTTCTTTTTTCTAAATTTTTACCAATGGTAGTGGATAACTGTTCATAATAGTGTTCTCTTGGATTCATTTCCATTCCCTCCTATAATTAAGATATGGATTCAATGATACCACATTTTAAAAGGATTGAAAATATTTCTTATAATTCGTCTTGAAAACATTTTTCAGAATGCTATAATTAAATAATATACCAATGAGAAATTAGGAGGAAGAATTGCATGTGGAAGGTTTTGAAGCAATTGGCAGGGTACTATAAACCGTATTTAAAGTTATTTTTTTCAGATATGTTTTTTGCAGTATTAGGAGGAGGTGTTACACTGGTTGTTCCTTTAATTGTCAGACATATTACATCGACAGTTATTTATCTGGATCCAATGGTAGCACTTCAAAAGATATTAGGATATGGCGGAATTATGGTCATTATGGTAGCGATTGAAGCATATAGCAACTTCTATATTGCGAATTATGGACATATTATGGGTGCAAAAATCGAATATGATATGAGGAACGAGATTTTCGCACATTATCAAAAGCTTTCTTTTTCTTTCTTTGATAATCAAAAAGTAGGTCAGTTAATGTCTAGGATTACCAATGATTTGTTTGATATTAGTGAATTACTTCATCATGGACCGGAAGATCTTGTAATTTCATTTATTAAAATAATTGGTTCTTTTGTGATTTTAATGTGGGTAAATGTGAAACTGGCACTGGTTGCCTTTGCATTTATTCCGGTTATGATTGTATATGCAGCATATTTTAATCGAAAGATGAAGACTGCCTTTAAAAATAACAGAGTGAAAATTGCCGAAATCAACAGTCGAATTGAAGATAATTTATCCGGAATCCGTGTTGTAAAATCATTTGCAAACGAAGATGTAGAGATGGAGAAATTCTCAGAAGGAAATCAGGGATTTTTGAATGCCAAAAAGAATAGCTATTTGTATATGGGTGGCTATAATTCCGGTCTTGGCGCCTTTACAACCATGATTACAATTGCCGTGCTTATTGGGGGAGCGATTTTTATTACCCAGGGTGAGGTGACCGTAACGGATTTAATTACATTCTTACTATATATTGGAACGTTTACCGATCCAGTTAAAAAATTAATTAACTTTACGGAGACATTTTTGAATGGATACTCCGGTTATGAACGTTTTCGGGAGATGATGGATATCGAACCGGATATTGTGGATAATAAGGGTGCAAAAGATATGAAGAATGTGAAGGGAGTAATTGAATTTGATAATGTATCCTTTCAATATGAAGAAAATACCCAGCAGGTACTCAACCACATTGATTTAAAGGTAGATGCAGGAGAGTATATGGCATTAGTGGGAGCCTCAGGTGCGGGGAAAAGTACGTTATGCAGCTTAATTCCAAGGTTTTATGATGTGACAAGTGGTACAATTAAAATCGATGGAACGGATATTCGTGATCTTAAATTAAAGAGCCTTCGGGATCATATAGGAATTGTTCAACAGGACGTATATTTGTTTGTGGGAACGGTGAGAGACAATATTAGTTATGGTAATCCGGAAGCAACATTTGAGCAAATTGTTGAGGCAGCAAAAAACGCAAACGCCCATGAATTTATAGAAACACTTCCAGAAGGTTATGATACGGATATAGGCCAGCGTGGAGTGAAGCTTTCCGGAGGTCAGAAACAAAGATTATCCATTGCCAGAGTATTCCTGAAAAATCCTCCAATTCTCATTTTTGATGAAGCAACCAGTTCTCTGGACAATGAAAGTGAGAAAGTAGTACAGGATTCATTGGAAAAATTAGCAAAGAACAGAACCACATTTGTAATTGCACATCGGTTATCGACAATAAAGAACGCAAAAAAAATATTAGTGCTTACAGAAGAGGGAATTGCAGAAGAAGGAACCCATGATGAACTTCTGAAAAAAGAAGGTGTTTATGAGAAATTATATAATATGCAGTTCAGCCAAAGAGAGCTTCCAGTGGAAAAAATAGCAGATTCAGAATAAAGAATTAGATGGCTAAGAAATCGAAATAAAGGAGAAAATTAAAATGACAAAAATTGATATTGTATCGGGATTTTTAGGAGCAGGAAAAACAACGTTGATTAAAAAAATGATAGACGAGGTGTTTCAGGGAGAAAAAATTGTTCTGATCGAGAATGAATTTGGAGAAGTAGGAATTGATGGGGGATTTTTAAAGGATGCGGGAATTGAAATATCGGAGATGAATTCCGGATGTATTTGCTGTTCCTTGGTAGGCGATTTTGGAAAGAATCTTAAAGAGGTATTGACAAAGTTTCACCCGGATCGAATTTTAGTGGAACCCTCCGGAGTTGGAAAATTATCCGATGTTATGAAATCAGTACTGGAGGTATCACAAGAGGCAGAAGTAACATTAAATGCATTGGTAACTGTGGTAAATGCAAAAAAAGCACTCAAACAGATGAAAGCATTTGGAGAATTCTTCAATAATCAAGTGGAGAATGCGTCTACAATTGTATTAAGCAGAACCCAGGATCTGGAAGAGCAGAAGTTGGAAGAATGTGTATTGGCATTACAGGAAAAAAATCCAAACGCTTCTATTATTACGACACCATGGGAGAATATTACAGGAACTGCAATTTTAGCGGCAATTGAAAAAGAACACTCTCTTATAGACTCCATCAAGATGGAAGTAAGTGAATCAGCACATGGCTGCTGTGGACATCATCACGATCACGAAGAAGAGCACGAACATGGCTGCTGCGGGCATCACGATCACGAAGAAGAGCATGAACATAGCTGCTGTGGGCATCACGACCACGACCACCATCATCACGCAGATGAGGTATTTGTCAGCTGGGGAATTGAGACACCTCATAAATTTGAAAAGAGCGTAATAGAAAAGGCATTGGATACACTTTGTAATTCCGAAAAATATGAATCAACGATCTTACGTGCAAAAGGAATGGTTCCATGTGTAGATGGAAGCTGGATCTACTTTGATTTGGTACCTGGCGATTATGAACTAAGAACCGGAGAGGCAGATTATACAGGACGACTGGTTGTAATTGGAACGAACGTATGTGAAGACACAATGAAAGAGTTATTTGGATTGGAGTAGAAGAAAATGTTAATTCCGGTATATTTGTTTACAGGATTTATGGACAGTGGAAAAACCACATTGATTCGGGAGACTTTACTAGAGGAAGGATTTAGTGAGGAAGGCCCAACATTACTGGTGGTATGTGAAGATGGAGAAGAAGAATATAGTACAAAAAAAATGGCAGAGGCAGATGTCACAGTTGTTATGGTGGGAGAGGACCACTTAACGTCGGATTTTCTTAAGCGGGAAATAGAGAAAAATCATCCAAATCAAATTTTTATTGAGTATAATGGAACTTGGGAAGTCGGAGGATTTCTGGAAGACCTTTTACCGGATAGTTGTGAGTTGATACAAAATCTGGCAACGGTGGATGGTTCCACTTATGAGAATTATTTGGCGAATATGAGACCCATGGTGATGGAACAATTATTTATAGCAGATGTTGTTATTTTCAATCGCTGTGATGAAAAAACCGATAAAGGAAAATTTAGAAGAAGTGTGAAAGCTCAGAATCGTAAAGCACAGATTGTATATGAGCGAAAAGATGGAAGTATTGATGAAGAACCGGAAGAACTTCCCTTTGATCTGACACAGGAGTTTCTGGAAATAAGTGATATGGATTATGGAATCTGGTATTTGGACGCTTTGGACCATCCAAAGGCATACGAAGGGAAAAAAGTTCGCTTTTTAGGGTTAATTTATAATCCTGAAAAATTTAAAAAAGGTGTGTTTATTCCCGGACGGTTTGCAATGACTTGTTGCGTGGAGGATGTTAGTTTTATTGGATTCAAGTGCAAAAGCAGCTTGGAAATGGAGCCGCAGCACAAGTCATGGGCGTATATTACAGCGGAAATTAAAGTTGAATTTGCAAAAGAATACAAAGGAAAAGGACCGGTGCTTTATCTGGAGAAAATAGAATCTGCAGAAAAACCGGAGGAAGATCTGGTATACTTTAACTAAAGAACAATTTGGTATGACATCTTCTGTTTTGCGGTTGTAAACAACAGTGGGATATTATATAATAGGACAAAGTAAGTAATATTTATGAGAAGGAGAAGGTTAATGAAGAAGAAATTAGTTACAGTTGAAGAAGCTGTAAAATGTATTCATGATGGAACAACATTAATGGTTGGTGGATTTTTGGCATGTGGTACATCAGAGATTATGATGGATGCAATTATTGAGTCTGGGGTAAAGGACCTTACAGTAATTGGAAATGATACCGGCTACGAGAATGTAGGAATTGGAAAATTAATTTGTGAAAAACGTGTGAAGAAGGCAATTTGTTCTCATATTGGTACAAACAAAGAAACAGGAAGACAAATTACAGCAGGTGAATTAGAGGTTACCTTAACACCACAGGGAACCCTTGCAGAAGTCATTCGTGCCGGTGGAACCGGACTCGGTGGAGTGATTACACCAACCGGTCTTGGAACAGAGGTTGCAGAAGGAAAGCAGACCATTACTTTAAATGGAATAGAATATTTAATTGAGCTTCCAATTCATGCAGATGTGGCTATTTTAAAAGGTACAATTGTGGATAAGGCAGGCAATGTATTTTATGATGCAACTACAAAGAATTTCCAGACCGTTATGGCATATGCAGCGGACACGGTTATTGTGGAAGCAGAAAAATTAGTTGAAGTTGGAGAACTTGACCCGAATCTGGTTATGACTCCGGCAGCACTTGTTAATTATATTATTGTTGGAGGTGACAAATAATGGCATCAGCAAAAGAGATTATTGCGAATCGTGTGGCTCTATTTTTAAAAGATGGTGATATTGTAAATTTAGGAATTGGCTTACCAACAATGGTTGCAGATTATATTCCGGAAGGTATTGATGTAACAATTCAGTCTGAAAATGGAATTTTGGGAATGGATCGAGTTGCAAATGAAGGAGAGGAAATCAAAGATGTTGTGAACTCCGGTGGACAGCATGTATTAACTGTTCCGGGTGCCTGCTATTTTGACTCTGCAACATCCTTCGGAATTATCCGTGGAGGACACGTTGACATTACCGTTCTGGGAGCATTACAGGTGGATGAAAAAGGGAACCTTGCAAGCCATGTAGTACCGGGAAAAATGGTGTCTGGAATGGGTGGAGCAATGGACCTGGTTGTTGGAGCAAAAGAAGTAATTATTGCAACCACACATACGCAAAAAGGAAATATTAAGTTATTAAAGAATATTAATCTGCCTGCAACAGCAATTAAATGCGTAGATTACATAGTTACAGAATTATGTGTAATTAAAGTGACAGAACGTGGATTTGAATTAATGGAAATTGCACCGGGAATTGATGTGGCAGAAGTGCAGGCACAGACAGAAGCAAAATTAATTATACCGGAGAATTTAAAAATAATGCCAATTGCAGAGTAAGAGTGCTTTATATTAGGGATTTATATGCATAAGTTCATAAACGAAAAAACATTTTTTAGAATCAAAATATGAACTACCTGTTAATTTATTATAGATAAATTGAATAATAAAACAGGTGTGTTATAATGTTTTTATGTAAGATAAAATTATTAGGGAGGTATTATGATGTATCCGATAGTAAGTGCACGAAAATTGGCGGATAAAATTTTTTATATGGATGTTAAGGCACCAAGAATTGCAAAGTCTTGTTTGCCAGGCCAGTTTATCATAGCTAAGATTGATGAAGAAGGGGAGCGAATTCCTCTGACTATTTGCGACTATAACAGAGAAGAGGGAACAATTACAATTGTATTCCAGACTGTTGGAGCTTCTACTGAAAAGATGTCCTATTTAAAAGAAGGGGATAGCTTTAGAGATTTTGTTGGACCATTAGGAAAAGCTTCAGAGTTAATTACAGACGGAGTAGAAATCACAGGCAAGAAAAAGATTCTTTTTGTTGCTGGCGGTGTTGGAACAGCTCCTGTATATCCTCAGGTGAAATGGCTTCATGAGAATGGTATAGATGTAGATGTTATTGTTGGTGCAAAAACCAAGGATATGGTTATTCTGGAAGATGAGATGAAGGCAGTTGCTGGCAATCTTTATGTAACAACGGATGATGGAAGTTACGGACATTCAGGTATGGTAACAGCCGTAGTTGAAGAATTAGTGGAAAAAGGCAATAAATATGACATTTGTGTAGCAATTGGTCCAATGATCATGATGAAATTTGCATGTCTTTTAACGAAAAAGCTTGAAATCCCTACTGTTGTATCATTAAATCCAATTATGGTAGATGGAACAGGAATGTGTGGTGCATGCCGTGTTACAATTGATGGTGAAGTAAAATTCGCATGTGTAGACGGACCTGAATTTGATGGCCATAAGATCGATTTTGATCAGGCAATGAAGAGACAGCAAATGTACAAGACAGACGAAGGCCGCGCAATGCTGAAAGTTCAAGAGGGTGATACACACCATGGCGGATGCGGACATTGTGGAGGTGACGAGTAATGGACGTAATGAAGAAAATACCTGTTGCAGAACAGGATCCAAAAGTAAGAGCAACGAACTTTGAAGAAGTTTGTTTGGGATATAATCAGGAAGAAGCAATGGAAGAAGCAACCAGATGTTTAGGCTGTAAAAATGCAAAATGTATTGAAGGATGTCCGGTATCCATTCAAATTCCTGAGTTTATAAAAGAAGTAAAAGAAGGAAATTTTGAAGCAGCATATCAGGTAATTGGCAAGTCTTCCGCACTTCCAGCAGTATGTGGACGTGTATGTCCTCAGGAAAGCCAGTGTGAAGGAAAATGTATTCGTGGAATTAAGGGCGAATCTGTGTCCATTGGTAAATTAGAGCGATTTGTTGCTGACTGGGCAACAAAAAATGGTATTAAACCCAATAAAGCAGAAAAGCTGAATGGAAAAAAAGTTGCTGTGATCGGATCCGGTCCTGCAGGACTTACTTGTGCAGGGGATTTAGCAAAAATGGGATATGATGTAACTATTTTTGAAGCATTACATGAAGCAGGCGGCGTACTTGTATATGGTATTCCAGAATTCCGTTTACCGAAGGCAGATGTAGTAGCAAAAGAAATAGAAAATGTAAAATCTCTTGGTGTTAAAATCGAAACAAATGTTATTATCGGAAAATCCGTAACCATAGATGAATTAATGGAAGAAGAAGGATTTGAAGCTGTATTTATTGGCTCAGGAGCAGGACTTCCAAAATTCATGGGTATTCCGGGAGAAAATGCAAATGGAGTATTCTCAGCAAATGAATACTTAACCCGTAATAATCTTATGAAGGCATTCAAAAAATACGATACACCAATTATGCTTGGCAAGAAAGTTGCAGTTGTTGGTGGTGGTAATGTTGCAATGGATGCAGCAAGAACAGCACTTCGTCTTGGTGGAGAAGTACATATTGTATATAGAAGAAGTGAAGAAGAACTTCCTGCAAGAGTAGAAGAAGTACATCATGCAAAACAGGAAGGAATTATCTTTGATCTTTTAACCAATCCTACAGAAATCTTAGTGGATGACAATGGATGGGTAAGAGGAATGCGTTGTGTTCGTATGGAATTAGGAGAAGCGGATGCATCAGGAAGAAGAAGACCGGTTGAAATCAAAGGTTCTGAGTTTGAATTGGAACTGGATATGGTTGTAATGTCTCTTGGTACATCACCGAATCCTTTAATTACAGCAACTACGGAAGGATTAGAAGCAAACAAACATAAATGTATTGTAGCAGAAGAATCCAATGGTAAAACAACAAAAGAAGGTGTTTTTGCAGGCGGAGACGCAGTAACCGGAGCAGCAACTGTTATTCTTGCCATGGGTGCAGGAAAAGCAGCAGCAAAGGGAATTGATGAATATTTAACAAATAAATAAATCCTACAATAAAGCGGTCTTCTGAAATGGGAAGGCCGTTTTTTTATACAATAGGAAAGAGCTTTTATTACATAAAAACGCTCCGCCGTGGATGCTGTATCCAATCAATACGCTTAAGATTAAGAAAAAGATAGGTTACACAGCAGTTTTTGGAAGAATATTCCCGAAAAATGTCGAATTATGTTGAAAAATAAACTTGACATGATATAATAAAATTAGTATAAAAATGCGGGGGTTTAAAATATGAAAAAAAATACAAGAAAAAGAACAACGCTAATGAAACGTATGACAATCAGAATAACAATTAGTATGTGTTTGGTTCTTTTGGTCATTATTGGTTTGTCTTATGCAATCATGCGGACTACCATTACGAACTTATCGGAACAAATGTTAGTAAGAGAAGCCAAAGCTTATGAAAATGAAGTAGAAGATTGGATTGATCAGGTTAAGACTCCATTGTCGGAAGTAGGAAGAACGTTGAAGCAGATTACGTTCCCATCAGATGCGGAACGCAAGGTCTTTTTAGAATCCACAGTAACCATTAATAAAAATGTTCCTTTAGGTGTTTATTTTGGAAGAACGGATGGTTCTTATATTGATGGTGCCGGCTGGGTACCAGATGCAGATTACGTACCAAGTGAAAGAGACTGGTTTATTGAAGGAATGAAGAATGAGACCATGGCACCGGGAGAACCATACATTGATAGTCAGACCGGTGAATATATTGTAAGTCTCAGTATGAAAATCAGTGATACAGAGGTTGCAGCAGCAGATGTGTTTTTAAAGGATGTAGCAAGCCGGATTTCAGAGATTTCAGTAATGGATTCAGGATCTGCTTATTTATTTGATACAAAGAGTGGCGATGTACTGGCAGCAAAAGATAAAAAGCTTGTGGGACAAAAGGTAGATGATTGCAAAAATGAATTTGTGCAATCCATTATTAAATCAGCAAATACAGAAGGAAGCGATGATTTATCCAATATAAAACGTGTATTAGATCTTGACAACACAGGAAGCAATATGAAAGTAGTTACCAACACGATTAAAGATACCAATTGGGTATTGGCATGTTGTGTCAGTGAAGAAAATATGTTGGCTTCATTGGATGAATTAAACATCGTAATGGCAGTTGCAGGGATTGTATTAACATTAATTGCAGCAGTTATTATCTTCCTTTCCCTAAAACGCAACTTGAAAGCAATTAAAAATGTTACACAGGTTGTAGGGGAATTAGTAGAGGGAAACTTTTCAGTGGAAGCAAATGTTCAGGGACATGATGATATTACAACGATGTGTGAAGGATTGAACACTTTTATTGAGAAGATGCGGGATATCATTGTTGGTATGCGCAATGTCTCGTCGAAACTGGATTCTGATTCAGAGGTGACCAAGTTATCAGCAGATACCATGTACGATGCAGCAGAAGTACAGGCTGAGGCAATGGGTCAGGTAAGTACAACCGTGAATGAACTTGCCCGTTCCATTGAGTCTATTGCAGAGGATGCAACTACCTTGTCAGAGGCAGTGAGTCTTGCTACCGAAAATGGGGAGCAGGCAGTAGGTGAGATGAATGAATCTGTAAGTGCAACCAATACCGGAAAAGTTCAGATTCAGGATATTTCAGAGAAGATGCAAAAAATAAAAGCGGCAATAAACTCTTTGGAAATAGCAGTTAAAAAAGTAGATGATTCTGCAATTGAAATCAATAAAATTACAGATATGATTGGAGATATTGCGGAACAGACCAATTTGTTATCTTTGAATGCAACCATAGAAGCGGCAAGAGCAGGAGAAGCAGGAAGAGGCTTTACGGTTGTTGCAACTGAAATCGGAAAATTATCAACACGAAGCAGAGAAGCAGCCAGTGATATTACAAAATTAATTGAGAATATCAGTTCTGAGATTCAGGATACTGTGGAACGTACCACGGAAGCCGTAGTTGATATTGAAGAAAGCAGTGAAACAGTAAATAGCACCATTGTTGCATTTGACAAGATCTTTGATTATATTGTAAGCAGTAATCATTTAGTTACAGAAGTAAATGAGAAGATCAAGAGTATAGACAATGTTGCAATGTCAATGGCAGCGATTACAGAGGAACAATCAGCAAGTACAGAAGAAATTTTAGCAACAACAGAAGGTCTTGCGGAACAAGCAAATGAAATTAAAGATCATAGTGAGAAAATAAAAGAAGTATCAGCCACCTTGGAAAATTCAGCGAAACAAATGAAGGAACAAATGGAAATGTTCCAGTAATAATAT
>JAVVVI010000009.1:12229-35884 GCA_036652735.1 Lachnospiraceae bacterium
GGAAAATTCAGCGAAACAAATGAAGGAACAAATGGAAATGTTCCAGTAATAATATCTTGACAGCTGCCTGCATATACTGTATTATATATGAATACTCTTTGCGCTGCATATAAATCTACAGTACAATCTGAGCAGGCGATGAACATAAAAGTTCGTGGGGCCGGGTTACCAATGTGTGACAATGGATGATTAATCAACATCTGTGGGACAGTAGTTTACTTATTATTGTTCCATAGGTGTTTTTTTGCTATAGGAACATAAGATTCTATTCTGCATGTGACAAAAGAGTTATCTTAAAAAATGGAGGTAACCCTTATGGAACAAACGAAACAGGAACTAGGAAGAAAGCAAGACAAGGAACTTGCTTTACATGTCTCAACAGTAAGCATTATTGTAAATGTATTGCTGTCTTTTTTTAAACTTTTTGCAGGGATTTTTGCAAAATCAGGTGCAATGATATCCGATGCAATTCATTCCGCTTCCGATGTATTTAGCACCATAATTGTAATTATCGGAGTCAATATGTCAAGCAAGGCATCCGACAAAAAACACCAGTATGGACATGAACGGATGGAGTGTGTAGCATCCATTATTTTGGCAATTATTCTTTTCGCAACCGGAATGGGAGTTGGAATTAGTGGAGTAGAAAAGGTGCTTCAAGGAAATTATGGAGATTTAGTAGAACCGGGAATGCTTGCACTCATTGCAGCAGTAACATCCATTGTGGTAAAAGAGTGGATGTATTGGTATACCAGGGCGGCAGCAAAAAAAACAAACTCGGGCGCATTAATGGCAGATGCCTGGCATCACCGATCGGATGCACTCTCTTCCATTGGCGCATTTGCGGGAATATTTGGAGCTCGTTTAGGATTTCCAATTTTAGACCCGATTGCAAGTATTGTGATTTGTATTTTTATTTTAAAGGTTGCAATTGATATTTTCAAAGATTCCATTGATAAACTGGTAGATAAATCCTGTGATGAACAAACGGTAGAAAGAATAAGAACAGTAATATCCGGTCAAAAAGGAGTACAGGGAATTGATAGCCTGCAAACGAGACTGTTTGGTTCTAAAATTTATGTGGATGTGGAAATTGCGGCAGATGGTAATCAGACACTGAACATGACACATGCAATTGCAGAACAGGTGCATATGGCCATTGAGACAGAATTCCCAACAGTAAAACATTGCATGGTACATGTGAACCCAATAAAAAAGATGTAAAGGTATACCTTTTTATCGTTAAAAATCTGACGACGTGTTACTAATAATATTACCTATTTATTACTAAAAAAGCAATGCTTATTTTAAAACTTAACAAATTGTTAAATTATGACATACAATTGCATAAAAATAATTTCATATAAAAAGGTATACCTTAATAGTGAAAAAAGAAAACGCAAAGGAGAAATGTGTATGTTAAAAAAACTCAAGATTAAAAATCGCCTTTTAGTGGGGTATGGAGCAGTGGTAGCATTATTACTGTTTGTTTCTGCTGTGGCATTGATTGGTTTATCAAGCTTAAATGGTAATATGAACCAAATAATGGACAAGGCCCTTGCAGCAGATACTGCTGTAAAAATGTGTAGAATTGACATTAATATTGCAGCAAAGGATGTACGTGAGATGGCTTTAAATCCGGACCCTGCAAGTTATAGCGGTTATGAAACAGAAATCAATGAGAAAATCCAGGCATTAAAGGGAAGATTAGCGGATTTAAAAAAATCAGGAGCCATTGACGATGATTTATACCAAAAATATGAAACGGCAGTTTTAAATTGGACAAAAATAGGGGAGAGAACGGTATCAACTATTCAAGGAGGCGATCGAGAGGGTGCAACGGTTATTTTATTAAATGAATGTGCACCGGCCTTAAAAGAGGCAGTTGAAATCACCAAAGAAATTGATGCGATTACCGTTCAATTACAAGATAAGCTTCTTACTAAAAATGAAGTTTCCATTCAAATTATTGGAATTATAATTGTGGTTGTATTGGTGCTGGCAATTGTGTTTGCCTTATGGATTTCCGGGAGAATTGTTAAGAGTATTACAGTTCCACTGGAAGAAATAGAGAATGTAGCGTTGGAGATGTCTCGTGGTAATCTACACGCGGATTTAACCTATGATGGGAATGATGAAGTAGGATTCGTAGCCAAAAGTCTGAAAAATTCACAAGAGACACTGGGAGCATACATAGAAGACATTGGAAGAGCGATGAAGGCCTTCGAAAGTGGTAATTTTGATGTTCACCCGGAACAGGCTTTTATTGGTGATTTTAAGGCGATTGAGGTATCGATTGATGGTTTCCAGAACGAAATGAATCATTTAGTACGAAACATACAGGAAGCGTCAATACAAGTTGAAGGTGGTTCTGTTCAGGTGGCAGAAAGTGCGCAGGTATTGGCAGATGGAGCAACGGAACAGGCAGGAGTAATTCAGGAACTTTCCGCAACCATTGCGGAAATCACTGAACACATTAAGCACAATGCAAATAACGCAGATGAAATTAACCGTGATGTATCCATGGTAGGGGAAGAAATTGATATTAGCAATGAAAAAATGAACAAAATGGTGGAAGCAATGAATGTGATTAGCTCTACATCCAAGGAAATTAGTAAAATTATTGCTACAATTAATGAAATTGCTTCACAGACGAATTTGCTGGCATTGAATGCATCCATTGAAGCAGCAAGGGCAGGAGATGCAGGACGAGGATTCGCTGTTGTAGCAGATCAAGTATCGCTTTTGGCAACGCAAAGTGCGGAAGCAGCCAAGACATCCAATGAATTAATAGATGCGTCTATTCGTGCAGTGGAATCCGGAATGGAAATTGCAACGGTAACAGCGGATGGACTCAAGAATGTTGTAGAAGGTGCAAAGGCAGTTACGTTCAAAGTTGTTAAAATTGCAGAAGCATCCAAGGAACAGGCGGTATCCATTGAACAAATTAATCAAGGTGTAGATCAGATTAATAATGTGGTACAGAATAATTCAGCAACTGCTGAAGAGAGTGCTGCTACAAGTGAAGAATTAACCGGTCAGGCAGAAATTCTCAAAGAACAATTAGCACATTTTAAAATCAGAGCACAGTAAAATATAGTTTCTTTAGTTCTAACCAAAATACCCCATCCATATATTAATTATAAATAGGAATGGGGTATTTTTATGGAACAAAATAGGGAATTTAACTTATACAAAGACATTCAGGCCAGAACAAACGGCGAGATTTATATAGGTGTGGTGGGGCCGGTAAGAACCGGAAAATCAACCTTTATTAAGCGGTTTATGGAATTGTGTGTGTTACCTTATATGGAAGATGAAAATGTTCGGGAACGGGCAACAGATGAATTACCACAATCGGCGGGTGGAAAGACGGTTATGACTACGGAACCAAAGTTTGTACCATCAAAAGCAGCAGAATTAAAGATCGGAGAGGATTTAGGCGTTAATGTTCGTTTAATTGACTGCGTAGGCTATATGGTGGAAGGTGCTACCGGACATTTGGAGGAAGGCCAGGAGCGAATGGTAAAAACCCCATGGTTTGATTATGAAATTCCATTTACAAAGGCGGCTGAGCTTGGAACAGAAAAAGTAATCAGAGAGCATTCCACCTTGGGAATTGTAATGACAGCGGATGGAACATTTACAGAACTGGCAAGAGAAAATTACATACCCGGTGAAGAAAAAACCGTGGAAGAATTAAAAAAAATCGGAAAACCATTTCTTATGTTATTAAATTCTCAAAAACCCTACAGCGAGGGAACAAAGCAGCTGGTACTGGAAATGGAAGCAAAATATCAGGTGTCAGTTATTCCTGTGAATTGTGAACAGCTAAGAAACGAGGATATTCATCATATTCTTCAAGAGCTTTTGTATGAATTTCCGGTTGCACGCGTTGATTTTTTTATTCCAAGATGGGCAGAAATGTTGGAACAAAATCATAAGATTAAACAAAGTCTGATTGATAATGCAGCCAGTTTGTTAAAAGAATTTACAAAAGTAAAAAATGTTGTTGATTTTAAGGCAAAAGATGGGAATGACTATGTAAAAAGGCTGAAACCGGCGGGAGTCAACCTGGCGCTTGGCCAGGTAAAAGTGGAAATGGAAATTGACGAAAGATATTACTATGAAAATATCAGTGAATTAACGGGAGTTACCATTGGAAGTGAATATCAGTTAATTAGTATGATTCGTCAATTGGCAGGAAAACGAAAAGAATACGAAAGCGTTGGTGAAGCAATCAATGCCGTGAAAATGAAAGGATATGGCGTAGTAACACCACAGCTTTCTGAAATTGATTTAGAAGAGCCTGTCCTTGTAAAACACGGAAACAAATACGGAGTTAAGATGAAAGCACATTCTCCTTCTATTCATTTAATAAAAGCCGATATAGAAACTGAAATTGCACCAATTATTGGCAGCGAAGATCAAGCAAAGGATTTAATTGAATATATTAATACCAGTAAAGATACGGAGGAAGGTATTTGGAATACCAATATTTTTGGAAAATCGGTTGGAGAATTAGTAGAAGATGGAATGAGAAGTAAAATAGCAATGATGGATGACGAAAGTCAAATGAAGCTTCAGGAAACAATGCAAAAGATTGTGAATGACAGTAATGGTGGAATGGTTTGCATTATAATTTAAAAAAGGGAAATTAAAAAAACAAAAGATAAAATTATTTATGCATTTTCTCCTTGTTTGTGTTAAAATAGTACTAATTATAGTTTGAGGAGGATATCATGAATTCCAATTTTGAGAAATTAGAAAAATGTTATGAAAGTGTACGAGAGAAAATCAGTTTTATGCCGGAGGTGGCACTTGTACTTGGAAGTGGGCTTGGAAATTATGGAACTGCAATTCAAATAGAAGCGGAACTTGATTATCATGAAATTCAAGATTTCCCGGTGTCTACGGTAGAGGGACATGTAGGAAAATTTTTATTTGGATATGTATCGGGAGTTCCGGTTGTATGTATGCAGGGAAGAGTACATTACTATGAAGGGTATGATATGAGTGATGTAGTTCTTCCCATTCGGCTGATGCATAAAATGGGTGCCAAAGTTTTGTTTTTAACCAATGCAGCAGGAGGAATTAATCTATCCTATGCACCGGGGGATTTTATGATGATTACAGATCATATTTCTACATTTATTCCCAATCCTTTAATTGGAGAAAACAGTTCCCAGCTGGGAGAGCGTTTTCCGGATATGAGTCATGTATATGATGAAGACTTACAGAACATTATTCGTAATAGCTCAAAGAAACAAAAATTCTTCTTAAAAGAGGGCGTGTATGCTCAGCTTACGGGTCCGAGTTTTGAGACACCCCAGGAAATACGGATGTTGCGTACATTGGGAGCAGATGCAGTGGGAATGAGTACTGTCTGTGAAGCAATTGCAGGTAATCACTGTGGGATGAAGATTTGTGGAATTTCATTTATATCCAATTATGCAGCAGGAATTACCAGGGAATCTTTATCTGATTTAGATGTACAAAAAGCAGCCCATAAGGTAGCAGATGAGATGCAGAATCTGGTAACAGATGTGATAAAAGAAATTCACCGCTTGTTAAAGGAGTAATAAGAATGAACATAAGATTTTTTAATGCAAAAGTGCTTTTATCAAATAAGGAAAATGGATTTGAACTTCTGGAAAATCAACAGTTATGGGTGAAAGGGAATCGGATTTGTTATATTGGTGATGATGCTTCGCTGACAAAGGCAAATGCAGGTGAACCAATTCTATGGGATGAGGAAATTGATGCGGCCGGCAATCTATTAATGCCGGGATTTAAAAATGCACATACCCATACGGCAATGACATTTTTAAGAAGCTATGCAGATGATCTGCCATTGGAAGAATGGCTTCATCAGCAGATTTTTCCAAAGGAAGCGCAATTAACCCCGGATGATATTTACCTTTTAACAAAGCTTGGAATTATGGAATATCTTACCAGCGGAATTACTTGTAATTTTGATATGTACTTAAATGTGGAAAAAATAGCAGACGCAGCACAGGATATTGGTTTTAGAACGGTTCAGGTAAGTGGATTAAATGATTATGGCGGTACGGTTCAGGAGATGGAAGAACAGTATCTAAAGTTCAATCATTATGGCGAATTAAATAGTTTTGTATTAGGTATTCATGCCGAATACACCACCTCCATGAAGCGTATGGAGGAAGTAGCGACACTGGCACATAAGTATCAGGCACCGGTATATCTCCATAATTCAGAGACCAGACAGGAAGTGGAAGGGTGTCTGGAACGCTATCATATGACACCAACACAGGTCATGGACAAGATTGGGATGTATGATTTTGGAGGTGGAGGATACCATTGTGTATGGATGGATGAGAAAGATCTACAGATTTTTAAGGACCGGAACCTATCAGTGGTAACAAATCCCGCATCTAATTTAAAGTTAGCCAGTGGAATCGCGCCAATTACTCAATTTTTAAACAAGGGAATTAATGTTGCCATTGGAACAGATGGTGCGGCCAGCAACAATTGTCTGGATATGTTTCGGGAAATGTTTTTAACAACTGCACTTGCAAAAGTGAAAGATGAGGATGCATCCAGTGTACCTGCGGAAAATGTCCTGTATATGGCAACTACCGGCGGAGCAAAAGCAATGGGACTTACAGACTGTGACTGTTTGGCACCAGGAAAGCTTGCGGATCTGATTATGATTGATTTAAAGCAGCCAAACATGCAACCGGAGAACCATATTGTTAAGAATTTAGTGTATAGTGGAAGTAAGCAGAATGTAAAAATGACCATGGTAAATGGGAAAATTCTATATAGGGACGGAGTGTTCTCTATTGGCGAAGATCCTGAATTTATTTATAAAAAGGCAAACGAAATTATAAGAAAAATGAAATAAGGAGGACAAAGAAATGTTGTTTTTAAATAGTTTTATGTCATATTTATTGGTTGTGATTATTTTTGGAATCATTGCTGTTGGTGGAGTATTGGTTGGAAAGTTTTTGCGTAAGAGGAAAGATGAAAAAACAGAACTCTTACAGAAGGATAAAACAGAATAGAATTTGATTTTGGAGGAATTGTTGTGAGCGAGAAATATAGTGTGAATCAATTACGAAGGATGTTTTTAGAATTTTTTGAAGGCAAAGCTCATATTAGAATGAAGAGTTTTTCTTTAATACCGCAAAATGATAAAAGTTTGCTTTTAATAAATGCAGGCATGGCACCATTAAAACCATATTTTACAGGGCAGGAAGTACCACCTGCAAAGCGGGTTTGTACCTGCCAGAAATGCGTACGTACCGGTGATATAGAAAATGTTGGAAAGACGGCACGTCACCTGACCTTTTTTGAAATGCTGGGGAACTTTTCTTTTGGTGATTACTTTAAGGAAGAAGCAATTGCTTGGTCCTGGGAATTTTTAACGAAAGTGATTGGACTTCAGGAGGACAGACTGTATCCCTCTATTTTTAATGAAGATGAAGAAGCATTTGAAATTTGGAATCAACAAATTGGAATTCCAAAAGAAAAGATTTTTAGATTCTATAGAGATGAAAATGGGAAATGTGATAATTTTTGGGAACATGGTGCCGGTCCCTGTGGACCTTGCTCTGAAATTTATTATGACAGAGGTGAAAAATATGGCTGTGGCAGTCCGGACTGTACCGTTGGCTGTGAATGCGATCGTTACATGGAAGTGTGGAATAATGTATTCACACAATTTGAGGGAGATGGCAAAGGTCATTATGAGAAACTGAATCAAAAAAATATCGATACCGGTATGGGACTGGAGCGTCTGGCAATTGTTGTTCAAGAAGCAGATACTATATTTGATATTGATACCATGAGGGCAATTCGTGATGCAGTATGCGATGCAGCAAAGGTCACTTATGGAAAAAGTGAAAAGGAAGATACGTCCATTCGCTTGATTACGGACCATATCCGTTCCTCTACATTTTTAATTTCAGATGGGGTAATGCCTTCAAACGAGGGACGAGGTTATGTTCTAAGACGTCTGATTCGGCGGGCAGCAAGACATGGCAGACTGTTAAATATTGAAGGTGCATTTTTGTGGAAGTTATGTCAAACGGTAATAGAAGAATGCAAAGATGGCTATCCGGAATTAGAAGAAAAAAGAGATTTTATAGTTAAAGTGTTTTCCCAGGAAGAGGAAAAGTTTGATAAAACAATTGATCAGGGACTTAGTATTTTAAATCAGATTTATCAGGAAATGTCAGAGACGGGGGTTCAGATTCTCTCCGGTGAGACGGCATTTAAGCTATATGATACGTACGGATTTCCATTGGATCTTACCATAGAGATAATGGAAGAAAAGGGATGCAGCATAGATACCAAAGGGTTTGAAGAAGCAATGCTGAAACAGCGCAAACAGGCAAAGGCAGCTAGAAAAGTAACGAACTATATGGGAGCGGATGTTACCCTGTATGAGGGAATTGATGTATCGATACAGTCTGTTTTTACGGGATATGAAAAGATCAAAGATATGGGAATGGTACTTGCACTTACGGACGAAGAAGAACGGTCCGGAGCATTGGTTGCAGGACAGCAGGGAACAATTATTACAGACCGGACACCATTTTATGCCACCAGTGGCGGACAAGCCGCGGATATTGGCAGTATTTGCGGTCCGGAAGGTGAATTTACAGTAAAAGATACTGTGAAACTGAACGGTAATAAAATTGGTCATCTTGGTGTAATGAAGACCGGTATGATAAAAGAAGGAGATTCCGTAACCTTACTTGTGGACGTGCATAATCGTAGGCTCACAGAAAAAAATCACAGTGCAACCCATTTATTGCAAAAAGCATTGCGTATGGTTCTGGGTTCACATGTGGAACAGGCAGGCTCAGATGTGAATGCACAGCGGCTGCGTTTTGACTTTTCACATTTTGCTCCTTTGAGTAAGGAGGAATTGCGTAAAGTAGAAGAGCTGGTAAATGAACAGATTCAAGAAGCATTAAGCGTCTGCACAGAGGTTATGAGCATTGAAGATGCAAAAAAGACCGGAGCGATGGCTTTGTTTGGAGAAAAATATGGGGAGCAGGTAAGAGTTGTCCGTATGGGAGATTTTTCAACTGAATTATGCGGTGGAACTCATGTTGCCAATACAGCAGGCATTACCGCATTTAAGATTTTATCTGAGACTGGAGTTGCAGCAGGAGTAAGACGAATTGAAGCCCTTACTTCAGAAGCAGTTTTAAAACATTATGAGAAAATCGAAGACTTATTAGAAGGGGTATCCGGCGTCATGAAGTGCAACGCCTGGAGCCTGTTGGAACGGGTAGAACTTCTTCAACAGGAGTTAAAGAGTACCCAAAGTGAATTAGAGTCATTAAAAAGCAAGGAAGCAAGAGAAGCACTTGGGGACAGTATGGATGAAGTTGTTGAGATTAATGGCGTAAAGCTTTTGGCGGTATCGGTACCGAATGTTGATATGAATGGATTACGGGATTTGTGTGATCAACTAAAAGACAAACTTGGCCAAGGAGTGATTGTTCTGGCATCTTCGTTGGAAGAAAAGGTAAATCTGGTGGTAATGGCAACGGAAGAAGCTATAAAATGTGGCGCACATGCAGGTAATTTGATCAAAGGAATCGCCGGAAAAGTTGGCGGAGGCGGAGGCGGAAGACCAAATATGGCTCAGGCCGGTGGAAAAAATCCGCAGGGAATTCAAGATGCATTAAAGGAAGCCTCCATTGTATTGACACAACAAGTATTAAAAAAGTAATTGGAATGTTCCTAATAGGAATAAAATAAGGATACCACAAAAAAAGTAACACAAAAAATAAAAAAACTCATAAAAAAGGTTGACGAATGAGAAAAATGTGGTACAATAGTTCATAGTGCAATAAATAAATACCCAAACAGTTGAATACGCACAATACGCAACTGGAGGGAGGTTAGGTGTGAGACTATGTCAAATGTAATCGTAAAAGAGAATGAGACTTTAGATAGCGCTTTACGTAGATTTAAGAGAAACTGCGCAAAAGCAGGTATCCAGCAGGAAATCCGTAAAAGAGAACATTACGAGAAACCAAGCGTAAAACGTAAAAAGAAATCTGAAGCAGCAAGAAAACGTAAATACAATTAAAAACGATGGAAAGCTATTTAAGTAGCTTTCTGCTGTAAAGAGTTAAAAATGAGACTGTCACAATGGTGGCAGTCTTATTTTATTGCGCAGAAGGAGATGTATCCCATATATAAAAAATTCTCGGTAAGGATGTTTTCATGAATATAATGGAAACCGTTACATATATTTAGTTAAAGATTCGGACGAGTTGGAGGGAAAATGGGAAAACGGGAAGAATTGCTGTGTTTACTGGGTGGAACATTACGTAGAGCATTTGAGAGTGCCGGAATAAATTATGAGACATTAGAAGAAATCTACATAAAAACGGGACAACCGGTGTTGTTACAAATGAATGGAAGAGAATGGTACTTGGAGAAAAATGGGACCTTGGGTATTGCCAGTGAGATGGAAAAGAAAATCGGGTTGGAAGCGGTGCTGCGTCCGATTCCAACAGATCTCACCACGATTGTAGAATATGCATGTAACTATTCGATTTATGCACATACACAGGAGATTCGTCAAGGATTCCTAACCGTAAAGGGCGGACATCGCATAGGGGTCGCAGGGGAAGTGATTTTACAGGATGGAAAGATTATGGGAATGAGAACAATTAGTTTTCTAACTATTCGAGTTGCACATGCGGTCATTGGATGTGGTGACAGAGTCCTTCCCTACTTGGTTCATCAGGGAAAGGTATACAACACGTTAATTCTTTCCCCACCCGGTTTTGGAAAAACAACCCTTCTTCGAGACTGCATTCGACAGATATCCGATGGGAGCAGCTATTGTGACGGGAAAAAGGTAGCAGTGGTGGATGAACGGTCTGAAATAGCTGCCTGCTTTCAAGGAGTTCCACAACATTCGGTAGGACTGCGCACAATTGTTCTGGATGGTTGTCCAAAAGACCGGGGATTAATGATGCTCATTCGATCCATGTCACCCCAGGTGATTGCGGCAGATGAAATTGGAAGTGAGGAAGAGATGAACGCCATTCGGTATGCAATGAACTGTGGATGTAAACTTCTTTGTACCATGCACGCAGGCTGCATGGAGGAAGTGATTCAAAAACCTGCAATTAAGGAATTAGTGGAAGAACAGACCTTTGCGCGGTTTGTATTTTTAAGGCGCCAGGGGAGGCAGCATTTTTATGAAATTTACAATGAAAAAATGATACGGTGTGAAAAAAATGATTAAACTTATAGGATGTAGTTTGGTTTTCTCAGCAGCGTTGGGAATCGGTATGAGATGGGTGGCAGAACTTAAAAATCGATTAGTTCAAATGGGATATTTGGAAAAGGCACTTACCTTTTTACTAAGTGAAATCTCATATGAAAATAGTTCGGTACCGGAAAGCTTGATTAAAATTGGTACGCGCTTCCCGAATTCTTTTGGGGAACAGTTAATTGAAATGGGTGAAGAACTGTTAGAAAAAAATGGAGGCAGGTTGGAAGAAATATGGATCCATTATATGGATAAAATTTCCAAACAACTAAAATTAAAAGGATATGAGGCAGAGGAAATTCTTCAACTAGGAACAGTTCTGGGTTCAGCAGATAAAAAGTTACAGACAGATGCGATTCAGGGAGGGCTTCAGATGCTCAGGGAAGCACTAAAAGACGAGAATAGTAAACTGGACGGCAAGCAAAAAGTTTCCATCACTCTCAGCATTGCAGGTGGGTTTATGACTATAATTTTACTAATCTAACGAGGTGAAAAATGAGCGTAAGTATTTTGTTTAAAATTGCTGCGGTTGGAATTTTGGTTACAATATTAAACCAGATTCTAAAACATAGCGGAAGAGAAGAACAAGCTTTTTTAATTAGTCTTTCCGGACTGCTATTAGTACTGTTTTGGATTGTCCCTTATATCTATGAACTATTTGAAACTATTCGGCGCTTGTTTGCACTATAGGAGGAAATCGTGAGTATCATAAAAGTCTGTCTCTTTGGCATTACAGGGTTGCTGTTAGCACTTATATGCAAGCACCAGAAGGAAGAATACAGTTTGTTCATTAGTATGGCTGTTTGCCTGATTTTGATAGCAATCTCAGTGAATCGTTTATCCGGTTTATTAGAACTCATTCATCAGGTAACAGAGAATATCCATATGGATACCTCTTATCTTAAACTATTATTAAAAATGACAGGAATTACATATGCAGTGGAATTCTCTGTAGATTTATGTAAAGATGCCGGATATCAGGGAATTGCAAAGCAGCTTCAAATATTTGGAAGACTTTCAATTCTTGCTTTAGGAGTTCCAATCCTGACTGCATTTATTAAAATGATTAGCGAATTTTTATCCTAGGAGGAAAAACACATGAAAAGAACAGGAATAGGAATAGGAAGAAAAAGTTATGTGTTTATTCTGATCATTGTAATTTTCATGATTCCCATAAAGGGAAATGCAAAAGGAACCCCGTACAGCCCAACCATGGACTTTAGCGAAATAGACGCATTTATGAAAGAACAGACATTGTTACCACAGGTAACCTTTAAGGGATTGGTGGAAGGAGTTCTGTCAGGAGACTTTAATGATACGAAAGAGATTCTCGCTTATGGAGAAGCACTTGTAAAAAAGAACGTTCTGGCACAAAAGGGAACCGTACTTCAAATAGGAATGCTGTTATTGACCTTTGCGGTAATCAACCAGTTCATTGGAGTGTTTGAAAAAAAAGAATTGGCTTCATATGGATACTATGTGTTTTACCTTGCCATTGCCTCCTTGCTCTTAAAATCATATTTAATTGTACATCAGGTGTTAGCAGGGGCATTGGAGACTATCATTGAATTTATGCATGGACTATTACCTGTGTTTTGTGTCAGCCTTTTGTTTGGCACCGGTCATGCAACTGCAACGGGATTTTATCTTGTTGTTCTTTTCGTTATTTACTTGGTTGAATGGGTGTTTTTATATATTGGAGTTCCGGCATTACATGTATTTTTGGCGTTTCAGATGGCAAATTATGCAATAGGGGATGGGATGTTTCAAAAAATGCTGCGCCTGTTTCAAGATTTTTTCCGTTGGGGAATTAAATCAGCCATGGCACTGGTAGTAGGTTTAAATATGGTGCAGGGATTAATTACACCGGCAGTAGATCAACTAAAACATAGCAGTATTGTTAGAGTAGGAACAATGATTCCGGGAATTGGAAATGCCTTTGGTTCAGTGGCAGAAATGGTTATTGGATCCGGAGTGATATTGAAAAATGCAGTTGGAGTGGCAGGAATGGCAGCACTGATCCTATTAGCAGCGGGACCTTTGATTCAATTAATCATTACAACAATTAGCCTGCGACTGGTTGCGGCACTGGGAGAACCCTTTGGGGACAAACAGCTGACAGGATTTATACATGGGGTAGGGGAGACCGTAGGGCTGATGACAAAGATGATGCTGGGAGCGGTTGCAATGTTTTTCGTTACACTTGCAATTTTAACGGCAGCTTCCGGGAGGTTTTAAAAATGAGCGGAGTGTTGGTGTGGGTTAAAAATTTTCTTATTTATTCTATATTTGTGAGTATTTTAATTCAATTAACAGCAGATGAAAGTTATCAAAAATATATTCGCAAGGCAGCCGGCATAATAGTGCTATTGTTATTTATACAGCCAATCATAACAATTACGGGCAATGGAGAACAACTTCATACTTTAATTGATACACAGCAGTTGTGGGCGCAGTATCGGAATGAAAAAGCAGATATGGAAACGGTATTGAAAGATGAAAGCAGTCACTATAAGGCGAACATGGAAGCATCGTTTGAGGAAAATATGATTGCCCTGTTAGAGGAAAATAGTATGGAGGTGGAAGAATTGACGGTAATTTTTAATGAGAAATATGAAATTAACCGTATTCAGATACAGATGAATGGAGATGGAAGAGATGCAGCTCTTTTAGAAAAAGCAGTTGGAAGATGCATCAAAGAAAACTATGGGATAGAAGGTGAATGCATTGAGGTTCATATATGGTAAAAATTTTTTGGAAAAAATTAAAAAAATCAAAAAGGAGCAGTGGTTCGTTCTTTTTCTGGCAGGAGTGCTTTTAATTATAATTGCCATTCCAATTCAAAAACCGGATACGGTAAAACCAAAGGAACAGAAGGAGCTTAGAAATCAACCAATGGAACAGTATGTGATGGACCTTGAAAAAAGAACGGAGCAGCTACTTCATTCCATGGAGGGAGTAGGAAGTGTGCAGGTTATGATTACGCTTAAGAATAATGGGGCATCTGTAGTTGAAAAAGATGTAACAAAAAATAGAACGCAGGATGAACAGAAGGAACAAGGGGCAAGGGAAAGCCAGTCAACTTCGGATGCATATTCGGAGGAAACGGTTTATGAAAATCAAACAGAGGGAACGCCAATGATTGTAAGTGAACAATATCCACAGGTGGAAGGAGTGGTAGTTGTGGCGGAGGGGTGTGGCAACAGCGATGTGGAAAAGAATATTTTGGACGCGCTGGAAGCATTATTTTCAATCGAAATTCATAAAATAAAAGTAGTAAAAAAGGCGGGGGGAAAATAATTTGAAACATTTAGTTCATAAAAATCAATTTATAATAACAATGCTTGCACTTTTAATTGCATTTGGTGGAATTTTAAAATTTTCAATTGATACAGACAAAGAGAAAAATGAAAAAAATCAGGCCAAGGAAACCAGTGCATTAACGTATGAGATATCAGACGAGGATACGCTGGCAGAGGGGGAGATTTTTACCGATACAGAAGAGGAAATAGAGGATCCGGGTGAGGCAATTCAAGTATCCGCAACGGCCGGAGAGGAGAATTTTATTGCAAAAGCAAAATTAAATCGTGAGCAGATCCGGGCAAAAAACAAGGAGACGTTACAGGCCATATTAGATAATAAAACAGTAGGTGAGGGAAGCAAGAAGGATGCTGTAAAGGCACTGGTGAATTTAACAAAAATAGCAGAGGAAGAGGAAGCAATTGAAATGCTTCTTGGTGCCAAGGGTTTTTCCAGTGTGGTAGTCAGTATTATTGGGGATTCGGTGGATATTATTTTGAAAATGGATGGGGTAACGGATGCAATGCGTGCACAGGTGGAAGATATTGTGAAACGAAAGACAGATGTCCCACCGGAGAATATTGTAATTACACCACTGCGTTCTGAAAAATATGAAAAGAAAAAGAAAGACTAAATCAGTTCTTGTGCCTTGACAAGTGCCAACAGCTATTATAAAATTAGTTAGTTCGTTTTATAGAATTGGAGGAAATTGTTTGGCAGACTTAAGAACAGAGATAAATAAAAGAAGAACTTTTGCGATTATTTCGCACCCGGATGCGGGTAAGACAACATTAACAGAGAAGTTTTTACTCTATGGAGGCGCAATTAATCTTGCAGGCTCCGTAAAAGGAAAAGCAACTTCAAAGCATGCGGTCTCAGACTGGATGGCAATAGAAAAGGAACGAGGTATTTCGGTTACTTCTTCCGTACTGCAATTTAATTACAATGGCTGCTGTATTAATATTCTGGATACACCGGGACATCAGGATTTCTCGGAAGATACTTATCGTACCCTGATGGCTGCGGATTCAGCGGTTATGGTTATTGATGGATCTAAGGGAGTGGAGGCACAGACAAGAAAATTATTTAAAGTATGCGTAATGAGACAGATTCCTATTTTTACTTTTATTAATAAAATGGATAGAGATGCCAATGATCCATTTGCCTTATTGGGAGAAATTGAGCGAGAACTAGGTATCGCAACCTGCCCTGTAAATTGGCCGATAGGATCCGGCAAAAATTTTAAGGGAGTGTATGATAGAAAGACCGGAAATATAACTACTTTTTCGGAAACCTTTAAAGGGACGAAAGAGGGAGAAGAAAAGGAAATGAATATTACAGATCCGCTTCTTCCAAATGAAATAGGGGTAGATAATTTTAATACTTTAAAAGAAGAAGTGGAACTATTGGATGGAGCAAGCGCAGAATTTGAACAGGATTTAGTTACTGCGGGACAATTGTCACCGGTATTTTTCGGCTCTGCTCTAACGAACTTTGGAATTGAGACTTTTTTGAATCATTTTTTGGAGATGACGTCATCTCCGTTACCAAGGAACTCAGATATAGGATTTATTGATCCATTTAGTGAAGACTTTTCAGCGTTTGTATTTAAAATCCAGGCGAATATGAATAAAGCTCATCGAGATCGAATTGCATTTATGCGTATCTGTTCCGGGAAATTTCAGGCAGGCATGGAAGTGCTTCATGTGCAGGGAGATAAGAAAATGCGCCTGCTTCAGCCACAACAACTGATGGCACAGGAGAGAAAGATTGTGGAAGAAGCCTATGCGGGAGATATTATAGGAGTCTTTGATCCGGGTATTTTTTCCATAGGAGATACCATTTTAGCATCTCAGAATAGATTTGAATTTGAGGGAATACCCACCTTTGCACCGGAACATTTTGCAAGAGTACGACAGGTGGATACCATGAAAAGAAAGCAATTTATAAAGGGAATCACACAGATTGCACAAGAGGGTGCCATTCAGATTTTCCAGGAATATAATACCGGAATGGAAGAAATTATCGTAGGAGTAGTGGGTGTCCTTCAGTTTGATGTTTTAAAATATCGCCTAAGCGATGAATATAATGTAGAAATTCGACTGGACGTGCTTTCTTATGAACATATTCGATGGATTAAAGATAAGAAAATGGATTTGGACAAGCTGATTGGAACCTCAGATATGAAGAAAATTAAAGATATGAAAGGCAATCCATTACTGCTATTTGTAAATTCCTGGAGTGTAGGTATGACATTGGATCGGAACAAAGGACTTGAACTTATGGAATTTTCAAAGGAGTAATAAAATAAATGAACTTTGGTGACTAAGTTACGGATAAGTTATCCCTGTTTTGGTATTATAATAACAGATTCATTTTAGATTAATAATAAAACAAGAAACAGTTAGACAAATATGAAATGGAGGAATACAAAATGGCAGTATTAACAATTACAAGTGGAAATTATGAAGAAGAGGTTGCCAAAAGTGAACAAGTCGTTCTTATGGATTTTTGGGCATCCTGGTGTGGACCATGTAAAATGCTCTCGCCAATTGTAGATGAAGTCGCTGAAGAAGTTGGGAAAAATGTAAAAGTTGTGAAAGTTAATGTGGATGATGAACCGGAATTAGCAAAAAAATTCCAGGTAATGAGTATCCCAACATTAGTGGTAATGAAAGATGGTAAGGTGGATCAGCGAACAGTTGGTGTACAGCCGAAAGAAACAATTCTGGATATGGTGAAATAGTTCTTGACGATAATAAAAAAAGTGTCTATAATTAGGGCAGTTGCAATCGCAACTGTCTTTTTTATCTTTCAAAAACCCTATTGACATTTTGTATCAGTTATACTATTATTATAACATAAGAGACGAACATAAGTTCGTAAAAGGAGAAAATGATGGCAAAAGAAGATAAATTAAAAGCCCTGGATGCGGCAATTGCTCAGATAGAAAAACAGTATGGTAAGGGGTCTATTATGAAGTTAGGAGATCCGGGTACGAACATGAATGTTGAGACAGTGCCAAGTGGTTCCCTGAGTTTAGATATAGCACTGGGATTAGGCGGCGTTCCAAGAGGACGTGTAATTGAGGTGTTTGGACCGGAATCAAGTGGTAAGACTACGGTTGCATTACATATGGTTGCAGAGGTACAGAAGGCAGGAGGAATTGCCGGCTTTATTGATGCGGAACATGCATTGGACCCAATTTATGCGAAGAAAATTGGGGTCGATATTGATAATTTATATATTTCTCAGCCGGATAATGGGGAGCAGGCATTGGAGATTACGGAGACCATGGTGCGTTCAGGAGCGGTTGATATTGTGATTATTGACTCTGTGGCAGCACTGGTTCCAAGAGCAGAGATTGATGGAGATATGGGAGATTCCCACGTAGGATTACAGGCAAGACTTATGTCACAGGCTCTGCGTAAGCTCACAGCAGTAATCAGCAAGTCCAATTGTATTGTTATTTTTATAAATCAGCTTCGGGAAAAGGTTGGAGTTATGTTTGGCAGTCCTGAGACAACAACCGGTGGCCGTGCATTGAAGTTCTATTCCTCTATTCGACTGGATGTCAGAAGAATAGAGACTTTAAAGCAGGGAGGCGAGATGGTAGGGAACAGAACCAGAATAAAAGTAGTAAAGAATAAGATTGCACCTCCATTTAAGGAAGCAGAATTTGATATTATGTTTGGAGAAGGAATCTCAAGAGAAGGAGATATTCTGGACCTTGCATCAGAATGTGGGGTTATTAATAAATCAGGTGCTTGGTATGCATATAAAGATGAGAAAATTGGACAGGGAAGAGAAAATGCAAAAGGATTCTTAAAGCAGAATCCGGAGATCTGTAAGGAAGTCGAAGTACTTGTAAGGGAATTCTATAAATTAGATGACACAGCCCAGGAAAAGGCAGACCGCAGGGAAAAAGAAGAAAATGAAAAGACAGAAGAACGCAGAGAAGCAAAAGCAAAGAAGGAAGAAGCATTAAAGCCTGCACAGGCAAAGACACAGGTATCGAAGCCGGACTAAGAGGATGATTTGTATAGAAACTGCTGCATGACACAAGTAAGGGGAACACAGGGGACAGGAACATGGACGAAGAGATACGTAAGAACGCAATTAAACGTGCAATGAGGCTGCTGGAAAAACAGGATCGAACAGAAGCACAATTACGTGAGAAGTTAAAAAAAGATCAATACGAAGAGGAATACATAGAAGAAGCAATCAGATATGTAAAAAGTTATCATTATATTGATGATGAACGATTTGCCCGTAATTATGTTCGATATCGCCAGGAAAGTAAAAGCAGGCAACAGTTAAAAATAACGTTGATGCAAAAAGGAATTGAACAATGGATTATCCAGATTGCAATTAATGAAGAGTATTGTGCAGATGAGAGAATACAAATCAGACACTGGATCGAAAAGAAAAAATTTGTTTTAGAAGAGGCAACAAGACAAGATATTAGCCGAATGTATGGCTTTCTTTTTCGAAAAGGATTTCAAATGGAAGATATCAGGCGGGAATTACTTGACATAAGTGCAAAAAAAGTATAAAATTTAATTGTTGTAAACTATGACAGAAAGTGTTATTTAAATTGTTATATGTACAATGAAAATTAAATAAAGGAGGTGCTCCTGTGCTAGGTGAAATTATTTCTGTGATTGTTACATTAATAATTGCTGTTCCTGTTGCCGTAATAGTGACGGTTGCGTACCGACAGAAGATTTATGATTCAAAAATTGGTACTGCAGAGGAAAAAGCAAGACAGATTATTGATGATGCAGTCAAATCCGCTGAAACAAAAAAGCGTGAGGCTATGCTTGAAGTAAAGGAAGAATCCATTCGTACTAGAAATGAATTGGAGAAAGAATCGAAAGAGAGAAGAGCTGAAGTTCAGAAATTGGAACGCCGGGTTGTCCAACGAGAGGAAAGTTTGGACAAAAAGGTAGAATCAATGGAAAGACGCGAACAAAGTTTTGCGGCAAAAGAAGAAGCACTCAATAAACAAAGAGCAGAGATCGCTGCGCTCAGTGATGAGCGAGTACAGGAACTAGAAAGAATCTCAGGACTTACCTCCGAACAAGCAAAAGATTATCTATTAAAAACTGTTGAAGAAGATGTAAAACTTGATACTGCAAAATTAGTAAAAGAATTAGAGAACAGAGCAAAAGAAGAAGCAGGTAAGAAAGCAAAGGACTATATTGTAACTGCAATTCAAAAATGTGCTGCAGATCATGTTGCTGAAACCACAATTTCTGTTGTTCAGCTTCCAAATGATGAGATGAAGGGAAGAATTATTGGTAGAGAAGGACGTAACATCCGTACATTGGAGACAATGACAGGGGTAGATCTTATTATTGACGATACTCCGGATGCCGTTATCTTATCAGGATTTGATCCGATTCGAAGAGAAGTTGCACGTATTGCTTTGGAAAAATTAATTGTAGACGGACGTATCCACCCGGCTAGAATTGAAGAAATGGTTGAAAAAGCGCAAAAAGAAGTGGATACTATGATGCGTGAAGAAGGTGAAGCAGCTACTTTAGATGTTGGAGTGCATGGAATTCATCCGGAATTAGTTCGATTGTTAGGAAGAATGAAGTTTCGAACCAGTTATGGTCAAAATGCATTGAAACATTCCATTGAAGTGGCACATATAGCGGGATTATTAGCAGCAGAGGTAGGCGTGGACGTGAAGATGGCAAAACGTGCCGGTTTACTTCATGATATTGGTAAATCTGTTGATCACGAGATGGAAGGCTCACATATTCAGATTGGTGTCGATTTGTGTAGAAAATATAAAGAGGGACCAATTGTTATTAATGCAGTAGAATCACATCATGGAGATGTTGAACCGGAGACTTTGATTGCGTGTATTGTACAAGCCGCAGATGCTATTTCAGCAGCAAGACCGGGCGCAAGAAGAGAGACGTTAGAGACATATTCCAACAGATTAAAACAGTTAGAAGAAATTACAGATAGTTTTAAAGGTGTAGACAAATCATTTGCTATTCAGGCAGGTAGAGAGATTCGAATTATGGTAGTTCCTGAGCAAATTAGCGATGCTGATATGGTATTGTTAGCACGTGATATTTCAAAGCGCATTGAAAGCGAATTGGAGTATCCGGGACAAATAAAGTTAAATGTTATACGTGAATCCAGAGTAGTGGATTACGCAAAATAAGAATGAAATTAAAGAGTGTAGTTTTTACACTCTTTTTTTATTCCATAAAAAAGTCTTTGCTCATATTAAATCAGGTAAATGCATAAATTTAAGAAAGACAAAAGTAGGACACGGTATGAAGATACATATGTTACAGGCAAAAAGAATAAGTCCCATGAAAATTTTAGGCATCATTTTCTTGGTTTTTTTTGTGGCAGGGATTATGGGAGCAAATATGAACAAGGCAGGAACAACAGATAAGATATCAATTATGAGTGATTATTTTTTTTCTCGATATGAATATGCATCTGTGAATCAAAAGGATTTAATGATCTATATTTTTTATCAGCGGCTTCCTATTTTTGCCAGCTTACTGGTGTTTGGCTTAACAAGCTATAGAATGACCTTTTTTGGATGCGCAGTTGGATGGTATGGGTTTTCAGTGGGATATTTCCACGCAATTTCAGTTATGAGGTATGGGATTAAGGGACTGCTACTTACCGGTGGACTTTTGTTTCCACAGTGTGTCCTCTATTTCTTTGTGTTTTGGTATTTAATTAAGGTAATGCTACAGAAAAATAAAAAAGAGAAAATACAAACCACAATGGCAATCGGAATTCTGTTCGCTTTATATATTGTGGGAATTTTGGTGGAAAATTATATTAACCCTTATTTACTGTATCAAATAATAAAATTTTTATAAAGAAAATAACAAGATATAGTAAAAAGAAAATAATAGTTTCGACATGTAGTAGAAATAAAAATAAGGGGAATTTTTTATAAAAAAAGCCATTGCATTTCTATTAAGATATAATTATAATAGAATTTAGACGGAATTTATACAATAAGATTAAAAAAGTGTAACATAAATATTACGGGATGATGGAGTTGTGATTTGATGAAAATTGAAATCCAAAAATTTGTTGATTATCTGAGAACGATAAGAAGAACATCTGAGAATACTACAGTTTCTTATGAACGTGATTTAAAAAAATTGGGAAACTATCTAAAAGAGGAAGGTATTATTAATGTTTTGGATATTTCTTCGGAGAAGTTAGAGAATTACATTGAGAGTTTAGTACAAGAAGGAAAAAAACCGGCTACGATTTCACGAAGTATCGCGTCAATTAGAGCTTTTTTTGAGTATTTATTAGATCAAAATTATGTAAAAAAAGATGCATCAATTTCTTTAAAAGCACCTAAAATTCTTAGAAAAGCACCGGAGATTCTCACAATAGAAGAAACGGCAAGACTATTACAGCAGCCACAAAATGGGACACCCAAAGAACTACGAGATCGTGCGATGCTGGAATTGTTATATGCAACAGGAATTCGTGTATCGGAGTTAATTACGTTAAAGCTATCGGATATAAATCTTCAGATGGATTATGTTCTTTGTGGAAATGGACAGAAGGAACGGGTGATTCCATTTGGGAATATGGCAAAGGAAGCGTTGTTGAATTATTTGAAAAATGGAAGAAGCCAGCTTGTCTCAGATGAAGACTGCTGTATGTTATTTACAAATTGTTCAGGGAAGCCAATGAGCCGTCAGGGATTTTGGAAACTGATTAAATACTATGGTAAGAAGGCGGAGATTGTATCAGAGATTACGCCTCATACACTGAGACATTCTTTTGCCGCTCATTTAGTAGATAATGGTGCAGATATTAAATCGGTTCAGGAAATGATGGGCCATTCAGATATAGCTACAACTCAGATTTATTTGCAAATGAATCAGAGTAAATTAAGAGAAGTCTATCAGAAAGCACATCCTAGGGTTCATTCATAGAACCCTTTTCTACTATGTGGGTTGGAGATTCTATGTAATATAAGAAAATTTCAGATTTTAATTGAATTAATAAGGGATATAGTGTAGAATAATAGAAGTGCACCTGTAGCTCAGGGGATAGAGCGGTGGATTCCGGTTCCACAAGCGGGGGTTCGAATCCCTCCAGGTGCGTTAACCGAAAGGTTATGGAGGTAAAAATGGAAAATCAAACGAATAAAAATAAGAATAAAAAACAGCTCGATAAAAATAAAATTGAGAACTATGTCAAGGATTCAATTAGCTACATTCAAAAGAATAAAAAATATTTTATGGCGGGACTTCTTCTCCTGCTTTTTGTTATTATACTAGTAACCGGTATTGCTCTTTCCAAAGAGAAAAAAACGGTGCTGGATCCGAAGACAAAAGTAGAGGTTCAAGAGAAAGATGGATTTGCCAAAACAAAGGATAAGAAGATTCTAGAGTTGGTAAAATCTTATTATGAAGCCTATGCAAAAGGGGATATTCATGCGTTAGAACAGATTGCAACCCCAATTTCCAAAAATGAACAGGACTATATTAAATTATTCAGTAAACCGATTTCAGATTATAAGATTCTGGATTGCTATGCGCAAAAAGGTTTGGAAGAAAATTCGTATCTCATAAGTGTTCATATGGAAATCATTTTTAAAGACATTAAAACGTCTGCACCGGGGTTGGATTTCTTTTATCTAAAGACTACGGAAGATGGAAGGCTCTATATGGACAACCTATACAGCCAGTTTAATATGCAGGTTGAAGAGTATGCAATGGATGAAAAGGTTAGTGCATTGATTGAAAAATATGAACAGCAAAAACAAGTATTAGATTTGCAAAAGGTTGTTCAAGGGGAATATGACAAAGCAATTAATGGGGATGATGAATTATCCAAAATGGTAAATACTACAGTTCAGGGAGAGATTGGGAAGTGGTTATCCAAGACTCAAATTGAGCAATATCAGGAAGCACCACCATTTCTTTTAGCTTCTGCGGATGAGGCGAAAAAAGAAGAGGTCGCAAAGGACGATACTGAGAAGGACGATACTGAGAAGGACGATGCAGCAACAGACGAATCAAAGGAAGACAAGG
>JAVVVI010000009.1:35984-49741 GCA_036652735.1 Lachnospiraceae bacterium
AAGGACGATACTGAGAAGGACGATGCAGCAACAGACGAATCAAAGGAAGACAAGGATACAGATAAAACAACTACGAAAAAAGCGAAAAGAGTAACCACTACCGATCGTGTTAATTTAAGAAAAAGAGCAACGAAATCATCGAATGCACTGGTGGCTGTTCCAAAGGGAACTACTTTAAAGGTGATTGGGACATCCAAAAATAAAAAATGGACAAAGGTAAAATATGCCGGTGAAACCGGTTATATCAAAAATACGTATTTAAAAAAGAAAAACAGTGATGCAAGCCAACAGGATTATTTTGTTAAAGGAGATAAAATTTTATTAACTTCTACAGTGAATATTAGAGCATCTATGAGTAAGCGTTCCAGGAAAGTAGGAACCGCATATGTGGGTGATACCGTGAAGGTTGTTATGAGCTATGATGAAGGATGGACAAAAGTAAAATGGAATGGAAAGTCGGGCTATATCTTAACCAGTCTTTTATTTGAACAGTAAATAAGTCAGAACTCCTGTGTAAAGAAATTTATGCAGGAGTTCTGACTTTTACTGAATATAAAGAAGAAAAAAGTTGCAACCTAATACTATTAAAGTATTAGGAGGCTGCAATGAGTAAAAAGGAAGAAGTTCGGATTTTAAATGAATCATTTAAAAATGCAAGAATGGGGTGCAGAAGTATTCATACACTTCTGCCCAAAATATACGATGAAGAATTTGCATATGAGTTAAATTGTGAAGCGGATGTTTTTGACAAAATCAGCAAAAAAGCTGCTGTTGAATTAAAAAAAAGAGGTGTGAAGCCGGAAGACTTGCCAAGAATGGTTCACTTAATGACCTGGGCCTCCATTCAAAGAAAAACATTGTTAAATACAAGCACATCCCACATGGCGGACATGATGATTCAGGGAAATGTTAAGGGAATGACAGAATTAATGCAGGCTGGACATGCAATTAAAAAATCGGGAACGGTTGGAATTGAGCTGGCACAGGAGTTAATGGAATTTGAAGAAAAAAATATCGAAAAGTTAAAACGCTATCTCTAACATTTGTTTTTCCATGTGATTTATGCTAAAATAAAGAAGATAATATAAGAACAGGTTTGTTTTGAAAACGCATATAAGGAATGGAAAAATGGAAGAAATACAAACAACAAGATTAAATAAGTATTTGAGTGAAGCAGGTGTTTGCTCCAGAAGAGAAGCAGATCGATTAATTGAAGCCGGGGAAGTTCGCATTGATGGAGAGACAGCTGTAGTAGGAAGCCGGGTAGAACGAAATCAGCTGGTTACAGTACATGGGAAACCAGTTAAAAAACAAGAAAAAATGGTTCTAATTGCGGTGAATAAACCGGTTGGAATTGTATGTACAGCAGAAAAAAGAGAAAAAGATAATATTGTTGATTTCATTCATTACCCAACAAGAATTTATCCTGTGGGTCGTTTGGATAAAGATTCGCAAGGTCTGATTTTAATGACTAACAATGGAGATATTGTAAATCGAATGATGAGAGCCGGCAATCTTCATGAAAAAGAATACATTGTTACGGTAAATCAGGATATAACGGAAGAATTTTGTATGGGAATGGCAAATGGTGTTCCCATTATGGATACGGTGACAAGAAAATGCAGCGTGGAGAAAGTTTCTGCAAGAAAGTTCCGGATGATTCTTACCCAGGGAATGAACCGACAGATCCGAAAAATGTGTGAATATTTTGACTATCGTGTTGTGGCTTTAAAACGTGTACGTATTATGAACATTTTATTGGGAGATTTAAAAATCGGAACATACCGGAATATAACAGAAGAAGAGAAGACAGAATTATTTGCAATGATTCAAAATTCCTCCAATGAACCTATGTGGAAGAAGGAGAATGTTGAATGGAAGTAAAAAAGGAAATCGAAGAGCTGAAAAAACAGTTGGACTATCATTGTAATTGTTATTATAATATGGATGATCCGAAAATTAGTGATTATGAATATGATATGATGTTAAGGCATTTGAGTGAACTGGAAGAACAGAATCCGGACTTAATCAATGCAGATTCTCCAACACAAAAAGTGGGTGGAATTGCAAAGAGAAAAGCGGGTGTACTGGTACAGCATCGTGTGCCAATGCTAAGTCTCCAGGATGTATTTTCTAAGGAGGAGATTTTTTCCTTTGTGGAAGATCAGTGCAGACAGCTGGATCACCCGGAATTTGTTGTGGAGTATAAAGTAGATGGTTTGTCCATGGCACTTCGCTATGAACAGGGGAACTTAGTTACAGCAATTACCAGAGGAGATGGAATTCTTCAAGGGGAAGATGTAACAGAAAATGCAAGGGTAATTTCCGATGTGCAGGAAGAATTAAAGGAACCATTGGAGTATTTGGAAATTCGTGGTGAAGTGTGTATGGATACCGCTTCTTTTGAAAAAGTGAATGAAAGACAGGAACTATTAGGGAAAAAAATATTTGCAAATCCAAGGAACTGTGCGGCAGGGACTTTACGGCAATTAGACAGCGCAATTACCAAAGAGCGGAATTTATCCATGTTTGTGTTTAACATTCAGGAGATTCGAGGAAGGACCTTCGATACACACACCCAGGGGTTTGAATATTTAAAAAGTCAGGGAATTCGAGTTATTGAGAACTATAAAATATGCCATACAAAGGAAGAAGTCTGGGATGCAATTTGCGAGATTGGAAATCATAGGGGAGAGCTTCTTTATGATATTGATGGCGCAGTCGTGAAGTTAAATCGTATTGCAGACCGAGTGACGTTAGGAGAGACGTCCAAGGTTCCACGGTGGGCAGTTGCGTACAAATATCCTCCGGAAGAAAAAAAGACCACGTTACTGGATATTGAATTATCAGTGGGGCGAACCGGACGCATTACACCAACGGCTGTTTTTGAACCAATAAGATTATGCGGAACCAGTGTTTCAAGGGCAACGCTACACAATCAGGATTTCATTGATGACCTGGATGTTAGAATAGGGGATGAGATTATTGTATATAAGTCCGGTGAAATTATTCCAAAAGTGAAGGCTGTAACGACACAATCACGGTCCCCTTTATCCATCGCATATAAAATCCCCCTAATCTGTCCGGTCTGTGGTGCACCGGCAGCACGGGAGGCCGATACGGCGGATATTAAATGTACTTCATTAAGCTGCCCTGCACAATTAGAACGTTCGGTTCTTAATTTTGTAGGAAGAGATGCAATGGATATAAAAGGATTTGGAACGGTGTATGTGGAGGAGCTGCTGCGACAAAAGTTTATAGCGAATATTGCAGATATTTTCATTTTAAAGGAAAAACGAGAGGATTTAATTCAACTTGGAATTATTGGTAAGGAAAAGAATACAGATAAACTGTTAGCAAGTGTAGAAAAAGCAAAAGAAAAGGATGCGATTTCATTATTAACCGGCCTTGGAATACCAAATGTAGGGAAAGCAGCGGCGAAATCCTTAATGAAAAAGTTTCGAAGGATACAGGAAATACAAGATGCCACCCTGGAGGAGTTAACACAAGTAAATGATATAGGAGCCATTAGTGCCGGAGCTATTCATACGTATTTTCGTAATCCCAAGAACATTGAGATTATAGAACGATTAGCGGAATATGGCGTGAACATGGCAACAGCAGAGCCGGAAGGAACGCAAGGGAAGCTGCAGGGACTTACGTTTGTAATTACAGGCACACTTGCGGGTATGGATCGAAAGGAAGCAGCGGAGGTTATAGAACGGGCAGGTGGTAAAATAAGCGGTTCTGTTTCTAAGAATACAGCGTACCTGTTAGCCGGAGAAAATGCCGGAAGTAAGCTCCTTAAGGCGCAGGAGCTGGGAGTTGAAATTATTACAGAAGAACAACTGAGGAACCTTTTGTAAAAGAGTTTCCAAAAATCAGGAATTCTGTTATAATATGATTATCTAGGAATAGGAGGCGTACAAATGGCTGAAGATAGAAGAACATTTAAGATTAAAGAGGACCAGCTGGGTCAGGTTCAGATTGCAGATGAAGTAGTAGCAATCATAGCAGGAATTGCTGCAACAGAGGTAGATGGCGTCAGCTCAATGGCAGGTAATATCACCAATGAACTGGTAAGCAAACTTGGTATGAAGAACCTTGCAAAAGGAGTCCGTGTAGAGATGATGGAAGGTGTTGTAAGCGTTATGGTAGCAATTAATGTAGCGTTTGGAGCAAGTGTTCCGGAAGTATCCTTAAAGGTACAGGAAAGAATTAAATCAGCAATTGAAACGATGACCGGTCTGGATGTGGCTGAAGTCAATATCAAAATTGCAGGTATTGACATTGATAAAGACAAATAGAGGAAAAGAGGGTGTCTTTTGACATCCTTTTTACCTTGCCTGATCAAGAATTATTTGGCCAGTAACAGAAAGGACATACAATGGGCAGAAGAGAATTAAGAGAGAATATATTTAAATTATTATTTCGGGTGGAATTTTATGAAACAGATGAATTGCCGGAACAGTTAATCACATTCTTTGACATGGCGGCAGAGATGATTGAAAGTGATGAGATATACATTAAGCAAAAATTTAATGCAATGCTTGAGAAGCTTCCTGAGATAGATCTTGCAATCAATAAGATATCAGAAGGATGGAAGACAAGCAGAATGTGCAAAGTGGACCTTACACTGATTCGCTTGGCAGTATATGAGATTCAATACGATCAGGAAGTACCTACTTCCGTTGCAATTAATGAGGCAGTTGAACTTGCGAAAAAATATGGAACTGATGAATCGCCATCCTTTGTAAATGGAGTGTTAGCAAAATTAGCATGACCAAGAATATTTATTCCGTAGGACAGGTAAACAAGTATATACAGAATATGTTTGCACAAGACTTTATGATGAAGCGTATTTACGTGAAAGGTGAGGTCTCAAATTGTAAATATCATAGTTCCGGGCACATCTATTTTACCTTAAAGGATGAGACCGGCACTTTGAGTGCAATTATGTTTGCCGGTCAGGCAAAAAAGATGTCCTTTTCCATGAACGAAGGGGATAATGTGATTGTTCTGGGAAGTATCGAAGTCTATGAACGGGATGGACGGTATCAAATTTATGCAAAAGAAATTCTTCCGGATGGAGACGGTGTTCTTTATCAAAAATATATAAGATTAAAAGCAGAATTAGAAGAAATGGGAATGTTCGCTTCCGAATATAAAAAAGAACTGCCACGATATATCCACACACTGGGGGTTGTTACAGCCCCAACAGGAGCCGCAGTTCAGGATATCCGTTCAATCTCCGCCAGAAGAAATCCTTATGTACAGGTGATTTTGTACCCGGCACAGGTTCAGGGTGAAGGGGCTGCAGAAAGTATCGTGAAAGGAATTCAGGCATTGGAACGATTGGAGGTAGATCTTATTATTGTAGGCCGAGGTGGTGGGTCTATGGAAGATTTATGGGCATTTAATGAGGAAATTGTTGCAAGAGCAATTTTTGATTGCGGGATTCCAATTATTTCAGCCGTAGGACATGAAACAGACACAACAATTGCAGATTATGTGGCTGATTTGCGTGCACCCACCCCTTCAGCTGGAGCAGAACTTGCCGTGTATGATGTGAAAGGATTTATCAATGAATTAAGTGCAATGGAATTTACGCTGAATCGGTTTTTCCAGAACAAAATTACTCAAATGCAGTCCAGGGTGGAACAGCTTCAAAGCAGATTACAGTACGTGAATCCCCAACACCTGCTACATGAGAAAATGAGACTGGTTCAGGATTATGAGGAACAATTGGAACAATTAATGAACACCGTACTTCTTTTAAAAAGGCATAGGCTGGAGTTACTTTCCGGAAAACTGGATGGATTGTCCCCTCTTAAGAAATTAAGTCAGGGATATAGTTTTGTATCCGATAAAAGTGGCAGGTCTGTTACAGACGCAGAAGGAGTTACACCGGGAGATTTACTTGACATTCATATGTTGAATGGAACGGTAGCTGCGATTGCAAATAAAGTAATTCCTGTTAGGAGGAGATTGGAATGAATGAGGCACAGGTAAAAGAAACACACACATTAGAAGATACTTTAAATCAAGTAAGCGAGATTATTACCCAGCTGGAGGATAAAGAAATCACTCTGGAAGATTCTTTTTCTCTTTACGAGAGGGGTATTAAAAAAATAAAAGAATGTAATGATGAAATAGACAAAGTAGAAAAGAAAATGCTTGTATTAAATGCACAAGGCGAATTGGAAGAATATTAGAGGGATGCAGCGTGGAGATGAAAGAAGTAATTCAAACAAAGGTACAGGAAACAGAAGCAGTAATTCAAAAGTATTTACCCGGAAGAGGAAAATATCAGCAGACAGCAATTGAAGCCATGAATTACAGTATGCTTGGGGAAGGAAAACGTGTTCGCCCAATATTAATGATGGAGACCTATCGGTTATTTGGCGGAAAATCAGAAGTAATAGAACCATTTATGGCTGCAATCGAAATGATACATACGTATTCTCTTGTTCATGACGATCTTCCTGCAATGGATAATGATGATTATAGACGTGGAAGAAAAACAACACACATTGTGTATGGGGAAGCAATGGGAATACTTGCCGGTGATGCATTGCTAAATTATGCATATGAAACAGCAGCCAGGTCATTTGAAATGGAGCCGGAAAATATCAATATTGGAAAGGCATTTGAAGTATTGGCAAAAAAAGCCGGAATCTATGGAATGGTAGGCGGACAGGTGGCAGATGTGCTTGCAGAGGGAACTATTCCGGATAAAGAGTTATTGGATTTTGTGTATGAATTAAAGACCGGAGCATTATTGGAATCGGCAATGATTGTTGGAGCCATTCTGGCAGGTGCAACTAAAAATGAACAAAAGATAATAGAGGAGATTGCAAGAGAAATTGGAATTGCATTTCAAATTCAAGATGATATTCTGGATGAGACCAGTACCATGCAGATCCTTGGAAAGCCAATTGGCAGTGATGAAAGAAACAAAAAGAGTACCTATGTTTCTTTAGTTGGAATTCAAAGGGCTAAGAATGAAGTGGAAATGAGAACGGAAATAGCGGTAAAAAAGCTGGATTCATTGGTGGTAAAAAATACTTTTTTAAAGGAATATTTATTATTCCTGGTGGAGAGAAAAAAATAAGAAGGTATCGTTATGATATTAGAACAAATTCAGGAACCCAATGACATAAAAAAAATAGCACCTGGGGAATGGAATTTTCTGGCAGAAGAAATTCGGCAATTCTTAATTGAAAAAATATCCCTTACCGGAGGTCATTTGGCCTCAAATTTAGGTGCAGTAGAATTAACAATGGCACTCCATTTAACGTATCAGTTACCGCAGGATAAAATCATATGGGATGTTGGACATCAATCCTATACGCACAAACTTCTTACGGGACGTAAATCAGGGTTTGATACCTTAAGGCAGTATAAGGGAATGAGTGGATTTCCAAAGAGGGAAGAAAGCGACTGTGACAGCTTTGATACCGGCCACAGTTCAACATCCATTTCAGCAGGTCTTGGATATGCACAGGCAAAAGAGCTTACCGGTAATACAGGGAAGATCATTTCCGTGATTGGGGACGGGGCATTAACCGGTGGAATTGCATTTGAGGCACTGAATAATGCGTCACGAATTAAAACAAATTTTATTATTGTACTAAATGACAATAATATGTCTATTTCTGAAAATGTAGGCGGACTATCCAGTCATTTGGGTAATTTGCGTACGGCTCCGGTTTATCAGGGATTAAAAAGCGGAGTCACGAATTCTTTAAGTAAGATTCCAGTTTATGGAGATCGGATTATAAAAAATATACGTCGAACAAAAAATGGAATTAAACAACTGTTAATTCCGGGAATGATATTTGAAGATATGGGTATTACCTATTTGGGACCGGTTGACGGACATAATATTATGCAGATGATGAAAGTATTTAAGGAAGCATCCAAGGTAGAAGGTGCTGTTTTAGTTCATGTAGTAACACAAAAAGGGAAGGGGTATTTACCGGCGGAACGTCATCCGGCAAGATTTCATGGCACGGCTCCTTTTGATATTGACACAGGATTACCGAAGAAAAAAGGAAAGGCCTCTTATACCGATATTTTTTCAACTGTAATGCGCAAATTAGGGGATCGAGATGAAAAAATAGTAGCGATTACAGCGGCAATGGCAGATGGAACCGGATTAAAGCGATTCTCAAATATGTTTCCCAACCGATTTTTTGATGTGGGAATTGCCGAACAGCATGCGGTTACCTTTGCGGCAGGGTTAGCGGCTGCGGGTTTAAAGCCGGTAGTTGCTGTTTATTCTTCTTTTTTGCAAAGAGCATATGATGAGCTTCTCCATGATGTATGCATGCAGAAACTACATGTGATTTTTGCAATTGACAGAGCGGGTTTAGTTGGAGCGGATGGACAGACCCATCATGGAACCTTTGATTTATCCTATTTAGCTGCTATGCCCAATATGACGATTCTAGCACCTAAAAACAAATGGGAACTCTCAGATATGATGAAATTTGCAGTAGATTTTAATGGTCCAATTGCAATCCGTTATGGGCGCGGAGAAGCTTATAATGGATTAGAAGACAAGCGGGAACCAATAGAGATGGGAATAAGTGAGATACTCTATGAGGAATCACAGATTGCGCTTCTGGCAGTGGGCAGTATGGTTGAAAATGCAGAAAAAGTCAGAGAGCAGTTAAAGGACAAGGGCTATCAGGCAACACTTATCAATGTACGATTTATAAAACCATTGGATGTGGAACTGTTAAGAAAACTGCCAGTGAAGCATGAATTAATTGTTACCCTGGAAGAAAATGTGTTAATAGGTGGATTTGGTCAGCAGGTAGCAGCTTTTTATGCAAAAGAAAATACAAGCATAAAACAAATTCAAATTGGTATTGAAGATACCTTTATCGAACAAGGCAGTGTAGCACAATTGTGGAAAGAAACGGGAATGGATGCAGATACCGTTACGGCAAAAATAATAAATTCCCTTCAAGGATGATGAGATGAAAGAAAGATTGGATGTACTTTTAGTAAAAAAAGATTTGGCACCCTCCAGAGAAAAAGCAAAAGCAATGATTATGTCAGGGAATGTGTTTGTAAACAACCAGCGTGAGGATAAGGCAGGAACAGCCTTTGATGAAACTTCAATTATTGAAGTCCGTGGAAACACCTTGAAATATGTAAGCCGTGGTGGGCTCAAACTGGAAAAAGCAATGCAGGAATTCGGAATTGAATTAACCGATGCGGTTTGCATGGATATCGGAGCATCCACAGGAGGCTTTACAGATTGTATGCTTCAAAATGATGCAAAAAAAGTATTTGCTGTTGACGTAGGGTATGGGCAGTTTGCCTGGAAGTTACGACAAGATCCCCGGGTGGTATGTATGGAAAAAACAAATATTCGATATGTAACCCAAGAAGATATTAAAGAAGAACTGGATTTTGCATCTGTGGATGTATCCTTTATTTCATTGACAAAAGTGCTGGAACCGGCATATCAGTTACTGAAAACAGGGGGAAGAATGGTTTGTTTAATTAAACCGCAGTTTGAAGCAGGAAGAGAAAAGGTTGGAAAAAAAGGGGTTGTGAGAGATCAGGGAACACATCTTGAAGTAATTGAAAAGGTGGTGCTGTTTGCCAGAACGCTGGGATTCTCCATTTTGGGTATTTCCTATTCCCCAATTAAGGGACCGGAGGGGAATATTGAATATCTTGTATACATAAGAAAAGACGGTCAGGGATTATTGGAAGGAGAGGCGAATGCAGAAGCAGTTGTTCTAAATGCACATGCAACGCTGGATAAATAGATGAAATATTTTTATATTATTGGAAACGCATCAAAGCCGGAAAACAAACAATATCTCTATCAAATGAAAGAATATATTCAGCATCATGGTGGAATTTGCCAGTTAAAGGAAGTATCTGCTTTTTCACAGTTGAAAGATCCACAAGGCTTAAAGGATATGAGTGAAAATACAGAATGTATTATGGTTTTAGGAGGGGATGGTACTTTAATTCGCTCTGCAAATGCAACAGAAAAAATGGAAATTCCATTAATCGGTGTTAATTTTGGTACAATGGGGTACTTATGTGATATAGATGAGTCCAATATTATGCAGTCTATAAAGCAGGTTATGGCAGATGATTATTTTATAGAAGATCGAATGCGTTTGGAAGGATACAATATTCGTGGAAATAAGTTAAAAGAAACAATGAATGCGTTAAATGATATTGTGATTTATCGGTATGGTAATTTAAGAGTAGTGGACTATATCTTGTATGTGAATGGCCAGCATTTAAATACCTTTAGTTCGGATGGTATTATTATCTCCACACCAACAGGTTCCACGGGATACAGTATGTCATGTGGAGGGCCAATTGTGGATCCCGCTGCCAAAATGTTATTGATTACTCCAATCAGTCCTCATACATTAAGCACAAGAAGCATTGTTTTAAATGCGGATGACGAAATTATAGTTGAAATTGGAGAACGTCATCTTGGCCAGAAGGAATCGGTTATTGTGAGCTATGATGGAGAAACAGCAGCGGAGCTGGATGTGGGCGACCGGGTAGTGGTTAGAAAATCAGATAAATATACAAAATTATTAAAATTACGCAAGCAGAGTTTTTTGGAGACCATTCGTGATAAAATGCAGGAAAATAATTAGGAGAAAGAATGAAGACAAAGAGACAACTTAAAATTCTTGAAATAATTAGAAAAGAGAATGTAGAAACCCAGGAAGACTTATTAAAAAAGCTTCAAAACAATGGATTCCCAGTGACGCAGGCAACCATATCCAGAGATATTAGAGAGTTGAAGTTAACCAAAATAGTGGATAAGGGTGGAAGACAAAAATATGTTTCATTAGAGGGAACACTTGATAAACTCAGTGAGAAGCTGGTTCGCGTGTTTCGAGAAGGCTTTTTATCAATGGAACTATCAGAAAATATTCTTGTGATTCGCACGGTGAGCGGTATGGCAATGGCAGTGGCCGCAGCATTGGATTCCATGGAGTGTGAAGAAGTACTTGGGAGTATCGCAGGAGACGATACTGTATTTAGTGTAGTACGTACAAGAGTTGGTGCTGAAAACTTGATGGATCAGTTAAAAACGATTGCAGAGCAATAGGAAAGGAGAAACTATGCTACTTAGTCTACATGTAAAGAATCTAGCTTTAATCCAAGAAGCAGAAGTGTTTTTTTCCAAGGGATTGAATATACTAACCGGCGAAACAGGAGCAGGAAAATCAATTATTATTGGATCCATGAATCTTGCACTGGGCGAAAAAGTCCCAAAAGAATTGTTAAGAGATAATGAAGAAGATGCATTGGTGGAGCTTATATTTCAAGTAGAAAATCAATGGCAGCGCCAAACACTGGCTGCAATGGATATTTATCCGGAAAATGACGAAGTCAGTATGACCCGACGAATCATGAAAGGACGAAGTATTGGTAAAATCAATGGGGAGAGTACAACAACGCAGAAAATGCGAGAAGTTGCTTCTTTATTTATTGATATTTATGGACAAAAGGAGCACCAATCTTTATTAAATCGAAAAAAACATCTGGAACTACTGGATGATTATGGGAAAAACCAGCTGAAGGATTTAAAAGATAAGTTGAGGGAAACTTATAAAGAATATAAAAAACTTGCAAAGGAAAATGACAGCGTAGTGATAGATGAGCAAGAGCGAATCCGAGAGCTGTCTTTTTTGGAATTTGAAGTGGCTGAAATAGAGGAAGCGGCAATTCTGGAGGATGAAGATGAGGAATTGGAACGCAGCTATAAACGCATGATCAATAGTAAAAAGATCTTGACCGGAGCAGGGGAAGCATATCGCTGCACGGATGATGGTGAAGAGAATGCAGCGGATTTTATTGGAAGAGCGTATCGGGAACTCTCTGCGGTTACGGCTTATGACCATACCCTGGATGGTATTTGCAGTCAATTATCCGATATCGATGGATTATTAAATGATTTCAATCGTGAGCTTGCTGAATATTTAAGCAAATCAGAATTTGAAGAAGAAGATTTTTCCAAAGTAGAAAATCGATTAAATAGTTTAAATCATTTAAAAGCAAAGTATGGCGGCAGCCTTCCAATGGTTATGGAAGCATTAAATAGAAAATCAGAGCGTATTGCTCAATTACAGAAGTATGATTTATATTTGGAAGCATTAAAAAAACAATTTGCAGAAGTAACAGGTCAGATGAATGAAATTTGTGAAGAGATATCCAAGGTTCGAAAGAAATGTGCAAAAAAACTTGCAAAAGAAGTGGAAAAAAGTTTGAGTGATTTGAATTTTTTAGATGTTCGTTTTGATATGGAATTCTCAAAACTGGATCATTTTACAGCAAATGGATATGATGATCCTCAGTTTGTGATATCAACGAATCCGGGAGAGCCGCTTAAACCAATTGACAAAGTAGCATCCGGTGGAGAATTATCTCGAATTATGCTTGGATTAAAGTCGGTGTTGGCAAGTAATGAAGAGATTGGAACACTAATCTTTGACGAGATTGACTCCGGAATTAGTGGACGAACGGCTCAAAAGGTGTCCGAAAAAATGAATGCCATAGGAAGACACCATCAGGTCATCTGCATTACCCACCTACCTCAAATTGCATCAATGGCGGATGCGCATTATTTAATTGAAAAATCTGTGATTGACAGTGCTACTATTTCCACAATTTGCAGATTGGGAGAAGAGGAAAGCGTAGTGGAACTGGCACGTATGCTGGGTGGTGTTCAGGTGACACAGACGGTTATGGAAAGTGCAAAAGAAATGCGTCAACTGGCAATTCTTTCAAAAAAAATAGAGGTTTAAAATTGCAATAATCCATATACTATAGCGGATGTAAACTATAGAGATGGGAAGTAGCAGGATGAAAAGATTTTTTAAATATTGGAAATGGTTTTTACCGGTAAGTGTTTGCATAGTCGTGATTTTTTCCTATAGTCTGATTGTGGATTCCATACCGGATCAAATTCATATCATAACAGGAAAAGAACAGAACTTTAGCTTTGGAATCCCGGTAACCGGTGAAGTGGCAGATTCCAAGGCAGAAGTTTTTACCAATCAAAGTGAAAAATTAGGGAGTGATACATTACATTTAAATCTTCAAAAAAATTTTTCATTGAAATCCGAGACACAAGGTAATTTTTCGATTTTATGTAAGTTATTTGGAATCTTTTCGGTTAAAAAAGTGGACGTGCAGGTTGTGGATGGAGAAAAAGTAATTCCCGGAGGAACCGCAATTGGTATTTATGTAGAATCCGATGGCATTCTGATCTTAGGCACAGGTCCGGTTACCGCAGTAAATGGTGAAAAAAAAGAACCGGCACTTGATATTGTAAAATCCGGTGATTATATTCTTGCTGTCAATGGAGAAAAAATCAAAGGAAAAGAAGAATTAATTAAAAAAATTAATTTACATGGTAAGTTATACAATGAAAAACCGGTTATAATTACAATTCGACGGGAAGATCAGGAACTCTGTAAAAGAATAACGCCCATAAAGACCGATGAAGGGGAATATCGATTGGGAATTTGGGTGAGGGACGATCTTGCCGGAATTGGTACGCTGACCTTTATTACATTAGATGGAAAATTTGGTGCACTTGGTCATTGTGTCAGTGATATTGATACTGGAAAATCACTTCAACTGGAAAAAGGTTCCATTTATGAGACCTTAATTACCGGCATTAACAAAGGAAAAAGGGGAACTCCCGGGGAGCTGTTGGGATTAATCAACTATAAATCGGAAAA
>JAVVVI010000009.1:49841-59716 GCA_036652735.1 Lachnospiraceae bacterium
GGACGATAAGTTTGTCTTGAAACTGTACAGAATAGTGTATATAATACAAATAGTTTCCATTTGCGAGATAATATCTTATTAAAAATAAGATTGTCGTAGTTAGGGATGTAAGACAAGAAAATAGTGGAGGGTGTAATGGAAAAACTGAATGTAGTAATTGCAGATGACAATGAGAGAATGGTACGATTACTGGAAGAAATCGTAAACAATGATAGTGAGATGGGAGTTGTCGGAACTGCAAAAGATGGGGAAGAAGCATATAATTTAATTAAAACGAAAAATCCGGATGTAGTTTTATTAGATATTGTAATGCCAAAATTAGACGGTCTTGGAGTGCTGGATAAAGTGAATACCGATAGATGTATTAAGAAACATCCGGCGTTTATTATGATTAGTGCAATTGGGCAGGAAAAAATCACAGAAGATGCATTTCGATTGGGTGCAGACTATTACATAATGAAACCATTTGATAATAAAATGGTAATCAGCCGAATTAAGGATTTAAAAAGCAGAACTGAGAGTACAAGTCTGGGAGAGAGAAAAGTACATGCATTTGAGAATCATGAAGACTATAAAAAAAGAAATCTTGAAAGTGATGTGACAGATATTATACATGAAATTGGTGTGCCGGCTCATATTAAAGGGTATCAGTATTTACGAGAAGCGATTATTATGGCAGTCAATGATATGGAAAAGCTTAATTCCATTACAAAAATATTATATCCGGAAATTGCCAAACAATTTCAAACAACACCAAGCAGGGTAGAAAGAGCGATTCGGCATGCCATAGAAGTGGCATGGAGTAGGGGGAAAATGGATACGATTGATGATTTGTTTGGTTATACCATTAATAATGGAAAAGGAAAACCAACAAATTCAGAATTTATTGCATTAATTGCAGATAAAATTCGATTGGAGTATAAAAAAGAAAATTATAAATAGTAATTATAAATAAAATAGGAAAACAGAGGCAGAAGTCATCCATAACCGATGATTTTTGCCTCTGTTTATAGGTATAAATTAATTCACAGAAAGTGCCTGAACATCCCAATCATAATAATAGGCATGATCAGAGAGAATTTCCTCTTCTTCTACTTGTTCTGTATTGACTTCAAGAACCATATGCGTATATTTAATAATGTCAGAACGATCTTTTGTTGGAACAATTATAAATAGCGATAGGTAAGGTCTGAGTAGAATCAAAATGCTACCGTCCACCTTTTCCCCCGCTCCGCACCGTACGTGAGACTTTCACCTCATACGGCGCTCCATCAAATTAAACCTATTTACTCATATATGGTTTGAGTTTTAATGAATGAACCTGACTTGGGGCTATCCCTCCACGGCTTATTATCCCCGCTTCACAGGTAGAGTGCCCCTACTTTCACTGACATAAATTGTGTTGCCACAAACCGCCTCAAAGAAATTGCACTTTCTAATCGTTGTCAGCTTCCCCCGTTCCTATTTTCCTATCTGTTCTTATACCCTTAGCCGCTCTCTTTGAGCCTGTAAGCTTTCTAGTGCCTGTAACACTACATGGATGTTCAGAACGAATATCTTACACAACCACACTTACCTGACGTTATGTCATCAATGCATTTCTACATTGTCATCCTTTAGACCCTTTTCTTCAAGAGTTCGCCAGCTGCCTTTGTATGGGCAACATTCTCGACATAGGTATTTTATAGACTTCCGGCCTATCATCCACTCGACCACCTCTGGTTCGCAGTTCCTCGCCCTTACGCGTTAGGGTGGTTCTCAGCCGTCTTCACCGAGCTTATAACCTCTCACAGGATGCAACTGTAAGACGCTATTCGGAGTATCAAAGGAAGCGTTTCATAGCGTTACCTAATCTTTCCACTTCTTGGAAAATAAGTTATTGCTGCAGTTAGTAGAAAATCGCAGCCCTCGCCTTTTGTTTATTTATGAGGCGAAACGGGTCGCACCTTCATGGACGCTGCTTGGAAGAATATAAAAACAGGATTGCAATGTTTCAGCAATTTTTTTCAGCATGCCGTTATACAAGATACATGCGGCACCAAAGAGTTTCGAACTATTTGTTAAAACGTACATGGGACAAAGTGCGTAGGTGGAACCAGGAAGTTCATTGGAGATCGATTGCGTTTCCAAATAAGATTCAAGGATAGAAGTCATAGAGTTAAAATCGTCCGGCAGAAGGAACGGTGTATTGATTGCGGCTAAATCATAGAGTTCTTTATCCGTAATATTCCAAAGCTTCAGGTGTTGGTTGCGAATAAGAATCGTAATATTACCACGTTCCCCGGCATCAACAAGGCAATAAAAAATAATGGCAAGGTCTAAATAAGGAATATGGGGAATTTCTTTCAACAAAATCTTATTTTTCTCCAAATTAACCAGTTTAAATACAATCTTATCTTTAATTTTAGAAAAATTTGTGAAAAACTCAAGATCAATGGGAGAAGGGGAACGATTTTTCTCATAAAGGAGGAGAATTTCATCACAAATCGTAGGGATAGATGTTCCATTTTTAAAGGATAAAAAATAAGAATTAAGGTAGATTGTAGGAGAAATGTTATTCCCAGCTTCTAAAATGCTTAGGCCATCTAAGGGTACGTGGTTGTTCTTGATAATTTCCTGGATTTGTACCTTCTTTTCATAACCAACTCGGTGCTGGATTTGTGTGAGAATCGTGCTTTTAAAATCTGAATAATTCATAGAACCTCCTTATAATAGATAGTTGTAGGGAAAAGTGCACGAATGTGCAGATAAAAAATGAAAGATAATCGGTGACATTAGAATATCATTTTTGATTTAGAATTGCAAGGGGAATTCTAATTTTAAATATAAAATTTATGTAAAGTCGGATTCTTATATTGACATTTTTTGTAAATGACATTATGCTCAAAGGAAGAGGGAGGGATCCTTATGAGTAAACATGCAATTCGAAAAGATTTTAGAGTCGAAATTAAGAAGAGCATCAGCAGATTTTTATCTATTTTCTGTATTGTTGCCCTGGGAGTTGCTTTTTTCTCAGGAATTCGGTCTGCGGAACCGGATATGCGGATTTCCTATGATGAGTATTTTGATGAACAGAATCTTTCAGATATTACCATTATAAGTACCATGGGATTGACACAGGAAGATTTGGATGCAGTGGATCAAATGAAAGAAGTATCTTTGGTACAGGGAGAGAATACTGCAGATTTCTTGTGTAATAAAGGCGGAAATGACATGGTAATTCAGGTCATGACAATGCCGGATACATTAAACAAACCGGTGCTGGAATCCGGGAAATGGGCAAAAAATTCGGATGAATGTGTTATGGACCTTGCGTTTGCAAAAACGAGAGATTATCAAATTGGAGATACCATTTTACTTACGCTAAATTCCAAAGATAAAGATGTAACAGATACTCTTTGTACCGATGAATTTAAGATAACAGGATTTGTCAGTTCGCCATTATTTATTACTTTTGGCAGAGGGAGTAGCTCTCTGGGACAAGGGGAAATCAATGGTTTTATTTTGGTTAATAAAAATAGTTTCCACACAGATTATTTCACCAGAATGAGTGTAAGCGTAGAAGGAGCGAAGGAAAAAACTTCTTTTACCCATTCCTATGACAGCGCGATGGAAGATACAGCGAATCAAATAGAAGATAGGATTGCAAAACAGCAATGTGAGAAGCGCTATGCAGAGATTAAGAAGGATGCCCAGGATGAGCTTGACAATGGACAGAAAAAAATCGATGATGCTATAGAAAAGATGCAGCGGGAACTAAAAAAGGCAAAAACAGAACTGGAAGATGGACAGACAAAGATTCTGGATGCAAAAAAAGAAATTCAAACAAAAGAGCAGGATCTGAAGAATGGAAAGGAACAGCTGGAACAAAAGAAGCGTGAACTGAACTCTGCCCGTGAAAAATTATATGCAGCCCAAAACAAACTAGAGGCCGGAGAAAAGAAGCTCAAAGAGGGGTTTGCGCAATATGAAAGTGGAAAAGCGCGGTATGATGCAGCCTGTGAACAATTAAAATTGGCAATGGAGAATCCTGAGTATGTGCCGGACGAGGCGTTTCTAACGCAGTTGGAAATTCAGAAGAGAACATTGGAGCAGACAAAAATAACCTTAGACCAGAAAAATATTTCATTCAAACAAAGTAAAAAGAAACTGGAAACCTCAATAAATCAGGTTAATTCCGGATTTAATACAATTCATGAAAAAGAGTCTGAGATTGAAAAAGGAAAAAAGGAGATTCAAAAAGGAAAAAATAAATTAAAAAAGAAACAAAAAGAACTGGATCAGGGTTTTCTTGATTATAAAAAAGAAAAAGAAGAAGCAGAAGAAAAAATTGCAAAGGAACAAAAAAAGATAGAGGAAGGAACCCAAGATTTACTTGCTGTTAAATTACCAAAATGGCATGTTTTATTAAGAGAATTTAATCCGGGATATACGGAGTGCGGAGAGAATGCAGATCGAATTGCAGCCATTGGAAAAGTATTTCCAATTATCTTTTTCTTGGTGGCAGCCCTAATTAGTCTTACTACAATGACGCGAATGGTAGATGAGCAGAGAACCTTAATTGGAACCTATAAGGCCCTTGGTTACAGCAAGTTTTCCATTGCAGGGAAATATATCTGGTACGCACTGCTTGCAACTTTTTTTGGAAGTTTTGCAGGGATTTTTATTGGAGAAAAAATTATACCCGGCGTGATTATTGAAGCCTATCGGATTATGTATCCATATATTCCAAATGTATTGATTCCATATCAGTGGTCTTATGGACTGTTTGCTACGTTTGCATCCTTAATTTGTACCATTGGTGCAACAGCCATTGCCTGTTACCGGGAATTATCCTCTGCACCGGCAAATCTTATGCGTCCGGTTCCACCGGTTACTGGAAAACGAATTCTATTAGAACGGGCGACCATTATTTGGAAACGAATTTCTTTTTCACAAAAAGCCACTTTACGTAATCTATTTCGTTATAAAAAAAGATTTTTTATGACAATTTTAGGAATTGGTGGATGTATGGCTTTAATTGTTGTTGGATTTGGACTTCGTGATTCCATTACGAAGATTGCAGATATTCAATTTGATGAAATTCAAAAATATGATGCCATGATTTTAACATCGGAAGACGAAAAAGATGCTCTGAACAATGTTGATAGCATCTTAGAGCAAAGCTCCGATGTAGAACAGTATACCAATGTATTTTTTAATGCAGTGAATACCAGTGGAAAAGATTATACTACAGAAGCGTATTTATACGTACCAGAAGATCCAGCACAACAAAAGGATTTTACAGTGCTTCGTACAAGAGTTGGAAAAAAGAAAATCAAATTAGAGGATAATGGAGTTGTAATCTCGGAAAAATTAGCGAAGTTAATGGATGTAAAAGTAGGAGACAGTATAACCATTCATTATAATGAAAAGGATGTACAGGTTCCAATTACGGCTATTACGGAGATGTATTTAAGGCATTATATCTATATGACACCAACGTTGTATAAAGCGGTTTTTCATGAAGAGCCTCAGATGCATACCATTCTCTATAAAGGAAAAGAAGGAGTCGATTATAAAAAAATCGGAGAGTCCTTGCTGACGATGGATCAGGTTCAGAATGTTTCCTACCTGGAGACATCCAGAGAACAATTAAGTCATATGCTTGGAAGTCTTGATTTGGTCATTGTAGTGTTGATTACAGCGGCAGGGCTCTTAGCATTTGTAGTTCTATATAACTTGAACAATATTAATATTGAGGAGAGAAAAAGAGAACTGGCATCCATTAAAGTGCTTGGATTTTATAATGGAGAACTGGCAGCATATGTATATAGAGAAAATATTTTATTAACCTTAATTGGAATGGCATTTGGACTTTTGTTTGGGAAATACTTATTGCGATTTATTATTGTAACAGTAGAGGTAGAGAATTGTATGTTTGGACGCAGTATCAATGGCTCCAGTTATCTTATCAGCCTTTTACTTACACTGCTGTTTTCGATATTAGTAAATCTTGTAATGTACATAAAAATAAAGAATATAGACATGATTGAATCATTGAAAAGCGTAGAATAAAAGACACAAAGAAGAGGAACCATCATATCATACTATAGGTACAGAAAATGAGTGGTGGGAAATCTTTATAATGAAAAAAATAATAGAGTTTAGGCAGGTAGGGTACTCTTATCACACAAAAACAGGGGAAACGGCAGCTTTAACAGAGTTTAATCTGGAGATCTTCCAGGGCGAATTTTTAGCAGTCGTAGGACCAAGTGGGTGTGGTAAGAGTACTCTTTTATCTTTACTGGCAGGACTGATGGAACCGGAGAAGGGCCATATTTTTTACGGGGAAAATAGATATAATTTTGGATATATGCTTCAAAAAGATCAGCTTCTTGAATGGAGAACTATAGAAAAAAATATTCTCCTTGGATTACAAATTCAGAAGAAACAAACCGATGAACATAAGAAAAAAATAAAGGATAAGGCAAAAGAATATGGATTGGAACATTTTTTAATGATGCACCCATCCCAGCTCTCGGGAGGTATGCGGCAAAGAGCAGCACTATTACGTACTCTGGCAGTGGATCCGGAAATATTATTATTAGACGAACCATTTTCAGCCCTGGATTATCAAACGAGGTTAAATGTATCAGATGACATAGGACGATTAATAAAAAGAGAGGGTAAAACTGCAATTTTAGTAACCCATGACCTTTCAGAAGCCATTAGTCTTGCAGATCGTATTGTTGTTTTATCAAGGCGCCCGGGAACAAAACGTTGTGAACTGTGCATTCAGTTTCCCAAGGAACTGACTCCTCTTATGAGAAGAAACCAGGTGGAATTTAAAGACTATTTTAATCGTCTATGGGAGGAAATTAATAATGAATGAGCCAATATCTAAAAATCAAAGATTATATTTGCAAAAAATAAAAAGAACAAGAACTCAAGTGAGAATCTGGCGCAGTATGATTCTGATTGTTTTTTTGGTACAGTGGGAACTTACAGCAAGACTTGGCTGGATTGATTCCTTTTTATTTAGCAGTCCGGGAAGAGTGATTCATTGTTTTCTGGATTTATGGAAAGAATCGTTGATTATGCAAGCGACAGGAATTACGCTATTGGAAACCGTAATCAGTTTTTTACTTGTGACGATGTTAACCTTAGTAGTAACAATACTGCTTTGGTTTAGCAGTAAAGCGTCACAGGTATTAGAGCCATATATGGTGGTATTAAACAGCCTGCCAAAATCAGCACTGGCTCCTTTATTCATTGTATGGTTTGGTGCAAACCCAAAGACCATTATTGTGACAGGTAGTTCAATTGCCATATTTGGCTCTATATTAAGCCTGTATACGGCGTTTCAGGAGGTGGACAGTGAATCGGTTAAACTCATCTATACCTTAGGAGGAAAGCGATCAGACGTTCTATGGCACATACTTCTTCCAAGTAATATACCGGTACTCTCCAATCTTATGAAAGTAAATATAGGACTTTGTCTTGTAGGGGTTGTAATTGGAGAATTTATGGCTGGAAGAAACGGGCTTGGATATTTGATTATATATGGAAGTCAGGTGTTCAAAATGGATTGGGTGATTCTTTCGATTTTGATTCTATGTATCATTGCCGTGGGATTATATCAGACAATTGCTCTTTTTGAAAAAAAAATATTAAAGAACTTTCTGTGAAGAGTCTTTTCATTTCTTTCTATATGTGATAAATATATAGAGTGAGAAAAGAAAGATTGGAGAAGAAAAGTGAATAAAAAGAAAAATATCAAACTATTTATTATCATAATTGCAATCATTGCCGTTGTGATCGCTACTGTATTGATTTGTTTTGCTGTAATTGTTCCAGGTAACAAGAAAGATTCTGCAACAAAAAAAACCACTTCAAAAAATGAAAAATATGATGTATATGATTATGTCAAAGTGGGGGATTACAAAGGGGTGAAGGCAAATCGAATTATTCCGGAAGTTACGGAAGAAGCATTACAGACATCCATCCAGGATTTGTTGGAATCCAAAAAAGAATATTCAAATGTTAAAAATCGTGGCATGAAGAGTGGAGACAAAGTGAACATTGATTTTGCAGGAAAGATTGATGGCAAGGAATTTGATGGCGGAAGTGCGAAATCTTACGAATATGAAGTGGGCCAGGGCGGCATGATTGCCGGATTTGATGAAGGCCTTTATGGTGCAAAAGCAAAAGAAAAAGTTACACTGAACTTAACCTTTCCAAAAGATTATCAAACCAAAGAGGTTGCCGGAAAAGATGTTGTGTTTGAAGTAACCGTGAATTCTATTAAGGAAGTGAGTAAAATACCGGAGTGGAATGACAAATTTGCAGAGAAAGCATCGGAAGGGAAGTTCAAAACAGCAAAGGAATACGAAGCATCCATAAAAGAAGAGCTTCAAAAAAAGGCTGAAAAATCCAGTGATGATACATTAAAATCAGATGTTTGGAATGCTGTATTTGCAAATATGAAAATAGATGGATATCCTGAAAATCTTTATAACAATATGTATGAATCAGTCTCAAAAAACATTGAGAATTCTGCAGCACAGTGGGGAATGACCAGTAAGGACTACCTTGAAAATTTTGCTGGAATGACCATGAAAGAATATGTGGTGCGTTATGTGGAATCTCAGATGGTGAGTGAAGCACTGATTGATAAAGCAAAGCTTTCTTTAAGTGACAGTGAATATAAAACAATGGCTGAGGATTATATGAACACAATGGGTGCAAAGTCAGTAGAAGAGATGGAAGGGTATTATGGAAAAGAAGCCCTGCAGGAATATTTTTTATCAGAAAAACTCTATAATTATTTAGTAGATGAGGCAACCATCACAGATGTTACCCAAGAAGAATATGATAATATAAATAAAAAATCAGAAAAGTAAGTATTATTAAAAAGAGAGCGAATCAAGGAAAGTGATCTTAAGTGGTTCAAAAGCACTTATGGTAAGGAGATACCCCTGGGAAAGACAATAGGTCTTTTGAAAGACAGAAGCAGGAATTTCCAGGGAATTTAAAGATACTGTAATTCCCTGCCCGGTCAACTTCAGATAGCTCTCTTTTTGTGTCCATAATTTTAGAAAAGTATAGGAATAGTCCGAACAATGAGCAAGCTGGTCCAGTTCAAAAGGAGTACAGGACCGGGAGGATAAATGGGGAGACATGGGGCGTTTAAGCTCTACATCAATACCCAGGGGAGTTGTGGAGAACCCGCAGGCAATTAACCCCTTGCTGTGAGAAAGATTAAAGTGACAATTCTTTTTGTCTAAATAAGGTTTCCCATGGGCCTGAAATAAAAGGGCAGCTTCCTGAAAGGGAACACCAAATTCTCTTGGAAAACAGTATTCCAGAAGGTGTTGTTTTGCAACTTGTTCGGAAGAAATTCGGTTTGGAAAAGTCTCTGCTGCATTATAGTAAGCGAGATAGATGTTACATAAAGCAGATTTTTTAGGTGGAATGTCTTTTATATGGTCCATTTCAACCTCCAATGGATTCTTTGATTTTGAATTTAATGTTAGTATAGCAAAAATTTAAAAAAATAACAATTTGTTTTGTTTCTTAATATTGTGTAAAAAGGGCTTGCATTTTCCAAAAAAAATGGATATAATAGCTAAGGATTGTTGCAAGGAACAAATCGGAAGTTGTGCTACTGTGGCTCAATGGCAGAGCAGCTCATTCGTAATGAGCAGGTTGTCAGTTCGATTCTGACCAGTAGCTTTATAAGGGCAAATGAAAAACAGCTGCCGCACTGAAAAGGGTGTGGTTTGTTGCTTTTTTTTTGAGAAGAATTATCCTTTACAGTGATTTGGTTTGCTAAAAAGTTATCTTGACAGTGTATTCGGAATCCGATATATTGGGATATAGTAATAAATGTT
>JAVVVI010000010.1:0-56793 GCA_036652735.1 Lachnospiraceae bacterium
AGGGGTTTAATGTCTATTTTTCAATCATTTGATATTAATGCTTCAGGAATGACAGCCCAACGGTTTCGTACGGATGTTATTTCGGAGAACATAGCGAACGTAAAGACAACAAGAACAGAGAATGGTACACCCTATCGCAGACAGATTGTAACATTTGCAGAAAAAGATGTGACTGATTTCAGCAATGTCCTTAATAAAACAAGACAGGCTGCTATTGGTAATGGTGTGAAGGTCTATTCTTTAGAAGAAGATAATGAGACAGATTTTATAAAAACCTATGATCCGGCACACCCAGACGCAGACCAGGATGGTTATGTGTCTTATCCTAATGTAAATATTGTAACAGAGATGACAAACCTGATTGATGCCAGCAGGTCATACGAAGCAAATGCGACTGCATTTCAGGCATCTAAGGGAATGATGGCAACAGGACTCCAGTTGGGGCAGAAATAGGGGGATAACGTAGAATGGATATTTCGTCATTAAATGGTGCTATGTCACTGAACAATGTGTCTTCGGATTTTATAAAGAACGCAATTTCATCAAGTAATAAAACAGATAATTCGGATCAGGGATTTCAGACGATTTTTCAATCAGCCTTAAATATGGTAGATGAGACGAACCAGCTTCAAAATACTGCTGAATCAGCAGAAATGCAATTTGCACTTGGTAAATCAACAAACACGCATGATTTGCAAGTTGCACAGCAGAAGGCAAATATTGCTCTGCAGTACACTGTGGCAGTAAGAAATAAAGTGATTGATGCATATAAAGAGATCATGAATATTTCAGTCTAACAAATAAGGGGTGGTGGAATAAGACATGCAAGAGAAAGTTCAGGCAATTTTGCAAAAAATAGTAGAATGGTGGAAGAAATTTACAACTAAGCAGAAGACATTAATTGGAAGTCTTACGGCGGTTGTGCTTCTTGCACTTGTTTTGTTAGCCTTTTTTGTATCGAAACCAACAATGGTAAGATTAATTACCTGTGAAGACGAGAAACAGGCAGCGCAAGTGCGGGATTTACTGGAAGCGGAAAAAATTCCGGTAAAAATACAGGAAGATAAGTTAACCTTTATGGTTAATAAAAAAGATGAGATTAATGCAACCTATTTATTGGGTACAAATGAGATTGCTTCCAGAAAATTTACGATTGAAAATGTATTTGATGGTGGATTTAGTGCAACTGAGGCAGATAAAAATAAGAAATATCAATTATATCTTGAACAGCAAATAGCAGAGCAGCTCGCAGCCATTGATGTGATAGAGTCTGCATCTGTGAAGCTTTCACTTCCAATTGATGATGGTACCATTGTTGCAAGGGACAAGGAAGCTTATGCAAGTATTGCACTAAAATTGAAATCTGAGATGGATGAAGATACCGCAAATGGAATCGCAAAATTTGTAGCAACTGCAGTGGGCAATAAAACAACGGATTGCATTACCATATTGGATTCAAACGCAAATGTTCTTTTCTCAGGTGGAGATTCAGGAACGGATACCGGAACGGCAAGCACACAGATGGCACTAAAGAAAAAAGCAGAAGCAATGGTAAAAAGTGAGATTAAATCTGTGGTACTTGGGACAGATCTTTTTGATAATGTAGAAGTTGGATTGAATCTAAATCTTGACTTTGATAAACAAAAAATAGATGACCATATGTACTATGTTGCAGAAGGTGCAACACAGGGATATTTAGATAGCAGAAGCAGCTATAATTCAGAGACCACCGGTGGAACGGTTGCAGGAGAACCTGGAACAGGATCCAATGACACTACCTATACATTGGAGAATGGAAATAATTCCACTTCAACGATAAGTGATGTTACAGAGGACTTTGTTCCAAATGAAAAAATGACATCTACAGAGAAAGCACTAGGAGCAATTGTATATGACAAATCTTCTGTGAGCGTGGTGGCTACACAATATGTTGTATATGATGAAGATACATTAAAAGCAAAAGGGGAACTTAAAAAGATGACTTTTGATGAATATGTATCTGCCCATCAGGATAGAAAACAAACAACGGTGCCACCTGAATTTTATACCATGGTTGAAAAGGCAACGGGATTTACCGCAGATAATATATCAATTGTTTCTTATCAGGTTCCATTTTTTCAATATTCCTCCAATACAAAAAATTGGTCGGATTACGTTCAGATTATTTTGGCAGTTTTAATTTTCCTGCTGTTGGGTTACGTTGTATTTCGCAGTACAAGAAAAGAAGCAGCAGTGGAGATGGAACCGGAATTATCCATGGAATCCTTACTTGCGTCCACAAAATCTGCTACAGAAGAATTAGAGAATATAGGATATAATGAAAAGTCGGAGACAAGACTTATGATTGAAAGATTTGTAGACGAAAAACCAGAGGCAGTTGCGTCGCTGCTACGTAATTGGATAGATGAGGAGTGGGAGTAATTCATGGCAAATGATGAAATGCCCGGCATTCAGAAAGCAGCGATATTACTGATTGCATTGGGACCGGAAAAATCCGCAGAGATTTTTAAACATTTAAAAGAAGAAGAAATCGAGTCCTTAACATTGGAAATAGCGAACACAAGAAGTGTTTCTCCTAAGGCAAAAGAAACTGTTCTGGAAGAATTTTATCAGATTTGTCTTGCACAGCAATATATTGCAGAAGGTGGTATTGGTTATGCAAAAGACTTGCTGGAGAAAGCACTTGGTAATGAAAAAGCCCAGGATGTAATTAGCAGATTAACTGCATCTCTTCAGGTACGTCCATTTGAATTTGTTCGTAAGGCAGATCCAAGTCAGGTACTGAATTTTATACAGGAAGAGCATCCACAGACCATTGCAATGATTCTATCATATCTGCCATCTTCTCAGGCTGCAATGATAGTCAGTGCACTTCCACCGGAGAAACAGGCGGATGTAGCAAAGAGGATTGCACTTATGGATCGAACATCTCCGGATGTAATTAAGGAAGTGGAATCTGTTCTTGAAAAGAAACTTGCATCCTTAATCAACCAGGATTATACCATCGTTGGTGGTGTAGATGCCATTGTTGCAATTTTAAATGCAGTAGATCGAGGTACGCAGAAGCACATCATGGAGACCTTGGAGATTGAAGAACCGGAACTTGCAGATGAAGTTCGTAAGAAGATGTTTGTATTTGAGGATATTCTTCTGCTGGATGACAGAGCAATTCAGAGAGTATTGCGTGATGTTGATAATAATGACCTGGCAGTTGCATTGAAAGTTGCCAATGATGATGTCAAGAATGTAATTTTCAAAAACCAGTCCAAGCGACTTGCAGCAATGATTCAGGAAGATATGGAATTTATGGGGCCGGTTCGTATGAAGGACGTGGAAGAGGCACAGCAGAAGATTGTTGGTGTCATTCGTAAACTGGAAGATTCGGCTGAAATCGTAATTTCCAGAGGCGGAGGTGACGAGATCATTGCCTAATTTATGGAAACAACAGTTTGTGGTTACGGATAGACAGAATTCACGGGTTATTAATTCCAATAATAATCAGAAATTAACCGATTTAAAACAGAAAAAGAACCTGCATGTACATTCCACAGAGTCTTCCAATGAAAAAAAAGAAGAGGGATTTGTGGAAGGACTAACAGGGGAAAAGATTCAAATACAAACACAGGAAGATGTAATGCAGGAAGCGGTAAAGCAGGCGGAATTAGTATTAAGTGAAAGCAAACGTCAGGGAGAGCAATTACTAAAAGATGCGGAATCCAGAGCAGAGCAAGTCCGAATGCGCGCAATGGAAATTGGCAATAGAGAAGGCCAGCAGGCTGCAGAAGAAATGTTAATGCAGAAAGAAGAGAAGCTTAACAAAGAGTTTTCAGATAAGCAGGCGCAAATGAAGGCGGAATATGAACAGAAGTTTAATGAAATGGAAACCCAGTTAGTAGATGCAATTATTTCAGTGTTTGATAAAGTAATGCATACAGATTTTGAACGACAGAGAGAGATTTTACTGCATCTTGTTACGGACACTATTTATGAGATAGAGAGTGGGAAAGAGTTACGCTTACATATTAATGCAGAAGATGCAGACTTTTTACGAAGTAATATGGACAAGATACAGGAACAGGCAGGAAAAAATTGTTCCATTGAGGTGCTTGTGGATGCATCAATTGCACCAATGGGATGTACAATTGAGACAGATCATGGGTTGTTTCATTGTGGCTTGGATGTACAGATGAAACATTTAATGGAGGACATTCGCGCATTAAGTTGTTAAAGGTGGGAGAAAAAATTGCTAGATGAAAAATATAGAAAACTTGCGGATCGCACCTATTTTGAAAGACTTGGGAAAGTAATCCGTATTGTTGGTTTGTCTATAGAATCAATTGGACCGGAAGCAAAGATGAATGATTTATGCAAAATTGTATTGGATCAGGAGACCGGCAGGAGTGTTCTATGTGAAGTGGTAGGGTTCCACGAAAATCGTCTGGTACTAATGCCTTTTGAGAGTGTAGAAGGAATAGGAGTCGGCTGTTTGGTGGAAAATACCGGACATCCACTCTCTGTTCCGGTTGGAATTGAATTATTAGGACATACCTTAGACGGGATTGGAAGAATCACAGATGAAGAATCCGTTGAGCTCCATGGTGATGTATACCCTGTGGAGGCGTTACCCCCGGATCCCATGAAACGAAAAATTATAGATGAAGTATTGCAGCTTGGAGTAAAAGCGGTGGATGGCTTGATTACAGTGGGAAAAGGCCAGAGAATTGGAATCTTTGCAGGTTCCGGAGTTGGAAAAAGTACCTTGTTGGGAATGTTTGCAAGAAATACAAGAGCAGATGTTAACGTGATTGCATTGATTGGAGAGCGTGGACGTGAAGTGCGGGAATTTATCGAACGGGATTTAGGTGAAGAGGGAATGCGTCGTTCCATTGTTGTAGTTGCAACCTCAGATAAGCCGGCGTTAATTCGTAATAAAGCAGCGAAAACAGCGACCGCAATCGCAGAGTTTTTTCGAGATCAGGGAAAAGATGTGTTGTTAATGATGGATTCACTCACGCGATTTTCAATGGCACAGCGAGAAATAGGACTTGCAGCAGGAGAACCACCGGTGACTCGTGGCTATCCTCCAAGTGTATATGCGGAGATGCCAAAGCTGTTAGAACGGGCAGGAACTTCGGAAAAAGGAACAATCACAGGTCTGTATACGGTTCTGGTAGATGGAGATGATTTCAATGAGCCAATTACAGATACTGCAAGAGGAATTTTAGATGGTCATATCATTTTGTCCAGAAAGTTAGCACAAAAGAATCAATATCCGGCAATTGACGTGCTGGCCAGCATCTCTCGTGTAATGTCGTCAATTATTGACCAGGGACAAAAACAATCATCCGGTCAGATGAAAAATGTATTGGCAGTGTATAGTGAGGCAGAAGACCTGATTAATATCGGTGCATATAAAAAAGGATCCAATCCGGATATTGATTTTGCCATTAGCAAAATAAGTCAGGTAATCGAGTTTATTAAGCAGGACACTTATGAAAAATATGAATTTTCTCAGGTTGTAACTATGTTGGAAGAGATTTTCCCGGCAGAAGAGTAAATGGATGGAATCCAGATAGGTGGTTAACTTATGAAAAAATTTATATATCCCATGGAAAGTATTTTAAACATCCAATATAAATTAGAAGATCAGGCCAAAACACTTTTTGGTGAAGCGAGTATGAAACTGTTACGGGAAGAAGAAGTATTGGTTTCATTAATGGATAAAAAAAAAGGCTATGAAGAAAAAGCAAAAGAATTAGTAGAAGACAAATTAGATTTGCCGGCAATCAGAGAATGTAAGAGTGCCATTGAAGTTATGAAAACAAAAATTCGGGCTCAAATGATAGAGGTACACGTGGCTGAAAAAAATGTGGAACATACACGAAGAAAATTACAGGAAGCTATGGTTACAAGAAAAAGTCATGAAGTATTAAAAGAAAAAGCATTTGTACAATATAAAAAAGAATGGGCAGATGAAGAAAATAAATCAATTGATGAATTAGTTAGTTATAAACATGCCGCCAAGGTAATCAGGTAGGAGGTAGCGATGGCAATAGAAGAGGAAGAACTCGAAGAAAAGGCGTTAGATAAAAAGGCAGTAAAAAAGGCCGGAAAAGATAGAAAAAAAGAAGAAAAAAAACTGAAAAAAAAGGCAGAAGAAGCGGAACCTGAGATGGAAGAGGAATCCGGGGGCAGTAAAGCAGTAATTGCAATTGTTACCCTTATCATCATTGTAATCTGGCTGGCAATTCTGGCATTATTAATTAAACTGGATGTGGGAGGCTTTGGGTCGTCGGTCCTTTATCCGATTTTAAAGGATGTTCCCTATATTAATAAGATCCTGCCAGATGTTAAGCTTCCTGAAAATGAGAAAAAAAGTCCCTATGCAACCATGGAGGATGCATTAAAGCAGATTAAGGTCTTAGAACAGGAAGTAAGTAAGCTGCAAAAGGGGAATAATAGTGATACCGAGTATGTGAAGGAACTAAAAAAAGAAGTCAAGAGATTAAAGGTTTTTGAGCAGGAACAGGCAGAGTTTGAAAAAACAAAAAAAGAATATTATGATGAGGTTGTGTTTTCCGATAAATCACCCGATATAGGGGAGTATAAGAAGTTTTATGAGAGCATTGATCCAGCAAATGCAGAGAGTCTGTATAAACAGGTAGTGGAACAGGAACAAAACGATAAAAAGGTAACGGACTATGCAAAGACATATGCAAGTATGAAACCAAAGGAAGCAGCAGCCATTATGGAACAGATGACAGATAACCTAAAGCTTGTATCAGAAATTTTACTTAACATGGATACAGAATCCAGAGCCGCTATTCTCGGTGCCATGAAAGCCAGTGTCGCAGCCAGCGTCACAAAATTAATGGAACCTTAGAATATAAATTGTTTGTACATTGAAAACTGAATAGGAAGGAGGAAAAAAATGACAGGAAAAGTTGTTTCAGAAATTGGAAAACCATTGGGCAATTTGAATATCAGCCAGATGCAGCAAATTCCAGAAAAAGAATCAAATAAGAAACAGCAAAGTTTTTATGAAATGCTTGACAAAACCAAGGCACATTGGGAAAGACCGGCTCAACCACCACAAAAAAAAGCTGAAACCAAAGAAGTTGTGGGCAATGCTTATGTTCAGAACAAAATCGCCTCATCCGGTGAAGAGAAGAAACCGGAAGTGAATGAAGAAGTAATGGAAAAGATGGGACAGCTCAATGGGGATATTCAGAACATGATTATTGAAAATAGCGATATTACCATGGAAGAGCTGGAACAGGCAATGAAGGATTTGGGATTTAATCTTGTAAATCTACTTAATCCAACAAATCTTGCCCAGCTATATTCAAACATTACAGGACAGGAGAGCGGTATGGAGCTGCTTGCAAATCAGGAGTTTACAAATCTTCTTCAGGAATTAACTGTAATTGGTGAAACATTCAAGACGCAGACGCAGCTTACAACAGAGCAGCTTACCAATCTGGCAGAAACGGTAAAAGAATTATTAATGGAGAACCCACAAGCAGAAGAAACACCTTCAATTACGTTGAGTGAACCATTGGGAAAAGAAGAATCGGCAGAACAAAAAACACCAGTACAGGAACCTGTGATGCAGGAGCTTGAACCCAAGGAGCCAAAATCAAATGAGAATCATGTAACACAAGAGACTTCAGAAGAAAAAAATCTTACAAATCCGGTTCGTGAATTGGTACAGAATGATACAAAAACCGTGGTGGAAGTGAACACAATTTTGTCCAATGAACAGGAGACGGAACCATTGCAGCAGCCTTCAATAACCGATACTTCAAAGGAAGTGTTACGTTCTCAGCAGCCGGATAATCCGGTTATTATTGGTATGAAGATGGAAAAATCTGTATTGCAGGAAGGTGGGGAACTTCAGCCACAGGATACACAAACAGAACATACTAATCAGGAAGCAGATTTTTTTGCAAAGGACAATAAGAACGAAGAGAAGGACCAGAAAGGGTTCTCGGAATCTAATCTCCTGAATCGGAATTTAGTTCTAAATGAGACGCGTACAGCGGTGAACCCAATTTCGGAATTTATGCAAAAGATGGATCAGTCCATGGATATTCGTACCGTAATTGACTTGATTGCAGAACATGCAAGAACCCAGAATGCGGGTACTGTATCCAGCTTTGAAATGCAGTTAAATCCGGTAAATCTTGGAAAAATGTTTGTTCAAATTGCTTCAAATGCAGGAGAAATTACAGCAAAAATTATCACACAAAACGAGATTGCAAAAGAAGCAATTGAAAGTCAGGTAACGCAATTAAAAGAAAATTTATCACAACAGGGTGTGAAAGTAACTGCGGTAGAAGTAACGATAGCAAGCCATGAGTTTGAACGTTCACTTACAGGAGACCGGGATAAACAACCAACCGGACAGCAGAAAGAACAGAATAAGCATAGAAGAAATTTGAATTTAAATCAGATGACACTAGATGATATGAGTGGTTTAATGTCAGAAGAGGAACTAGCAGCAAATATTATGCTGGAACAGGGCAATAGTATTGATATTACAGCGTAGAAAGGAGAAACTATGGCAATAACTTCAATTGTAGACAAAGGGCAGATTATAGACGCAGGCAAGACCTCAGAAAAGGAAGCGGCGGACAAAAAAAATGCAGTAGATGAAGACATGTTCTTGAAATTATTAGTTGCAGAGATGAAGTACCAAGATCCTATGAAGCCAACTTCCAATACGGAATGGGTATCACAGTATGCGACGTTTACACAGGTAGAGCAAACAAGCGCAATGCAGGGATCCTTGAAGCAAATGGAAGCAGGCGGTTTAGTTGGTAAAGAAGTTATTATGAGAACAACCAATGAGGCAACCGGTGAGACCAATTTCTTTAGTGGTCCGGTAGACTATATGTATGTTGAAAGTGGAAAGATTTATTTATCAGTAAAAGATCAGTTGTATTCCATTGATGATCTGGATACCATTGTGGATGAAAAATATATGGATTCCCTTACGGTGATACAGACTTTTGAAAAAATGATGGAAAAACTGCCAAAGGTTAATGCATTGACAGCAGCAGATGAACCATTAATTACTGCAACAAGAAAAGCGTATGACTCAATGACGGATTATCAGAAGAATCGTGTAAAAGCAGAATTTGTGGATACGTTAAAATCTTTGGAAAAGAAATTAAGTGAACTAAAAGGAGATGCGGATACAAAGCCGGATGTGAAACCGGATCCGGAAAAACCGGGCGACACAGATACCAATGGAACGGGTAAGGTGTAGCAAAATTGCAGAGGTGATAAGTTATGAATAAAATAAACAGTCAGTTTTCTTCAATTGAACAGGTTACCGGTGAGTATTTAAAGGGAAAGAAAACAGGGAGTTCTAATTTATCGGTTTCCGAACTTTCATTTGAAGAAATATTACAGCAAAAGCAAAAACTTACAAAACCACAGGAAATACAGGAATTAAAGTTTTCAAAACATGCGTCTCAACGACTGGAAGAACGCAATATGAACCTATCACAGGAACAGAAAGTTCGACTGGAGACCGGTGCAATAAGGGCAGGGGAAAAAGGAATTAAAGAATCCCTGGTAATTGTTGATTCCATGGCATTTATTGTAAATGTACCAAATAATACGGTAGTTACCGCAATGGATCAAAATGATTCTGCGGATCATATTTTTACAAACATTGATGGGGCTGTGATTATGTAGCTGGACCTTAATGGAAGCTTCTATCTCTGAATGACAGAGGAGATAAAGCACAGCCCACTTTAGGAGGTCATATATTATGATGAGATCATTATATTCTGGTGTATCGGGTTTAAAAACACACCAGACAAAGATGGATGTTATTGGTAACAATATATCCAATGTTAACACACTGGCGTTTAAGTCTTCTTCCGTAACATTCAGTGAAATTATGTATCAGACAACCCAGAATGCATCCGGAGCAAATGCTGCAAATGGAACGGGTGGTAGAAATGCAAAACAAATTGGTTTAGGTGTATCCCTTGGAACAACAATGACGAATATTGAAGGACAAGGAGCAACACAGACAACAGGACGAGGATTAGATGTTAAAATCAAAGGGGATAGTTTCTTTGTTGTCAATGATGGAACAAATAATTATTTTACCAGAGCAGGGTCTTTTTATTTTGATGGTGCAGGCAATCTCGCAATGACATCAACCGGATATAATGTAATGGGATGGCAGGTGGATCCGGCTTCCGGACAGATTAAAAAGGATAGTGTATCTGCACTTCGCATTATGCAAGCGTCTAATCTTACAAGTCCACCGGAAGCAACGATTCAGGCAGTATGTACCGGCGTGTTGGATTCCAATTCCAAGCAGGTTACATCGGATGATGGATACATGATGAATTTGAATTTCTTTGATTCTAAGGGATATCAATATACAGCAAAAATGAAAGTAAACGAAGACTCCAGTGGAACGAAGGGGGCTTATAATGTATCCCTTTCCGATGTAGTGGATTCCAATGGAAAGTCTGTACTTGGATCCGTTGATAAGACACAACTCTTTGGAGCAGCTTATCCAGGAAAAGTTGGAAAAGGAACCCTGTTAAATGGATATACAATGGATGTAGCGGACTCTGCGGCTCCACTTCCGGTAGATGCTACAATTTCTCATTATACCTTGAAAAATTCAGCAGGGCAGTCAATTCCGGATTCGGATTTCTATGTGGAAAAAGCAACCGGAAAATATGTTGCTTTGAAGACGGATAAATCTGCTTATGTGAAGTTAAATGACAAAGCTACGGATGCCACAGAACTTGCATTAATTAAATCAGAAGAGAAAAGACTTCAGTCTTTATTCGGAAAGTATTTTTCGGGCTCAGCAGGTGATGTATCCATTAATGATGCGTCGACATTTAAAGACAGTACGGTGTTTAATCAAATGGTTACAGCGGCAGGACAGATGCTTACGGTCTCTCCAAATTATAAATTACAAGTAACAAACGCCGGGGCAGATCCAAAAGAATATTTCTTTGCAGATAGTAAAGGCGTGAAAATTGCCGATTCAACGTATTATGTAAAGCAGGATGGAACTTTCGTGGATTCCACTGGTGCAGCCTTAGCAAATGACACGGAACGAGATAAAGTAGAGGCGATTTTGAAAAAATATACCACAGGAGCATCGGCAACCTTTAATATTGAAGCAACATCCGTTGCTACGGAACCGAAGAATGTAAAAAGCGGCAATACCAAGATTGATGTTACCGGTACCAAATTCTACCAGACACTTAATTTTGATTCCGGGAATGGTACCTTCCAAAATATTGGCGGTGCCAATGCAACAACCCTTTCCTTAAGCAATCTGGGAGGCAACTTTAAAGATGTATCCATTGATTTTTCACAGGTAACCAACTATAACAATGGTGGAACTTCTACCATGGGACTTGATAAGGGCGGACTGGATGGAACCAGTGGGGCCGGTAAAAAATTAGGTGCGATGAATGGAGTATCAATTGACACCAATGGAATGATTTTTGGTTCTTATGATAATGGAAATACGGTTCTGTTGGGGCAGATTGCAGCACAGAAGTTTGCCAATGCTTCCGGTCTGGAAAAGGTTGGAGAGAACTGTTATGCAACAACCTTAAACTCCGGTGATTTTGATGGAATCGGAATTGATATTTCAGCAGATGGTGGAAGTATGATAAGTGGAGCACTGGAAATGTCTAACGTAGATTTGTCTTCAGAGTTTACCGAGATGATTACAACCCAAAGAGGGTTCCAGGCAAATTCAAGAATTATTACAACATCCGATACTCTTTTAGAAGAGCTTATTAATCTAAAGAGGTAACCGGTAAATAAAAATTAATATATATTGGGGAACTATGTTTCATAGTTCCCCAATATGTGATATAATAAAAAAATATAGGACATAGGAAAATAGCAAACTTCATTTTGTCCTTTTTGTACGAAATAAACAAAATAAATGTAAAAGAAAGTAGACAAAAAGTAAAAAATCTAGTAATATTATAGATGGTAAGCTTTTGTTTTCATTTTCACTAAAATAGCTTTTACATATATAAAGGACTGGTGAGTTTATGGATATAGCATCCCTTATAGGTATGATAGCTGGTTTTGCCATGGTTATCTTTGGAATAATTACAGGAGATTTAGGCGTTGTTGCTTTATGGAACTTTTTGGACCTGCCATCAGTAGTTATTACAATAGGAGGTTCGATTTCGGGTCTTCTGGCATCCAATGCACTGGCTGATTTCATTAATGGTTTTAAGAGCTTTGCACTTGTATTTAAAGTTGTGAAATCAGATCCGGGAGAAGTAATTACAAATATTATTAATTTGTCAAATGTGGCAAGAAAAGAAGGACTATTGGCATTGGAAGAGGCGGCCAGCGGTATTGAAGATCCATTTCTTAAGAAGGGAATTATGTTAGTTGTAGATGGAACGGATCCGGAACTTGTTAGAGGAATTCTTGAGACGGATTTAATCTGTGTAGAAGGACGACATAAGAAAATAACTGCTTTTTGGGAAAAATGGGCAGAACTAGGTCCTGCCTGGGGTATGATTGGTACCTTAATTGGTTTGGTTAATATGTTAAAGACCTTGGAAGACTCCAGCACTATTGGTCCGAATATGGCAGTTGCATTATTAACAACATTATATGGCTCCTTAATAGCGAACTGGCTGGCATTACCAATTGCTGCAAAACTGAGCGGAAACAATGCCACAGAGACTATGCTTAAAGAGATAACAGTAGAAGGTTTACTTTCCATACAAGCAGGAGAGAATCCTCGTGTTATAGAAGAAAAATTAAAATCATTCTTATCGCCAAAAGTGAGGGAACGTATGAATCCTGAAGCCGGAGGTGAACAGTAGTGGCTAGAAAGAAGGAAGAAGAAGCAAAAAGCGGAGGTGCGCCGGGGTGGATGGCCACATTCAGCGACTTAATGAATTTATTATTGTGTTTTTTTGTTTTACTTTTTTCCATGTCCAGTGTTGATGCACAGAAGTTTGAAATGGTAATTGCATCCTTGCAAAGCAGTTTTAGTATACTTCCATCCGGAGGTGCTTCCATAGGTGAAGGACAGATGGTTTCTTCGGGAGTGAGTCAGTTAAAAGAACTTGATGTATATTATAATCAAGCAATGAACTCAGATGGAGACGGGGAAGGAAGTAAAGAAGATGGAAAAGGGGAAGGCAATTATGTTGAGGAATATAAGAAGGCAGGTTTAGATGAATCAGAGAAAATGGCTGCTGAAATTGAGAAGAAATTACAGGAAAATGGAATCAAAGATCAGGTAGAAGTTGATTTTAACGAGCAGTATGTGCTATTGACTTTAAATGGTGCGATTTTATTTGAATCCGGTAAAGCAGAAGTTTATAAAGAAGCAGTTCCTTTGATTAAGAAAATAGCCAATATTATAGAAAAATATAATAAAAACATTATTGATATTGAAGGACATACGGATAATGTACCGATTCATAATTCAGAGTATGCAAATAATGATGAGTTATCAACGTTTCGAGCTTTAGCGGTTACGGAATACATAAGAGATAATACAGAACTTGACAATCGATATATTAAGTTCTCGGGTCGCGGATCCTATGTTCCAATTGCAGATAATACGTCCAAACGAGGACGTGCAAAAAACCGAAGAGTTGAAATTAAAATATATAATAGTTATAATTCTGACAATTAGAAAGGACGATTTGGATGAAGAAAAATTTAATCACAGTGCTAATCTTAGCGTTAGTTGTAGTCAATCTTATATTAACGGCACTCTTAACCTTTTCCATTGTTCCGGCTACAAGAAATGCAAATAAATTAATAACAAAGGTGGCAGGTGCTATTGATTTGGAAATGAGTAGTGGAAAAGCAGCCGGTCAGTCAAATGTGTCAATTAAAGATACCAAAGAGTATAATGTGTATGCAGGAGAGACCTTAACCATTAATCTTAAAAAAGGAAGTGACGGAAAAGATCATTTTGCAGTTCTTTCTGTTACCTTATCTCTGGATATGACAAGCGATGGTTATAAAACCTATGGAGAGACATTGGCGGACAGAGATGCCACAATTCGTAATGAGATTAACAATGTAATAATGACTCATACCATGGAAGAATTAAAAAACAATACAGCAGATATACAAACCGAAATAGTAGATTCTTTGCAAACCTTATTTGATTCCGATTTTATTATTGGAGTTGGGTTTGGATCTATGGTTTGTCAATAATAGAATGGAAATAACCCATGACAGGTGGTGAGGTAATTGGGCGAAGTTTTATCTCAAAATGAGATAGACAGTTTGCTACAAGCATTAAGCAGTGGTGAATTAGATGTAGAAGAAATAAAAGAAGACAGTGTTAGACAGGCAAAAAATTATGATTTTGCCAGACCTGCAAAGTTTTCCAAGGAACATCTTCGAACATTAGAAATCATATTTGAACATTATGGAAGACTGCTTTCTACCAATTTGCCGGTTTACCTTAGAAAAAATATACAAGTTGAAATTATGAATTCAGAGGCAGTTACTTATTCTGAATTTTCCAATGCCTTATCGAATCCTGTGTTACTTGGCATTGTTAATTTTTCTCCGCTTAAAGGAAATATTATTATGGAATTAGCGGATAATCTTGGATATGCAATGGTAGATCGAATGCTTGGTGGTGCAGGAGTTCCATTAGAAAAAAGCAGAGAGTTTTCAGAAATAGAGTTACTGATTATTGAGCGAATTCTTACAATTTGTATTAATTTATTACATGAGCCCTGGCAGAATGTAGTGGATGTTCGTCCAAGATTGGAGAGAATCGAGACAAACTCACAGTTTGCTCAGATTATTTCTCCAAGTGAAATGATAGCTATAGTTACCATTAATTTAAAAATTGGTGATGTAGAAGGCTTGATGAATATTTGTCTGCCCTACCTTACATTAGAATCCGTAATGGATAAGCTGAATACAAAATACTGGTATTCCACAATGCAGGAAAAGGATGAAAAAACATATTTAGAGGCAATCGAAGGATTAATTGAGAAAGCACCAATACCTGTAAAGGCAGTATTAGGGACGAGTGTTATTTCAGTAAATGATTTTATTAATCTTCAATTAGGAGATATCATTCGATTAGATACAAAGATTGATGGAGAGCTTGATGTGTTTATTGGAAACATCAAAAAATTTACAGCTTTGCCGGGAGCCTCTGGTGATGAATATGCTGTTAGAATAACATCAGTAATCAGAGAGGAGCAATGAGAGAATGAATGGAGTTTTATCCCAGGAAGAAATTAATGCATTATTAAACGACACCGGAAGCGATGATTTTGATGATTCTATAGAAGATGATTTAACACCGGAAGAGTGTGATGCCATAGGAGAAATTGCAAATATTAGTATGGGTACTGCGGCAACCACATTATTTTCTTTAGTTAACCGCAGAGTTGAAATATCAACACCGGTGGTCACTTGCGTGACATGGGATGATATTGTACAAACGTATGAAAAGCCTTGTGTATTTATTCAAATTGCATACACAGTTGGATTAGATGGAAGCAATATATTAGTTTTAAAAGAAAAAGATGTAAAAGTAATTACAGATCTCATGATGGGCGGAGATGGAACCAATACAAATGAGGAATTGGGAGAGTTACATTTAAGTGCAATTAGTGAGGCTATGAATCAGATGATGGGTTCATCCGCAACGTCTCTTTCTTCCATGCTTAATAAAATGATTGATATTAGTCCACCGGTAGCTGATTTAGTTGATTTTCAGGATACCGTAAATGAAAGTGAAATTGCTGATTTTTTAACAAAACGGTTTGTAAAAATATCCTTTAAGATGGAAATTGGAAATTTAGTAAATAGTCAGATTATGCAGTTGTATCCATTTTCTTTTGCAAGAGAAATGTACAATAGTATTGCAAAAAATATGGAAGTTGACATAGCAGGAGATACTCCTGAACCACCTGCAGCACCACAAGCACCGCAGGCAATACCTGCACCACAGCAGCCAATGATGAATCAGCAGCCAATGATGAACCAACAGCCAATGATGAATCAACAGCCAATGATGAACCAGCAGCCAATGATGATGCAGCAGCCGATGCCATATATGCAGGATATGTCCATGTATAATCAACAGCAGCCGGTAAATGTACAGCCGGCCCAGTTCCAGACCTTTACAGGAGATTTTGGTCCGAATTCGCAAAAAGAGAATATTGACCTCATAATGGATGTTCCATTGGAAGTCACAGTAGAATTGGGAAGAACCAGCAAATCGATTCAAGACATCCTGGAATTTACACCCGGGACAATTATTGAATTAAATAAAATTGCTGGAGAGTCCATAGATGTGTTAGTAAATGGGAAGTATGTTGCAAAGGGAGAAGTTGTAGTAATTGAAGAAAACTTCGGGATACGTATTACTGAAATAATTAAAAGCTAAAGATAGAATATACATAAATATTGAAATTATAAGGAGAGAAAGATATGGCGAAAAATATTTTGATTTGTGATGATGCAGCATTTATGAGAATGATGATTAAGGATATCCTCACAAAAAACGGGTATGACATTGCAGGTGAGGCAGAAAATGGAATTAAGGCAATTGAAAAGTATGGAGAGACAAAACCGGATTTAGTGCTTATGGATATTACAATGCCTGAGATGGATGGAATTCAAGCTTTGAAACAAATCAGAGCGGCAGATCCAAACGCAGTTGTTATTATGTGTTCTGCAATGGGACAACAGGCAATGGTAATTGAAGCAATTCAGTCCGGAGCAAAAGATTTTATTGTAAAGCCATTCCAGCCGGATCGTGTGTTGGAAGCAGTTAAAAAAGTAGTGGGTTAATATGATTTTACTGACAAATGGGTCTTCTGCATGGGAAAATTTTTTCCAGCTGATTGGTATTTTACTTGTTTTTTTATTTGTATTAGCGGTCACCTATTTTACAACAAAATGGATTGGTGGATATCAAAAAAATCAAATCAGTAATAAAAATATTCATATTGTAGAGACCTTTCGGGTGACCAATAATAAATTTATTCAAATCCTCGAATTAGGTGAAGTTTATTTGGTAGTTGCAATATGCAAAGACAATATTAGCATGCTGGCAAAACTTACGAAAGAGGAACTGCCGGAAGTGCTTTCTTTTGATGCAACAAGCAATCAGACTCATTTGAATGAGAGCTTCCACGATATTCTTGAAAAGATCAAGAATAACAGGAAAGTTAAGTAGGAGGCTGTATGAGACATTACAAAAAGATAGGCTGCTGTATTGGTTTGATTTTGGCAGCATTTTTTATAACGCTTGCGGTTGTGTGTTCTGTTCAGGATAAGGTGTATGCAGCAAATATACCGAAAACAACAACGGATCATACAGTAGATAAAAAACCGGTAGTCAATTCGGCGGATGGAATTAACAATGGATTTTCCATACAATATAATAATGAGAGTGGACAAATCTCCGGGACGGTTAAAATCTTTTTGGTTTTAACCATATTGTCGTTGGCACCTTCCATTTTGATTATGCTGACTTCCTTTACGCGTATTATAATTGTATTGCATTTTGTACGTCAGGCAATTGGAACACAAACAGCACCGCCAAATCAAGTGTTGGTAGGGCTTGCACTTTTTCTAACACTCTTTATTATGGCACCTGTGTTTTCACAAATTAATAAGGAAGCAATTAAACCATTGGATGCGGGGGAAATTACCCAGCAGGAAGCGTTTAAAATTGGTGTAGCACCTTTAAGAGAATTTATGTCAAAAGAAACCCAGGATAAAGATCTAATGTTATTTTGTGACATTGCAAAAATTTCTTTTGTTCCGGATGAAACAAATCTTGATACCATACCCATCACTGTTTTGATTCCAAGTTTTATTTTAAGCGAGCTTCGAACTGCGTTTATTATGGGATTTTTAATATATATTCCATTTATTGTAATTGATATGGTTGTGGCATCGGTACTTATGTCAATGGGTATGATGATGTTGCCGCCAACTACAATTTCTATGCCATTTAAAATTCTTCTGTTTGTGTTAGCGGATGGTTGGGATTTAATCATTGGCAGTCTTGTACGAACGTTTTATTGACAGAGTGAGGTGAGAAAATGATTACACAGGGACAGATTTTGGATATTGCAAAAGAAGCAATTTATAGTATTATTATAACCTCAGCACCGCTTTTGATTATTTCTCTGGCAGTTGGTTTGATTGTAAGTATTTTTCAAACAGTTACGTCTATTCAAGAACAGACGTTAACCTTTGTTCCTAAAATTGTTGCAGTGTTTTTAGGTCTGATGTTATTTGGTTCATGGATGATGAATCATATTGTTACCTTTATGATTAATCTATGGTCAGATTTCGCCATCTATTTAAGATAGGTAGTTTGAATGATTACATTTGATTTTAATTTACAGACATTTGAGTATTTTTTATTAATATTGGTAAGGCTTACGGCATTTGTGTATGTTGCACCATTTTTTGGAATGCCAAATACCCCAAGAAAGGTCAAAGTTGGTTTTTCTTTTATGGTTTCAATTTTGCTCTATCAAATCATAAGCCCAAAGACAGAACTACCTTATGTTGGGGTTCTTTCTTATGGAGTAATGGTTGTTATGGAAACTATTACAGGTTTGTTGATTGGGTTTGCGGCAAATATATGCAATTCCATTATTTTGTTAACCGGTAAACTAATTGATATGGAGATTGGATTGTCCATGTCAACGGAGTATGATCCCATGACTCGTACAGAAGTTAGTGTGGTAGCAAATATGTATAACTATTTTATTATGTTATTGTTGATCGTCACTTATATGCATCATTATATTTTTCAGGCACTAGTGGATTCTTTTACAGTAATTCCTTTAGGAGAACCAAGACTTCAGTGGGATCATTTAATGGAATCCATGCTTCAATATATGGGAGACTGTTTTGTAATAGCCTTTCGAATTTTTCTTCCGGTGTTTGCAGTAGTGCTAATTTTAAATTGTATTTTAGGAATTTTGGCGAAAGTGTCGCCTCAGATGAATATGTTTGCAATTGGTATTGAATTAAAATTATTAGTAGGATTTTTCGTAATGTTTGTTACTATATTTTTATTACCGGACATAGCAAATTTTATATTCAAAGAAATGAAAACAATGATTGTATTATTTATGCAGGGAATGAGCGGATAAAAAATGAAAGACAACGTACTATTAAACTATAATCTGCAGTGGTTTGCAAAAGATGGACCTGGTGGTGAAAAGACAGAACCGGCAACTTCTAAAAAATTGAAAGATGCCAGGGAAGATGGTAAAGTTGCAAAAAGTAAAGAATTAACTGCCGGAGTTGATTTAATTGTACTATTTCTTGTTCTTAAAATATTTGCGTCCTATTTCTATGAGGGATTATTATCTGGATTTTCTACTTTTTACAGAAAGATTCCGGATGTAGTGATAGAGAGTGGCAATGGGATGACCATTAAAATGATGGCGGATATTGCAAATACAGCATTGTTGTTAATGCTACAGGTTCTTACGCCCGTGTTTATTATTGCACTGGTTGTTACAATTCTGATTAACCTGGTTCAGGTAAAATGGAAACCCACGGCAAAGCCCATGAAACCTAAAATGGAAAAGATTAATCCAATTGGTGGATTTAAGAAAATAATATCAAAGGATTCGATCTTCGAATTGTTTAAATCGCTTGCAAAAATTGCATTGATTGTATACGTAGCCTATACCAGTGTCGTCAAAGAGCAGGATCAGTTATTTATTCTTTATGAAATTCCATTGAATCAGGCAATTGCTTTGGTTTGCTCTATTGCAGTTGATATTGGATTGAAAATAAGTATTGTATACTTAATCCTTGGACTTACAGACTTCATATATCAAAAAATTAAATTTAAAGATGAAATGAAGATGACCAAGCAGGAAGTAAAAGATGAATTTAAAAATAGTGAAGGTAATCCGGAGATAAAAGGAAGACAGCGTCAGAAAATGAGAGAAACTTCTCAAAGAAGAATGATGCAGGATGTTCCAAAAGCCGATGTAATAATTACCAACCCAACACATTTATCAGTTGCCTTACAATACAGCGCTGAAACGGCAAAAGCACCTGTAGTCGTAGCAAAGGGAGAGGATTATCTCGCATTAAAAATCAGAGAAATTGCAAAAGAAAACGATGTTGAAATAATTGAAAACAAGCCATTGGCAAGAATGCTATATGCAAATGTTGAAATTGGAGCAGAAGTTCCACCGGAGCTCTACCAGGCAGTAGCGGAAGTCCTGGCAATGGTGTATAATAGTAAGAATAAATAACCGGAAGGGGGAAATAACGTGAAGAAAACCGATATTGGAATTGCTGCCTATTTGCTGGCTGCGGTTATATTCTTTATTATACCAATTCCCTCTATTTTGTTGGATGTTATGCTTGCCATTAATATTTCCACAGCGTTAATTGTTTTGTTTAATGCGTTGTTTGCAAAAGAAGTTTTGGACATGTCCTTTTTTCCAACCCTGCTTTTGTTTACAACTATTTTTCGTATATCCCTAAATGTTTCTTCCACCAGACTAATCCTAACAACAGGAGATCCGGGTAATGTAGTAGAGACATTTGGTTCCTTTGTAGGTGGAAATGATTTGGTTGTTGGTGCAATTGTATTTATTGTTCTTATTATTATACAGTTTGTTGTAATTAACAAGGGTTCGGAACGTGTAGCAGAGGTTACAGCAAGATTTACATTAGATGCAATGCCCGGAAAACAAATGGCAATTGACGCTGATTTAAATACCGGTGCAATTACAGAAAAACAGGCAAGAGAACGTAGAGAGAAGATTCAACAGGAAGCGAGCTTTTTTGGTTCCATGGATGGTGCTACAAAATATGTAAAGGGTGATGCCATGGCGGGCATTATCATTACATTTATCAATCTTGTTGGTGGTACCATTATGGGGACTATGAATCAGGGACTGGCTCCCATGGATGCATTAAAGCAATTTGGTGTGCTTACCATAGGAGATGGACTGGTCAGTCAGATTCCCTCACTTTTAATTTCACTGGCAACAGGTATTTTGGTTACGAAAGCGTCAAAAGAGGCTGATTTCAGTACCGTTTTAGTTCGGCAGCTTTTTGGAATACCGCGTGTGCTGTATATTGTTGGAGCAACCCTTTGTTTCCTTGGAGTTGCAACGCCTTTGAATGTGGTACTTTTTGGGGGATTAGGTATTGCATTTATCATAACAGGACGAAGTGTGGACAAGAATATTAAGATAGAAGCGATAGAAGATGAAATATCTGAGGCAGAAATTGATGCTGAGGATATCCGAAAACCGGAAAATGTGGTATCATTGTTACAGGTAGATCCCATTGAGCTTGAATTTGGCTATGGAATTCTGCCTTTAGCGGATGCCAATCAAGGGGGAGATTTGCTTGATCGAGTCATTATGATTCGAAGACAGATCGCACTTGAACTTGGAACAGTGGTTCCGACCATTCGTTTAAGGGATAATATACAATTGAATCCCAACCAGTATGTAATTAAGATTAAAGGAATTAATGTTACAGAAGGGGAGATTTTGTTTGACCATTATATGGCAATGAATCCGGGATCTGTTGAAGAAGAGATTTCAGGAATCCCAACCTTTGAACCCTCATTTCATTTACCGGCAATCTGGATTACCGAGAGTCAGAGAGAGCGTGCAGAAAGCTATGGGTATACAGTAGTGGATCCGCCTTCTATTATAGCAACTCATATTACAGAGGTAATTAAAAGCCATATTTCAGAATTGCTTACCAGACAGGATGTTCAGAATCTTGTGTCCAATTTAAAAGAGAGTAATGCTGTTCTGGTTGAGGAATTAATTCCAAAGTTGTTAGGATTAGGAGAAATTCAAAAAGTTCTTCAAAATCTTTTAAAAGAAGGGATATCGATTCGTGATTTGTTAAGTATATTTGAGTGTTTGGCAGATCATGCTGCGACCACCAGAGACACGGATGTTTTAACGGAATATGTCAGACAGGGTTTGAAACGTGCGATTTCATCGAAATACTTTCCGGCAAATGAGACAACCAGTGTGATTACACTTGATCCAATGGTAGAACAGGACATTATGGGTTCTGTAAAGCAAACAGAACAGGGTGCATATTTAACATTGGATCCTGAAAGAACAAAGGCAATCATTGCCTCGGTGGAGACAGAAGTAGACAAATTAGAAAGTGTTGGTAAGAATCCAATCATAATTACTTCGCCAATTGTAAGAATGTATTTTAAAAAATTAACGGAGGATTATGTTCAAGACTTAATTGTAATTTCTTATAATGAAGTTGACTCAAACGTTGAGTTACAATCAGTTGGGATGGTGACAGGATAATGAAGATAAAAAAATTTATGGGAAAAACAGAAGAAGAGGCAACAGAAAAGGCGAGGCTTGAATTAGGCAGTCAATGTGTCATTATGAATGTGCGGACAGTAAAGCCCAAGGGAATTTTTTGGATGTTTAAATCCTCAAACTATGAGGTAACCGCGGCAATTGAAGAAGCAGAACAAAGGATAGAAAAAAATCAAACCAATACGGTTCAAAAGAAAGCAGAACGAATTGATCTAGCAGCGGATGAACCAATCCCCATTCCCATTCAAACGGTGAAAAGTGTAGAAAAAGAATCAAAGAAAATCGAAAAGAGTGCGGATCCAAATGGTTTGGAAGAAAGACTGGAGAGCCTGCAAACTCTTTTAGAAAAAAAGTTAGTTGAAAGAGATCCGGATAATGAGTCAAAAAAGAAAGAGGACACAATAAGCGATACCAATGTAAAGTATATAAAATTGATTTATCGTACGTTATTGGAAAACGAAGTGAATGAACGTTATGCAAATCAATTATTAGAGGAAATAGAAAAGGTGACAAAAAGTGCAACTAGCATTGATTATATTTTGTCTAATGTATATCAAAAGATGATTTTAAAATTTGGCGAGCCTGATGTGATTGAGATATCCAAGAAAAAACCTAAAATTGTATTTTTTATTGGCCCAACCGGTGTAGGAAAGACAACAACAATTGCTAAAATCGCGTCTAAATTCAAAGTAGAATGTGGTCGTAAAATTGCGTTTTTAACCGCAGACACTTACAGAATAGCAGCAGCAGAGCAGTTGCGTACCTATGCAAATATTCTGGATACAACGCTTACCATCATTTATTCATCAGATGAAATGCTGTCTGCAATTGAAAGAGTAAGTGATTGTGATTTAGTTCTCGTAGATACCGCTGGATTTTCACATAAGAATGATTATCAGCGGGAAGATATTAAGGAGCTTATTCACAGCATTGATGGAAAATATGAAAAAGAAGTCTATTTGGTATTAAGTGCAACAACAAAATACCGGGATTTGGTAGATATTACAGATTCAAATAAAGATATAAGTGATTTTAAAATAATTTTTACGAAGCTGGATGAAACAACGTCTTATGGAAATATCTATAATATAAGGATGCATACAGGTGCAAAACTTTCCTATACAACAAATGGGCAAAATGTACCAGATGACATAGAATTATTTGATACCCAGAAAATCGTAAAAAACTTGCTGGGAGGGAATTAATATGGATCAGGCAGAACAATTAAGGAATATTGTAAAATTGCAAAATCAACGAACCACAGGAAATGCTCGAGTTATTACAGTTACCAGCGGAAAAGGTGGAGTGGGCAAATCAAATGTATCCGTTAATCTTGCTGTGCAGCTGCAAAAAATAGGGAAAAAGGTAATAATTTTTGATGCAGATTTTGGATTGGCGAATGTTGAAGTTATGATTGGGGCAATTCCAAAGTATAACCTAAGTGATTTAATTTATAATGGAAAAAGTATTCAGGAAATTATTACAGATGGACCGGAGGGAATGGGATTTATCTCAGGTGGTTCAGGTATTGTTGGTTTAAGTAATCTTACAAGAGATCAAATTGCTTTTTTTATCCATAATTTATCCTATTTAGATAATATTGCCGATGTGATTCTTATCGATACCGGTGCAGGAATTGCGGACAGTGTTCTGGAATTTGCATTGGCAAGTCCAGAGATTATATTAGTGACCACACCGGAACCAAGTTCATTAACAGATTCTTATTCACTTTTAAAAGCCTTACACCGTAATCCTAATTTTAACCAACAGGAAACTGTAATTAAAGTTTTATCCAATAAAGTAAATTCAGTAGAAGATGGTAATTTAGTCTATGAAAAGTTAGTGTCTGTTGTAACAAAATTTTTAAATGGGAAGATTGATTATTTAGGAATGATACCAATGGATCCTTTTATTGACAAAGCAATTCGTCAGCAAAAACCGGTATCACTTTGTTATCCCAATGCGAAATCAAGTAAGGCATTTAAAACAATAGCAGATAGTCTGGCAAGTGACAAACATGCTCAGATACAAATGAAAAAGGGAATTACTCAATTATTTTCCAATTTTTTGAACAAAAGAAATTAAAAACGGAGGAATGTAATGATTGCAGATACTTTACTAGTAGGAGATAAAATAGATATTATTCCTATAAAGGAGAAGGAAAACAACCAGAATACTGAACGACGTGTCTATTATAGTCAGATACAAAATATTATGTCAAATGGGTTCATTGAAATTAACATGCCATTAGAAGCGGGAAGATTATTACTATTGCCACTGAACGCTCGTTATGATTTGGTATTTTATACAAAGAAAGGGACCTATACTTCAATTGGAGAAGTAAAAGAACGATATAAAAAGCAGAATATTTATATGCTGCGAATGGAGTTAAAGACTGAACTTTCAAAATTTCAGAGAAGGGAATATTTTCGTTGTTCCTGTTTAATTGAATTTGAATATCATGCGCTGCCGGAGATTCAGGAAGAGGAACAAAAAATACACGAAGTATTGAAAGATTACATTTATCAGGGCAGACAGGCTGAGATGTTACCCGGGATAATTGTGGATATCAGTGGGGGGGGAGTAAGATTTATTTCCAAAGTGGAAAATGAATCTAAAATTTATATAAGATTAATTATTCCATTGCTGATCAATGAACAAATAAAAGTCTTTCATATTGCCGGAAAACTTATTTCATGCGAGAAGGTCAGGGATAAGAAAGATTGTTATGAAAATAGGGTACAATTTGTTGGTGTAAGCAATGTAGATAGAGAGCAAATAATTAAGTTTATATTTGATGAAGAGCGTAGAGCAAGAAAACGCAATAATGAAGGATGATAATATGAAAAAAAATATTTTAATTGCCGATGACTCTGCACTCATGAGAAGGGTTATATGTGATATAATCAATCAAGATAGTTCATTTCAAGTGACAGAGATTTGTAGAGATGGCCTTGAAGCATATGGAAAAATAATTGCAGGGAATTTTGACGCAATTGTTCTTGATGTAAATATGCCAAGAATGGATGGTCTGGAACTACTGAAAAAGCTTCAGCAGGAGAATGTAAAAGTTACTGCAATTATGGTTAGTACATTAACCTCAGAAGGATCAAAGGTCACAATGCAAGCACTTGAATTTGGTGCGGTAGATTTTGTGACAAAACCGGACAATGTGATTGAAGCAAAAGGGGAAGACTTTGCAACAAGGTTAGATGCAGTTTTAAATGCAGTTTTGCGAACCGGACGAACTACACCGGTCAGAATCCAAAAGCCTTTAATTCGTCGTGAAACCAGACCAAGGACAATGAATGGTCAGAAAATTGTTGCGTTGGCATGTTCAACGGGAGGACCGAAATCCCTCCAGAGTGTAATTCCATTTTTGCCAAAAAATCTTAATGCACCGGTGGTGATTGTACAGCATATGCCAAAAGGATTTACAAAATCTATGTCGGAACGATTAAACGAACTGAGTGAAGTAGCAGTCCGTGAGGCATGTGAAGGGGATGTTCTGAAAAAAGGTATGGTTTATGTAGCACCCGGTGGAAAACACTTAGAAGTTGTTCGAAACCATGACGGAAGCCATAAAGTGCATTTAAGTGATGCACCTGCAATTGGTGGCTTGAAGCCTTGTGCAAATGTTATGTACGAATCTCTGAAAAAATCCGGTTATGATGAAGTGATTTGTGTTGTATTAACCGGAATGGGAGCGGATGGAACCAGTGGAATCTTATCCCTTCAAGCTTCAAAATCAATTTATACAATTTCACAAAACGAGGCAACTTGTGTTGTGTATGGAATGCCAAGAGCAATTGCGGAAACCGGTATTGTGGATAAGGTGGTTCCATTAACAGAAGTAGCACAATCAATTATTACGAATGTGGGGGTACAGTAGAGATGGATGTAAGTCAATATCTTGATATTTTTATCGATGAAACAAGTGAACATTTACAGAACCTGAATGATTGCATTATGGTATTAGAAAAAGAACCGGAGAATAAGGATACCATTAATGAAATATTCAGGGCAGCGCATTCTTTAAAGGGAATGGCCGGAACGATGGGATTTAAGCGCATGCAGCGTTTAACTCATGATATGGAAGATGTATTTCAGGAAGTACGTTCGGATAAGATTAAAGTCAATGGAAACATGATTGATATTTTATTCCGTTGTCTGGATGCAATTGAGTCTTATCTTGAGAATGTAAAGAGTTCTTCCAATGAAGGAACCGAAGATAATGAACCTATTATTAATAGCTTGAATGCAGTCCTTCATGGTACAGCAGAAGAAAGTAATGTAAAAGAAGAAATTAAAGAAAAACCAATCGCTGCACCGGCAGAGAGAACAAAAAAATATTTAGAATTTAATATGACGGATAATGAGAGAGAGAATATTAAAGAGCAGGAAGAAAAAGGACGTCATGTATATGGCCTTACGGTCTTTATTAATAGTGAATGTCTGTTAAAATCTGCAAGAGCTTTTTTAGTGTTCAAGGCATTGGAAGAGATTGGAGATATTATTGTATATCATCCAAGTTCTCAAGAGATTGAGGATGAGAATTTTGAGTTTGATTTTAGCGTTTATGTATCAACAATGGAACCATTGGAAAAGGCAATTGAAAAGGCAAAATCAGTTTCAGAAATTGATGATGTTATTGGCGAATTAGTGAAATATTCATCGGTTATGTTAGATGAAGAAGACAGCCAGAGTGACGAAACGGACAATAGTCCTGCTCCGACAAGCAATACGGCAATTGAGACAGCTTCCGGTTCAAAAGGAAAGCAGACTCCATCAAAATCTTCAGCAGCAAAAGCAGTAACCAATCGTACCGTTCGAGTGGATATTGAAAAACTGGATGCTTTAATGAATCAGGTAAGTGAGTTGATTATTGCAAAGAATAGCTTGGTGTCCATTAGTGAACAAGAGACAACGGATGGTTCCCAGAGCCAGTCGTTCCATGAACAAATTGAATATTTGGAACGAATTACAACAAGTCTTCATGAATCAGTTATGAAAGTACGAATGGTTCCAATTGAAAGTGTAGTAAATAAATTCCCACGAATGATTCGTGATCTTGCCAAAAAATTAGGCAAAAAGATGGATCTGGTTATGAGCGGAGAGGAAACAGAACTTGACCGTACCGTAGTGGACCAAATTGGTGATCCATTGCAGCATTTACTTCGCAATTCAGCAGATCATGGACTTGAAAGTGCTAAGCTTCGTGCGGAAAGAGGAAAGCCGGAAGTCGGTTCCATAGCTTTAAATGCATATCAGGAAGGTAACAATGTTATTATTGAAGTGAGTGATGATGGTAATGGTATTGATACGGAACAGATTAAAACAAAAGCAATTGAACGTGGAATCGTTACAGCGGAGCAGGCAGAGACCTTAAGTAAAAAAGAAATTATTGACTTTTTATTTATGCCAAGTTTTTCAATGGCAAAGGAAATATCAGATGTATCCGGAAGAGGCGTAGGTTTGGATGTTGTAAAATCGAATATTGAAGCCTTGGGTGGAGATGTTGAAGTTCGCACCGTTCTTGGTGAAGGATCTAAATTTATTGTACGTCTTCCATTAACGCTTGCTATTATTCAGGCATTGATGGTTGTTGTTAAAGATGAAAAATATGCAATTGCATTAGGTTCTATTCAGAATATCGAAGACATACCGGTAAAGGATATTAAGTATGTTCAGGCGAAGGAAGTAATTACAATTCGTGGTTCGGTTATTCCATTGGTTCGCTTGGATAAGGAACTCGATATTATGAGAGATGAGAAGGATGAGAAGGAGAGCCTTACGGTTGTTATTGTTAGAAAAGGTGAGAACTTTGCGGGTCTTGTTGTAGATGATTTAATGGGACAGCAGGAAATTGTAATTAAATCACTTGGAAACTACATTAAAAACAATAAGATGATTAGTGGCGCAACCATTTTAGGTGATGGTGAAGTTGCCTTAATTTTAGATGCAAACGCATTGATATAACAGGAGGTATTCACGTTGATAAATAATATAGCTATTGCAGAAAAAGAGAAAAAGCAGTATATTGTAGTAAAGATTGGTAGTGAGCAATATGGCATTGATATTAGATACATAGACAATATTGTCAGAATGCAGAAGATTACCCGTGTTCCAAGAGCACAAACTTATTTTAAAGGTATTATTAATCTTCGAGGAGAAGTAGTACCGGTTATGAGTATTCGTCTTAAAATGGGATTAGCGGATGATCAGTTTACCAATTCTTCACGTATTATAATATTGAAGATTGAACAACAGGGATCGATTGGCGTTATTGTAGATGAAGTGCGGGAGGTTGTTACACTTGCACCAGAGGAAATTGATAAATTCACACCGGACACAAAAGATGACAGAGGTGATTTTATTAATGGAATTGGAAAAAATGCAGGACAGTTAATTTCATTATTGGAGATTAATTCCATTATTGAAGAGAAAGATGCAATCTAACAAATGATAATATGTGCTGGTGGGAATCGTATTTTATTCTCACCAGTAAATTTACTTGCGGAGGTATTATGGCTAATTTTAATTTAGAAGAAGTGAATGATATTTATTTTGATGTTTTAAAAGAAATTGGAAATATAGGAGCCGGAAATGCAACAACAGCAATTGCCAGTATGTTGAGCTTAAGAATCAATATGAATGTGCCGAAGGTGCAGCTCCTAACCTTTCCAGAATTAGCGGGTTCCATTGGAGCTGAAGATGAAGCGATTGTTGGCATTTATCTTGAAGTCCAATGTGACATTGCCGGAAGTATGATGTTTTTGCTTAAATTAGATTCCGCTCATTATCTAGTAAATCATTTAATGGGAAGACCGGATGAATACATGGAAGAATTTGATGAAATGGATTTATCGGCATTAAAAGAGATTGGTAACATTATTGCCGGTTCCTATTTGTCAGCGTTATCAACAATGACCAAGATGACGATTACCTCTTCGGTACCTTATCTTGCAATTGATATGGCGGGGGCAATTTTAAGTGTACCGGCTATACAGTTCGGACAATTTGGAGATAATGCTTTATTGATTGAAACTGAATTTGGCGATGATGTAATGATAGAAGGGTATTTCATACTATTACCGGAACTGGAATCCTATGATAAAATATTAAACTCGCTGGGTATCACAATTTAAGGAGTGCACGAATGAGTAACGTGATTAAGGTTGGAATGGCTGATCTTAGCATAGGAAAGAGCCCGGATATTATTACAACTTTGGGACTAGGATCATGTATAGGCATTGCATTATATGACCCAACCACACATATTGGTGGGTTGGCTCATATTATGCTGCCGGATAGTCATGCATTAAAAAACAATTCCAATATTGCTAAGTTTGCAGATACGGGAATTGAAGAATTATTAAAAAAGATGATAATTATTGGAGCAAATCGAACTAGAATAGTCGCAAAAATTGCTGGTGGAGCAAAGATGTTTGAAATGAGTGGACTATCGGACATTGGTAATATTGGATTAAGAAATGCAGAAGCGACAAAAGAAAAATTAAAAGCATTGTCAATTCCTTTAAGGGCAGAAGATACAGGCTTAAATTATGGAAGAACAGTGGAATTGAATTGCGAAAATGGTAGCTTTCTGATAAAATCAGTAGGGAAGCCTTTGAAGACCCTATAATGTGAGGGAAAGACATGAATACAAAACCGGTGCCGGCAGTAACAACGTTAATCGCAGGAGTTGTTGTCTGTATTTTAGGGTATATAAAACATATGGAACTTGGGAACTTTTTGCAATTACTATTATTTGTTCTTCTGGGATTTTATGTAATTGGTGGTGTTGTTCGTCTTATTTTAGATAAAAACTTTGAGAAGATGAAAGAGGAAGAAATCTTGGAGCCGGATCTAGAAGAACAAGAGGAAGGTTCTCCTGAAATAGAAAACATTGAGTAGCAGGCAGGCCGAACAAAATTGGATACAAAAACGGAATAAGATGTGATTTGGGAGGCTTTTTATGAAAGTGGCAGACAAAGAAAAATTATGGATCACATATCAAAAAAATCCTTCTCCTGAAATTCGGGAACAATTAATTATTGAGTATGCTCCACTGGTTAAACTGGTAGCGGGGCGGCTTAGTATGTATTTGGGAAGCAATCTTGAGTATGAAGATTTGGTTAGTTATGGAATTTTTGGTCTCATAGACGCAATTGATAAATTCGATATAGGAAAAGAAGTGAAATTCGAGACCTATGCAAGTCTACGAATCAGAGGTTCTATATTAGACCAGATTCGGAAAATGGACTGGATTCCAAGAACAATTCGACAGAAGCAGAAGAAAATAGATGAAGTTATTAAAAGAATAGAAAATAAAAATGGAAAATCGGCCACAGATGACGAGATTGCTGCGGAATTAGAGCTAAGCCAAGACGAATATTTGAATTGGCAGTCTCAAATGAAAGTTACGAATGTGATTTCCCTGAATGAATTTGTAGAACAAGGAAGTGAACCGGTGATGGACGATTTATGTAATTCTCATTTCATCCAACCGGAACATGCAATGGAAAAAGAAGAACTCAAGACTATGCTTTCTCAATGCCTTGAATTATTAACCGATAAAGAAAAAAAAGTAATTTTGTTGTATTATTATGAAGAGCTAACATTAAAAGAGATTAGTGAAATTCTCCAAGTATCTGAGTCAAGAATATCGCAGCTACATACAAAAGGTTTAAAAAAAATGAGAAGTAAAATGGGAAAATATATGGGTATATTAATTGGGTAGGACGTATAAGTGGGGGAAAAAGGAAGATGAGCAGCAGAAGTGGATATGTACAGTTAAAAATAAAAAATGACCAGACATATGCAATAATTTTTCCACCTGAAGAGGGTGGAAAAAATGTAGAGCTTAGCCATGTTATTGTATATTTGGAACGGCATCAGTTAAAAGAATATAATCTTAAGGAATTATCAGATGTAGTCAAAGAACCGAATGAAAAGATAGAAATTTTTGTGGGCCAATCACCGGGTTATGCATTTAATGAAGAAGTAGACATTTCTGTTACTTCAGATAAAATGCTTGTATTTGCTGATTTTTATCCTCCGTCTGAGGGTGGAAAGCAAATGAGTGAACAGGATATTTTAAATGAGCTTACCCTTAATAAGGTCGTAGCAGGAATTAATTTAGATGTGATACAGGAATATTTGAAAAATCATGATTATGGGCAACAATATCTTTTAGCGAAGGGAACACCGCCGGCTCATGGTCATGATGCCAAAATCGAATATTTTTTTACTACCAATTTTAATACCAAGCCGAAAAAAAATGAAGACGGATCCGTCAATTATCATGATTTAAATATAATTTCACAGGTTGAAAAAGACCAGAGACTGGCGCTGCTACACAAGGAAGATCCCGGAAAAGAAGGACAGGATGTTCTTGGAAATATTGTAAAACCCAAGACCGTGAAGAGTTTAAAGCTTGATTTTGCTAATAATATTCGATTGTCAGAAGATAAAACAGAGATCTTTTCAGAAGTTACCGGTCATGTATCTTTAGTAAGTGGGAAAGTCTTTGTATCGAACATCTATGAAGTTCCAGCGGATGTAGATAATTCCACCGGTGATATTGAGTATAATGGAAGCGTGAATATTAAAGGAAATGTACAAAGTGGATTTGTTGTAAAGGCAAGAGGAGATATTGTGGTTGAAGGTGTCGTAGAGGGGGCGAAACTTTACGCAGATGGCCAGATTATTCTAAAAAGAGGAATTCATGGAATGACCAAAGGTATTTTAGTTGCCAAAGGAAATATTATCACGAAATTTATAGAAAATGCCACAGTAGAAAGTGGTGGATTCATTGAGACAGAATCTATTTTGCACAGTAAAGTGTCGGCATTTAGCGAAATTCGTGTAAATGGAAGAAAAGGATTTGTGACTGGAGGGCTCATACGGGCCGGGAAATTAGTAGAAGCACAGCTCATTGGTTCTGAGATGGGAACAACTACACTTCTTGAAGTGGGAATCGATCCAATGAAAAAAGAACGATATAATGAGTTAAAAAAATTAATTGCGGATAAAAAGAAAGAGATTGATCAAATCAAACCTATTTTAGCTAATTTTTCAGAAAAAATGGCAAAGGGTGAAGAAATTGGACAGAATAAATTAATGTACGTGCAACAGCTGGCCGGTACCTATAAGAAAATGCAGGAACAGCTGGCACCAATGAGAGAAGAGCTTGAACGAATACACATGGAATTATCAATGAATGATGATGCAAGAGTGAAAGTATTTAAAACAATTTATCCGGGTGTTACAGTTACTATATCAGATATTACAACAGGCGTAAAAGATGCACGTAGTTTTTGCCAATTTGTAAAAGACTCTGGTGAAATTATTATCAAGAACATGTAAGGAGAAATTTATATGACAATTCGTCCCGTAGACTTAAATGGTATGCTGCAGCGCACACAAGATGTTTCAACAATAAAACATAATGAGGATCACCGTCCTATGGTGCAGCAGCAGGATATCACTGTTACATATGAAAAGAAGATGGAGAAACAATTGCATCAGATTTCACATACAGAAAAAGAAACAAAACGAGAAGAAAAATTTGATGCAAAAGAAGAAGGAAAAAACAAGTATCAGGATAATCGAAAAAAAGAAAAAAAACAGAAGAATTTACAGGAAACCCAGGATTGTGTGATTGAAAAAAAACAAAGCAGGAGTTTTGATGTAAAAGTTTAATGGGGGAAGTATGACAGCACTTGAAATTGTATTAATTATTATTGGTTTGATATTTGTTCTGGGAAGTTTTATGGTTGCAGAAAAACTTTCAGGGAAAGAATTAACGGAACTTGCAAAAATGAGCTCCAATGAAATTAATAAAATTATTGAAAAAGAACTAGAAAAAGCAAATGTCACAATCAGCAATACCGTAGATGATGTAATAGATGAATCGGTTATGAAGGTAGAGCGGATGATGGATAAGGAAACAAATGCTAAGATTATGGCAATTAGTGAATATTCAGATTCAGTATTGAATTCCATTAGTAAAACGCATAATGAAGTGATGTTTCTTTATAGTATGTTAAATGATAAACATGAGGAATTGACAACCTTTGCCAATGAACTTTCAGAAGTTCAAAGTCGTATTCAAAAACTAAAGGAAGAGATGGAGTGTAAGATAGAAGAAGTCTCGAATCGAATGGAACAGGAATCCTGTGAAATCAGTAAAACCGAGAATAGTTTAGAAGACAACGTGTTCCAGGGGGAACCGGAACAACAGGAATTACAGAGTGGAAATCATAACAATGAAATATTAGAGCTTTATCGTTCCGGAATGAGTACAGTGGAGATTGCAAGGAAGTTAAGTATAGGTTTTGGTGAAGTAAAGTTCGTAATAGACTTGTATAGAGGAGAAGATTAAACTTGAAGATGAAATATTATTTGAGAGGAATCGGAATCGGAATTATGATGACAACTATAATTCTAATGATATCTTTTCAACAAAGTGGATATAAAAAAATGAACGATCAAGAGATCATCACTCGTGCCAAGGAATTAGGAATGATAAAAAAACAAGAGACTGACAGTAAAGATCCTGCTGAAAAAGCAAAATCACCTTATCCATCCATGGATTCTCTATTGGAAAATGCAAAAAAAGAAGAGCTTAAGGATCAAGCAGAAAACAAGGATGAATCAACACAAGAAAATCAGAAGTCCGATAAAGACAAAGACAAAGATAAAATAGAAGAAGAACCTAAGACGGAAACGGAGAACTCAATTCTTGTTAAGATTAAAAGTGGTGATTGTTCGGAAACGATCGCAAGTCAATTGGTTGAATCCGGATTAATTGAAGATGCCTATAATTTTAATTTATTCTTATCACAGCATGGCTATGATGTTCGGCTAAAACCGGGAGAGTACACCATATTACCGGGAACTACAATGGAAGAAATTGCCTTAATATTAACGGGACGAGGAAATTAATACTTGCAAATACCCTTAGATTATGTTATTATATCATAGTCTGAGGGTATCTTTATTCTTAGATAAAATAAAAAAATCACATGTATAGATCGGTGAGAAGGTGCCTAGCGGTGACTTATCGAGAAGATATACATGGAAGAGAAACCGATGGAGGTATTAAAATGGGCGTTATTTCAATGAAACAGTTATTAGAAGCAGGTGTACACTTTGGACATCAAACAAGAAGATGGAACCCTAAGATGGCAGAGTACATCTACACAGAGAGAAATGGTATCTATATTATTGACTTACAGAAGTCAGTTGGTAAGGTAGATGAAGCTTACAATGCAATTTCAGATATTGCAAATGAAGGTGGTACCATTCTTTTCGTAGGAACCAAAAAACAGGCACAGGATGCAATTAAGACAGAAGCAGAGCGATGCGGAATGTTCTATGTAAATGAAAGATGGCTTGGAGGAATGTTAACGAACTTTAAGACCATTCAGAGCCGTATCACAAGATTAAAAAATATTGAAAGAATGCAGGAAGATGGAACCTTTGATGTTCTTCCTAAAAAAGAAGTAATTGAACTTAAGAAAGAATTAGATAAATTACAGAAAAACCTTGGTGGAATTAAAGAAATGAAGAGAATTCCGGATGCAATCTTTGTTGTAGATCCTAAAAAAGAGAGAATTTGTATTCAGGAAGCACATACGTTGGGAATTCCACTAATCGGAATTGCAGATACCAACTGTGATCCAGAAGAATTAGACTTTGTTATTCCTGGTAATGATGATGCAATCAGAGCAGTGAAATTGATTGTAGCTAAGATGGCAGATGCTGTGATCGAAGCAAATCAGGGAGTTATCGAAGAAACTACTGAAGAAGTTGAAGCAGCAGAGGCAGACGCAGAAGGAACAGTAGCATAAATATAGAATAACGGAGGAAATTTAAAATGGCTATTACAGCAGCAATGGTAAAAGAATTAAGAGAAATCACCGGCGCAGGAATGATGGACTGCAAAAAAGCACTAAATGAAACAGAAGGCAATATTGAAGAAGCAGTAGAATACTTAAGAAAAAATGGACAGGCAAAAGCAGAGAAAAAAGCAGGCAGAATTGCAGCAGAAGGTCTTTGTAGTGTGTTGGTTCAAGATGATAAAGAAGCAGCAATTGTGGAAGTTAATTCAGAGACAGATTTTGTTGCCAAAAATGAGAAGTTCCAGTTATTTGTCTCTCAGGTAGCAAAACAGGCACTTGCATCATCCGCTCCTTCTATGGATGTATTTATGGAAGAAAAGTGGAATGCAGATTCCAATAAAACAGTAAAAGAAGTTTTAATTGAACAGATTTCTGTTATTGGAGAAAATCTTGGAATTAGAAGATTTGAAAAAGTCACTGCTGAACATGGTTGTGTAGTATCTTATGTTCATGGTGGTGGAAGAATTGGTGTTGTTGTGGAAGCGGATACAGATACAGTTAATGATCAGGTAAAAGAAGCTTTATCCAACATTGCAATGCAGGTAGCTGCACTGGCACCAAAGTATGTATCCCAAGCAGATGTAAGTGAAGAATATAAGAATCATGAAAAAGAAATTCTTCTTGCACAGGCAAAGAATGAGAATCCGGATAAGCCGGATGCAATTATTGAAAAAATGATTCTTGGACGTTTAAATAAAGAGCTGAAGGAAGTTTGCTTACTAGAACAAGTATATGTAAAAGCGGAAGATGGAAAACAAACTGTTGGCAAATATTTAGAAGAAGTATCAAAAGCGGTTGGAACAACAATTACTTTAAATCGTTTTGTTCGTTTTGAAACTGGAGAAGGAATTGAACGAAAACAAGAAGATTTTGCTGCGGAAGTGGCTTCACAGATGAAATAGTTTTTTGTATATCTAAAAAAACCCGTGGATGTTATCTACGGGTTTTTAAAATGAGTTGATAATATTTTAAAAATACTATATTATAGATATAGGTTTATTGAAGTCTTTTATTTTTGAAGGAGACTTGGAGGAGAAAAAATGAGCAAAAAAATGAAAAAAGAAACAGGTAAAGAGAGAAAAAGAACAAGTATTAAGGCAAAATTAATATCCAAGATTATTTATATTTTTGCGGCAGTGACAATAGTGGTGTCCATTGCATCTGCTTATGCCATTTATAATTCAACGCTTACGTCGTTAAATGCGACCATGACGGAGACTGCACAGATTGCAGCGGACAATATCAGCAAACAGATACAAATTTATGATAAGGTCTTGACAGAGGTTGCATCAAACCCTATTTTATTTGATGCAGCAACAGCAGATGGAGACAAACTTACTTTTTTAAAGTCAAAATCTCAGCAGTACAGTGAAACCGGATGCCAATTTCATTATGCAGATCAGAGCGCAAATGTGATTGGAATTCAACCGGAGAATGTATCGGACAGTGAATTTTTTAAAGAAGCAATTGCAGGAAAACATTATTTATCCAGTCCATTTGTTAGCGCAGAGACAGGAAAATTAAGCTTTACCTGTGCAACACCGGTATCAAATGAGACGGGAACAATTGTTGGCGTACTTTACATGGAGCTAAATTATCAGTCACTTTTTCATGTGGTTGAATCAACAGCAGTTGGTGAAACCGGCGGAGCTTATGTTCTGAATATGAATGGTGAGACGATTTTACATAAGGACGAAGAACTGGTATTAAACAAATCCAATACGGCAAATGATGCAAAGACAGATCCCGCTTTGAAAAAATTAGCATCGTTGGAAACAGCAGCAACAGAAGGTGGAAATGGATTTGGAACATATTCCTATGGCGGAACAAATAAGATTTTAGCTTATGCACCAATTCCGGATACGGATCATTGGGCATTTGTTGTAACAGCTGTAAAATCAGAATTTATGGGTGGTCTGGTATCCGGTATTATTATAAGTATACTTTGCTGTTTAGCAGCAGCAGTTGTGGGTAGCTTGGTAATGGCGGTTATGGCAAATAATATAGCAGCACCAATCAATGAACTTCAAAATGCGGCAAAGGAAATGTCAGAAGGAAATTTAAAGGTAGCAATTGAATATAAGGGGGATGACGAGCTGGGGCTATTAGCAGATGGAATGCGCGTAACCGTTAGCAAATTATCAGAAATTATTGGGGATATAAGCGATACATTAAAGACGGTTTCAGATGGAGATTTGAATATTGCATTGAATATTGAATATCCGGGAGACCTAGCAGAGATTAAAGACTCAATGGAAAGCTTTGCAAAGAATATCTCTTCAACGATGGCACAAATTAATGAATCAGCAGTTCTGGTATCCGGCAGTGCGGAGCAGATTTCACAAGGAGCACAGTCATTAACAGAAGGAGCAACGGATCAGGCAAGTTCAATTGAAGAATTACAGGCAACAGTAACAACGGTATCATCCGAGGTGGATGTGAATGCCAAGAATGCAGAATCTGCAAATAATAAAGCACAAAATGTAGGAGAAGAGATACATGAAAGCAACAGCCAAATGAAAGAAATGGTAGATGCTATGAATTTAATCTCGGAATCTTCAAAGGAAATTAATAATATTATTAATACAATTAATGATATTGCTGGACAGACAAATCTTTTGTCACTGAATGCTTCGATTGAAGCAGCAAGAGCAGGAGAGATGGGAAGAGGATTCGCAGTCGTTGCAAATGAAGTTGGGAATCTTGCAGCACAAAGTGCGCAGGCAGCAAAAGACTCAACGGTTTTAATTGCAAATTCACTTCAGGCTGTGGAAAATGGAAAAGCCTTAGCAGATATTACAGCAGCAAAACTGGAGAACTCAGCAGGACAGGCGCAGGAATTAGTTGGAGATATCAGTGCTATTTCAGATGCTTATACACGTCAGTCAGAAGCATTGGAACAAATTGTAGGTGCAGTTGAACAGATTGCAGCTGTAGTAGAGGAAAATACGGCTATGGCAGAAGAAAGTTCTGCAAGCAGTGAAGAACTTTCCAGTCAGGCTGAATTCTTAAAAGATTTAATTGCAAAATTCAATTTATACCAGGAATAGTACTTGTCAGAGAATAGAAAAGATACAAATCGGGAGAAAAAATGCTGGAACAGATAAAAAATCAAATAGAAGAACAATTTTATGCTATATTTGGCAGTGGATTCGCTCCAAAGATTTGTTTTGCACCGGGACGGGTTAACTTAATTGGAGAACATACGGACTACAATGGTGGGTATGTTCTTCCGGGTGCACTTAGCATGGGAACTTACGCTTGCGGAAGAAATCGAAGGGATGAAGAAGTAAACTTCTATTCTTGTAATTATCCCAATGAAGAATTGTGGAAAAATTATCCGAAGGCTGTGATTACAATTATGGAAGAGGAATTTGGAAGAGCAAAACAGGGGATGGATTTATTGTTTTGGGGAACTATTCCAACCGGATCGGGTTTGTCCTCATCGGCCTCATTAGAAGTTTGCTGTGGCTATTTAATTAGCAAATTATGGGGGATTCATCTAGATAAAATTCAATTAGCACAATTATGCAGACGTGCTGAAAATGAACTAATTGGTGTCCAGTGTGGAATTATGGATCAATTTGCAAGCGCAATGGGAAAGAAAGATTACGTCATTGGTTTAAATACCGGTAATTTACAATATGAGTATGCCACAGCAGAATCCCAAGAGTATGAATTTGTGATTGTCAACAGCATGGTAAAACATAGTTTAGCAGATTCACAATATAATGAAAGACGTAAGGAATGCAGGAAAGCATGCGAGATTCTTTCTAAATATAGAAGTGTATCACAGTTATGTGAGCTGACGGTCAGTGAATTTGAACAATATAAAAGCGGTATCGAAGATTGCATCATTCAAAAAAGAGCAGAGCATGTAATTTATGAAAATGAACGTACAAAACAAGGCATTGCAGCTCTAAACCGGAAGGATTTTAAGCAATTTGGCGTATTGATGAATCAATCCCATGATTCTTTAAAAGAATTGTATCAGGTATCCTGTGAAGAAATAGATTTTCTTGTAGAGGAAGCAGGGAAAATGGATGGTGTATTGGGCTCAAGAATAACCGGTGGCGGATTTGGTGGCTGCACCATTCATTTAATTGATAAAAAAATAAAATCTAATTTCCAGGAAAATCTCAAGCAGCTTTACTTACATCAATATAATAAAAAAATCGAATGTTATTCGGTTCAGTTTGAAGATGGGGTACATTGTTTGCAATAAAGTTAGGGAACAGCACTATACAAAAACGAGGAAAAAGGATATAATATAGTATATACAATAAATAATCAGCAGGATGCTTGAGTTTGTTGTCATGAATGAAAAGATAAGCACTGCCAAGCAGTGCTTATCTTTTAGAAATTGGAGTAATTATGAGTAAAATAGTGTATTTAATTGGTTTTATGGGAGTAGGAAAGACATCCGTAGGTGAATGGGTAAAACGTTCAGAAGGCATTACCAGTTATGAAGCCATTGATTTGGATACGTATATTGAAAAAGTGGAAGGTACAACAATTGAAGGTTTATTTGGAAGTTATGGAGAAGAATATTTTAGAGAGGTTGAAGCAAGAATATTAAAGGAAGTAAGCGAAAGCTTTCGGGCACGGCCAATTAAGAAAACCTATATTATTTCTTGTGGAGGAGGAATCGTATTAAGGGATTCGAATATTGAAATTATGAAGCAATGTGGAATCGTTGCATGGCTTACTGCATCAACGCTTAGTATTCAGAATCGTGTTACAAATGATCAAACACCTCGTCCGGCATTAAAGAATTGTAAGTCACTGAAAGATATGGAACAGCTAATAATGGAACGGAATAAACAGTACGAAAAAGCAGCGGATTTTATAGTATCTACAGATGGATTGACCACAGATGAGATATGGGAGAACATAAAATCCAATATTGTCTGATAATTATAAAAAAACAATGAGATAGTTCTATTACACAAAAAAAAATAAGAAAAAATAACACGCATTTTTTGCTTTTTTTTAATACTATTTTCTCGAAATGTGTTACAATAGTAGGAGGAAATAGTTAAGATGGAGGGAGTTACATGAGCGAAAAGCCGTTGAACGGCATGAAAGAACAAAGGGAAAGAAGAAAACGCATTAACCGGATAAAGACGACAATAATTGCAACGATTTCCATATGGATGGTTGTCTCTATGGTTTTATGTACAGTACTTTCAATTTGTGTTTTTTCATTAAATAAAAAAATGAACAGTATGTTAAGCTATTATGGAAAGCTTTCAGGAGATTCAACGAATAAAAATGGAAATGGTAAATTTAAAATAGGTACAGCTAAAGTTGCTTCATTAGGAGAGCTGGATCAGGGAACCATGGATGAATATGATACAGATCGAACGAATCAGTACACAACAGATAGTGAGAATCAATTATATGGAAATGAAAATCAAGAAGTATATTTAACATTTGATGATGGACCCAGTGATAATACGGATGCTATTTTGGATATATTAGCAGAGCACAAGGTCAAGGCTACTTTTTTTGTCACTGGAAAAGAAGATGAACATTCAAAAGAAATGTATAAAAGAATCGTTGCCGAAGGACATACATTGGCACTTCATTCTTATTCGCACAAGTATAGCACAATATATAAATCCTTGGATGCATATAAAAAAGATTTGACGAAACTATCGGATTTACTATATAATGTGACCGGAGTAAGACCCAAATATGTGAGATTTCCGGGTGGAAGCAGTAATCAGGTCAGTAATATTGATATGAAAGAGATTATTGGTTATTTGAACGAAGAAGGTTATACATACTATGACTGGAATGTTGTAAGTGGAGATGCTACCAGTCGTTCTTACACTACGGATGATTTAGTTACAAATATTATGGAAGGCGTAAAGCAATATCAAACATCCATTGTACTGATGCATGATGCAACAAACAAGATATCAACGGTAAATGCATTGGAGAAGGTAATTGATAAATTGCAAAATCAAAAGGTTAAAATCCTTCCTATCGATGAGAAAACAAAAATTATTCAACACATAAAAGCAGATAGTGTGAATGATTAAAACAATGGAGGTATAACATGAGCTTTTTTAAAGAATTCAAAGAAGATTTGTCTCAGGCGGTGAATGAAATGTTGCCGGGAGAAGAAGTTGAAAAAACAGATGAACTGGAAGAAATAGACGGAAAAACAGAGGAGCTTGATCTGGGACTTAATGATGAGTTAAACAAATTAGATGGCTTGTTAGAAGAGACTAAGACCACTGCGGCTGTGGACTATCCCAGACATGAAAAAAAGATGAATAAGCCTGAATTCCCCAAAATGTCAATGGAACAAACACATGTTAGTAGCAATAAGACAGCAAAATCCCAGACAGCAGATGAATTGGCAATTATCACCAATGGAATGATTCTTACAGGTAATCTTGAGTCTGCAGGCTCCATTGAAGTGCGAGGCTTAATTAATGGAAATGTGCAGTGCAATGGTAAACTGGTAGTTACAGGAACGATTAATGGAAATACAACCTCTGCGGAGTTTTTTGCAGATTCAGCAAAGGTTGAAGGAGAAATAGAAGCGGAAGGAACCGTTAAAATTGGATCCGGTTCTGTTGTTGTTGGCAACGTTACAGCTACAAGTGCAGTGATTGCAGGTGCAATTAAAGGTGATATTGATGTTAGAGGACCGGTAGTTGTAGACAATTCAGCAGTTGTAATGGGAAATATTAAATCAAAATCTGTTCAGATTAATAATGGAGCAGTGATTGAAGGATTCTGTTCGCAATGTTATTCGGATATTGATGTTAAGGGAATCTTTGGATAAATGGAAGGCAAAGGAGCAGTGATGAAGAGAGTATTGTTAAAACTTAGCGGTGAAGCCTTAGCCGGTGAGAAAAAAACAGGATTTGATGAACCGACTGTAATAGAAGTAGGTCTTCAGGTAAAAAAATTAGTGGATAGTGGGGTTCAGGTTGGAATTGTAATTGGTGGTGGAAATTTTTGGCGTGGAAGAACCAGTGAATCCATTGATAGAACAAAAGCAGACCAGATCGGAATGCTTGCTACAATTATGAATTGTATTTACGTATCTGAAATTTTCAGAACAATAGGAATGTGTACGGCGGTTTTATCTCCTTTTGAATGTGGATCTTTTACAAAGTTGTTTTCAAAAGATCGTGCGAATAAATATTTTGAAAAAAATATGGTAGTTTTTTTTGCAGGAGGAACGGGACATCCTTATTTTTCCACAGATACGGCAACTGTACTGCGAGCAGTAGAGATTGAGGCAGATGCAATTCTTTTAGCGAAGGCAATCGATGGTGTCTATGACAGTGATCCAAAGTTAAATCCCAACGCAATTCGCTATCAGGAGATTAACATTCAGGAAGTAATTGATAAAAAATTAGCAGTAGTGGACCTTACCGCATCGATTATGTGCATGGAAAACAAAATGCCAATGTATGTATTTGCTCTATCTGAAAAAGACAGTATTGTAAAGGCAATTAGTGGTACCTTTAATGGAACCATTGTAAAAATATAAAAATTACGAATAGTATATAGGAGGTACTACATGGACGAGAGATTACAGCAATTTGAAGATAAAATGGAAAAATCTTTTCATAACCTGATGGAGGAATTCGGTGCAATTCGTGCCGGCCGTGCGAACCCTCATGTATTGGACAAGTTAAAGGTAGATTATTATGGTACGCCTACATCCATCCAGCAGGTGGCAAACGTATCTGTACCGGAACCCCGTATGATTCAGATTCAGCCATGGGAAGCAAGTATGGTTAAGATGATTGAAAAGGCCATTCTTACATCCGATCTTGGAATTAATCCAACCAATGATGGCAAGATGATTCGACTGTCATTTCCGGAGCTGACAGAAGAAAGAAGAAAAGAATTGGCAAAGGATGTGAAGAAAAAGGGCGAAAGTGCTAAAATTGCAATTCGAAACATCAGAAGAGATGCCAATGAACAGTTAAAAAAGATAGGAAAAACCGATGATATATCCGAAGATGAGACCAAGGAGTTAGAAGAAATGGTTCAAAAGCTAACGGATCGTTTTATTGCAGAGATTGATAGGGCAATTGAAGAAAAATCAAAGGAAATTCTTACTGTATAATGGAACTTTCGCAAGAGATAAAATTGAGGGGGCATACTGTAATGCTCCCTTTATTCTGTTAGGAGGGATTATGAAAGAATTAGAGCATGTTGCAATTATCTTAGATGGAAATGGACGCTGGGCGCAATCCAAAGGTATGCCTAGAAACTATGGCCATTCCCAAGGAGCAAAAAATGTTGAAACGATATGCAGAGAAGCGTATCATTTGGGAATAAAATATTTGACAATTTATGCTTTTTCAACGGAAAACTGGAATCGCCCCAAGGATGAAGTGGATACCTTAATGAAGCTTTTGCATAATTTTTTAGATTCATGCTTAAAAACAGCAAAAAAAAATAATATGAGGGTTCGGATTTTAGGTGATTTAAGTTATTTGGATGATATTAGACCAAGAATACTGGAATTAGAAGAAGCATCAAAAGAAAATACCGGTTTAAACTTTCAAATCGCATTAAATTATGGAAGTCGAGATGAAATTACAAGAGCGGTAAAAAAAATAGTTAGTGATGTGAAGAATGGTGTGCTTGAGGAAATGGCTATTTCAGAAACTACAATTGCAGAATATTTAGATACAAAAGGAATACCGGATCCGGATCTAATGATTCGTACAAGTGGTGAACAGCGAATCTCTAATTTTTTACTTTGGCAGCTGGCTTATACGGAATTTTATTTTACACCGGTATACTGGCCTGCCTTTTCAAAAGATGATTTAAAAGCAGCAGTGGATTCTTATTATCAACGTGACAGAAGATATGGTAAAATTAAGGAGGTATAAAAATGTTTCGAACCAGATTAGTGAGTGGGATTTTCCTGGCAATATTGACATTATTTTTAATTATAACAGGTGGAAGTGTATTACTACTGGCAGTGGGAATTGTGTCTTTGATTGGACTATATGAGTTGTTTCGTGTATTTCACATTGAAAAAACGGTGCTTGGATTAATCGGCTATCTTTCTGTAATCTTTTATTATTCAAATTTATATTTTAAGTTTATGGAAGACGGGTTTTTTATGGCAGTGTTACTTGTTTTAGCGGTAATGACAATATATGTCATTACCTATCCGAAATTTCATACAGAGCAAATAATGGCAGCATTTTTTTGTGTTATTTATGTTGCAGTGATGATCTCGTATGTATATCAGACGCGTCAGTTGGAACAGGGAGCGTTTCTTGTGTTCTTAATCTTTATTTCCTCCTGGGGATGTGATACCTGCGCTTATTGTGTAGGTATGCTAATTGGAAAGCATAAGCTTGCACCGGTACTTAGCCCCAAAAAATCCATTGAAGGAGCCATTGGCGGAGTAGTTGGAGCAGCCTTTTTTACCTTGGTTTACGGATTGATTATTCGTAATTATGTAGCACTCACCATAGAATTTATGGGAATGATGGTTCTGATTGGAACCATTGGTGCAGTTATTTCTCAAATTGGAGATTTATCCGCATCGGCAATTAAACGTAATTATGAGATTAAAGATTATGGAAAATTAATTCCGGGACATGGTGGAATTATGGATCGATTTGATAGTGTGTTTTTTACTGCACCATTTGTGTATTACTTATCAATTTTATTAATAAAGTAATGTAGATAAGTGTAGATCGTCTAAAATAAATAAAAGCAGGGAATAAAATTGAGAAAAATAGCATTGATTGGAAGTACCGGATCCATTGGCACCCAAACATTGGATGTTGTAAGGGAACAAGGAGATTTGCAGGTTGTAGCCATGGCTGCAGGCAGTAATCTGAATAAATTCCAGGAGCAAATTAGAGAATTTCATCCTAAAATAGTGGCTGTATGGAAAGAAGAAGATGCAAAACAACTACAGCTTCTTGTTTCGGATCTTTCCATTCAAATTGTGTCAGGAATGGAAGGACTCATTGAAGTTGCAACTTTTTTTGAATCTGAAATTTTAGTGATGGCGATTGTAGGAATGCTTGGAATTGAACCGACAATTGCAGCAATAACCTGTGGAAAAACAATTTGCTTAGCAAATAAAGAGACACTGGTAACAGCAGGTCATATCATTATGCCTTTAGCAAGAAAAAATAATGTGGCAATTCTACCCATTGACAGCGAACATAGTGCGATTTTTCAATCCTTAAATGGGGAAAAGAACAATCAAATTTCAAGGATTTTTCTAACTGCTTCAGGAGGACCTTTTCGTGGAAAGACAAAAGATGAACTTCAGAATATTCAAGTTGAACAGGCATTAAGACATCCCAATTGGTCAATGGGAAGAAAAGTCACGATCGATTCGGCTACTCTGGTGAACAAAGGACTTGAAGTGATGGAAGCTGGCTGGCTGTTTGATGTAACCTTGGAACAGATTCAAGTCATAATACATCCGGAAAGTGTGATTCATTCCATGGTAGAATATGAAGATGGGGCAGTTATAGCACAACTGGGAACAGCAGATATGAGACTGCCTATTCAATACGCACTTTACTATCCTAAGAGAAAACCCAGAAGCGGAGATCGATTGGACTTTTTCAAATTGTCTAAGTTAACCTTTGAACAACCGGATACCAATACATTTTTTGGATTGCAGCTTGCATTTGATGCAATGATGAAGGGTGGAAATATGCCGGCTGTATTTAATGCAGCAAACGAAGTAGCGGTAAATCAATTTCTAGAAAGAAAAATAAGCTTTTTACAAATTCCGGAACAAATAGAGAAATGCATGAATGTAATTAAAAAAATTAATATGCCAACAGTTTCTGAACTATTAAATACGCAGAAACAGGTAAATGAATTATTGTTATAACGTAGTTTGCACCACCATGGGAATCATAAAATGATTTGTAAAATAAAGCAGGGTATGATAAACTATTTTCAAGTTGTAAACAGATGGATTGTTTAAAAGGCATTAGAAAAGGAGCACTTATGAACATTGTTTTTGCGATACTAATTTTCAGTTTAATTATTATTTTCCATGAATTGGGCCATTTCCTTTTAGCAAAGGCAAATGGTATACGAGTAAATGAATTTAGTCTTGGTTTAGGGCCAACAATTGTTGGATTTACAAAGGGAGAAACCAAATATTGTATTAATCTTCTTCCATTTGGTGGAGCGTGTATGATGGAAGGGGAAGATGACGAGAGTGATGATAATCGTTCCTTCTCAAAGAAATCAGTTTGGGCAAGAATTAGTGTGGTAGTTGCAGGACCTGTTTTTAATTTTATTATGGCATTTATTCTTGCTGTGATTGTTCTTGGAATGGCAGGCTATGATGAGCCGGTTATCTCAGGGGTAATTCCGGGTTTTTCTGCGGAAAAAGCGGGGATGCAGGAAGGGGACCGAATCATAAAGTTTGACCATAAAAAAATACATTTTTACCGTGAAATCAGCTTTTATGCATATTTTCATACCAAAGAAGATGTGTCTGTGCTATATGAAAGAGATGGTAAGGAACATAAGACTACACTAGTACCCGTATATAGCGAAAAAGACGGGCGGTATTTACTGGGGTTAGTTGGAAACAGCCAGCGTACACGTGGGAATGTGTTTCAGACACTGAAATATAGTGTATATGAAGTGAAATATTGGATATCTACAACTTTAGAGAGTTTGAAAATGTTGGTAACCGGTAAAGTTGGATTTAATGATTTATCCGGACCGGTGGGAATTGTCCAGAGTATAGGAGATACCTATAATGAAAGTAAATCATCCGGAGCCTACTACGTATTTCTAAATATGGCAAATATCTGCATTTTGTTATCGGCAAACCTGGGTGTAATGAATTTATTACCAATCCCTGCATTAGATGGAGGCAGACTTGTATTTTTAGTAATAGAAGCAATTCGTAAAAAACGCTTTAATCCGGAAAAAGAAGGAATGATACATTATGTGGGATTAATCCTGCTTTTACTATTAATGGTTGTGATTTTCTTTAATGATATACGTAAAATTTTTATGTAATAGGAGTGAAAATATGGAACGAAAAAGGACGAAGTGCGTTCAAATAGGAGACCGGGTCATTGGTGGAATGCATCCAATATTAATTCAGTCCATGACAAATACAAGGACAGAAGATGTAGCGTCAACGGTAGCTCAGATTCTTAAATTAGAAGAAGCGGGTTGTGATCTTATTCGTTGTGCGGTTCCTACATTGGAAGCAGCCGAGGCAATTACGCTCATAAAAAAACAAATTCATATTCCATTAGTTGCGGATATTCATTTTGATTATCGTCTGGCAATTGCTGCAATGGAACATGGCGCGGATAAAATTAGAATTAATCCGGGTAATATTGGGGATTATGATAGAATTCGACAGGTTGTTGAAACAGCGAAAAGCAGGCAGATTCCAATTCGGGTTGGTGTAAACAGTGGTTCTTTAGAGAAGGAACTTGTAGAAAAATATCATGGTGTTACAGCAGAAGGAATTGTGGAAAGTGCTTTAGAACAGGTTCGAATCATTGAAAAAATGGGATATGAGAACCTTGTTATCAGTGTTAAAACCAGTGATGTTATGATGTGTGTTGCGGTTCATGAACAAATTGCACAGCAAACGGATTATCCACTACATGTTGGTATTACGGAATCGGGAACCTTAACCAGTGGAACTATAAAGTCTGCCATTGGAATTGGATTGATTTTAAATCAGGGAATAGGAGATACCATTCGTGTATCCTTAACCGGTGACCCTTTAGAGGAGATTAAAACAGCAAAAATCATTCTTCGTACCTTAGGGTTAAGAAAGGGTGGAATTGAAGTTGTGTCCTGTCCTACCTGTGGACGAACCAGGATTGATTTAATTTCTTTGGCAAACCAGGTGGAACAAATGGTGGCAGATATTCCCTTAGATCTTAAGGTTGCGGTTATGGGATGTGTAGTTAATGGCCCGGGAGAAGCAAAAGAAGCGGATCTTGGAATTGCCGGTGGAATTGGGGAAGGTCTGATTATTAAAAAAGGTGAAATAATAAAGAAAGTACCGGAAGCGGATCTGATTAATGCATTAAGAGAAGAATTATTAAATTGGAGTGAATAACATGGAAAAATTTTTTCTGGAAGTTTTTTCATCTTTAGAATTAACCAAAGAATTGGAAAGTCTTTTAAAGGACGTGATTGTAACTAAGGCAGCGACAAATAAAAGTCATAATTTTCTTCGAATTTCCATTTCCAGTACGCATTTGATACAGAAGCCCACTATATGGAAGTTGGAACAGGAAATTAAAAATCAATTATTTCCAAATAAAAGTATTATGGTTAAAATCATAGAAAAGTACCATTTATCCGGGCAATATACACCCGAAAAATTGTATGCGGTTTATAAAGAAAGCATTTTAACGGAGCTTAAGGAATATAAAGTGCTTCTTTATAATTTGTTATATAAAGCGAACCTGGAATTCCCAAGTGAGAATCAATTGGTTTTAAAAATGAAGGATACCATTATTGCTACAACAAAGGCAGATGAACTGATTCATATTCTGTATCAGATTATTTCAGACCGTTGCGGGCTTCCGGTCAAGATTGATGTGGTAATGGAAGAAACAAAAGAAACCAAACAAAAAGAAATTAGCAGAGAAAAAATTAGACAGGAGGTTGCAGCAATTGTTAAGCAATCTTCTTTTCATAATGACGAAAATAATAAAATAGAAGTGAAGGCAGAGGTGGAGAATCCAACTCCAAATCGCGGAAATTGGACAAAAAAAACCAATCAGCGGTATTCTGGTTATATGAAAAAATCGGATAATCCAGAGGTCTTGTATGGAAGAGATTTTGATGATGCGACCATACCAATTAGTTCCATTGATGGTGAAATCGGAGAAATTACGGTCTTAGGAAAAATTATATCCTCTGAGAGCCGTTCCATAAGGAATGAAAAGACAATTCTAATGTTTTCAATTACAGATTTTACGGATACCATTATGGTTAAAATGTTTACCAAAGATGAAAATCTTCAGGAACTTCTTCCGGCAGTACAAAAAGGTAATTTTATTAAATTAAAAGGAGTAACAACCATTGATAAATTCGATCATGAATTGACCATAGGATCTGTGGTTGGAATAAAAAAAACCGCAGATTTTACCATTGGAAGAATGGATACTTCGGTGGAAAAAAGAGTGGAGCTTCACTGTCATACGAAGATGAGTGATATGGATGGTGTATCGGATGTAAAGGACATTGTAAAACGAGCACAACAGTGGGGGCATAAGGCAATTGCCATTACCGATCATGGCAATGTGCAGGCATTTCCGGATGCAAACCATGCGGTGGATAAGGATTCTGATTTTAAAGTGATTTATGGAGTAGAGGCTTATCTTGTGGATGATTTAAAAGATGTGATACAGAATTCAAAAAATCAGTCTTTAATGGATACCTATACAGTATTTGATTTTGAGACAACCGGTTTTAGCCCAATAAACAATAAAATAATTGAAATAGGTGCAGTAAGAGTAGAACAGGGAGTGATTACAAGTTCCTTTAGTTCCTTTGTTAATCCGGAAGTACCAATTCCATTTAAAATAGAAGAACTAACAGGAATTAATGATGATATGCTCTTGAGTGCACCCACAATAGAACAGATTCTTCCGGATTTTCTGGAGTTTTCGAAGGAAACAATTATGGTTGCCCATAATGCCGGATTTGATATGAGCTTTTTAAATAGTAATTGTCAGCGTATGGGAAAAAGTATTGAATTTACAGTGGTGGATACAGTTGCCTTAGCAAGAATCCTGTTACCACGCCAGGCAAGGTATAAATTAGATTCCGTTGCAAAGCATCTTGGAATCACCTTGGAAAATCATCATCGAGCGGTAGATGATGCAAAGTGCACCGGAGAAATTTTCATTAAGTTTATTGAATTATTAAAAGAAAGAGAGATTTATAAGTTAGATGCAGTGAATGAATTAGGGCAGGCATCGGTAGAAATGATACGAAAACTTCCCAGCCATCATGCCATTATATTGGTGAAAAATGAGATTGGGAGAGTTAATTTATACCGTTTGATTTCAGAATCGCATCTTAAATATTATAGTCGTAATCCGAGAATTCCAAAGAGTGAATTTATAAAGTACAGAGAAGGATTAATCATAGGTTCGGCTTGTGAGGCAGGAGAATTGTACCGTGGAATTATGGAACAGCAGTCGGAGGCAGAAATCGCAAGATTAGTGCAGTTTTATGATTATTTGGAAGTACAGCCCTTAGGAAATAATTTTTTTATGCTGCGGGGGGATTCACCACAGGTTGCTTCCCTTGAAGAATTACAGAATATCAATCGAAAGATTATAAAGCTTGGGGAGCAGTTTCATAAGCCTGTAGTGGCAACTTGTGATGTACATTTTCTGGATCCGGAGGATGAAGTATACCGTAGAATTATTATGACAGGAAAAGGGTTTAAGGATGCGGATGAACAGGCACCCTTATATTTACGAACAACAGAAGAAATGCTTCAGGAATTTTCTTATCTGGGAAGTGAAAAAGCAGAGGAGATTGTAATTACCAATACCAATCTAATTGCCGGACAATGTGAGAAACTATCACCGGTTCGACCGGATAAATGTCCACCTGTAATTGAAAATTCAGATCAAACCTTAAGGGATATTTGTTATAAAAAAGCACATGATATGTATGGAGAAAATTTACCGGAGGTGGTTACGGAACGTCTGGAGCGAGAGTTGAATTCAATTATTTCCAATGGCTTTGCGGTGATGTATATTATTGCGCAGAAGTTAGTATGGAAGTCCAACGAAGATGGATACCTGGTTGGATCAAGGGGGTCAGTTGGTTCTTCATTTGTGGCTACGATGGCGGGCATTACCGAAGTAAATCCCTTGCGTCCACATTATTATTGCAAGAACTGTCATTACAGTGACTTTGATTCAGATGCAGTAAAAGCATTTATGGGACGTGCCGGATGTGATATGCCAGATGCCATCTGTCCCAATTGTGGGGAAACGTTAAAGAAAGATGGATTTGACATACCTTTTGAGACATTTCTTGGCTTCAAAGGAAATAAAGAACCGGATATAGATCTTAACTTTTCAGGAGATTATCAAGGAAAGGCACATAAATATACAGAAGTTATTTTTGGAGAAGGACAAACCTTCCGTGCAGGAACCATAGGAACACTTGCAGAAAAAACTGCCTTTGGATACGTAAAGAATTATTTTGAAGATCGTGGACAGCATAAGCGAAATTGTGAAATTGACCGTATTGTTACAGGCTGTGTAGGTGTAAGACGGACATCCGGTCAGCATCCGGGTGGAATTATTGTACTTCCACATGGAGAAGAAATATATTCATTCACACCGGTACAACATCCTGCAAATGATATGTCAACAGATATTATCACCACACATTTTGATTATCACTCCATTGATCATAACTTATTAAAACTGGATATACTAGGGCATGATGATCCAACAATGATACGTATGTTAGAGGATTTAACAGGTATTAATGCACAGGAAATTCCATTGGATGAACCGAAGGTTATGAGTTTATTCCAGTCAACAAAAGCACTTGGTATACAACCGGAAGACATTGGGGGGTGCCCATTAGGGTGCCTTGGAATACCGGAGTTTGGCACAGATTTTGTAATTCAGATGTTGCTGGATACAAAACCCCAGTCTTTTTCGGATTTAATTCGAATATCCGGATTATCACATGGAACAGATGTATGGCTTGGCAATGCGCAGAAATTAATTGAAGAGGGTAATGCAACCATTTCAACAGCAATTTGTACAAGAGATGATATTATGATTTATTTAATTGGAATGGGCGTAGAGAGTGAGCTGTCTTTTACCATTATGGAGAGTGTTCGAAAAGGTAAAGGATTAAAATCAGAATGGAAGGAAACAATGTTGGAACATAATGTACCCAAGTGGTATATTTGGTCCTGTGAAAAAATTAAATATATGTTTCCAAAGGCCCACGCAGCAGCTTATGTTATGATGGCATGGAGAATTGCATATTGCAAAGTGTACTATCCACTTGCATACTATGCTGCCTTTTTTAGTATTCGTGCAACTTCATTTGACTATGAGCTGATGTGTATGGGAAGAGAAAAACTGGATTATTATATCCATGATTATGAACGACGAAAAGATGAATTGACAAAGAAAGAAGAAGATACATTAAAAGATATGAAAAATGTACAGGAGATGTATGCGCGTGGATTTGAATTTTGCAAACTTGATATTTATCATTCTCAAGCCAGGAGGTTTCAAATTATAGATGGTAAATTAATGCCGCCCCTAAGCACAATCGAGGGATTGGGAGAGAAGGCGGCAGATGCGGTAATAGAAGAGGTGAAAAATGGAACATTTCTGTCAAAGGATGATTTTCGACAGCGTACAAAAGTCAGTAAATCAGTGACAGACCTTATGTGTGATTTGGACTTACTGGATAATCTTCCGGAAAGTAATCAATTGTCCTTGTTTGATTAAAAAATTGAAATTAAGGCTGAAATATACTGACCTTTATGGCACCAATGGTTGGAGTTTGGTAATAAGTAGTATCATCATCAAGTTCCGTGAAATATACATAGGAAGAGGTAATATTAATGTTGGTATAGATGCCGGCATAGACTTCTTCCTGATTGCTTCCATCGGTTTGTATTCTGCAAAGTGCAGGTGAATCACCATTTCGCTGGTAATAGATCCAATTTCCATAAAGATTATAGCAGTCAATTCGATCATTGGTAATCATTGTTTTATCACCGGTAGATAAATTTACCTTTGCTAAGGAGTAGTTATTGTCACAATCCATAAAGTAGGCATACTCCCCTTCTATAATGGGGTTATAGCAGTTTCCGGTATAAACAGTGGAGGTGGTTCCGCTGAGTGCATCTTTTTTGTAAATATTATGATCTTCTTTTACACCATTATAATAGAGAAAACGGTCTTTTTTGCTGGCGGGAATAATCGGTTGCTTCGTAACCATTTTACGTTCAGAACCATCGATTTTTATTTGGTAAAGGGTGGATGCAGTCTCTTTGTCATAATGCATATAGTAAAGATAATCCCCAACCTGAGTGGCATAAATACTTAAATCACTTTCCAATACAATAAGCTGTTTTCCATTGTGCTTTACACGGCAAAGGCTATTGGTCTGAACATGTAAAAAAGAAAAAGCGGTGTTACTGTTACTATTATCCCTGGTATAATATACATAATTGTCATCAGCATTGATATAGGAAGCAGTATCTTCACTGATTTTAGTGACTTCAAGACCGGCACGGGTCATGGAATACAAGGAATGGTTGTCTTTTGGATTACTGAAATAAATAACACCATTGTGTTCGCAGAACAGACCGCCATTGTATAAATTCCCGGCAGAATTGCCAACGTTATAGGAAGTGGTAAAAATAGTTCTGGAAGTAAAATAATGAAGGATCACAATAGCAGCAATAAAAATAGGAATTAATACTAAAATTGTAATTTTGAGTCCTTTGGATTTTTTATTCATAAGTTTTATCATTCCTTTCATAACTTTATTATAGCAAAATGGTGGTAACTTGCAAGTAAGAATTGCAAGAAAAATAGAATTGGAAAAGGATAGAAAAATGAGCACAGCAAAGAAAATATTATTTACAGATTTAGATGGAACCTTATTGAATGATCAAAAACAGATATCCGCTATAAATCGCAGGGCAATTGCAGAAGCCTTAGACAAGGGACATAAAATTACAATTGCAACCGGAAGACCGCTTCAAAGCGGTATTGTTTCAGCAAGAGAATTGGGGCTGGATCAAGCAGGATGTTATATGATCGCATACAATGGTGCAGTAATCTATGATTTTTCAAAAGAACAGATCTGCAGTGAAAAATTTATGACCCGCAGCCAGTTAAAGTATTTATTTACAGAAGGGGAAAAAGCCGGAATCTATGTGCAGACCTATTCCGATACAGCGATCTGGACAAATAAAGAGTGTAAAGAACTGCAATTTTATAGTAAAGCAAGTGGAATGCCTTATGAGATTCATGAAAATGTAGCAGAGGAGTTAAACGAACTCCCACACAAAATTCTAATGGTTGAATTAGAGAATTCACAGCGATTGTTAGAGTTTCAGCAACAGCATAGTGAATGGGAGAAGAAGAACTGTCTCAGTATTTTTTCTACGGAAGAATATTTAGAGTATTGTCCGTTTGGAGCAACCAAAGGAGAAGGTGTTTGTTTCCTTGCACAGCGATTTGGAATTAATATAGAAGATACAATTGCCATTGGAGATGAAAGAAATGATATATCTATGATAGAAAGTGCCGGAATTGGAGTTGCAATGAAGAATGCAAAGGAATGTGTAAAAGAGTCGGCGGATGTAATTACAGTAGCCGATAATAATCACGATGGTGTTGCAGAAATTATTTACAAATACATCTTGACGTAAGCTACGTGATATGATATCATTAATGAGTTGTTAAAAGAAGTAGAGTATCCACTCTCACCTTAGCGCAAATAGGCGACTAATGGTTTAATATTTCAAAAGCGTGATAGTTATGCTTATTTTGAATGATTGTGGATGGTCTGCCTATCCACATTTTTTTACGTTAAAATGTGATAAATTAAGGGATACAATGAGTTTACAAATTTTGGAGGTGTACAGACATTAGCGATTTAATGATCAACGAACAAATCAGAGACAAAGAAGTTCGATTAGTAGGAGAAAATGGAGAACAATTAGGTATTGTTACTTCAGCAGAAGCCCTGAAAATGGCGGAAGAAGCGGAACTTGACTTAGTTAAGATTGCGCCAAAGGCAGAACCACCTGTATGTAAGCTTATCGATTATGGTAAGTATAAGTACGAAATGCTGCGAAAAGAAAAAGAAGCCAAGAAAAAACAGAAGACTGTTGAATTAAAGGAAGTACGTCTTTCACCGAATATTGAAGAAAATGATTTGAAAACCAAAATGAATTCAGCACGTAAATTTTTAGCAAAAGGCGACAAAGTAAAAATTACTTTACGTTTCCGTGGAAGAGAAATGGCTCATATGCATAAGAGCAAACATCTATTAGATGATTTCGCAGAAGCGTTGTCCGATATTGCGACAGTGGAAAAAGCACCAAAAGTAGAAGGAAGAAATATCTACCTGGTGTTGGCAGAGAAAAAATAGCACATTTTTTATAAGGAGGAAATACACTATGCCAAAAATGAAAACAAAAAGGTCTGCTGCAAAGCGCTTTAAAGTAACAGGTACCGGAAAGTTAAAAAGAAGCAAAGCTTATAAGAGCCATATTTTAACAAAGAAATCTCAAAAGAGAAAGAGAAATTTGAGAAAAGCAGCAATTACAGATGCATCTAATGTTAAGAATATGAAGAAAATTTTACCATATATGTAAGGATAAGTTAAGGAGGAGATTAGTCATGGCAAGAATCAAAGGCGGACAAGGCGCAAGAAAAAGACATAATAGAGTACTAAAATTAGCAAGAGGCTATAGAGGCGCTAGATCCAAACAGTATAGAGTAGCAAAACAGTCTGTTATGAGAGCCTTAACAAGTTCTTATGCAGGTCGTAAAGAAAGAAAGCGTCAGTTCAGACGTTTATGGATTGCACGTATTAATGCAGCAGCAAGACTGAATGGTTTGACATACAGCAGATTTATGTATGGATTAAAGCTTGCAGATGTGGATATGAATCGTAAAATTTTAGCTGAGTTAGCAGTAAATGATGCGGAAAGTTTTGCAACATTAGCAGAACTTGCAAAATCCAAAATTGCTTAAGTAAGAATAAGATGAAACATTCCCGAAATACAAGGTACATACAGAACTTGTATTTCGGGCAGTATGATTTTAATTGCATGAATAATAAAAAAAGCTTGCATTTAAAAGATACATATGATATTATGTTCTAGCACGGTCCGTTGGTCAAGCGGTTAAGACGCCGCCCTCTCACGGCGGAATCAGGGGTTCGATTCCCCTACGGACTGCTAATAGGAAGTATAGGAAAAGGTTGATATTACATAATATCAACCTTTTTTCGTGGTGAACATCCAAGAATATTTTTAAAAGTCTTACTATACTGGGAAGAGGAATTAAATCCAAATTCCAGGGCTATTTCATCTAAAGATTTTGTTGTGGTTTGTAATGGAACAATAGAAAGTCTTAATTTAAATCTTGTTAATACTTTTTTGGGAGCTTCATTATAATATTTTATAAAAGTCTTATACAAAAGACTTTCGCTTATATGAAGGTAATCAGCAATTTCATGAATGACAATTGGTTTCTCTAATTGAGAAGATATAAAATAAAAGGTCTGGCTAATCAAACTAGAAGAAAAAATATGCAATTGTTCGGGAGGAACAGTAGGACTATTTTTGAGAACAAGAATCATAGAACGAATCAAGGTGCTGTATAATAAGGAATAGTGCCCAAAGGCATCCTTTTGCGGTGTTTTTAAAATGGAAGAAAGAGTAAGAATTAAGTTACCGGACTCCGGATGAGTATAACGCCTGGTGGCAGTAACACAATTAAAGGTAT
>JAVVVI010000011.1:0-56731 GCA_036652735.1 Lachnospiraceae bacterium
AAAATTTCTCAAATAAATTTTTCAAGGTTGTTTCATTGTTTAGTTATCAAGGTTCATTGTTCTGCTGTTATTCGACCGCTTTCAACAAGTTCTGTGTTGTTCGGTCAGCTTGATTATTCTATCATGTTGTTTTCTTGTTGTCAAGACTTTTTTAAAATCTTTTTTTAAAATAATCAAGGAACGGAGAAGGAGGGATTTGAACCCTCGCGCCGCTATTAACGACCTGCACCCTTTCCAGGGGTGTCCCTTCGGCCAGCTTGGGTACTTCTCCATAATGGCTTCCTAATACTTCTTCTTTTCCATTGTAAAAACGACCTGCTTTGTTCTTACAAACGGAGAGGGTGGGATTCGAACCCACGGTTCCTTTCGGAATCACTGGTTTTCAAGACCAGCTCCTTAAACCGCTCGGACACCTCTCCATGATTTTGCGTCTTTGTTTTGCGTTAGGCGCAAGTAAGATTCTATCATCACTTTGGCCATATGTCAATAACCTTTTTCAATTTATCCTAAATAATTTTCCAATAGAGCTAAATCTTCCGGTATGGTAACTTTCATATTGCGATAGGAACCCTCTATTATTCTTACTTTATGGTGACCATAGTATTCCAGCACCATACTATCGTCTGTAAGTATTGCTCCGGAATGACTCATCATCTTATCGTATGCTGATTTAATTAATTCATACTCAAAACTTTGTGGTGTCTGAGCTGCCATTAGCTCCCTTCGGTCCGGTGTATTTATAATTACCCCCTGTTCATCCACCTGCTTAATGGTATCGATCACGGGTACTGCCGCAATAACCGCACCATACTTTCGTACTCCTTCGACTGAATTAGTAATGATTTCCTGACTCACCAGGGGTCTTGCGCCATCATGTATAAGTACCATTGTGCTTCCCTTTGCGGCTTTCAATCCTTGATAAACAGACTGGAATCGTTCCTGCCCACCTGCTACAATCTGACTCACTTTTTTAAATCCATAGCGTTCTATAATTGTCTCTCTGACCCACTGGATTTCAGCCTCTCCGGTTACCACTATAATATTGTCTACCATACTCTCTTCAAACGCCCGAAGAGAATAGTATAATACAGGCTTTGACTTAATCTGCAGGTATTGTTTTTTTGTCTTTTGGTGCATACGGTTCCCGCTGCCTGCGGCTAATACAATTGCCGTTATGTTCTCTTCCATTATCGTTCCCCCAGTTTTAGATTGGGCACTGCATTCAAATCAAGACCACTTCTGGTTCCCGCATTGTATTCATAATATGCCGCTGCTCCAATCATGGCTGCATTATCCGTACAGTAAATGGGTGATGGATGGTAAAATTGAACCTGATGCTCCCTGCAGGCCACTTCCATAGCTTGACGCAGGGTTGCATTCGATGCAACTCCCCCCGCAATTGCAAATTTCTCTACTTTGAATTCTGCTGCCGCAGCCATTGCATGTTCTACCAGTACATCCATTACCGCTTTTTGAAAGGAGGCCGCAATATCTGCCTCGTTATAACTTAAGCCCTTCATTTTGCAGCCATTAATATAATTCAGCACAGACGACTTTAGCCCACTAAAGCTAAAATCATAAGGCCCGTCTTGAATTTTAGCTCGTGGAAAGCCAATTGCATCCTCCCGTCCTTCTTTTGCTTTTTTTTCTATCTTAGGTCCTCCGGGATATCCTAACCCGATTGCCCTTGCTACCTTGTCAAATGCTTCACCTGCCGCATCATCTCTTGTCTTCCCTATAATATCATAGGAACCATATTCTTTTACATTCACAAGATGGGTATGTCCTCCTGAGACAACCAGGCATAAAAATGGTGGTTCCAGTTCCTTATTCTCAATATAATTTGCGCTAATGTGACCTTCAATATGATGAATTCCAATCAAGGGTTTATGCGCTGCGTAGCTAAGTGACTTTGCGAAGGCTACACCTACTAACAATGCTCCTACTAAACCCGGTCCATAGGTTACTGCAATCGCATCTACCTCATCTAATGTCATCTCTGCATCCGAAAGTGCCTGCTCTACTACCTGATTAATTTTTTCTATGTGCTTTCTGGATGCAATCTCCGGTACCACACCTCCATACAAAGTATGAAGTGCGATCTGGGATGAAATTACATTGGATAGCACTTCTCTTCCATTACGGACCACTGCCGCCGCTGTCTCATCACAGGAACTCTCTATTGCAAGTATTGTAATCTCTTTACTCATCTTTCTCCTCTCCTTCAATCATATAAAACACCAGAATCTTCCATTTTCCCTCTTCATCTTTTCGAAGTACATAGCGTTGAAAGGTCTTATCATAAGAATTATCTTCCTTGATAAAATAGGATGAGGTCACATAAGCACAATTTCTTTTGTCTACTGTTTTATAGATTACATCATCTGTTCCACTTACTGTGGAGCTGGAGATTGTTCGCTTTTTATCCTTGTAATCCTGAATATCCAATTGCAGCTTTTTCAAAAATTTATCTTCCGGATTATTTGCTTTTAATTCTTCATCCATAAGATTTAACTGCTGCTTTGCTAAAGATTTTAATTCACTCTCCGAACACTCCTCATTGTAATAGCAGGTCAGAATTCGATTGTAAAATTTCACAACTGCCCGAGGGGTCTTTGGATACTCTTCTGCTAAATCTGCTTCTATAATAGATTCGATCTCAGTTGTATTATCATCCTCACCCTGGGCACCTTTTACCGGTCTGTGATTCAGATAATAATAATATCCTAGTATCAAACAGGCACCGATTCCAACTGCAACTATAATTCTTACTGTTTTTTTCATTCCATTACCCCTTTCTTTTCTACTATTCCTCAAAGGCAAGTTCTACTGTCTTTCCATCTTTTCCAAGCTTTGCATTTGGATAGATCTTGCGCACATCCTCCATATAATCTTCTGCTCTTACTAATGATGGACTAAAATGCGTCAGCCACATGTCTGTAACTGCTGCTTCTTTTGCTATTTTTGCCGCTTCATAAAACGTCATATGCTTATACTGTCTTGCTTTTGCAGCCTTTTCCGGCTCTCCATACATTCCCTCGATAATCAGTAAATCTGATTTTTCTGCTGCTTTCACGATTGCTGCTGTTGGTCTGGTATCCGTGCAATAAGTTACCTTGATTCCTTTTCTTGGCGGACCCAGTACCATTTGTGGTGTATAGATCTTCCCTTCCCATTCCATGGTTTCGCCTTTTTGAAGGGGATTCCAGCATTTTAATGGGATTTGAAGCTCCTGTGCCCGTTCCGCCATAAACTTTCCTGCACGCTGAATCTCAATGCTGTATCCATAGCAGGCAATATTATGGTTCACACGAAACGCATTGATTTTGTATCCATTTATTCGAATTTCCTGTTCTGCTGCTGTTAATTCTATGAACTGTATGGGAAATGGAAGTTCCGGTGCGATTACACGCAATGCCGTAACTACTCTCTCTAATCCCTGTGGTCCAATTAAGATGAGTGGTTCTGTCCTCTCCGCATTGCCCATGGTGAGTAATAAACCCGGCAAACCACTAATGTGATCCGCATGGTAGTGCGTAAAGCAAATACAATCAATGGGTTTGAAGCTCCACCCCTGCTCTTTTATTGCAATCTGAGTTCCTTCCCCACAATCTATCATAAGACTGCTGCCATTGTATCTTGTCATTAAGGACGTAAGCCAGCGATGTGGCAATGGCATCATTCCTGCGGTTCCCAAAAGACATACATCTAACATGTTTTCCCCCTTGCCTATAGCAATTCTAAACTTTCTTCGTTTTCCGGTGACTGTACAAACTCTGCCACCCATTTATCATAACATTCTTCACATACATTAAATTCATGATGGGTTCCATCTTTTTTTGAAAAGTATCCCCATTCTTTTTCAATATGTAAAAAATCATCTTTCATTAATCCATTTTCAAATCGTGCCATCTTTCCGCAACATTGACATCTTATTTTTTCTTCTTTTATCATAATCATTCCGTCTTCTTTCGGTTGTTCATAAAAATCTTTTCTGATTCCTACTCTTTCAAATCCCAATGATTCGTATAGATGAATCGCACTTTGGTTGGAAATTCGAACCTCCAGACAGATTGAGCGAATTCCCCTTCTCTTGGCCAAATGCAAAAGTTCCATAAGCATCTGCCTTCCAATCCCACCATTTCTGCATTCCTTACGTACTGCTACATTGGGTATCTCTCCCTGATCGGATCCTGTATAGATTCCACAATATCCCATAATCCGGTCCCCTTCTTCTGCTACAACATAAATGGTTTCTTTGCAGGACAGACTATCCGAAAATCCTTTGGCTGACCAGGGTTGGCTAAAGGAAGCAGTCTCTATCTCCACCACACCTTTTATATCTCTCTCTTCCATTGGCCGTATTTTTATCATTTCTCTTTCTCCTGCTCCATTCGTTCTCTTTCTGCCTGAGACAATCTTAGGTAATCCGGTTTGTGTTCGCCGGGTGTCTCTGTCTTTCCTTCTCGAAAATACACTTCTCCCAGTGCAGCCACTGACCCGGCACGCTGCTTGTTTAAGTGCGCCGGTGCATAACTATACTCCACCTGACAATGCGTCTCTATATAATCATGAAATACCTTGACTCCATCTCCTAAAAACACAACGGGTTTATTTTGCTGATTAATTTTATCTATAATCCACTCAATTTCCACAACGCACTGTGGCTGGACAATTTTCAGTTCATTTTTTTGGAAAGAATAAATTCCCGTATACGTCTGATTTCTTCTTGCATCCATTAAGGGGCACACCTGCGCATAATGTCCAACAAGGTTATACGCCAGGGCTTCTATCGTCGGCACATGAATTAATGGCTTTGAAAGTGCAAGTCCCAGTCCTTTTGCCGTTGCAGAGCCTATCCTTAATCCGGTAAAAGAACCGGGTCCTGCTGCCACAGCAATCGCATCAATAGTGGATAAATCAAGCTCTATCATCTGAACAATTTCATCCAGCATTGGCAATAATGTCTGGGAATGTGTCTTTTTATAATTTACAGTGTACTCTGCCAGTAAGTTATCGTCTTCTGCAACTGCGACACTTGCTACCAGACCTGAACTATCCAACCCAAGTATTTTCACGCTTCCTTTACCTCCTTAATTGTAATTCTTCTATAATCAAATCCCTTTTCTAAATCCTTTTCAATCTGAATCTCTTTTCTATTCGGGGGCAGAATTTCCTGAATCAAATTTCCCCATTCAATCATGGTAAGTCCCTCTGCATAAAAATAATCTTCATATCCGATTTCATCCATCTCCTCAATGTCGCCAATGCGATAGACATCAAAATGGTAAAATGGGATTCTGCCTTCTTCATAAACCTGCACAATGGTAAAAGTTGGGCTGCAAATAGGTTCCTTAATTCCAAGCCCGCTGCCGATTCCCTGGGTCAGCACAGTCTTGCCAACCCCTAAATCTCCAATCAGTGTATATACCTCGCCCGGTTTTGCCCACTGCCCTAATTTTTTTCCAAAATCAAATGTCTCCTCCGGTGAAAAAGTTTCCACTATCATTTTATTTTCCTCAATTTTAACCGATAACTCTCTACTTGATTTTTCATTATGTCCGTTGCCGGCTCATAAAGTCCACCAAGACTCTCCAAGGGTATAATGTATGCATTCCTTCTGGTACTATAAATTAAGAGATTGTGTCTTGTTGTTACAATTTTGTAGATCTGATTCCAAATAAGCTCCGCTTTTGCCTCGTTCACATTTACAATGATTCCCTTCTCGTTAAATGTGTAATGAAGCGAATTTCTTAAAACCTCCGATTTTTGAATCTTTCGTTTTGAGCTTGCATACAGACTAAGTGGATTGTACACTAAAAACAAAATTCCAAACATAAAGTATAAGATGCTATATCCAAGGTCCACTTCACCCACTGTTATGGCTGCCAACAAAATAACAATAACCCCCAGGCCCAGTGAGAAAATGCCTTGAAAACTTGTATAGGTGTGATACATATTAAATCGAAACATATCCTTTGGTGCTAATTTTATATCAAATTCTACTGACATCCCATGCTCTCCTTTACTTGTGATTTTTTCCTTTTATAATCGGTGAAATATGTTTATAAATAAAGAATGTAATTAGAACTCCTATCATTCCCTTTAAAAATGTAAATGGCATATTGAAAATAACCAGACACTTCCATAAGGAATCGGCACTTGGTAAAATTGCCTGATATAATCCCAAAATTGCCTCCATTGGCATAAATGCCGTATAGATGGGATATACCAGGAAAAAATTCAGTGGTACACTTAAAACTGCCATTAGCACCGCCCCAATTACAGAACCGGCTAAGGCTCTCTTTCTTGTCTTTTTTCTTGCATATAGAATACCGGCCGGAATTACAAAGCAAAGTCCTAACAGACAGTTGCTGAGTTCTCCCACCCCGCCTGTATTTGTCACTAAAAGGTGAAGCAGATTCTTTATAATTACAATAATTCCTCCGCAGGCAGGGCCCATGGAAAAGGCTCCGATTAATGCCGGTAATTCTGAAAAATCCATTTTAATAAATCCCGGCATAAGTGGCACACTAATCTCTAAAAACATCAAGATAAAGGCAACTGCTGATAACATTGCTATCATTGTCATCTTTCTGACATTTGGACTCTTTGATGATAAGTTACTCATTTTTCTCCTCTTTTCTTTGGTTTTTTATTTCATGGTCAATTGAATTCTCTTTTTATTCAAATCCACACTCATGACTTTAACCTCTACAATATCACCTACGCTGACTGCCTCTAGCGGGTGTTTGATAAAACGATCACAGATTTGGGAAATATGTACCAATCCATCTTGATGCACTCCAATATCCACAAAGACACCAAAGTCAATTACATTTCGGACCGTTCCCTTTAGAACCATTCCCGGTGTTAAATCTTTCATATCCAATACGTCTGTTCTAAGAATCGGCTTTGGCATCTCATCTCTTGGATCTCTGGCTGGTTTTTCCAATTCTTTCACAATATCCCGAAGCGTAATCTCACCGGTTCCCAGTTCTTCTGATAGTTTACCATAATCCTGTATCTTTTTGGATATTCCCGCCAGCTTACCTTCTTCAATGTCTTTGACGCTGCATTCCATACGTGCCAATAATTGTTCCGCTACCTGATAGCTTTCCGGATGCACACTGGTAGCATCCAGTGGATTTTTTCCTTTTGATATCCGCATAAACCCTGCACATTGCTCATATGCCTTAGGTCCTAGCTTTGCCACCTTTAACAGCTGCCTTCTATTATTAAAACGTCCATTTTCTTCTCGATAAGATACAATATTTTTTGCAATCGGTTTACTGATCCCTGAAATATATTCCAAAAGAGATGCAGATGCTGTATTTAAATCCACGCCAACTTTATTTACACAACCCTCTACTACTCCACCCAATGCTTCACTTAGTTTCTTTTGGTTCATATCATGCTGATACTGTCCAACCCCAATGGACTTTGGGTCTATTTTTACAAGCTCTGCCAATGGATCCTGTATTCTCCTTGCAATAGATGCTGCGCTTCTTTGTCCTACATCAAAATTAGGAAACTCTTCTGTTGCTAATTTACTTGCTGAATACACAGATGCGCCTGCCTCATTTACAATCACATATTGTACCGGACGTTTTAATTCCTTTAGCAATTCTACAATAATTGTCTCCGATTCCCTGGATGCCGTTCCATTTCCAACTGAAATCAGGGAAATATCATATTTTTCAATAAAGTTTTTAACTATTTTTTTGGATTCTTCTACTTTATTCTGTGGTGCAGTTGGGAATATAACTGTGGTATCAATCACTTTTCCTGTAGTATCCACTACTGCTAATTTGCAGCCGGTTCGAAAAGCCGGATCCCATCCAAGAACCACACAATTGGCAATTGGAGGCTGCATCAATAGCTGTTCCAGATTCTTTCCAAATACTCTGATTGCTCCTTCTTCTGCCTTCTCCGTTAGTAAATTCCGAATCTCCCGCTCAATTGCCGGTGCAATCAACCGCTTATAACTATCCAAAATTGTATCTTGTAATACCGGTGTAGTATAAGGATTCTCTCTTTGAATTACCTGTTTTTCCAAATAGCGAACTGCCTTTTCTTCTTCTACTTCTATTTTTACAGTAAGGACTTTCTCTGCCTCTCCTCGATTCAATGCTAAAATTCGATGTCCCACCAGCTTACTAACCGGCTCCTGGAAATCATAATACATCTCATATACACTTTCCGTTTCGGCAGCCTTCACACAAGAGATAAGATTTCCCTGACTCATGGTTAGATTCCGCAGAAAAATTCGATATGTCGGTTCATCCGAGATTTGTTCTGCAATAATATCCATTGCTCCGGCGATTGCCTCCTGTGGAGAAGTTACTTCTTTCTCCTGATTTACATATGCCGCAGCTTCTTCCTCTACCGAATGTGTCAGCATCTGTAGCAGAATGGACATTGCTAAGGGATCCAATCCTTTTTCTTTTGCAATGGTTGCCCTTGTTCTTCTCTTGGGACGATATGGACGATATAAATCATCTACCAGAACCAGTGTCTCTGCTGCCAGAATCTGTGTTTCCAGTTCCGGAGTTAATTTATCCTGTTCTCTGATACTACTGATTACCTGCTCTTTCTTTTCTTCCAAATTACGAAGATACATTAATCTTTCGTTGAGATTTCGCAGCACCTCATCATCCAGTGATCCTGTTACTTCTTTTCGATATCTGGCAATAAATGGTATTGTATTTCCCTCATCTATTAATTTGACCGTTGCTTCCACCTGATGAACCTTGATTCCCAGCTCTTTTGCAAGCGCTCCGATAATATCCATATTTTTCCTCTTTTCCTTTGTTTCTAATTCAGAACTCATACTACTTTATTATAGTTTATAAATCCATGGGTTTCAAGAATTATTATTTGTATTTTTTTCCCACTAATGCTACAATTACTCTAGAAAAAGAAGGAGGATGTATTATGGATTATCAGCCAAACGAAATAAATGTTGAGGTAAAAGATTCGAACCTGGAAACTGCAGCTATTATCTTAGGTATTATTGGTGTTATTTTGTCCTGTTTTTATCTTATTGGTCTGCCCTGCTCTGCCTTGTCCATTCTATTGGCATTACTGGCACGTGGCCGTGACGTAAAGGTTCTTGGACGAAACCGCATTGGACTGGTGCTTGGAATTGTTGGTTTAATCTTAACCATCATCATATTTATTGCATTAGTATATACTTTTTTTAATGTACTGTCTTCCACCCCATCCGGCGTTGAGAATTTTATTGATGAAATTTACCGTATGATGGATCAACCAAAACCGTTGTAAAAAAGAATACTTATATGGAGAGTGAAATGTATGAAACGCACATCGAAAGAATTAAAAAGCCTGTCCAGAGATGTTCTCTTAGGCAAATTTGGAATTCCTATGATTGTAATGCTAATATCTACCTTGATTCCCAGCCTTGCAATTATGCCCTTTGATAATTTTATTGATTCACCAAGCTTCGGCAACATTATTATGTTTCTCTTAGCTACATTAATTATTGAACTGATTGGTATTCTGCTGTCTGCAGGTACTGCCAAAGTTCACCTGTCCCTAGTCCGTGGGGAACCCTATTCCGTAGGAATGCTGTTCTCACAGTTTAAGAACCATCCGGACCGCTTTATTGGTGCTAGTTTATTGTTTTTCCTTATTGTTATAGTTTCTATGATTCCGGCGTTCTTAATCACCGGTCTAGTTAGTTTTTTAGGGGGCAATAACCATATTCCTGCTATTGTTTTGGGCTCTGTTCTGGCCTCTTTATTTTTAGTTTATGTAATCATTCGCTTTTCTCTGTATCCACTTCTTTTAGTGGAACATTCTGAAATGGGTGCCATTGAATCTTTAAAAGAAAGTGCCAGACTCACACATGGTAATGTTGGAAGAATTCTCTACATAGAATTAAGTTTTATTCCTTTTTCTATCCTTGGTGGCCTTTCTTTCGGTATTGGTCTTCTCTGGATTCAGCCCTATATGATACAGACAACTGTTAACCTTTATCTAGACATCACCGGTGATTTGGACGCAGTCCTTGAAAAACGTGCCCACCCTGCTGGTGAAGGATTTGATTATTATGCATGACCTTTATGTTAAATCCTCCCGCAAAAATAAATGCGCTTGACAGTGCTATTGATTTATGATACTTTAGATACCAACGGTATGTATGTAGGGAGGTGATTACGGTATGTCCAGAAACAAATATCCGGAAGAAACTGTAAAGCTGATTTTAGAAGAATCCCTCAAGCTTTTTATTGAAAAAGGCTATGAGAGTACATCCATTCAAGACATCATCAATCACTTGGGCGGACTCTCTAAAGGTGCTATTTATCATCATTTTAAGTCTAAAGAGGATATTTTCGAAGCAGTTTGTCACAAGATTGGAGAGGAAAATATTGTTTATTACGATAAGATGCGTGATGATCCAACGAAAAATGGCTTTGAAAAGTTAAAAGAAATGATTCGGTCAGCCTATACCAATCCAAGTAATGATGCAGTGTTTGCCATGCAGGATAAAATTACATCTGACCCCAAATTTTTAATGAATCAAATTCATGAAAGCTATGAGTTGGTCGCACCTCGCTATATTGAGCCCATTATTCGAGAGGGAATGGCAGACGGCTCGATTCAAACCGACTATCCAAAAGAGCTTGCAGGTGTACTCATTACACTGCTAAATATTTGGATTAACCCCATGATTGAGCAATCGACAACACTTCAAATGCAACAGAAGCTTAATTTTTTCAGGGTGCTTTTAGGCGGTATCGGTATTGACCTGATGGATGAGGAAATTATGGAACAATATATGAAGTACTTTGAACACTATAATCAATTGAAGTAAAAATAACTGCCCTGAAATGGGCAGATTATTTTTAACACAATACATACCGACAGTCGGTATTATAAGGAGGGAATCATGAAAACAAACTACGGAAAAGACTTTATGCTCATTGTAATTGGGCAAATCATCTCACTCTTTGGAAATGGAATTTTACGCTTTGCACTTCCTCTTTATCTCCTGCGCGAAACAAACTCCCCTGTGCTATTTGGGCTTGTGACCGCTTGCTCCTTTTTGCCAATGATCGTCTTATCATTTTTGGGTGGAATTTTAGCAGACCGAATGAACAAGCGCAACATTATGGTTGCACTGGATTTTTTGACCGCAGGTATTATCCTGGTACTTTTTCTGTCCCTTGGAGAAGTTCCATTAGTTCCCCTCATGATCGTAGTATTAATGCTGCTTTATGGAATTAGCGGAACTTATCAGCCAACCGTACAGGCAAGTATACCGGTTTTAATTGCTCGTGATCACATCTTATCGGCAAGTGCCATTGTGAACCAGGTGGGATCTCTGGCGGGACTTTTAGGCCCGATTATAGGTGGAATGCTATTCGGTGCTTTTGGTCTTACTCCCATCTTACTCATCAGTATCCTGTGCTTTTTGGGTTCTGCAATCATGGAACTTTTTATTCATATCCCCTTTCAAAAGAGAGACAATCGTACCGGTGTGCTGGCTATTGTTAAAAATGATTTTCGGGATAGTGCCAATTATATAAAAAAAGACAAACCGCTTCTCCTTCAAATTATTGTGTTGATTGCAATTTTTAATCTTGTACTAAGCGCAATGCTGATTGTAGGTACCCCCATTCTAATCGTGGAAACACTTCATATGAGTGATGAATTATTAGGACTTTCACAAGGGATGTTAGCACTTGGTGGGTTTTGCGGTGGCATACTTACCGCACTATTCAGTAGAAAGCTAAAGCTATCCAACGCACCTGTTTTATTATTCCTATGCAGTCTTTTTGTGGGAGTCATGGCAGCTCCGCTGCTTTTAGGACTGTCAAGTATGACAAGTTATGTAATCCTAACCGGGGCCTGCTTTGCCATCATGGCATTTGCTACCATATTCAGCGTCCAGATGATTGCAACTGTACAAATAGAAACACCACCTGAATTAGTAGGAAAGGTCATTGCTTTGATGATGTCCATTGCAATGTGTTCCCAGCCCATTGGTCAAGCAATGTATGGGGTGATATTTGATTTGTTCCGAAACAACACCGGTTTGATTTTGCTATGTGTTGCATTATTATCCGCTTTGATTTCCATTGCCTCAAAGAGAATTTTCAGGGTAATGAACTAATCTACACAAAAAAGCCACCGCTCAAACTTTTTAGGGTTCGTGTGGTGGCTTTTTTTTTCTTTAATCGACCAGTGCATCATGTACTGCACGTACTGCTTTCTCTACATCTTCTTCCCTGATAATTACTGTAATTCTTACTTCTGATGTTGCAATCATAAGAATATTAACACCAACATTATACAGAGATTCAAACATTTTTGCTGCTACTCCCGGATTTGTCTGGATTCCTGCACCCACAACCGATAATTTTGCTACCGTACAATCCACATCAATTGTCTCTGCTTTTAATCTTGATTTATTCTGCTCCAACACCTCTAATGCATTCCTGGCACAGTCCCTTGGTACAATAAATGAGATCTCTCTTTTACCAATCTGCGGCCCTACTGATTGCAGGATTGCATCTACATTTACACTGTGGTTTGCAAGGAGATCAAAAACCTTAAATGCAATTCCGGGTTCGTCTTTTAATCCCATTACTGTAATTCTTGCGGTATTCTTATCCGCAGCCACTCCGCTAATAAGCATACTTTCCACTTCTGCTTCCTCCCTTACAATGGTTCCTTCATTTGTGTTTAAACTGGATCTTACTACAAGCGTTACCCCATATTTTTTTGCCAGCTCCACGGAACGGTTGTGTAATACCTGGGCTCCAATAGAAGCCAGTTCCAGCATCTCATCATAGGTAATCTCTTTGAGTTTTCTGGCATTGGGAACAATTCTTGGATCTGCTGTAAACACTCCCTCTACATCTGTATAGATTTCACAGGCATCTGCATGAAGCGCTGCTGCAAGTGCCACTGCTGTTGTATCGGAACCACCCCTGCCAATTGTAGTCACATCATCATAACGATTTATTCCCTGAAATCCGGTAATTACCACAATTTTTCTGCTCTCCAGCTCATGGCGCACCCGATCTGTACCGATTTTCTTAATTCTTGCATTTCCATAATCACCGGTTGTATGCATGGGAACCTGGAATGCATTTAGGGAAACCGCTGGTATTCCCATGGCAGCAAACGCCATTGACATTAATGCAACGCTGGTCTGTTCCCCTATTGCCAATAGCATATCCAGTTCTCTCTTTGGTGCATCCGGGTTTACTTCTTTTGCAAGCTCTAATATAACATCCGTTGTTTTTCCCATTGCAGACAACACTACAATCACATCCCTGCCTGCCCGGTAATCTTCCGCGCACCTTTTTGCTACAGTTCGGATTCGCTGTGGATCTGCTACAGAAGTCCCTCCGAATTTTTTAACTACTAACATGACTGCCTCCTATTCCTTGGCAATTACTTTGATATAGTGAACGCCTTCCTTAGCTCCGATTTCTTCAATAATATTACTCATTGGATCCGAATCTAACGCCGCTTCCAGACTTAGCATAAAGTTCGCCACTCCATTAATTGATATACTTTGGTGTATTGTTAATACATTGATTCGGTATACCGCAATTGCCTGAAGAACATCCAAAAACATTCCGGGTATATCGTCCATTTGAATTACAACCGTTGTGATTTTCCCCTGATCCTTTTTATGAAACAGGAAAATATCCTCCCGGTATTTATAAAAAGAGCTTCTACTGATACCTACTTTTTCAGTTGCTTCCTGAATTGACAATGCTTTTCCGGAATCAATCAACCGCTTTGCTTCTACAACCTTTAAGAGGACCTCCGGTACTGCCCGTTCCCTCAATACATAGTATCTCAAATCTGCTTCCATTTCTACCCTTCTTTCAATGCCAATAATTTTAAGTAGGCAAAAATAAATTGATCCAGTGCACCATCCATTACTGCGGCAACATTTCCAGATTCCTCATTTGTTCTATGATCTTTCACCATGGTATAGGGTTGCATAACATAGGAACGTATCTGGCTCCCCCATGCGATTTCACTGATTTCTCCTCGGATATCTGCATTTTTCTCTGCATTTTCCTGCTCTTTTAACAAATAAAGCTTTGCCTTTAACATCTGCATTGCCTTCTCCTTATTCATATGTTGAGAACGCTCATTCTGACACTGAACAACAATTCCAGTTGCTAAATGCGTAATACGTATTGCTGAGGAGGTCTTATTAATATGCTGGCCTCCTGCCCCGCTTGAGCGAAACGTATCGATACGAATATCTTCATCTCTGACTTCAATATCAATATCCTCTACAATATCCGGCATGACATCACAAGATACAAAAGACGTCTGACGTTTTCCGGCTGCATTGAATGGCGAGATTCGCACTAACCTGTGAACCCCTTTTTCCGACTTCAAATAACCAAACGCATTTTCACCCTCCACTTCAAGGGTAATCGATTTAATACCTGCCTCTTCTCCATCCAGATAATCCAGAACCTGCACCCGGTATCCATGCGCCTCTGCCCACCTTGTATACATTCTGTACAACATAGATGCCCAGTCACAGGCTTCTGTCCCACCGGCTCCTGCATGGAGGGTCATAATTGCACTGTCTCGATCATATTCTCCGGAAAGCAACGTTCGAATACGGATATTTTCATAGGTGGTCTCGAAGGTTTCAATTCCCGACTCAATATCGGCGATCACACTTGCATCATTTTCCTCATATCCCATTTGTATCAATGTTTCAATGTCTTCATACAATGTTTTTAATTTGTTATACGTGAGAACATCATCTTTCAGGCCTTTTAAATCTTTCATTTCCTGCTGGGAACGTTCTCCTCTTTCCCAATAATCCGGTTCTTCCATTGACTTTTCCAGTTCGGCAATCCGCTGCTGTTTTCTAGCTAAGTCAAAGTGAATCCCTCACTTCCGCCAAAGGTTTTTCATAAGAATTTAAAATTACTTTAAATTGATCTAATTCTACCAAAACGTCACCCACTCTCTATTTTCATTCATTGTCTAATTGTTCCTATTTTCCTTTTTTTAATACTTCCAACGCCTTTAGTACCTGGTTATCTTTCATGATATCATATGTCTTATCTTTATCTCCCTGATACTGAAACTCCAGTTTTATGTCCGGAGCAATGCCTACTCCATGGATATAATCTCCCTTTGGCGTGTAATACTTTGCTGTTGTAACCTTAATTGCACTGCCATCATCCATAGGTAGCAGTACCTGCACAATTCCCTTGCCAAAGGTTGTTGTTCCTATTAAGGTTCCATACTCATAATCTCTGATTGCACCTGCAAAAATTTCTGCAGCACTTGCACTATTTTCATTCACCAGCACCGTCATTGGGAGCTTCAGCTGTGTTTTATCCGTTGATTTATACTCTTCTCTTTTTCCATTCTTATCTTCTGTATATACAAGAATTCCTTTTGGAAGTATGTCATCTAAAATCTGTGCTACACTGGTTAACATGCCTCCGGGATTATCTCTCAAATCAATAATTAATGCCTTCACTCCCTGTTTCTGTAAATCTGCAACTGCTGTTTCAAACTGCTGTGCAGTTACTTCTCCAAATTCAGAAATCGCAATATATCCTGTTTTGTCCTGAAGCATTTGTGCTTCAACTGTTGGTACTTCAATTTTCTCTCGATCAATATCAAAGTTTAAATATTTTTCCTTTCCTGCTCTTTCGATTACCATATGAACTTTAGTGCCTTTTTCTCCTTTTATATGTGTAACCAATTCCGTCAAATCACGACTGGATGCATCAATGCCCTCTACTTCAATAATAATATCTCCTGCTTCCAGTCCCGCTTTTTCAGCCGGTGTCCCCGGATATGCACGTATGATTTTAACCTGCTTGGTTTTCACATCCTGCTGCAGAACGGCTCCGATTCCATAATATTTTCCCGTTGCACTTTCATTGTATGCCTTATACTTTTCAGCCGTAAAATAAGTTGAGTATGGATCTCCTAAAGATTCCACCAACCCGGTATAGACTCCTTCCAGCATTTTTTTGGAATCTAATTTATCATAATAATACGTGTTCATAATATTAATTAATTCTGCCATCTTATTCTGTGCTTCTGTACTAAGTACATCATTTGTGGTTTCACGGTCTGTAACATATGCTTTTGATATCGTATACCCATTTTTTTCCAGTACTACACTGGCTGTGAGGCCAATTAATATACATAGAATAAGGGTGACACTGATTCCACAGATAATTCCTCTTGAATACCCATTCATTTTAGGTCTTCTGTATGTTCTTTCTTTTTTCACTTCGTTATCATTTTCTTCTAAGTCTATTGGCATTTTTTCTTCATCCATTTTCGTTCCTCTTTCCTTTTCCATCATATGCGAATGATTTCCCTTTTACTAAACTTTTAAATGCTTACGAATCGTTAAGCGGCTTCCTAAAAATCCAATTCCAACTCCCAACAGTAATGCTACCGGTGTCAAAGTCTTAAATACTTCTGCCGCTGGCAAAAAGTTAAGTATTTTGGTTAAAAAGCTAAAATTCTCACCAATATAAGCAATGATATTTCCATACATACTATATAATAAAATAAGTGGAATTACCGATCCTAACAATCCAATTACGATTCCCTCCACTACAAAAGGTGCTCGTACAAAATAATCGGTTGCTCCTATTAATTTCATAATGGCGATTTCCTCTCTTCGAACGCCAATTCCAACTGTAATGGTATTACTGATTAGGAATATTGCCACAAACAACAAGATAATAATAATTCCCGCCGAGATATAACCAATTAGTCGATTAAAATCAGACAATGTATTTGCAACTGCCTCTGATTTATTCACCTGTCTTACGCCTTCCATTGATTCCAGGTATGTAACCAATGATTCCTGCATGGAGACATCATTTAAATAAATCTGGTAATTTGCCGCGTTCGCCAATGGATTATCTTCTGTAAATCCCTCTGCAAGTGCTTCTTTACTCTTAAAATATACTTCTTTATATTCTTCCCATGCCTCTTCCGGAGAAACATATACTATTTTTGATACTTCCACTCTCTTTTTTATCTTGTTTCCAATTTCTTCAATTTTCTCCTGGGGAAGCTTCTTTTCAAAGAATACCGTAACTGCTACCCCGGACTCCGCTTCTTTTACCATTGTCTGGAAGTTCTCTACAATTGCAAAAAAAAGTCCAAACAAAAAGATACAGGCCGCCATTGTTGCAATGGATGCCATGGAAAATATTTTATTTCTCCAGATATTATTAATTCCCTGTTTAAAGCTGTAAATAAACGCATTAATCTTCGCCATTGCTGTCACCTGATCGTTCGTCGCTAATGACGAGTCCTTTCTTTAACGTAATGACCCTTTTTTTCATAGCTTGCACGATTTCCAGATTATGGGTAACTACCAGTACCGTAGTCCCTCTCTGATTAATCTCATCCAGAAGCTTCATAATATCCCAGGCATTTGTACTGTCCAGATTCCCCGTTGGTTCATCTGCCAGTAAAATCTTGGGCTCATTGACCAATGCCCTTGCGATTGCCACCCTTTGCTGTTCTCCTCCTGATAATTGTTTGGGGTAGGAGCGGTATTTTGCTGCAAGTCCCACCATGGATAACATGGTTGGCACTTTTCTTTTAATCGTTCTTGCCGGTACAGATATGACTCTTTGGGCAAAAGCAATATTCTCATATACATTTCTATCCTTGAGAAGTCGAAAGTCCTGATAGACCATTCCCACATTGCGTCGAAATTTGGGCACCTGTTTTCTGGTTATGGCACCTAACTTCTGGTTATTTATTCTTATGATCCCCTCAGAAGGATCCAGCTCTTTTAATAATAATTTAAGCAGCGTTGATTTTCCGGATCCGCTGTCCCCTACTACAAAGACAAACTCGCCCGCCTCAATGTTAAGACTGACATTATTGAGCGCAGGAATTCCTTCTGCATAAGATTTGCTCACATTTTCAAGTGTAATCATATTTCCTCCATTATACCCTTATGGCTTTTCTAATACTCCAATGATTCCATATACTTCATATATTTTACCACCATTAGTGCTATTTTAAAAGTAATTGCATCTTCAAACACACGTAAATCCAGTCCCGTACTTTTCAAAAGCTTGTCCAGTCGGTATACCAGGGTGTTGCGATGTATGAACAGCTGCCTTGACGTCTCTGACACATTCAGACTATTTTCGAAAAATTTATTAATGGTAGACAAGGTCTCTTCATCAAAATCATCCGTTGATTTATCACCAAAGATCTCCCTAATAAACATTTTACATAATGGAATTGGCAATTGATAAATTAATCTTCCAATACCCAATGTAGAGTAGGCAACAATTTTACTCTCTTCAAAGAATATTTTCCCAACATCCAATGCCATTCGGGCTTCTTTATAAGACCTTGAGACCTCCTTGACTTCATTTACAACTGTTCCAAATGAAATACGGGGATGATTGTTACCTGTGGAAATTGAAACAAGAATTGTCTCGGCAATTTTCTGTAATTCCTGATAATTATCACTTTCGGTAACTTCTTTTACCACTATAATATTTTTTTCATCTACCGCTGTAATAAAATCCTTTGATTTGCCACCATAAATTCCCCTTAATTTCTCAAGTTCATTTCCTTCTTTTTCACGGGTTGTCTCTATAATATAGACCACCCTTTTCGCCTCAACATCTATATGTAATTTTTTTGCTCTGTTATAGATATCTACTAAAAGAAGATTATCAAGTAAAAGATTCTTTATGAAATTATCTTTGTCAAATCTCTCTTTGTATGCAACTATTAAATTCTGAAGCTGAAATCCGGCAATTTTCCCAACCATAAAGACATCTCCGCTGGTGCCATCTGCAAGGAGTACATATTCCAACTGACGCTCATCAAATACCTTTAAAAATTGGCACCCACGAACAATCTGACTTTCTGCCGGTGAATCAACAAAATTCTTTGCTTCCTTGGCAAATTTCTCGGCATCTGCAAACGTCGTCGCCAGCATTTTTCCATCTGTGTCAATCACACACAAGTCCACCCTTGTTATTTCCTTTAATCCATCGATGGTATTCTGAAGTATCTGGTTTGATATCATTTAATCCTCTCCTCTTATAACTATCTTCTTTGAATTATACAACTTCCACAAATAATCTTCCTGATTTTAAGTAAATCCACGAACTCTATCTTCTATTTTAATAGAAAACCACAAAAAAAGAAAGAGGAAAAGCACTTTTTTTATGCATTTCCTCGCTTTTTTTTAATTTCGCCCCTATTTTACCGCTCCAGCTCTATAAATCCTTCTCCCAGAACCTCCCTTGCATCTGTAACAATTACAAAAGCATTGGGGTCAATTTCCATTACAAGATCCTTAAGCCAGACCACTTCCTTCTTTGAAACCACACAGTAAAGCATGCACTTCTCTTCCTTGGAATACATACCCTTTGCCTTAATTCCAGTGACTCCACGGTGCAGATCCTGCATAATACTTCCTGCCACCTGCTCACTGCAGGCGGTTATAATATAGGCTGCCCTTGAGAATTTCATTCCTTCTGTTAATCCATCCGATACTTTTGAAAGAATAAAGATTGCAACGATGGCATACAGCCCCGATTTGATTCCAAATAAAAAAATACCAACTATAATAACCGTACCATCCAACACCTGCATAATCTGCGGTACCGAATAATGACGCAATAATTTACTCTGCAATAAGACAGCAACCATATCTGTTCCGCCTGTGGTTGCCTGTGACCGCAATACCAGACCAATTCCCACACCGGTTAACATTCCTCCGAAGATGGCTGCCAGTACATGATCTCCATCTACCAAGTCCAGGGATGGCAGAAGATAAAGCCAAAGAGAAAGGGAAAGTGTTGCAAATGCTGTTCGTCCAATAAATCGTTTTCCTTTTATTAAAAAAGCAACAAGAAACACCGGAATATTCAATACCAGGTTTGTCAGCCACAATGGAATTCCTCCTGTAAGTATTCCTTTGGTAATTGCATTTAAGATAATGGCGATACCGGTAAATCCACCGGTTACCATGTTGATTGGAGCAAAAACAAAGGTTATGGATAATGCCATAATTCCTGTTCCAAGAAAAATGCACAGATAATCTCTAATTATTTTCTTTTGTTTTCCTGTCTGCATCTATGTTCCTCATCTCTCCTTTTTGTATTTTGTTAACTTGCTATGAAAAACCGCTCTCCGTGCCATCTTATGAATTCCATCATAAAGGCGGTCGAATCCTGTTCTTTGCATGTAATTATCTCCCAGGCCATACCACAGCTTTGCGCCTATTTTCTCTTTCTGTTCCATAAGAAACTCTTCCTGCTTTGGTGATGGTACTACAGAAAATATAATATCCGGAGATACGATATTGATTTCATTGATGGTACCGGCAATATCTCCCACACAGTCTTCCATTGCATATTCGCCCACTATATTCATCTTCTCATAAAATTCTTCCAGGAATCCCTGTAGACGCTCTACCTGGGCATGGGTTTCTCCCAGCAGAAATACATTCTTACGATTACGAATGATTCGTTTTGCAAATTCCTGAAAAAACATATTGTCTGCTATTTCTTTGATTCTCTGTGAAGAGGTTACATCCGCCGCAAAAAGAATATCTTTTTCCCCGGGTAATGCTAAATCAAGAGATTCGATGGCTTCTTTTATTTTGGGATTTTCTCCTGCACCTACCAGCATTTTCATGGAAATGGATTCTATTGTGTTCATCACGTTATTATTTAAATATGTTTCCACCAGCAGCATGGACTCTCTAACAGAATAATTATCAATCTCTGTTCCCAGCAATTCAATCTTTTTTATCATACTACTCCTCAAATCATTTCTTTTTCTTATCCTATGGTCTAGTATACCAAAATATCGTTTGTTTTTCAAGAAAGGTTTCAAAGACATACAATTTATTAGAAATTTACAGACACCTCACCTTAGTTTTACCCATATATTTAATATTGAATTGTCAAGAATTTTTTCTTGTATTTTCCATAATTTATCATATTTATAATTTCTTCACAAAACATATGTTCTTACTCTTTTCTATGTAAACCGGTTTTTTTCTGCTTTTTTCTGTGGACAATGTTCATAACTCCGTGTATAAGTCGGAAATTCGGCATTTCTTTTATTTTTTTTGTTGATAACTGTGGTTTTTTGCCAGGTCTTTTTTTCGCTGTATTTTTGTTATTTTTTGTCGTTTTGTGCACTTTCACTATTTGAAGTAAGGAAAAAATTTTCTTCTTTGCAGGAAACTTTTTTCCCCCTTCATATTATCTAATAGTTATAAAAAAACCGGAACCCTATGAGAAAGATTCCGGTATTGGTTCTTATTTAATTTGATCTGAATCAATAAATGCACTTAATCAGTATCATTAGAAAATTCTTCGAACAGTGATAATGGATCTATAATTTGCAGGTGATGTATACTTAATTCCATCACTTGGGTTGCTTGCATGTACAATAGTGTTATTTCCAGCATAGATTGCTACATGACCACTATAACATAAAATATCTCCAGGCTGCATATCGCTTTCACTTACTGCATATCCAACACTTCTTAATGCACTGGATGAATGAGGAAGAGAAATTCCAAACGCTGCATACACACTTAATACAAAGCCGGAACAATCCGTTCCATTCGTGAGGCTTGTCCCACCATATACGTATGGGTTCCCTACGAACTGGCTGGCATAATTAACGACTGCCTGTCCATTACTACTGGTTGGTGCACTATAATCATCTTCATTGGAAGAACTGCTTCTATGACTGGAAGAACTTCCACTTGAGCTTCTTGCCTGTTCTGCTGACCGATCTGCTGCTTCTCTGGCTCTTCGTTCTCTCTTTAATCTAGCCTTTTCAGCTGCTGCGGATTCCGCATGCTTATAAATTGTTTTACAATCCAGATAATCTAATGAAACATAACCATTGCCTTCTTCAATAGACACCTTCACCCATCCATTTTTTTCTTTCATAACGGTGAGTTCTTCGCCACCCGGTACTAAACCAATAATCTCTGCACCTGTGGATGCTTTTTTACGAACACGGAGCGTCTCTGTGGTAACAGTTGCTACCCGCTTTCCAACGGACTTAATTAGCTTCTCATTTCCAACTGTGATATATTCTTTTTTAACATAGCCGGTTACTTTACCGGATTTAATCTTGCACCATCCATTTTTAGTACTAATTACAGTTGCTACACAGTGATCATACAACTTTCCAACGGATTTACTATTCTTTGTTGGCTTTCTTCTTACATTTACATAGTCATTTACTTTTGCAACTGCCATGTTTGTATATTTTGATGTTACAACATCTTTTTTCTTCTCTTCTAATGCGGATACTGCAACTGCTGTATTCGAAGATGCTTCTAATAAATATTTTGAAAATGTTCCGGTTACTCCGGCAAATACGGTGTTTGAAGAATTCTGTTCCTTTATTACTGATTCCTGTAAGGTTGACGTAATTCCCGCCGTTGCTGATGCATTTACATTTATCGGTGTTCCGGATAATACCATTACTCCAGCCACACAGCACGCCGTCACTCTAATTACATTTGACTTCATACAAACCTCCATTAATAATATGTATATTGTTTGTCTTTTGTTACGAAATTATTAAATATGTTACAATAGGATTATAGCAAAGTCACTTTCTGTTGTCAACCCTTGGTTTAAATTGGATTAATATTCCATATTTAGAAATCATTATTTCATAAAAAGAAGTCTGCTTCTGGCGATTTATACCTATTTCAATGCAATTGCTTCAATCTCTACCATTACATCTTTTGGAAGACGTGCAACCTCCACACAGCTTCTTGCCGGATATTCTCCTGTAAAGAAAGACTGATATACTTCATTAATTGCTGCAAAGTCATTCATATTCTTAATAAAGACAGTTGTCTTTACTACCTGACCCAGGCTTGTTCCTGCTGCCGTCAGCAAATTCGATAAATTCTCTAATGCGAGACGTGCCTGTGCCTGTGATCCTTCCGGAATCTCCCCTGTCTTTGGATTAACCGGGATTATCCCCGATGTGTATACCAATCCATTGATTTCAATTGCCTGTGAATATGGTCCAATTGCTGCAGGTGCCTGATCTGTACTAATTACTTTTTTCATGTTACTACCTCCGTTTTCTCATTATGAATTCTATTATAATTTTCGAATTTCTGCGTCCTTCAGTTGAATTTTACGCTGTTTATACAGTTTTCCCACTGCTCGTTTAAATGCATTTTTACTTAAACCGGTTTCTTCCATAATTGTATCTGCCGGTGCCTTGTCATTGAATGGGAGTACCCCATTATAGGATTCGATCAACTCCATCACTTTCTGTGCATCCTGATCCATTTGCAAATAGGATTTGTCTCTCATGGTAAGCGTCAATTTACCGTCCGGTTTGACTTCCACTACTCTGCTCTCTATTACCTCTCCCACATGAAAGCTACTATGGTCCTCGTGTGCCGGTATCAAGGCTGAATATTTATCATCTACAGCTATAAACGCTCCAAAATTTCTACTGAGTTCATAGACTCTTCCTTTTACCATATCATCTTTTTTATAGGGTGAATCCTGGCTGAGAAGTTCATATATCCCTTTCATTGTTCCACATAAACGCATGGTTTTATCTATATACAGGCGAACCAGAATCTCATCTCCCGCCTGTACCTTGTACAACTGCTCTTTAAATGGCAGGAACAAATCTTTTTCCAGCCCCCAGTCTAAAAATGCGCCAATTTCACTCACACTTGCCACAGACAGCAACGCAAACTCGCCGATCACCAGCTTGGGCTGATTGGTGGTTGCAATGAGTCTGTCCTGAGAATCCTTGTAAAGAAATACTTCCAGTTGTTCTCCTGACTGTATCCCTTGGGGCACCTGCTTAATTGGTAGCAGCACACGCTCCTCTGCATTGTCTTCATCCGCCAGATAAATACCAAAATCTACGCTCTTTACCATGGTAAGTATCTGTCTTTCTCCTAATTTTATCATAGTATCCTCTCTATCTTACAAAACATATTGTGGCATATATTGTATGGTCTTCCTGACACAGCGTGACGATCACCTCATTGTCCTCTATTGTGACTCTGGGATAAATGATATCCCCCAATACTGCTGCCTTTTTATATTCAGCCCTCATGGATCTCACTTTAAACTCTGCCGGCAGATACGCTTCTGCCATCAATATATATTTTCCATTATTTACATGATTATTCGTATCTAAATGATACCTCTGCACCAAAATTCCTTCTTGTTCTGCTCCACCCAAGTGACTTCCCAGTTTGCGGGAATGCCAGTCTTCGTCCATAGCCGGGGATAATTCATAGATTTCTGACATATGGCGATCAATTTTTACCGGACGCATGTGATCTGTATCCATGTATACCCACAGGGAATTTGCTTTTGCAATCACGGTTCCCTCTGCGTCTTCCATCCTATAATTACGGGTTCCAAAAAATCCTTTCATCTCACAGGGCCAGGTGATTATTTTGATTTCTTCCTGGTGCTTTGGATACCGTTCTACTATAATCTCCCACGAAGACAGAATCCAACAGCGATGTGCTTCCTGCAAATAATCAATTCCAACTCCAACGGATTCTGAGTGAAAGGAACTGCAATCCTGAAAATAATTAATGACTGCATCCAATGTTAATCTGTTGTCTACCCCTACTTCTGAATAACGAACCTTACTTTGAAAAGAATACATTTTTTCCCCCTAAACAAAAAAAGCATCTCTCATGGGATGCTTCCTGAACTGGCCCACAAGGATTTGAACCTTGAAATGACGGAGTCAGAGTCCGTTGCCTTACCGTTTGGCGATGGGCCATTGTTTTTTTCAACAATGTGTATTATAACCGAAATTTTTTTTTAATGCAAGCATTTTTTGAGATTTTTTATTTTTATTTGTTTTTTATTCTATATTGAATAAAATTATCTCACGGTCAACCAACGCAAATTCGGTGTTTTCCCCTCGTCTTAGCTCCACATTTCCACTTGTCTCATTCTTAATTATATCGCTCAATCTTTCAATATCTGCTTCCGTGATCACAAGATGAAGTTCTACATTCTGTGCATATTGAGCATCTAATATTGTTATTTTCTCCTGATTCAGGATATACTGTATCTTACCAAGAGTATTATAGTCTATTTTTATATAAAAATGCAAGCCCTGAATTTTATCAATCATTCGGCTTTTGCGAAGTCCTTCCTGTGCAGCCCCTTGATAAGCCCTTACAAGACCACCCGTTCCCAGAAGTGTTCCTCCAAAATATCTTGTCACTACAATAACTGCATTATGAATATCTTCTCTGACCAGCAGATCTAAAATGGGCTTGCCGGCTGTTCCCGATGGCTCTCCATCGTCGCTGAAATGCTGAATTTCATGGTGCATCCCCAGGGTATACGCAAAGCAGTGATGTCCTGCATCATAATATTTTTTCTTGCAATGGGCAATTACCTGCTGGGCCTGTTCCTGGGAATCAATGCTATCCGTGACTGCTATGAAGCGCGATTTTTTTTCAATTAGTTCCCCTGTTCCACCGGATAAAATTGTTCGATAGACTGACATTTTTCATTCACCCCCCATTTTTTTAATCTTATCATGAATCCTATTTTTCATCAAGAACTATTAGAAATTACATTTCTACTTTATTAATGTATATTTTTTTGGTATAATACTTAAATAGTGGTCATCACTATTGTTACATTGAACTTCAATGTATAAAGGAGGATAATATGAACTATAGTAAAAAAGGTACTGCTAAGAAGCAGAAAAAAATTGCTTCTAAAAGTACTTTAGTGCGTAAAAAGTTTACAACCGTTTTTTTCAAGGCAATTCTTGTATGCTTTCTCGCATTAGTTGTGATTGGTGGCTGTGCCGGAATTGGGGTTTACAAAGGAATTCTGGAATCTGCTCCCAGCATTGAATCCATTGATGCAACCCCCAGTGGATACAAAAGTATTGTTTACAATGATGAAGAAAAGGAAATTGACACTTTAGTTGCATCCGGCTCCAACCGTGTATATGTAACCATTAGTGAAATCCCTCTAGATATGCAGCACGCCTTTGTAGCTATTGAAGACTCCCGATTTTATGATCATAATGGAATTGATATCCGTGGCATCATAAGGGCAGGTTTCATTGGTCTCACATCCGGTCATTTTTCTGAGGGAGCAAGTACCATCACTCAGCAGCTCCTAAAAAACAATGTATTCACTTCCTGGACAAGCGAGAGCACCTTTCCCCAAAAGCTAAAGCGAAAGCTTCAGGAACAATATCTGGCTCTTCAATTAGAGAAAACAGTCGATAAAAACTGGATTTTAGAAAATTATTTAAACAGCATTAACCTGGGGCAGAATACACTCGGTGTACAAGCTGCTTCACAACGGTATTTTGACAAGGACGCATCCAAATTAACGCTGTCCGAATGTGCGGTTATTGCCGCCATTACCCAGAGCCCTTCCCATTACAATCCGGTAACCCATCCCAAAGATAATGCAAAGCGGCGAAAAAAAGTTCTCGACAATATGTTAGAGCAAGAGTATATTTCCCAGACGCAATATAAAAAAGCGCTAAAAGATGATGTCTATTCCAGAATACAGACCGTTAATAATGAGGTTGTGTCAAGTTCTGCATCTTCTTATTTTGTAGATGAGCTGGTAGATCAGGTCATTAATGATTTAATGAAGGTAAAAGGATTTTCTGAAACTCAGGCTTATAAAGCACTTTACAGTGGTGGACTTAAAATTTATTCCACTCAGAGTTCCAAAGTACAGAAAATCTGTGAGAAGGAGCTTGCTAATGAAGACAATTATACTACAAAAGACGTCTCTATCAGCTGGCAGATAAAGATTCAGGAAAAGGATGGAACCATTACTAATTATAATGAACAGTCTTTAATGAATTACTATAAACAATCTGATAAAAATTATAACATCAATTACAGCAGCCGAAAAGAAGCAAAATCTGCCATTCGTGCATTTAAAAAAATTATCCGCAAAAAGGGTGGCACCATTGTGGAGAATTCAGAAGCCGTATCCTTTACTTACCAGCCTCAGGCATCTGTAAGTATCATTGACCAGTATACAGGCGAGGTAAAGGGGCTTGTAGGCGGCCGTGGTGACAAGACAGCCAGTCTTACTCTGAATCGTGCCTCTGATACTACCAGACAGCCCGGTTCCACCTTTAAGGTTCTTTCCTCCTATGCTCCTGCACTGGATTCTGCCGGTATGACACTGGCAACCGTTCAGGATGATGCTCCATACAAGTATGCGGATGGGACAACCGTTCACAATTATGACAACCGTTACCGGGGATTTACTTCTCTTAGGGAGGGAATCATTAATTCTATTAATGTCCTAGCTGTGAAGACCTTAACCGATATTACCCCTCAGGTTGGTTATGATTACCTGCTGAACTTTGGTTTTACCTCTCTCTCTTCCACTGATATTGTTCAATCACTGGCATTGGGCGGAATTACTCATGGCGTTTCGAACCTTGAATTAACTGCTGCCTATGCAACGATTGCCAATAATGGTACTTATTCAAAGCCAAGATTTTATACTAAGATTTTAGATCATGATGGTAAAGTCCTAATTGATAATACCGTCCAGACTCATACGGTTTTAAAATCCAGCACCGCCTGGTTATTAACCGATGCAATGGAAGATGTTATGACACGGGGAACCGGAACTCCTGCAAATTTCAGTGGAATGGCCGTTGCCGGAAAATCCGGAACTACTTCGAACAGCCGTGATTCTTTATTTGCCGGTTTCACTCCTTATTATACCTGTGTTGTCTGGGGCGGTTACGATGACAATGCACCCCTATTGTCTACTTCCTATGTAAAAGCTTTGTGGAAAACGATTATGACTCAGCTGCATACCGATTTAGAATATAAGGAATTTGCAAAACCGGATGACATTGTATCTGCTAAAATTTGTACCAAATCCGGTAAATTGGCACTTGATGGTGTTTGCAATCATGATCCAAGAGGAAGTATGGTTAAAACCGAATATTTTGCCTCCGGTTCTGTTCCTACCGATTACTGTGACCATCATGTCAGTGCTAAGATTTGTAAGATATCCGGTAAACTTGCCGGGGAATTTTGTCCTATTGGAAGTATTAAAACAGGTGTCTATATTGTTGGCGGTTCCAAGAATGCCGGAGATCGTGACTACCTGCTGCCAGGTAACCTTTCCAGCAGCACCTGTCCAATCCATACGCATCAGCCTATCGATCCGCTGCCACCCGATGGTGACACCACCGACCCGGATGCTCCCGTAGATCCAGGTGATACAACGGATCCGCTGCCTCCTGACGAGGACACTCCGGTTCCTTAATGAATACAAATTTAAAAGCCACCAGAGGAAGGTTTTATCCTTTCCCGGTGGCTTTATTCTTGTTAAAAACTCATCTACTCTCTATTAACAGATCCAAATAACATCATTTTTTCTATTACAGTTTCTTTAATTGCTTCAAATCCAGGTGCAAGAAGTTTTCTTGGATCATATCCTTTTCCTTCTTTATCTTTTCCACTCTCTATGTATTGACGCGTTGCCGACGCAAATGAGAGCTGACATTCTGTGTTTACATTTATTTTAGACACACCCAGGGTAATGGCCTTCTGAATCATATGAGCCGGAATTCCTGTACCTCCATGAAGGACCAGTGGCAGTTCTCCTGTTAATTGCTGTATCTTCTCTAACGTTGTAAAGCTAAGTCCCGGCCAATCCACCGGATACTTTCCGTGAATATTGCCAATTCCTGCTGCGAGAAAATCAATTCCTAAATCGGCAATCATCTTGCATTCTGCAGGGTCTGCAAATTCTCCCTCACCAACAATTCCATCTTCCTCACCGCCAATTGCTCCAACTTCACATTCTAAAGAGATTCCTTTTTTTTCACAAAGTGTAACCAGTTTTTTTGTATTTGCAAGATTTTCTTCAATTGGTCCATGGGAACCATCATACATTACAGACGTAAACCCGGCTTCTATACAGCTTAAGCATCCTTCATAACTGCCATGATCCAAATGCAGCGCTACCGGAACTGTAATCTTCTGATCCTCCAGCATACCTTTTACCATACCCACTATGGTATGATATCCCCCCATGTACTTTCCTGCTCCCTCCGATACTCCCAGAATAACCGGTGAATGATTCTCTTGGGCAGCCATTAAAATTGCTTTTGTCCATTCCAGATTGTTAATGTTAAACGCACCTACTGCATAATGATTGGCCTTTGCCATTTGAAGCATTTTTTTCGCTGATACTAACATAATTTACCTCCATAAATTGTTATTCTTCCTTCCCCATCCCTGCCTATTTCACACGAATCGGAATTACCTGCTGAATGTTTTTTATATCTACATTTTGATACTCTCCACCAAATTCTCCGTCCAATGTCCAGGCTATATTTTCTTCAAACTGGAACCTGACCTCTTTGGACTTAAATGAAAATACCTGTTTGGAATTCGCACGCTGATTAATCAGGCAGGATAATATTTCATTTAACTCTACCGGATTCTTGGGTTTTCTGATTAAGGTTACTTCAAACAAACCATCATCTAATTCTACATTTTTGCCTGTCAAATTCTGCATTCCTCCAACAAACTTAGAATTAGAAACCATGCCAAAAATAAACTCGTCATCATAGTGATTCTGTTCTGTATCTACAATTACATGATATGCCGGTACAACGGAGATTCGTGTTGCACCCTCTATAATATAGGCTGCGTGTCCCAGCACATTTTTAAGCCCTTGGCTGGTCTGGTAGGAAACATCTGTAAAAATACCAAAGGCCGCCACATATACAAAAGATTTATCATTGAACTTTCCTACATCACAGAGAAGAGGTTCTCCATTCACTGCAATTTCCGCTGCTTTTAACATATCCTTGGGAATTTTCAGAGAATTTGCAAAGTCATTGGTACTCCCTGCCGGTATGTAGCCCAGCGGAATATGTATTCCTATCTTCATCATTCCTGATACCGTCTCATCCAGTGTCCCGTCACCGCCGCTGCAAACTATGGTGTCAAAGTGCTCTGCATTGGCAATAACCTGATCATATGCATCATGCTGCCTCTGTGTGGGATATATGGTAACCTCATATCCACTTTTTACAAACAAGTCTACAATCGAAAGCAGCTTCGTGCGAATTTGCCCCTTACCTGAAAGAGGGTTAAATATAAAAAGCATTTTTCTATTCATTCATTTTCCTTTTCTATCTTATCTCTAATCCGTTAAAAACTCAACTAATTGTTGAATTGCACGCTCTTCATCTTCGCCATCTGCAACAATGGTTGCTTCTTCCCCATACAAAAGATTTAAAGTCATCATACCCATGATGCTCTTGGCATTAATGGTTTTTTCCCCTTCTACCAGATAGATACTACTGGTAAAAGATTCGGCTAACTGTACCAGCTTTGCTATTTGCTGCCCATCCTTTTCAAATGACATTGATGATATCACTTTTTCTCTTTTCATTTTGTTACCTCCATTAATACCTTACTCTCTTAATTCTTCCGCCATACAGGAAAGTTTTCTAAGTCTATGATTCACTCCTGATTTTCCTACAGGATATGTTAATCTTGCCCCCAGTTCCTTTAAAGGGAGTTCCGGATATAAGAGCCTCATCTCGGCTATTTCACGCAGTCTTGGAGACAGCTCATCAAAGCCTATCTTTTCCTTTATTAAATTGATATCTTCCATTTGTTTAATGGCAGCATTCACTGTCTTGCTAATATTTGCAGTTTCACAGTTTACCTGTCTGTTCACTGAATTACGAACTTCTTTCAAAATTCTTACATTTTCTAAATCCATCAAAGCATTGTGTGCCTCCATTACATTTAACAAATCCACAATTTGGGATCCTTCTTTAACATAAACCACATAATGCGACTTTCTCTCAATTACCTTCGCTCCTACTTCAAATGTATTCATAATTTCCATTAACTGTACTGCAAGATTTTCCTTAGCAGATACCACTTCAAAGTGATAGGATTTTTCCGGATCACTCATGGAACCTGCCGATAAAAAGGCACCCCTTATAAACGCTCTTCTGCAGCAGCTATTCTGAATCAGCATTCTGCTTACCATATCTAATTCCGGTGCTTGGATGAATGGTTTGACAATTTTCATAGATTCCAATATTCTTTTTGTTATATCCGGTCCTGCTACCGTTAGGGTATACATTCGACTTTTTTTAAGATAGACATTCCTCTTAATGGAAATTTCAGCATTTACATTATACGCCTTTTTTATAAGGGTAAAATATTTTCGTGCCAGGGATACATTCTCTGTGTAAATCTGAATCAGTTCTGTATCTTCGGTGCGGACTATTTTTCCTGTAAAATAAATAATTGCTGCTATTTCTGCGATCTGGCAATGCCTGGCTTTGGTAACCTGTCTTGAAAGTTCTTCTTTCACTTCGCTGGAAAATGACATTTCCTCATTCCCCCATATTATTTTTTTAAGGCATCTTTTGCAATATCTCTGTGTTCAATTCGCAAGCCAAAATCTTTTCTGTCTGATAAACGCTTAAATAAACCATTTGCCAATGTAACGGAACGATGTTTTCCTCCGGTACAGCCAATGCTTATTACTAATTGATTCTTTCCTTCTTCTATATAATGGGGAATTAAAAATTGTATCATATCTTCTAACTTGTCCAGAAATTCACCTGATTGGGAAAACTGCATTACATAATCCTGAATTTCCTTGTCGTTTCCATTCTGAAATTTTAATCCCTCTACATAATATGGGTTTGGTAAAAATCGTACATCAAATACTAAATCAGAATCCGTTGGTATTCCATATTTAAATCCAAAAGAAACAATACTAATAAATAAATTTTGAAAATCCTGATTACGAATAAATATTTTCTGTAATTCTCCCTTGAGTTCCCTAGTTAATAATCTGCTTGTATCTATAATGTAATCTGCATGTTCTTTTAAATATGCTAACTTCTCCCGTTCTAATTGAATCCCTTTATCTACCCGGTCATCCATTGCCAGGGGATGATTTCTTCTGGACTCTTTATAACGCTTGACCAATACTGTATCATCCGCATCTAAAAACAATATTTCATAGGATAACTGATTTTTTTTCAGCTGCTCAAATATAGAATGCAATTCCTGCAAACCCTGTCCACTACGTATGTCTACTCCCAGTGCGACCTTTTGTAATTCAGAATTCTTCTCGTATGCCAATTCTGCAAACTTTCCTATAAGCGGTGTTGGAAGATTATCTACACAATAGTATCCCATATCCTCCATCATCTTCAATGCTGCTGTCTTTCCTGCTCCTGACATTCCTGTTAAAATTACAAATTTCATTGGCCACCTCTTTTCTAAAACTCACCTGTCAGCTTAATCTCCGGTTCCAATTCTATTGAAAATTGATTCTTTACTTCTGCCTGTACTTTTTGAATTAATTGAATAATATCTGCGGCTGTAGCTTCTCCTCTGTTAATGATAAACCCACAATGTTTTTCTGCCACTTGTGCTCCGCCTATTTGATATCCTTTTAAACCTGCCTCCATTATTAATTTTCCCGCATAATTTCCTTCCGGTCGTTTAAAGGTGCTGCCGGCACTGGGATATTCCAATGGTTGTTTTTCCATTCTCTGTTGTGTAAGTTCTTTCATCCTGTCCATAATTTCCTGTTTGCAGCCTTCCTGAAGCTTCAATGTTACAAACAAAACCGTCCATCCCTTTTCCTGAACACAACTGTGGCGATAAGATAAATCCAAGTCCTCCACACGCACCTGCCTCTGCTGTCCTTCTGGTGTTAAGATTGTGACACTTTGGATAATATCCTTCATCTCACCTCCATAGGCTCCCGCATTCATTACTACTGCTCCACCCATGCATCCCGGTATTCCTGCTGCAAATTCCATTCCGGTAAGACCATGTACTGCCGCTTCTTTTGCTGCCCGTGATAAAAGACTACCTGCGGATACCAGGATTTTTTCTCCTTCTACCCGTACAAAGTCCATTTTTTTTCCTATTTCGATTACCACTGAACGAATTCCTTTATCTCCAACCAGTAAATTACTTCCATTCCCAATAATCATATAAGGCATACCGTACCGGTGGCATATTGAAAATATACCACCGATTTGATCTGCCCTTGGTTGTAAATAAAATTCAGCAGGACCTCCCACTCGGAAGGTCGTATGTCTGCTCATCAATTCTTCAGTTAAGATTTGTTCCCTGTCTAATAATTCTTCCAGGTCTGATAAAAAATCTTTCCCCAATAAACTGCCTCTTTCTTATGCTTCCTTTAAGAATGCTACATAACCAAGTAATGCCTCATAGATATCAACTTTACTTGCTATTTCCCAAGGTGCATGCATATTTAATACCGGAACACCACTGTCAATAACTTCCATGTCATATTTTGCCAAAATGTATGCAATGGTTCCACCGCCGCCTTGATCTACTTTACCAAGTTCTGCTGTCTGGAAGCTTACATTGTTACGATCGAAAATTCCTCTTAAACGAGCAATGTATTCCGGATTTGCATCATTGGATCCACTCTTACCTCTAGATCCTGTATATTTGTTGAGTACCAGTCCTTTTCCAAAATAAGCACTGTTCTTTTTCTCCATAACGGTTGGGAATAATGGATCAAAAGCTGCACTTACATCTGAAGATAATACACAAGAATTCTTTAATGCACGGCGAAGTAATAATTCTGAATAGTTACCGGTTGCATTCATCACTTCTGCTACCGTATTCTCAAAGAATAAAGAATCCATTCCTGTTGCTCCAACACTGCCAATCTCTTCCTTATCCACAATTAAGCATACACTTGTTTTTTCAGGAACTCCAACTTCCAGCATTGCCATAAATGATGGGAACGCACATACTCTGTCATCATGGCCATATCCCATAATCATGCTTCTGTCAAATCCATAATCTCTTGCATCTCCTGCAGGTACTACTTCGATTTCAGCTGAAAGGAAATCTTCCTCTTCAATTCCATATTGCTGTGTTAAAAGTGTCAGTACATTTGCTTTCACTCTTTCTTTTACTTCATTGCCATCTGCATCTTTTTCTGCTGCAGGAATGCTGGCAATTAATAAATCCAGGCTTTCACCCTCTACTACTTTTCCTGCCTTTTTATCCATCTGGTCTGCGGATAAATGCACTAATAAATCACTTACGCCAAATACTGGATCTTCCGGTTTGTCGCCAATGTTAACGGTTACAACCGTTCCATCTTTCTTAACAATCACTCCGTGAAGAGCTAATGGCAATGTTACCCACTGGTATTTTTTAACTCCTCCATAATAATGAGTATCCAATAATGCCATGTTGGTATCTTCATATAATGGGTTCTGTTTTAAATCCAGACGTGGGGAATCTACATGTGCTCCAAGAATATTCATACCCTCTTCCAGGTCTTTTTTACCAATCACAAAGGTAACCAACATTTTTCCCATGTTGTTAGCATAAATCTTGTCACCGGCTTTTACTGATTTCTTGCCTTTAATAATTTCATTTACATCTATGTAACCTTCTTTTTTTGCCATTGCTTCAAACTCTGTTACACATTCTCTCTCTGTCTTGCATTTTGAAATAAATTTACGATAGTCCTCGCAAAAACTAAATACTTCATTTCTTTTGTCTCCGCTATATTTTTCCCAAGCGTCTTTTCTCTCCATGATATCAATCTCCTCTTCTTTGTCATTATTTATCCTAAAGTATTTCAACTTTATTCAACATCTTTTCCCTTTTGGATATTTGCCTGAACCCTTCGATAAAGTTCCTGTGCAGCATTGTAACCCATTTTTTTCTGACGGTGATTCACGGCTGCTGCCTCGCAAATAGCTGCTATATTTCTCCCCGGTCGAATTGGAAGGCACTGACAAACTACCTCATTGCCTAGAAATTCAATATAGTTCTCCTCAAGTCCCATGCGATCATAATCTGCTCCTTTTTCCCATTCCTGAAGTTTAATGACCATATCTATATTCTGTTTCTCTTTTACGCATTCCGCGCCAAAAAGCATCTTTACATCAATAATTCCGATTCCCCGCACTTCAATAAAATACTTGGTAAGTGCCGGTGAATTCCCCACCAGGGTATGTTCATTCATTTTACGAATCTCTACTACATCATCTGCCACCAATCGATGGCCACGTCGAATAAGTTCCAAAGCGGCCTCACTCTTTCCGATTCCGCTCTCTCCCATAATCAATAAGCCCTCCCCATACACATCCACCAGAACTCCATGGATTGAAATACAAGGTGCCAATTCCATATTCAAATGGTAAATCATCTCTGCCATGAAATTAGACGTTGGCTGCTCCGTTCCAAATACAGGCACTCTGCTCTCAGTGGCGATGCTCAGAAATTCACTATCCGGTATAAATCCTCTGCAAAAAATAAAGCAGGGAATATCATACGCCAGCAAATCCGTATAGATTCTGATACGCTCCTTTGGTGTAAGATGCTGCAAATAAGTGTATTCCACTGTGCCTATAATCTGCACCCGATGCTCTTCAAAATGCTCGAAATATCCGGTTAACTGCAATGCAGGGCGATTTATATCAGGTTCTAATACCATTCTCTCCTCACAAGGAACTTCCGGAGTGAAATTACTCATCTTAAACTGTTCTTCCAATTTCTTCACCGTAATTGTACACATATTCCTGCCTTTCTCCTAATGTTTCTGAGCTATCTTCAAGTTGCCTATTCTCTTTATTCTATCACAATTGGTGCCGGTCTTCAATATGGAAATATGCGTAAATCGTTTCAGCAACTCTCTTGTTCATAGTATCTACCCGTTGTAATTCTTCTATACTTGCCTCTCGAATTGCATCTAAGGAAAGGAATTCTTTCATTAGTGCTTTTCTCCGTCCCGGTCCCACTCCTTCTATTTCATCCAGCACAGAATGTACCTGACTCTTACTCCTTAACGATCTGTGATATTCTATTGCAAAACGATGGGCTTCATCCTGAATTCTTGTAATTAATTGAAACCCTTCACTGTGTGTATCAATTGACAATTCTATATTTTTAAAATACAGCCCTCTGGTACGATGATTATCATCTTTTACCATTCCGCATACTGCAATGTGAAGTCCTAATTCCTCCAGTACCCGGTTGGCAATATTCACCTGACCTTTTCCTCCATCCATCATAATTAAATCCGGGAATTTGGAAAATCGTCCGTAGTCCTCCATCCCTTTCTCCAAAAGATCCGCTCGTTCTTTCAGTCCATGAGATAATCTACGACTTAAAACCTCGTACATAGACGCATAATCATCCGGTCCTGCTACCGTCTTTAACTTGAACTTTCGATATTCATTTCTTCTTGGTTTTCCATCCTCATACACCACCATTGACCCTACGGATTCAAATCCACTTGTGTTGGATATATCAAATGCCTCTACTCTGTGTATTTCTTTGAGTCCAAGTATCCCCTGAATTTCCTTCATTGCATCCTTGGTTCTGGCATCCTCTCGTTTTATTCGGTCTTTATCCCTGGTAAGTATCATTTGGGCATTCTGTGCCGCAAGCTCCACCAGTTTCTCTTTTGCTCCTATTTTAGGAACTCTGATGTTAACCTTCTGCCCGGTTTTTTCCGTTAACCAACTGGTTAGTACCTCACTGTCTTCCGGCTGCTGCTGAAGAATCATCTCCTTTGGAATAAATGGAGTTCCCGCATAATACTGGGAAATAAAGCTGCCCAGAATCTGCTCTCCGGTGTCTTCTTCCCCTACCATTAAGAAAAAATGTTCTCTGCCAATCAGTCTTCCATCTCTTACAAAAAACACCTGTACGACTGCGTCTAAGCCATCCTGTGCGTAAGCAATAACGTCTTTGTCCTCCATATTGGTGTTGGTAATCTTTTGTTTCTGTGCCACCTGATTTACACTGTTTAATAAATCCCGATAGGTGATGGCATCTTCATACTGAAGGTTTTCAGATGCCTGCTGCATTTTGCTCTTTAGCTCTTTAATAACCGGTCCATAATTCCCATTCAGAAAATCCAATGCCTGTTCTACATTTCTTTTATAATCCCACTCACTAATATACCCTTGACAAGGTGCCTCACATTGTTTGATGTGATAATTGAGGCAGGGACGCTCTTTTCCACAATCTTTCGGAAGATTTCGATTGCAGGAACGAATCTTATATAGCTTTTGAAGTAAATCAATGGTATCTTTTACTGCCCAGGAACTGGTATAGGGTCCAAAGTATTTGGCTTTATCCTTTTTCATCTGCCGTGAAAAAATCAGCCTTGGATAAGCTTCCGAAACGGTAACTTTAATGTAGGGATAGGTCTTACCATCCTTTAACATGGTATTATACTTTGGACTATGTTCCTTTATTAAATTATTCTCTAAAACAAGTGCTTCCAGTTCAGAATCTGTTACAATATATTCAAAACGCGATACATGGGGCATCATTTTCTCAATCTTTGGTCTGCCATCCCCTCCTGCTCTGAAATACTGCCTTACTCTATTCTTTAAGGAAATTGCCTTTCCAATGTAAATGATGATGTCCTGTTCATCATGCATAATATATACTCCCGGTTTTCCAGGGAGTTTCTTTAACTCTTCCTGAAAATCAAATGACATGACATCCTCCCTTTTCTAGTTTTCCTCTTCGAACATTTCATCCGGATCATCCTCTTTTTTTCGGAAGATCTTCATAAATTCTTTGCCTGTAATGGTTTCTTTTTCCAATAGGTAGGCTGCAATCTCGTCCAAAGCTTCCCTATTTTCTTCCAAGTAACTCTTTGCCTGTTCGTAGCTCTTTTTAAGAAGTGCTTTTACTTCCTGATCAATTTCCGCTGCTGTAGCATCTCCACAGTTTAAGGAAGCACGTCCATCCAGATATTTATTTTCAACGGTCTCTAAACTCATCAGTCCAAACCGCTCTGACATTCCATACTGGGTAATCATTGCCCTTGCAATTTGTGTTGCATTCTCTATATCATTGCTTGCTCCTGTTGTAATGGAATGGAAGACAATTTCTTCTGCTGCCCGTCCACCCATATAGGTTACAAGTTTTGCATTTAATTCTTCCTTAGACATTAAATACTTTTCTTCCTCCGGTGTCTGCATGGTATAACCCAATGCACCCATGGTTCTTGGCACAATTGTAATCTTTTGTACCGGATCTGCATCCTTTTGCATTGCCGTAGCCAGTGCATGACCAACCTCGTGATAAGCAACAATCTTCTTCTCTTCTTCACTCATAATTCGATCTTTTTTCTCTTTTCCGGCAATTACAACTTCTACCGATTCAAATAGATCTCCCTGGGTAACGAATTTTCTTCCATTCTTAACTGCATTAATCGCTGCTTCATTAATCATATTCGCTAAATCGGAACCAACTGCCCCACTGGTTGCCAATGCAATGGCATCTAAATCCACACTGTCATCCATCAAGACATCTTTGGAATGTACCCTCAAAGTCTCTTTTCTTCCCTTTAAATCCGGTTTATCAACAATAATTCTTCGGTCAAAACGCCCCGGTCTTAATAAGGCTTTATCAAGTACTTCCGGTCGGTTGGTTGCTGCAAGAATCAACAGTCCCTTAGAGGTATCGAATCCATCCATCTCTGCCAGTAACTGGTTCAAGGTCTGCTCTCGCTCATCATTTCCGCCATATCTGGAATCCCTGCTTTTACCAATTGCATCTATTTCATCTATAAAAATTATACACGGTGCCTGTTTTTGTGCTTCTTTAAATAAATCCCGCACTCTGGATGCACCTACACCAACAAACATCTCTACAAAATCCGAACCTGCCAGTGAGAAGAATGGAACCTTTGCTTCTCCTGCCACTGCTTTGGCAAGAAGCGTCTTACCCGTTCCGGGAGGGCCTACCAGCAAGGCTCCCTTTGGAAGCTTTGCCCCAATGTCCACATATTTTTTTGGATTGTGAAGGAAATCCACTACTTCCTGCAAGGATTCTTTTGCTTCATCCTGACCGGCTACATCTTTAAATGTGATTCCTGTTGTCTTTTCCACATATACCTTGGCATTCATCTTGCCTGCCCCCATAGCACCGCCACTCCCCATTTTTTTCATTAAAAATGAAAGGAGCACCCACATTAATGCCAGTGGAAGCACAATACTCAAAATCGTATAAATCCAGCCGGAGCTGTCCTTTGGAATCTCAGCAACAATCTCTACCTTTTCTTTTTTTAATATTGGCAACAGTTCTTCATCCGGAAGCCTTCCGGTATAATAACTATACTCTACGGTCTCCCCCTTTTCCTTTACCGGTGTAATATTAATCTGCGTTGCGGAAAAAGATACACTTTTAACCTTTCCATCTTCTACCATTTCAAGAAACTTGGTATAGCTGATTTCTTTCATTGTTAACTGGGAATATTTACTGTTAATTAAACTCATAATAAAAAGAATCACAAGGGCTACCATGACAAACATTAACATTGTTTGTCCATTCTTTGGGCTTTTCTCGCCATTAGGTTTATTATCGGGTACTTTGTTATCCATCTCGTCCTCCTTGATTGTATCTTAGATACAACTACATTATAGGTGTTAACTCAATCAAAATCAATATTTACTTCCTTAAGTTTTTCAATACTTTATTAATATTTTATAAAATTTAGGCAGAAAGTGGTGGATTTATGCCTTGGGAGGTTGTATAATAAATTAGTTAATGAGCAGATTTTAATCTGTATATTGGGAATTAATATAAATATATTACAAGGAGGATGACCCTATGCCCGTAAAATACGTCTTTGTCACCGGTGGAGTTGTGTCCGGTCTTGGAAAGGGAATTACTGCTGCCTCTCTGGGAAGACTTTTAAAAGCCCGTGGCTTCACTGTTACCATGCAGAAGTTTGATCCTTATATCAACATTGACCCAGGAACCATGAATCCAATTCAGCATGGCGAAGTTTTTGTCACCGATGATGGAGCAGAAACAGACTTGGACCTAGGACATTATGAACGTTTTATTGATGAGAGTCTTACAAAGAATTCCAATGTTACAACCGGTAAGATCTACTGGTCCGTATTGCAAAAAGAACGACGGGGAGATTTTGGCGGTGGTACTGTCCAAGTAATCCCCCACATAACCAATGAGATAAAAAGCCGCTTCTATCGTAATTTTTCAACTACCAACACCGAAATTGCACTAATTGAAGTTGGTGGAACCGTTGGTGATATTGAAAGTCAGCCTTTTTTAGAATCTATTCGTCAATTTCAGCATGAAGTAGGACGAGAAAATGCAATTCTAATTCACGTAACCCTGCTTCCATACATTAAAGCTTCCGGAGAAATGAAAACGAAGCCAACTCAGGCCAGTGTAAAAGAACTTCAGGGCATGGGCATTCAGCCGGATATTATCGTATGCCGTTCTGAGCTGCCTCTTGGCCAGGATATTAAGGATAAAATTGCACTTTTCTGTAATGTTCCAAGCAATCATGTTCTCCAGAATTTAGATGTGGAATACCTATACGAAGCACCCCTTGCCATGGAAGAGGAACATCTGGCACAGGTTGCTTGTGAATGTCTGCACCTTGACTGCCCTACACCGGATCTTACGGATTGGAGAGAAATGGTAAGTGCTCTTCGTAATCCCAACAAAGAAGTTACCATTGCCCTTGTTGGAAAATATATCCAGCTCCACGATGCCTATATTTCTGTGGTAGAAGCTCTCAAACATGGTGGAATTGCAGAACGTGCCACCGTCAACATAAAGTGGATTGATTCTGAACTGTTAACTGCTGAAAATGCCCAGGAACAATTAGAAGACGTACAGGGAATTTTAATTCCGGGTGGATTTGGTGACCGGGGAATTGATGGAAAAATTACAGCCATCCAGTATTCCCGTGAACATCACATTCCTTTCCTTGGCCTTTGTCTTGGAATGCAGCTTGCAATTGTTGAATTTTCACGCCACATCTGTGGTCTGAATGATGCGCACAGTATTGAATTAAATCCTCAGACAACCCACCCGGTGATTGCGTTAATGCCTGAGCAGGATGGTGTTGAAGATATTGGTGGTACTTTAAGACTTGGCTCCTATCCTTGTATTCTTGATAAAAATTCTAAATCCTATACCCTTTATGGAAAAGAATTAATTGAGGAACGTCATCGCCACCGATATGAAGTAAATAATGACTACCGTAAGATCTTAACCGATCATGGCATGATTCTTTCCGGAATGTCTCCTGATGGAAGAATCGTAGAGATGATTGAATTAAATGATCATCCATGGTTCATTGCTACTCAGGCACATCCTGAGTTGAAATCCAGACCAAACAGACCACATCCGCTCTTCAAAGGATTTGTGGAAGCAGCAATTGAATATAAAAAATAAATAATAGGCGGAAGTTAGATTTCCTAACTCCCGCCCTTTTATTATCAATCTTTCCGGTAAAACAACACGCCAAGTGTATTTGGACCACAGTGACTGGAAATAACTCCTCCGGCTCTTGTAACTAAAATCTCCTGAAAATAATCCAATCGCTCCAGTTGCATTTTTACCATCTCAAGTATTTCATCGCTGCAGCCGGAATGAGTAATAAAAACTCGTTCGTTTTCTGCATTGAGCAATGCAGGTTCCATATCCTTTACATATTTTTCAACAACATTCCTGATTGTTCCTCTGTATTTCTTGGATACATCCATCTGTCCATTTTCCACTATAATCTTGGGCTTTAACTTTAATGCTCCTGCCACCAATGCCGTGGCTGCATTACATCTTCCTCCCCGATGCAGATACGTAAGTGTATCCACCACGAAGCTTGCACTGACCAAATCCCGTTTCTTTTCAATCGTTGTAACAATGGAGGCTGCTGTTTCTCCCTCCTGAGCCATCTTTGCAGCACAAATCACCTGCAAACCTATTCCCGTAGACAGATTTTTAGAATTAATCACGTGAACCACTGCATGTTGACACTCTTTTGCAATTAAACGAATGACATTACAGGTTGTTGACATTGTTTCTGATATGCCCAAAAATATTATATCGGTGTTGGGTGTATCGTATTTTTTTATAATTTTTGTAGCTATTTCTATTCCGGGCGCTGCCGTCTTTGGTGTTTGATTCACTCGATCTGACCATGCATATAGTTCACTTGGTGTAACCTCGATTCCATCCATATAACTAACTTCGTCCATTACAATATAAAGAGGGATCAGATCTATATTGTACTTATCCAGCAATTCCTTTGATAAATCGCAGGTACTGTCCGCAATAATTTTTATTTTACTCATACTGGCTCCTTCACTGTCATTGCTATTGTTCCGATTATTTTTTTTATTATTCTTGAATCTGTTCTGCTTTTAGAACTTTATATAATTCCGGTCTTCGATCCTGTTTTACCGGGAACTTCCTTCGATATACCTCTGCATCATCGTTCAATTCGAAAATCGCCACCTGCTCCTCTTCCAAAAAAGGAATCATGTTCTCTCCCATGGGATTAATAACACAACTGTCACCGGTATACGTGAGATGGTTTATTTCTCCAACACAATTCACTCCAATCACATATGCCTGATTTTCTATTGCCCTTGCCACACACAATGCACGCCACTGTTCTTTTCTTGCTCCTGGCCAGTTTGCCGGAACCAAAATCAGATGTGCCTCTTGGGATAAAATCTGAAAAATCTCCGGAAAACGTAAATCATAGCAGATTGCTGCACCAATGCACACATCTTGAAGTACACAGGTATACAACTGTGTTCCTCCCTCATAGTACTTATCTTCTCCGGAAAAAGAAAAGGGATGTATTTTTGTATAATCCAGTATGATTTCTCCATTTTTGTTTACAATACTATAATGATTTTCCGCTTTTATTCCCTGCTTCTTTGCAAATCCTGCTCCTATTGCAACAGAAAATTCTTTTGCCGTGCGAATCATCCATTCTATTGTGCAGCCATTCTGCTTCTCTGCTAATTGTAGATTCATAGTGAATCCCGTAAAACTCATTTCAGGAAATACTATGAAATCCGTCTGCTGCTCTACCGCTCTGATAATAAATGTTCTTGCCTTGGAAAAATTATATTCCATATCCTCCCATTTGGGAGAAAATTGACAAATTGCAATCTTCATGGCTGCCTCCTAATTTGATTTTAACACCTATTATTTTATCATATCCCATTTGGGATTACAAACTCATATCTGTTTCTTTTCACTTAAAGTTTTTTTCTATATCCCTTGTAGTTTTGAAAACTACGTGCTATAATATTGACATTGCATCACCAAGATAAGGAGTTATAAAATGGTTCGAATTATAAGTGATAGTGCCAGTGACATAACGAAGGAGTTTGCTGCAGCACACAATATTGAAATTATTACTTTGTATATTACATTTGATGGAACAAACTTTTTCAGAGACAAGGACGAAGTGGATACAAAGGAGTTTTATTACAAAATGGTAGAAGAACATGCCTATCCAAAATCCTCTCTTCCATCCGTTGATGATTATTACCAAATTTTTAAAAATGGTGTAGAAGCCGGAGATGAAATAATCTGCATGTGTATAACCAACTCATTGAGCGGATCCTATAACTCAGCTATGACTGCTTATCAGATGATAATAGAAGATTACCCCGATGCCAAATTATCTGTATATAATTCCTGGCAAAACACTATTTCTCAAGCCCTTCTTGTTTATCAGGTTGTGCGAATGAGAGATGATGGTCTCACCTATGAACAAATGATTTCTAAAATGGACGCCCTAAGAGCAAGTGGCCGTATTTTCTTTACCGTTCAGACTTTAGAATATCTGAAAAAAGGAGGCCGCATTGGAAAGCTTTTAGTTCATGGTGCCAATCTTCTTAACATAAAGCCTCTGCTTATTTTAAGTAATGGTGACCTTGGGTTAGGTGGTATCAGCCGTTCCAGGAAAAAAGCAAAAGATGCCGTTTTGGCTGCCTGCAAGAATTTCATTGTGGATGGTCACTTAAATACAGATGATTTTGAATTTGCTGTTGGTTATGGTAACGACCGTGAAGAGGGTGAAGCCTTCCTTAAGGAATTCGAAGAATTTATGGGTATTACCTGTATTGAAAGCCGAATGGATTTTCCGTCCCAGATTGGTGCCATCACTGCCTGTCACACAGGCCCTCATGCACTTGGAGTTGGTTTTGTTGCCAAATATGAGACACTATAATATATAATTTCAGGCTGCGGCGAATTTACCCCATGAATTATGCCGCAGTATTTTTTTACTTATTCTTCAAATTCAACCGTAACAAAAAATCCCTTGGGTGTTTCTTTTACATCTACTACTCTTCCTTCTTTTGCCTGCAAACGGTTTGCTGCCGTATAATTTCCGGACATTGCGTATGCCTTTCCTAAGGTGTAATAATAGGACGTTGGCAGTTTGCTCTCTGTCACAGGCAACACATCTCCAATGTCTAATAATCCGGTTCGTTCCATTTTAAATTCCATCTGACGCATGAATTCCTTCGCATCCTTTCTCTATTCCTTTGTAACTTTCACCCTGATATAAACTGCAGGCTGACTGCTCTTTAATTCCATCATTTCTTCCTGTTCAATCAGACAATGCAATCCTTCTCCTTTACCTACCAAATACTGTTCCTTCCCTATTTTAGCCTGTAACTCACCTTCTACTGAATAGAAAAAATAATGTCCCGCCTCCAAATGAAAGCTCTGTTCCCCTTCCACTTTACAGCTGTCCATCTGACCTCTGCCTTTTTTTACCATTAGGTTAAAATCCTTTGCCTGTCCATAGCTTACGGTATCCCAATCGCCTTCAAATTCCTGTACCTGGTAAGGCTTCAGTGTGATTTTTTTTTGCTGATTAAATGTTAGTTCTAAGGAGCCCTCTAAAACTCCAATAAAACGGTGCGTATTGTTCAATTTTGTAAATACAGAACACTCATCCTCCACGGTTGCTGAACTGATTCTAAATTCAAAATCACCTTTTACATAATCGCTGTCCCTGGGCCAGATGAGTAATTGAGTTGTGGTTCCTCCACTCCATTTTGATACCTTGAACGCTTTCTTTTGAATTACTTCTATCATGTTATCCCTCCCACATTTGAATACTTCCGGTTCCATCTTTTCCACGAACCCTGCCCATCGCTCCATTTATAATAGTCATTTGGGGTTTCACATGTCCAATATCTGCGTTCATTATAAGGGGAATGTCCGGAAAGAGTTGTCTGAATGCCTGTGTATATGTGAAGTCTACAAATGATTCCGGAAATCTGACTCTTCCTACAATAAATGCTTTTACAAATTGAAACCATCCGGCTTCCTTCATCTGCCAAAGACTGCGCACCACATCTTCTGCTTTAAGCGAAAAAATATCAAAATACCATATAAACCCATGGGTCTGGTATGTTTCCACAAATTGTTTTGTTGCATCATACTTTGTTCCAACTAAATTCTGAAGGCAGTCCAGGCAGCCCCCAATAAGTCTTCCTTCTACATCGACCGCTCCATTTGGCGTATCCCAGAAAACAGAGTTGTCCAGATCATAGCCATCGCTATTCTCCCCCCAGCCCGATTGATATCTTGAAAAGCTGCGCTGTATGACATCCTTCCCTTGCAATAAATTCAGATTATTTTCCAGAGACTCATGTAGTACGCTCATATCATAGGAGCATGCGTTTGGTCCATAGATGGTTGCAATCTGACATTTTGTTGTAATGGTATAAAGTAATCCTGTGGGATCTGAATATCCCTGTATCCATTTGGGATGTTCTCCTATCCGATTGTAATCTACAAATGGAAGCATCTCCATCAGAAACTCACCACCGGTGGCCGAAATAATCGCACTCACTTCTTCCTTTTCATATAATTCATGAAGCTGCTGCGCTCTTTCTATCGCGCCGGAGCTGACAATCCCTTTGGTTCGTACGTTTTTTGTCTCATATAATTTGAATCCCCTGTTTTTTAATTGACGAATGGAGCTCTCATAACTGTCTATTTTCTCCAGTATTCCACCACTTGGGGCTGTCACTCCAATGGTATCTCCCTGCTGTATATACTTTGGAAATCTCATATTTTCCCCCTAATTTTGTTTTCTGACAATTCTATATTCATCATTATTCTGAAAATACTTACAACATTTATGCTCATGAGCCAAATATTCTGCCATGTCATCTTCATCCAAATAAACCTGACACTCAAACGCCTCAAATTCCTCATCAAAAATATAATTAATACAATACTCACATTCCATGTTTTCACCCCTCAATCGAATGATGTACCCAATCTTTTTTCTTATAATATATTAAAAATATTATGGCACTTGCCAGCCATGTTAATGGATATCCCAAAAATACAATATGAATATCTTTAATAAAGTGAACTGCCGCAGTAATCCAGGTTACCCTCATTCCACACCAGCATATTACCATTACCAGCATTGGCACATTGGATAATCCTGCTCCACGCATGGTTCCTGCCATAGAATGTGACAATGCTAAAAGGAAATAAAAAGGTGCTATTGTTCTTGCCATTTCCACTCCATATTCAATTACCTGAGGATTGGATTGAAATAAACGAACCAAAAAAGGAGCAAACGCATATATCAAAATTCCGCCAATTTCAACCGTTACCATACTCGCTATAATTCCAAAACGGGCACCTTTTTTCATACGGTCCGGTTTATTTGCGCCAAGATTTTGTCCAATAAATGTTGTTAATGCCATGGAAAAACTCATGGCCGGCATCACTGCAAACCCATCTATTTTATTATAGGAACCACAGCCAGCCATGGCCATGGCACCAAACGCATTAATATTAGCCTGTACTACCACATTGGAAAACGATACGATTGCATTCTGTATTCCACTTGGCAATCCAATATTGATAATAAGTCTTAATTCTTTCGGATGAAACCTTATTTCTTTTAGATCAATCTGATATTCTGTCTTTTCCTTTATTAATGTACGGAATGTAATTCCTGCACTTACAAACTGAGCTATTATGGTTGCCAGAGCCGCACCCGCTATACCCATTTTAAAGACAGCTACAAATAATAAATCCAATCCGATATTTAAAAAGGAACAGAAAATCAAATAATACAACGGACGCTTAGAATCACCTACCGCACGGAAAATACTGCTTCCCACGTTGTACATCATGTTTCCAAACATTCCCAGGAATATAATCCGCAGATAAAGCACCGAACTCTCCATAACATTTGATGGTGTACCCATCCATTTTAAAATAGTGGGAGAAAACAATAATCCAACGATGGAAATCACAACGGATGCCGCCATACCAAAAGCGATTGCCGTATGGATTGCATCTTTCATCTGCGTTAATTCTCTTGCGCCATAATAATTTGCAATTACAACACTTGCTCCTAATGTAATTCCCATGAGGAGACTTGTAATCATCATGATCAGTGAAAAAGAGGAACTGACTGCAGCCAGTGCATTACTTCCTATTACATTACCAACAATAATAGAATCCACTGTATTATAAAGTTGCTGAAATATATTACCCAATAATAAGGGCAAAGCAAAAAGTATAATCTGTTTGGGAATCGACCCCTCCGTCATTAAGGTTCCTTTTTTTACTTCTGTCTGGTTTTCCACTTACGTCTACCCCTCTTCTTCTGCAAAATTTCCTTATCTATTCAGTATAATACAAATTTCTTTCTAAGGCTAGTTTTTTTCCACGTCCTGTGTATGAAAAAGTTTACAATTTGATTATCGAATAGCACTTGATTTTTATATGGAAACATGACATAATGTAAAAATTGTGCTAAGATGTTGTTTGCTCCTATTGTAATATTAGCACATTGGAACTAAAATGATTCAGGAGGTTGATCAAACATGAAAAAAAATAAAACGAATTACACAAAAGCTGCAGCTTGTCTCGTTCTTCTTTTTGTTGCAGGTATTGCATTTTTATCCAGAGCTAGAATAGGTACACATATTACAGATTTAGGAAAAGCTCTGCCCTTCTTCAGCTGCCTTCCATTTGCAGGTATGCTTTTATGCATTGCGGTTCTTCCCCTAATGAAACCAAGATGGTGGGAGCGCCACAAAAAATTTGTGGTTTTATTCTGGTCAGCTTTATTCCTCATTCCCTTTGCCATTGATTTTGGATTTGGTAATGCAGCCAGTCATTTACTACAGGTTGTTGTTGGAGATTATCTTACCTTTATTGTCCTTCTGTTAGGTCTGTTCTGTGTTTCAGGGAATATTTCCCTTGAAGGGGACCTGGTGGGAAGTCCCAAAGTAAATGTTCTTCTCTTGCTTTTGGGAACTCTTTTATCCAGTTGGATTGGCACTACCGGTGCCAGTATGGTAATGATTCGTCCTATTATTCGTGCCAATAAATGGAGAAATCGAAAAGTCCAGATTATGATTTTCTTCATCTTCCTTGTATCCAATATTGGCGGCTGCCTAACTCCTGTTGGTGATCCCCCGCTGCTTATGGGTTTTATGAGAAACGTTCCATTTTTCTGGAGTTTTCACCTTCTTCCAATTTTCTTATTTAATGTAATTGTATTGCTGGTCCTTTTCTTTATCCTGGATACCAGAGCTTATAAAAAAGACATCGCTTCCGGACTAAAACCAAGAAAGAAGTTGGAACATGCACCTTTAAAGATTGTTGGTGGACATAACATTATCTTCCTGCTGGCTATTGTTTTAGCTGTTATTCTAAGTGGTGTACTTCCAAAAACAGATCTTTTTACAACCGCTTCCGGGGCGGTAAGAGGGATTCCTATCTTCAAAGGTATTACCCTGTCTTTTCCATCCATAATTGAAATTGTTATTATTCTATTGGCTGCCTTCTTGTCATTTAAGACAACCAAAAGCAAAGTTCGGGAAGACAACAACTTTAATTGGGATCCAATTAAAGAAGTCGCTATTTTATTTATAGGTATCTTTATAACCATGATTCCTGCTCTTCTTATTCTGGAATCCAGAGGGGCTGCTTTAGGATTAACACAACCTGCGGAAATGTTCTGGGCCACCGGCGCACTTTCCAGTTTCCTTGATAACACACCTACCTATTTGGTGTTCCTTACTACAGCCGGTGCTCTTGGTACTTCAGCTGTTGGAGGAATTGCAACTACCGTTGGAACCATTGCTCCCAAAATGTTAATGGCCATTTCCTGTGGTGCTGTGTTCATGGGTGCAAATACCTACATCGGAAATGCTCCTAACTTTATGGTTTGTTCCATTGCGGAACAGAATAATATCAAAATGCCTTCTTTTTTTGGTTATCTTGGATGGTCACTTTGTTGTTTAATACCATTATTCCTACTTGATATGATTCTATTCTTTCTATAAGATATAAAAACAACCGCTATCCTATAATTGGATGCGGTTGTTTTTTTTACTCTCTAGAAAAACTTTAAGCACTCTTCTCCTGTAAAGGAACACAAAAACTCTGCTAATAATTCGATACAATCTTGAATGTCTTTTAAGCTTCCTACCTCTGCAGGCGTATGCATGTAGCGTAGTGGTATGGACACCAGTGCAAATGGAACCCCTTCACCGGATAAATGAATCGTGTCTCCATCTGTTCCCGTTCTTCCATTGGCTGCTTCGGTCTGTACCTTCATTCCAAGATTTTCCGCTGCTTTATATAATTTTGCATTTATCTTCTTATGAATGGATGGATTATTACAGATAACCGGTCCTGCTCCAACCTTTATATCACCGGTAGATGCGATATCTATTCCCGGCTCGTCACTGGCATACGTTACATCCACTGCCACTGCTAATGTTGGTTTTATTCTTGCTCCTACAAAATAGGCTCCATTCCTTGTCGTCTCTTCACCTACGGTAGCTGCACTGTAGGCTCCAACTTTACACCCTTTTTCTTTTGCGAGATTGAGTGCTTCCATTACAATAAACGCTCCTACCCTGTCATCTAGTGCACGTCCACAAATTCCATCATTTAATAATTCCCTATATTCTGTGTCAAAGGTAATTGTGTCGCCCAGTGCAATTGCCTTAAGCGCATCTTCCTTGGAATTTGCTCCAATATCAATGGTCAGATCTTTGACTGTCATATCACTTTTCTTGGATAACTCCCTGTTATTGCACACCGCTCCATACACTACACCATTTTTCGTATGAACTTGAACCTTTTGTCCAGGATAGCAGGTGACATAGATCCCTCCAATTCCAACGACTTTTAACATTCCTGTTTCTAATACTGCTGTTACCATCAATCCAATCTCATCCGCATGTCCCGATAATAAAACTTTAAACTTACTTTCCGGATTTAGTACCGCAATGACATTGCCGATCTCATCACTTCTAACTTCTTCCACACGGCTTTTCATGAATTTATAGATTTTTTCCTCTAATTCTACTTCATTACCTGATACTGATGCTGTTGAAAGCATCTCATACAAAAATTCCTTATTCATCTACTCTTCCCTTGTTCCTCTCCTTAGACTCTCCTTACAACCAAACCACAAGGATTATTACTCCATTGTAGTCTTTTCCTTGAAAATTCGCAAGCAAAAAAAACAGATATACACTGGGTATATCTGTTTTTCAGAACTTAAAGGGGGTTTCCTGTTATTACTTATTTGTAACATATTTAAAGAAGAAGTATCCAAGAGATGTATGATACATTCCTGATAACCCTTCTTTCAGGCTATATTTATCCTGATAGAAATAAAGTGGTGCAACAATACTGTCTTTCATCATTAAATCTTCTGCATCATGAAGAATGGTTGCACGTTTTGCAGGATCCACTTCTACGTTTGCAGCACTGATTGCCTTATCATAATCCGGATTTGACCAACGAGCATAGTTATTTCCATCAATACTGCTTGTAGTAAACATATCAAGGAAGTTCATTGCATCATTAAAATCTGCAATCCAGCCATGTCTTGCCAACTGGAATTCTCCTGCTTCACGAGTGGATAGGAATACATTCCAATCCTGATTGGAACCGGTTACTGTAACTCCTAAAACTGTGGACCACATATTCTCAAGTGCTTCATAAATCTTCTGATGTGAATCCAAGGTATTGTATAAATACTCTACTACTGGGAATCCTTTTCCTTCCGGATATCCTGCCTCTGCCAGCAATTCTTTTGCTTTTTCACAGTTTGCAGCATAATCATCCGGTTTTACACTATAATAATCTCCACCATCTGCACGGAAATCGGAATCGTTTCCACTTGCATCTTTGCTCTTAATACCTGCCGGTACCCATCCGGTAGCAGGTGCTTCACCGGTCTGTGTTACTTTTTCACATATATAGTTTCGATCAATTGCTAAACTAAAAGCTTCACGAACTTTTGGATTATCAAATGGAGCTTTTTCAACATTAAATACTGCACAGTATGTTCCCAACATAGGTAAGGTCTTAAGGCTTCCATCTGCTAGCATTGTTGTTGTCTCATCTACCGGAACCTGATTAATCATATCCAAGGTTCCACCCTGAAATCCTGCTAAGATTGCGTTACTGTCTGCCATTAACATAAAAGTAAGCTGGTCTACTGTAACAGCATCTTTATCATAATAGTTGTCATTCTTCTCTAAAATTAAAGACTCATCATGATTCCATTCTTTCATCTTAAATGGACCATTCGATACATAGGTGTCCGGCTCAAATGTCCAGCTGTCATTACCATCTACAATATCTTCACGTAATGGTACCAACTGTGCTCCGGCAACTAAATCAAGGAAATATGCACATGGAGCTACTAATTTAATTACTACGGTCTTGTCATCTGTTGCTTCAATACCAAGTTCGGTATAATCCTTTTCTCCTGCAACAATTGCTTCTGCATTCTCTACACAATTAATAAAAGACTGATAATCGGATGCGGTTTTTGGATTTACAAGTCTGCGCCAAGCATATACAAAATCATCGGCTTTTACTTTTTTACCATCTGACCATTTAATATTATCTCTTAAATGGAAGGTGTAAGTACATTGATCTTCGCTGATTTCGTAGCTTTCAGCCTGACCTTCTACTACTTTTGTGTCCTTAACTTCGCCATCTCCTGAAGGTTCAAATTTCATCAATCCCTCAAACGTATGAAGAATATAATCTGCTGCATCCATTGCTGAATTCAGTGATGGATCAATTGTTTCAGGCTCTGATGCAATTGTAACCGTTAGGTTAAATCCATCTTTTCCCCTGTCTGTACCGCCGCTCTTTTTATCTCCGCATGCAGTAACAAGGGATAACACCATTACAAGTACCAGGGACACAGATATGACTTTTTTAAATCTTTTCATAAGAATTCTCCTCCTTTTATTTCTACAGCTTTTCCTTGCTGCTGTATTTAAATAATGTGGCATGCTGCATAGTGATCCGGCTCAATTTCTCTAAACAATGGAACCTCTTCCTTGCATCGAGGAACAGCATACGGGCATCTGGTATGGAATCTACATCCTGTTGGCGGATGTACCGGACTTGGAATCTCTCCCTTTAGAACAATTCGTTCTCTTTCTCTGCTTTTTTTCGGATCCGGTATTGGCACTGCTGAAAGTAGTGTCTTTGTGTATGGGTGAAGGGGATTTCGATTTAATTCGTAGCTTTCTCCCAGTTCTACCATACTTCCTAAATACATGACTCCAATTCGATTGGAAATATGTCTTACCACACTAATATCATGGGCAATAAACAAATAGGTTAATCCCAACTCCGCCTGCATATCCTCCAGCATATTTACAATCTGAGACTGTATGGACACGTCCAATGCTGAAATTGGTTCATCGCAGACAATAAATTCAGGATTTACTGCCAGTGCACGTGCAATTCCAATTCTTTGCTGCTGACCACCTGAGAATTCATGTGGGTAGCGGTTTGCATGCTCCTGGGTTAATCCAACGTGCTTCAATAACTCATGAATCCGATCTGTACGTTCTGTTTTTCCTTGGCACATATGATGTACATCCAAAGGCTCCCCTACAATATCTCCTACCGTCATTCTTGGATCTAAGGATGCACTGGGATCTTGAAAAATCATTTGCATCTTTTTGCGAAATGGAAGCATTTGCGGTTGTTTTCCATCTTTAATATCAAACATGGTCTCTCCATTATAGATGATCTTTCCCTGGGAAGGCTCATACAATCTTAAAATTGTTCTTCCCAATGTTGTTTTTCCACAACCGGATTCTCCTACCAGTCCAAGTGTCTCACCTTTTCTTATGTAAAAGCTGACATCTTCCACTGCGTGAACATATTCTTTGTTAAAAACACTTTTACTAACGTCAAAATATTTAACCAAGTGCTCTATCTCAAGGAGCTTTTCCTTTTCATTACTCATGGGTGTCTGCCTCCTTTCGATACTCTTTTGAATTAAGCCAGCATGCTGATATATGACGCTTGTCAATTTCTGTATATTCCGGCATTTGAGTTAAACATATTTTCATGCAGTTTTCACATCTTGATGCAAATGGGCAACCTGCCGGAGCATTTAGTAAATCAATGGGTGTTCCCTCAATTGGAATTAAACGTTCATAACTCTCTGCGTCTACTCTAGGCATTGATTTCAATAATCCACGGGTATAAGGATGGCTTGGTTTTTCGAAAATATCATCCACAATTCCCTGTTCTACAATTTTGCCTCCATACATAACAGACACTAAATCACATATCTCTGCTACCACTCCAAGGTTATGTGTGATAAATACTACTGACATCTTTATCTTTTCTTTTAAGGATTTCATTAACTCCAATATTTGTGCCTGTATGGTTACATCCAATGCGGTTGTTGGTTCATCTGCAATCAGGAGCTTTGGATTGCAAACAAGACCCATTGCAATCATAACCCTCTGTCTCATACCTCCGGATAACTCATGGGGATATTGTTTCATTCTTTTTTCTACATTATTTATCCCTACCAGCTCCAGCATCTCCATGGCACGGGCTGCTGCTGTCTTATTGGAGAGCTTTTCATGACATCGAATTGCCTCTATTAACTGGTTTCCAATTGTATAAACCGGGTTTAAACAAGTCATTGGATTCTGAAAAATCATACTGACTTTGTTTCCACGAAGATCTCTCATTTTTTTCTCATCATATGCAAGAATATCGTCTCCATCAAAGGTAATACTTCCACCAATAATCTTACCCGGGCTTTGTAATAAACCTATAATTGAATATGCCTCTACACTTTTTCCACTTCCCGACTCACCAACTATTCCCATCACTTCTCCATAATCCAATGAGTAAGAAATTCCATTTACCGCTTTTACTTCCCCGGCAGGAGTGAAAAATGAGACCTTCAAGTCTTTAACTTCTAATAATTTTTTGCTTTCCATTTTTCTTCCCCCTACTTCTTTAATCTTGGGTCTAATGCATCCCTCAATCCATCACCAAATAAGTTTAACGCAAGTATCATTATGGATAACACTACCGATGGAATAATCAAACGGTAAGTATAGGTATAAATTCCTTTTAATCCATCACTGGCCAATGAACCCAAACTTGCCAGCGGAGCTGAAACTCCTAAACCTAAGAATGATAGAAAAGATTCCAGAAAAATTGCTGAAGGTATTTGTAAGCAGGTTGTAACTATAAGCTGCCCCACACAGTTTGGAAGAAGGTGTTTTTTAATGATTCTTGCACTTCCTGCTCCTACTGCCTTTGCAGCTGTTACATACTCCTGCTGCTTTAATGTAAGTACCTGACCTCGAACAATTCTGGCCATTCCTACCCAGTACAAAATACCAAATGTTATAAATATACTAATCAGCCCTGCCCCAAGTGTACTCATAAAGGCCGCCATTCCGGAGTTGGAATTGGAGAACCACGTCTTCAATGGCTCAGACAGAACCACCTGTAACAGTAATACTACTAAAATCTCAGGTACAGAATAAATAATATCTACAATTCTCATCATAATGGTATCAACACGACCACCGGCATATCCGGATATGGAACCATATAGAGCTCCTATCACTAATACAATCAAGGATGCTACAACACCGATTGCCAAGGATACTCGGGTTCCATAGAGAATTCTTACCAGCAAATCTCTTCCCAAACTATCCGTTCCTAATAAATGCGGAAATACTTTTTCTCCTGCTTCAATCTTCTGAAGCTCCTGTGCGGAGTGTTTCATCATGGTTAAATTCTCTGAACCTCTAATCTGCTCTGAATAAGAATAAGGGATTAGAATTGGTCCAAGTACTGCCAGAAGAACATAAATTATAATAATAACCAATGCAACCATTGCAACTTTGTTAGCCTTTAATCTTCCCCAGGCTTCTTTCCAAAATGACGTTACCTCTCTCTCCGAGGAAAAACTGGATTTTTCTGCTTCTGTAGCAAGCCTAAAGTCATCCTTGCCTGGTTTTAATGTTTCATTCATTGCAAGAATTGGATCTACATCCACTTGAAGACTGCCAATATGTTTTTTATTTTTCATCTTATTCTCCACCCTTTCCCAGTTCAATTCGCGGGTCTACAATCTTGTAAACAATATCAACCACCAGCATCATCACTACTAACAGAATGGCCAGTAAAATAGTAGTCCCCATTATAATTGGGTAATCTCTGGCTGTAATACTCTGTACAAAATACCTGCCAAGTCCCGGGATGGAAAATACTGTTTCCACAACAAAGCCTCCGGTAACCAGATATGCCATCATTGGTCCTAAATATGTAACAACCGGAATTAAAGAATTCCTTAATGCATGTTTGAAAATAATTTTTCTTGTATCAAGTCCCTTTGCTTTTGCTGTACGAATATAGTCCTGATTAATTACGTCCAGCATACTGGATCTTGTAAGACGTGCTATATAGCACATTGGATAAAACCCAAGAGCAAAACATGGCATCAGATAACATTGCCAGGAATCCAAACCCTGTGTTGGCAGTATAGACAGCTTTACTCCGAAAATGACAAGTAAAATTGATGCTATTACAAATCCGGGGACTGCTACACCCGCCGTTGCCACTACTCGTAAAATACTGTCAAGTACCTTCCCTCTGTGATATGCCGCCAGACATCCCAATAAGACACCCAGTGACGTAGCCCAGACAATCGCCCAAAAACCTACTTTCATTGAAACCGGAAATTTATCAAATATAATTTCACTTACGGAACGGTTTTTCTGCATTTTAATGGATAAGCCCATGTCACCCTTTGCAAAATTCACCAAATAGTTCTTCAATTGAATTGGAACCGGTTTATCTAAACCATATTTTGCTTCCAATTCGGCTCTTGTCTCCTTACTGACACCCTTCTCTGTCATAAATGGGCTGCCAGGAATTGCATTCATCAATAGAAATGTGATGCTTGCAATTAGTACAATAGTCAAAAATGCAATTAATAATCTCTTAACAACATATTTCGCCACTCTACTTCACCCTCCATTTCTCCTAAAGCCTTACTTCGCTAAAGTTTGAATCAATTATATGCCTTTCTGTTTAAACTTGTCAATCACATTTTCTTTTATTATTTTTCATATTATTTCAAGTATATTCTGTTATTTCAATATATAGAATATATTTTTCATTCAATACACAACTTTTTACTTTAAAGTTAAAAAAGCGGTAAAACTATTATGCCTAGGCATACTTTTTTACCGCTTTAATCATTGTTAAATTTGTACAATTTTTATCTTTTAATAGTTAATTTACATGTTACTTTTTTTGTTTCACATTTTGCAGTGACAATTACTGTTCCTGCCCTTTTCGCTCTCAATTTTCCTGTTTTTCTATCTATCGTTGCATATTTTTGATTACTAACTGTCCACACTATGTTTTTATCCTTCAAATTCTGTGTCTTTGCTTGAAACGCGAAAATTTCGCCAACCTTTATTGTAGTTATCTTCTGAACAAATTGAA
>JAVVVI010000012.1:0-41222 GCA_036652735.1 Lachnospiraceae bacterium
TAATATATGAATTATGTTCCTAAAGAATATGGTGCTAACTTCTAAAGACGGGTTTTATTTTTAAAAAATAACTTTTAGGGGTTGACATTTCCCAAACGATTGCATATAATGACATCAATACAAGAAACCGTTGAGTAAAAAGAGTAGATTTATTGGAAGCTCACAGAGAGTTGCAGGTGGTGGGATTGCAGCAGTGAAAGATATTTTGAATGGATTTACGAGGGCAGGAAGAAAGGCTTCGGCTGAGTAATGCCTGACGAGGACTCCACTCGTTACAAGAGGAGCTTATGTTTCTGGGCAGACAGATCTAATTTGTGATTCCCGGTTCGCATAGGTAAAAGAGGGTAGTGAATACCAATATGGGTGGTACCGCAGGAGTGAATACTCTTGTCCCAGTTGTCAGATGATAGCTGGGGCAGGAGTTTTTTTATTACGTGAAAACGGACCTTCCATACCGATAACCTCCGGAAGGATTCCACTCCACTCTTAATTCTTAACGTTAATTGTGAATTTAAAATAAGAACGAACCAAGTGCCACGGGCACAGAAAGGAGTAGTCATGAAAAAAATACCACATAAGATTTATTTAACCGAGGAGGAAATGCCGAAAAAATGGTATAACCTGAGAGCCGATATGAAAGACCTTCCACCGCTATTGAATCCCGGAACCGGAAAGCCACTTATTTTGGATGATCTTACACCAATTTTTACCACTGCCTGTGCGCAGCAGGAGCTTGACGACACCACGCGTTATGTATCTATTCCGGAACCGATTCTTGATTTTTACAGAAGCTACCGCCCATCCCCTGTGATTCGCGCTTATAATCTTGAGAAGGAATTGGGCACACCTGCACGTATCTACTATAAGTTTGAAGGAAATAACACCTCCGGAAGTCATAAATTAAATTCCGCTGTTGCTCAGGCCTATTATGCTAAGGAGCAGGGACTATCCGGTCTTACCACGGAAACCGGTGCCGGACAGTGGGGAACTGCACTCTCTATTGCCTGTGCTTTTTACCACCTTCCATTGAAGGTATTTATGGTACGCTGCTCCTATGAGCAAAAACCTTTCCGTAAAGATATTATAGAAACCTTTGGTTCCTCTATTTTAGCCAGCCCAAGCGATACCACTAAAGTTGGCAGGGAGCTCCTTGCTGTGCCGGAGAATTATAATGGAAGTCTTGGCTGTGCAATCTCCGAGGCAGTGGAAACAGCAATCTCCCTTCCGGGCTACCGTTATGCACTTGGTTCTGTATTAAACCAGGTCATTCTTCACCAGTCCATTATTGGTCTGGAATCCAAACAGGCGATGGCCATGTATGATGAGTATCCGGATATTATCGTTGGCTGTGCCGGCGGTGGTTCCAATCTTGGTGGACTCATTGCACCATTTATGGGTGATAAGCTCACCGGCAAGACCAATCCTCGATTCGTTGCCGTAGAACCTGCTTCCTGCCCATCCTTCACCAAAGGAGAATACAAGTATGACTTCTGTGATACCGGTAAGGTTACACCGCTTGCCAAAATGTATACTCTGGGCTGTGAGTTTATGCCTTCCGCTTCCCATGCCGGTGGTTTACGTTATCATGGTATGTCACCGATTCTTTCCAAGCTCTACAATGATGGTGAAATGGAAGCAATTGCAGTCTCCCAAAATGAAGTATTTCAGGCTGCTGTTCAGTTTGCACGCTGTGAGACGATCTTACCTGCACCGGAATCCGCCCATGCCATTCTTGGGGCGGTGAAGGAAGCATTGCACTGTAAAGAAACCGGTGAGAGCAAAACCATTCTCTTTGGTTTAACCGGAACCGGTCAGTTTGACCTAGCTGCTTACCGTTCCTACTTAGCTGGAACTTGCACCGAATAAACCTTTCTAACCAATAAAAAAAGCATGCCAGGCATGCTTTTTTTATTGGTTTCGTTTGGATCAGTTCTTATTTTCTGCTTTTATTTTTTTTAGAAAATTTAATTTTAAACACATACCATAGAGAACCTGTAATACATACCGATGAATATGCTCCGCATACAATTCCTACCATTAATGGAAGTGCAAATTCGCGAATGGAAGCTACACCCAGAACAAATAACACTGCAACCATAATAAAGGTGGTTAATGAAGTATTGATACTTCTTGACAGAGTCTGTGTAATACTGCGATTGACAATTTCCTTTAATTTCTCCGGCTCTCTCTGACTGATTCCTCCAAGATTCTCTCGGATTCTGTCGAAGATTACAATGGTAGCATTTACAGAGTAACCTACAATGGTGAGCATACATGCTATAAAGGTACTTCCTACCGACACTCTGAACAATGCATAGAACGCCAGAACAACTAATACATCATGCAACAGTGCTATAACAGCACTTGCTGAGAAACGGATATCCTTAAAGCGGAACCAGATATATAACAACATTAAGATCATTGCCACAATAACGGCTTCAAAGGCATCTGTCTTCATCTCTGAGCTTACGGTTGAACTGATACTTTCAAATGTAATTAAGTTCTCATCTACACTGAACTTCTCTGCAAGTGTCTTATTCAGAGTATCTCGTTCCTTATCCTGTAAAAATCTGGTTTTAACAATAACCTGATTGCTTCCTTTTACTTTCTGAATCTGAATATCTTTATCTCCTGTAACCTGGGATATAACCGGAATCACATCGGATTCAATCTGTTCTACCGAATAATTCTCATTAAATGTTACCGTTGTAGAGGTTCCACCCATGAATTCCAGACTATAATTTAATGCGCCATCATTTCCCTTGAAGCTGTGAATTGCCATGCCGATAAATCCTACTGCAATTACAGCAATGGAACAGATAAAGAAGATATTCTTCTTGCTTACAAAATTAATTGGTGTCCGTTCTACCTGTTTACCATAGAATTTTGGATTCTGAATTCCAATTGCATAGAATGCTTTTAAGATAAAACGGGTTACAACCAAGGCTGTGAACATGGAAATAATAATACCTATGCCCAGGGTGTAAGCAAATCCTTTTACGCTTCCGCTTCCCAGTAATCCTAACACTACAGCTGCGATTAAGGTTGTGATGTTACCATCTACAATTGCGGACAGGGCTTTTTGGAAACCAATCTTCATTGCTGAAGATACGGACTTACCGCTTGCAATCTCTTCTCGGATACGTGCAAAAATAATTACATTTGCATCCACCGCCATACCAATTGAAAGGATAATACCTGCAATACCCGGCAGTGTAAGGGTAATTCCAAACAGCTTAATTGCAATCAGCATTAACGCGGTGTAAATAATTAATGCAATACCGGATGCAAGTCCCGGAATCAGATACATAACAATCATAAATAAAATAACAATTCCCAAACCAATTCCTGCTGCTTTTAAACTGGTGTCCATTGCTGAAGCACCAAGCTTTGCACTTACTTCATTTGCACGAAGCTGCTTTAATTCAAGATCGATTGTACCAATACGGATATTGCTTGCTAATTCTTTGGCTTCTTCAAAGGTACTCTCTCCGGTAATCTGAGCTGTTCCCCCTGAGATCTGGCCTTGAATCTGCGGATTACTAATCATCTTATCATTGTAGTAAATTGGCATATATCCATTCACATGGCTGCCGGTATACTCTGCAAAAATATCTCCTGCCTTTTTCGTAAAGGTCAGTTCCACAATATTTTTTTTGGTTCCCATATCATCAATGGTTGCCGGCTGAGCATCTTTAATGTCTTTTCCTGTTAAGATAACCGTTCCGTCTTCTCCACGAAATTCCAGAACTCCCGGTTCCTGCAGCGTCTTAAAGATCTCATCTGTAGCTCCCGGAATATCCACGTTAATTCGATTGTCACCTTCCTGATATACTTCAGGCTCTGTGATACTTCCATCTGAGCTGGATTCTACACGTCGCTGTAACTTATAAATTGTGTCACTCATTTCTGCGTCTGTTGGCTTGTCCCCTACTACTTCATAGGTAATGCTGACTCCGCCTGCAAGGTCAAGTCCAAGATTAATGCCATCTTTCTTGTAATCCTCGTTCCCTGCTGTTCCTCTCACGATTCTGGTTCCGTAATATCCCGCGCCAAGTAAGACCGCTAAAACTACCACCAGAATGAGAATGCTTTTACTTTTTTTCATTCTTCTTTTTCCTCCTGCGATGCTTTTATCATAATCGCACACTCCACTCTTTTTTTCTGCAATTCGCAGCCTAGTTCGTATGCATTATTAATATCTCCGGTAAAATTATAAGAATTTGCCGCACAGCCGCCACTACAGTAAAATTTAGCAAAACAATCCCTACACTTTTCCTTTGCGTACACATTACAACCCTTGAATTTTTCTCTTAGAGCTGTGTTTTTAATACCTTCTTCAACATTTCCCATTAGAAACTCTTCATTTCCAACGAACTGATGGCAGGGATAAAAGTCACCCCAGGGCGTTACCGCCAGATATTCCGTTCCTGATCCGCATCCGGTCAGACGCTTTGCTACACAGGGTCCGCCTTCCAGATCTATCATAAAATGGAAAAAATTGAACTCTTTGGGTGTATGTCTCCTGCGAACCATTTCTGCTGCCAATTTGTCATATTCTTCAAATAACTGTGGCAGATCTTCTATTCTCAATGCGTAATCATCTGTGTCCTCTGCAACTACCGGTTCAACCGATATTTGTTTGAAGCCTAAATCCGCCAAACTCAACACGTCTTTTGAGAAATCAAGATTATTATGTGTAAACGTTCCTCTTGCATAATAATTGTTTTGTTTACGGCTTTTTGCAAGTTTTTGGAACTTTGGAACAATTAAATCATAGCTTCCGGAACCGTTTCGGAACGGACGCATATAATCATGCACTTCTTTTCTTCCATCAATGCTTAGAACCACATTGCTCATTTCCTTGTTTGCAAACTCCATAACCTCATCATTTAAGAGAACTCCGTTTGTTGTCAGCGTAAAGCGGAATTTCTTATTATGAATCTGTTCCTGTTGACGTCCATATGCCACTAAATCCTTTACAACCTGAAAATTCATTAATGGCTCTCCACCAAAAAAATCAACCTCCAGATTCTTTCTGTTACCGGAATGAGCAATCAGAAAATCCAGTGCTTTCTTTCCAACGTCGTAACTCATCAATGCTCTTCTTCCATGATACTCTCCCTCTTCTGCAAAACAATACTTGCAGGCAAGATTGCAATCATGGGCGATGTGAAGGCAAAGTGCTTTTACCACGGTTGGCCTGTCCTTCAAACCCTCAATATAATCTTCATACTCATCTTCTGTAAAAAGTGCACCTTCATTCTTCAATTCCTGAATCTCTTCCAGTGCTTCCAGAATCTCTTCTTTTTTATATTGGCTGGATAACTGGTCAATAATATCCTCTTTTGTGTTTAATTCAAACAATGCAATAATCTCATAGGTCATATCATCTACTACATGCACTGCACCACTATTCACATCTAAAACGATATTATAGCCATTGTTCTTATACTGATGAACCACTATAATATTTCCTCTCTTTCTAAGCTTCCCATACCCGGCACATCTGCTTACAGTCATTGCCGCTGCAACGCACAAATGACCGCCCGCGTTGGCGAACGGTCGCAAAGCAGGTGGAAACCTCCTGCTTTCTTAGTAAGTTTCATTCTTAGCACCACTATCTCGACACTATTTATTTATTGTTCTCGCAGCTTTGGTTTCCTACTGTACAAGAGGTCTTGCAAGCAGACTGACAAGATGTCTGACACTCTCCACAGCCACCTTTTTTTATTGTGTTCTGTAACTTTTTCGTATTCAATGTCTTTATGTGTTTCATTGTATTTCTCCTTATATTGCATATTTACGGTCATGCCGTATATTGCCAACAACTTTTTTCATTATAACACATGACTTTTCAAAGATAAAGTATTTTTTTAGCTAATCATTCCTCCTGCCATTCCTGAACCGGCACAAATTGCTGCTGTTATAACTGTTTTTAGTGCTTCGTGTGACACATTTTGCTGAAAAGCCAGTGCACCCACAAACAAAATCAGGAAATAGCAGATGCCCGTCAGTAACCCCCACAAGAACTTTTTCTGTCCCCTGCTTTTTCCGGCAATAAACCCTCCAAGGAAACACGAAACCACATATGTTACAATGATTCCTGCACGAACCAGTCCTTCTCCGATTTCAAATTGATATAAAAGCACCGACAAGATCAACAATAAAATTCCTGTTGCAATATACGTCACCAACATAATCTTTAGGATTCCCACTACCTTTGGTACTATTGTGGATTTGTTCAATTGATACCCTCCTACCCCACTGTAGTTTACCAATATATATGTGAACCTCATCCATAATATACGATTTTTAATTGAATCCCACTACCTTCTGTGATAGTTTATACGCTGCCACAGATATTTTTCTTCCGCCTTTTCCGGGAAGATTCATTGTCTGGCCCATAATTCCTTTCCTTAGATGATAGAACAGCCGAAGATCATATTCCTTGATATAGTTCCATAGTTCCCTTTTCTTCTTTAAATTCTCTTCCGTTCCTGAGCGAATTAACATAATCGTGGATATTACCGTAATAATTTCCAGGTAATTAAACATATATTTTCTTAATTTTCTATTTTGTAGTTTCCACAAATCAACGGATTCAATCATAATTTTATTCACTCGGATTTGCTGGTCAATCCTTTGAATCATAATGGATTCATTTACGGACTGATCCTCTCTTCCAATAAAATAACGGTAAAAGTTCACATCCAGATAATACATATTCTTAACATAAGGAAGTGGCACAAATACAAACACATTATCCACATAAAAGGTGTGCTTTGGAAGCTTTAAGCCACAATCGTGCAGCAGCTGTGTGCGATAGATCACAGAATGCATAAGAATATACTGTCCCTTATGAAACCGTTTTACATCATTCCAGGAAAACATGGTATTCATTGGTAATGCTGCTTCATACTGCATGATTTTTTTATGCTTGACGCCCTCTTTTTCATATACGAAATTACTGATTAATAAATCAAGGGTATCCTTTCCTCCCGCAAGTTCTCTCAACGTAAATAGAATCTTTCGATATGCCTCGGCATCTACCCAGTCATCCGAATCTACCACCTTAAAATAAAGTCCACACGCATTGGCAATTCCGGTATTCACCGCTTCTCCATGTCCACCATTCTCCTGATGAATTGCCTTTACAATTGTTGGATAGTTGCTGGCATATTTCTGGGCAATCTCCCAGGTATTGTCCTTTTGCGACCCATCATCCACAATAATAATCTCTACATCTTCTCCCCCAATCAGCAGGGATTCCAGACATTTTTTCATATAACCCGCTGAATTATAGCAGGGAACTGCAATTGATAATAACTTCATTTATTTTTCTCCTCTCATAATCTTTTCCGACAAAAGAAGCGCACGGTCTACCATTGCATCAATGTTGTAGTATTTGTATTCCGCTAGCCTTCCCAGCAGATACAACCGGTCATACTTTTCCGCCAGCTTCTGATATTTTTCATAAAGAATCTGATTTTCCTCATTGATAATTGCATAATAGGGAATCTCTCCCTCTTTTCCGGTATAGGCAAAGGGGTATTCCCTTACCACTGTAGTGGAGTCTATGTCCTGACCTGTTAAATATTTGAATTCGGTTATCCTTGTGTAGTCCTGGCTAATGGTATAATTTACAACGCTGTGTCCTTGAAAATCCGGCTGTTCATAATGTTGGAATTCAAATCTCAGGGACCGGTAAGGAAGACGGCCATACTCGCACCGGAACAGTTCATCCAACGCACCTGTATAAATCACATTCCCTTTAAATCGTTCCCCTTGGTAATAGATTTGATTCTCTTTAAATTCCAACACGTTCCCAGCGTCCTGATTTGTCTCTACTGTAATATTTTCATGATCCAGCATGGCTTCAAACATCTTTGTATATCCGGTTTGTGGTACACCCTGAACGGTATCCTGAAAGTAACGATTATCATGGGAAATCAACACCGGCACCCTGCCTGTAACCTCCGGCGAGATCTCTTCCGGCGTCTGCCCCCATTGTTTCATTGTGTAACGCAAAAATATATTTTCATACACATATTCAGCAATCCTTCGAATATCCGGATTACTGCTTTCCTTTAACTTCATAATTGGAACCCGGGATCCTTCCCCATAGGTCTCTATTAAAATTCGTTCCAGCTCCTCGGCTTTTGATTCTTCATATATCATGGCAAGGGAATTTAAGTTAAATGGAACCGGCAATAATTGTTCTCCTACCCTGGCAACCACTTTATGCTCAAAGTAATGCCAATCTGTAAATCTTGACAAGAACGCAATTACATTCTCACGGTTCGTATGGAATATATGTGGGCCGTACTGATGCACAAACACCCCGTCTTTATCATATAAATCATAACAATTCCCGCCAATATGTCCGCGTTTTTCAATTACATGTACCTTCCTGTTTCCCTTCTCTGCCAGCTGCCTGGCAACTACACACCCAGCTGCACCGGAGCCTATAATAATGTTATCCAAACCATCTTCCTCCATCTTCTATCCCTTTTTCATTCTCTTCTTAAATTATACCATGGTAAAATTAAATTCCAACTACTTTTATTGTTTTTCAAGGAATTCTTCTGTGACACACATGGTTTTATTCTGTCTCTTTCATTTGTTCACACATTATTTACAAAATAAACATAGAATTAGCATACGGTGGTAACATTTATTGGTTACAATAAACTTATCTTTTTCATAGCTCTAATTTGCAGAGCTCCTCCATTTTTTTATGTTTATAGATTCATAATATTAACATTCTTTTTCATAACTTAAGGTCGTTATAATGTGTATAGTAGCTACATAGTATAACGGCCCTTTTGTTTGCCTATAATATCTCTTCCCCTTTAAATCGTTCATTTCCAAGTCGAATCTTCATATAAGCTGTATATCGTTTAAACGCTGTGGGAATGGTGTACTTCTCCTCTACATCCTTTACAGAAGCAAATAGCAGCTGCTGTGATACACAGTCCAGATCATCCACCCTGATCAAATACCCTTTCATGTGCCACTCTATGTGTGAAAAAATATGTTTGCTGTCCGCAAGTTCCATAATTCTCAGTGGGTGCAGGCATAATTTACGAACCTCCTCCACCGCTTCATCACGGCTGAGATACCCCTTCCGATTGGGGAACTCAAAAAGTCCGGACAAAAGTCCTTTTTCGGGACGTTTTATTAATAATATTTCATCTCCCCTTTTAATAAGAAGCACTGTCCTTTCCTCTATTTTTCGCTTCTCCGGTTTCTTTTTTACGGGATAATTGGCATATGCTCCAAGTTCATGGGTTCTGCACATGGTATTCCATGGGCAGCGGCTGCAATTTGGTTCCCCATTTGGGACGCACACCGTAGCCCCAAGTTCCATTAATGCCTGATTAAAATCTCCGGGCATCTTCTTTGGCATAATCTCTCTTAAATATCCCTCTGTTCTCTTCTTCGTTGCCTGTTTTGCAATATCCCAATCATCTCCGCAGACTCTTGCAATAATCCGAAGTACATTTCCATCTACCGCAGGTACCGGTTCACCATAGGCAATAGAGGCTATTGCGCCCCCGGTGTAGCTTCCAATCCCCTTAAGCTGAATCATTTGTTCATAACTTCCGGGAAAGACTCCGCCATAGTCCTGCTCTATTGTCCGGGCTGCAATCTGCATATTCCTCACACGGTTATAATATCCCAGACCCTCCCATAATTTCAGCAATTGGTTTTCCCCGCATTCCGCCAATGAAGGAATCGTTGGCAGTGCCTGCATGAAACGCTTATAATATGGAATGACGGCTTCCACTCTCGTCTGCTGTAACATAATTTCCGAAACCCATACCCCGTAGGCGTCTTGATTTTCCCGCCAGGGCAGGGCTCTTTTATTCTCCCTGTACCATTCTAATAATGGAACAATAATTCTTGTAAGTTCAAAATCTTCTATCATTTTTTGGGCAAAACCGATTTTCTCGGCTTTTCCTTTCTAAATTCTTTTCTTCTAAAAAAGGCTTCCCGCTAATTATAGCATAATTTCCCCTTCAAAATATAAAATTAAAATAAATAATGCATTTTTCTATTGAAATAAAACCTGATTTATTATACTATTGTCACATAAAAGAAAAAGAGGAGTGATTTAATTGGACCCCAGTGTCGCGATACAAATACTTGTTTTATTATTACTAATCATGCTTTCTGCTTTTTTCTCATCTGCAGAAACTGCACTAACCACCGTAAATAAAATCCGTCTGAAAACCCTGTCTGATGAAGGCAGTAAGCAGGCAAAACGTGTGCTTCAGGTTACAGAAGATTCCGGAAAGATGTTAAGTGCCATCCTAATTGGCAATAACCTGGTTAACATTTCCGCTTCTGCAATTGCAACGGTTCTTGCAACTGATCTTTGGGGAAGCGTGGGTGTCGGATTTGCAACCGGTATTATTACCATTGTTGTCCTAATCTTTGGTGAGATTTCTCCCAAGACATTGGCAACCCTCCATGCTGAGCCTTTGGCTTTAGCATATTCCGGTGTAATTAGTGTATTGATGAAACTATTAACTCCAGTTATTTTTGTAATTAACAAGCTGGCGCTGAGTTTTTTAACACTTTTTCACATAAATTCATCCAGTACCTCGGATGCGCTTACAGAAAATGAGATTCGTACCATAGTGAATGTCAGCCATGAAAATGGCGAGATTCAGACAGATGCACATAATTTAATCAATAATATGTTTGATTTCCGCGAATCCCTTGCCAAGGAAATCATGGTTCCCCGTATTGATATGACGTTTGTTAATATTAATGTAACCTACCATGAACTACTTGATATTTTTCAGGAAGATAAATTCACCCGTATGCCGGTCTATGAAGAGACAACAGACAATGTGGTCGGTATCCTTAACATGAAGGATTTGTTACTTATTCAGGATTATGAGCATTTTAATCTTCGAGATCTTATGCGGGAACCTTTTTTTACCTATGAATATAAAAACACCGCTGAATTATTTATTAAAATGCGGGAAGAATCCATTAGCATGGCAATTGTGCTGGATGAATATGGAGATACCGCAGGTCTTATTACTTTGGAGGATCTGATTGAAGAGATTGTGGGTGAGATTCACGATGAATATGATGCCGACGAGGAAGAAGAAATTACACGACTAAACGATTTGGAATATATTATTCTTGGTTCTGTGGACCTTGATGATGTGAATGAACTGGTGGATGTGGAACTGACCTCTGAAGATTTTGACTCCATTGGTGGATTTGTCTTTGGACTCATCGATCACCTTCCGATTTGCAGTGAAGAGGTAACTACGGAAAATGGCATCTACTTTAAAGTCCTGAGTATGGATAAGAATCGTATTGAAAAACTATATATGAGGATTCCAGAACCTTTGCAAAGTCCCGACGAAGCAGAGCATTAACTGCTCTCAAGCAAGTGGTCACAAATGTATGAACCCATACGCTTGTGACCACTTTTATTTATTCTGAACTTAATTTACAGCATGAAAATCTCTTATAAAATTCACGAACCCTTTCTTCCCCCTGTCCGGTGCAGCAAGCATAGGTAGTGGAGAATTCCTGAACCGCCATTCGCTCCTGATTGGTAAATCTCCATATTTCAATGGGCCTGCTGTCCTCCTCTAAGGCTCTCTTCAATTGGATTTGATAGGCTTGCTTTACCAGCCAGGGAGAGCTGCTGCACAATCCTCCATCCCTTGGCAAAATCGGTGTGCGATCCTCGGCCATATAGAATTCTCTGCTGATAAATCGTTGGTAGGTTACCGTTTGAACCGGTTTTTTCTCCTGATCCGTAATACTTACCAGAATCATTTTTGACACTTTATTCTCATTTTTATCCTGAGCCAGATACCGAATGCTAATTTCTGCACCTTCCTTTAACCCGGTAAACTCGTCCTCCTGATAATCGCAGATACTGCATCTCACCCCTTCTCTGTCATCCCGGACTTTTGCCGACTGCTCCAGCAATTCCCTGGTAATTCTTCCCATCTGGGCTTCCTTTAACGTAAAGCTTAGATTCGATGCTTCGATTTCCGGATAGGCATCCCACACGGCATACAAACGAAGCTCCCAATTACCTCTGCCATCCGTTGTCATGTTTCTTTTTATTTCCGAAATTGTTCGGGTTGTTTCCTGTAAATACAGCTCGTTCCAATTTAGTTCTCCATCTTTCTTCATTGCCCAGCATAAGAAACTGCTATTTTTATATATCCTCCTTTCTCGTACAAAAACTTCATTATAGTATTGCTCTTGAATGTTTTGTCCAAATGGATTCTTGAGTATTTCTATAATTGATTGTTCCGCCATCACCGGAATTACAATTTGACTTTTTCCCATCTCTGTCACTGCTCCGCTGCCCTCATAAATCAAGGTTAATCGCTCCGGAAATTCCGGCTTCTTTTGTTTAAAAATACCATAGAGCACATAATCCTGATTCTGTTCATACCACTCTCCCTGTGTGCGCCAGACTCCAGCTGCATCTTTTTTCTCATTCCAGCCCTTAAAAATCCCGGTGGAAGAATCCACCTGTGGAATTGGACAGGTTAAAACAATTCTCATTCCCCAGAACTTCTCCTGTGGGGGAATCTTACCGGTTATTTTCTCCTGTTCCGCCACCACCTTATAGCGAATATTATATTTGGTACTGACAATCAAATCACTCGTTGTGATTCCATGACTGCTTCTTTGATCCGGTGTAAGATCCTTACCCGGTCTGAGTAGAAAGAGTCTGCCCCTTTTTTGGGGTTTCTCCAATCGAAACTTTGTAGTGATTGCAAACGCATCTGACGTATAGGTTGTTTTTGCGGCAATTCTTCCTAAATATCCGCCGTTCTCATCAAAGCTGATAACGCCTGCCTGTTCCCTCTGCAATGGCCCGGTAACTGTTATATATCGTCCATCTGCCAGATAGATGCTGTTCTCCTCCCCCACAAATGCACTTCCTGACATCTTAAGGACTGCCCGTGAATTCACAACGATACCATAGCGGTTATTGCTGCTGATCTCACCGGACTCCATGCGAAACGTTCCCCTGTCATACAGCACGACCCCTCCACCGGTATTATAAGTGGAATAGCTGTTTCGAAACCGGAGCGTCCCCTTCTCCGTTGTAACAAGACAGCCCTGGCCACTGTTGTTTCTCACATAGCTTCTATCAAGGCATACATCTCCACCACAGGATATTCCGCCTCCGTTTCCGGTAAGTGCTGTATTGCCGGCAATTGTGGTGCCCGTTAAGTCCGCCTCATTTCCCGTTTCTCTTAAGCAGTCCATGGTAACACAGACCCCTCCGCCACGAAGTGCCGTATTGTTCACAATGGAAATCTCTCCTCCACGAAGGCAGCCGCTTAAAGAGACATAGATTCCACCGCCTCTTCCATTTGCCGTCTCATTCGGGTTAGACATCTGGCTGGCAGTCGCCCTGTTTCCAAAAATAAGTCCGCCCCTAAACTCTCCTCTGCCATAGAGCGATACCCCTCCTCCGTTGGCCACATACTCATCATCTCCGGCGATCACCATGGAAGACGCTCCGGTTACAACATTATAAGAGATACTGCCTCCATTCATTGTGGTTGTGCTTCCCCTTGCTGCATAATAGCCTCCTCCGGAATAATCCGCCTGATTATAAGAGAGGTTACAGTCATACAGATTACAGTTTCCGGCACAAAAGACTCCTCCCCCTCCTCCTCGTGTTGTATTCCCGGCGGCATTGCCCCAGTCATCTATTCCTATGGAGCCGCCATACAGGTTCAGACTGCCATCGCAATAAATTCCGCCTCCAAAGGTTGATGCATAGCAGTTGTATATTCGTCCTCCATACATATTCATGGTTCCATAGTCATTTACAAAAACTCCACCTCCCCAGGCACTATCCGGGCCATATCCATAATTGCTATTATTGGCCAGGTATACTCCTTCAAACATCTGCAGCGTTCCGGATACCTGAATCAAGGCTTTTCCGGCACTGATTCCACTTCTGTTTCCTCCATATAGATAAAGTCCCCCTGCAGTTCCCATTAAATTCAAGGTTTTTCCATAGGGCACGATAAAAAAATAGTCCGAAAAATAATAGCTCCTGGAAATACTGTGATTTCCTCCATCTGTTCGGATTGTTACCGGTGCCCGTAAAACAATGGAACTCGTTGCCGTTAGATTCCCCTTTATGATAATATTGTAGCTGGTGTAAGATGTGCCCTCCAGGTAGGCTGCCAATTCTTCCCAGGTGGTTCCGCCCCTGGTTCCCGCACGATTTTCCCAGTTTGCCCCATATGGAATTCTGGCTTCTGCCCTCATTTGTTTTCCACTGAAACACACCAGAACTACAGCCAGTACCGCTACCCATTTTCCAATTTTTATGTATTTTTTCACCTGTTATCCTCCTGTTTTAGTGGGAAAATACTGCCTTGAAGCTTAAATCTTCAGACACTGCAAGCGCCTGCATCTGAATCTGTTCTCCATTCGTTTGACTCCAGTAAGAAAACACTTCGCCCTCTTTTGTAGGCGGAATGGGCCACATCAGCCGGCTTCCTGCCCGAATAGAATATGATTTATAGAGTTGATCATCCGCATAAAATAGAATCCTGCAGAACTTCTTTTCCTCCTCCTCCTGGACTTTCGTTTCCTCTTCTAAGATAATTGTCTTTCTGCAGGAAATACTTCCTTTTTTCCCATTGGGATGCCAAAACTCTTCCATAACCTCCACGGACAGCAATCCCTTTTTCTCATCGGCGGCTATAATTCTTACCGTCAAATCTCCCTCCGCAGTCACCGATAAGAGAAGTTGTTCTAAAAAATCAGCAATCAACGCTTCCCTATTTGCAATTGTATAATTGTTTTTGTTCAATAAAGAATGAATGGACTGCTCCATTGCTCTGCTAAGATTCTGTGATAATTCCTCCTCCCTAAGGCTGCGCCCATTCATTGCACACAAAATGCCCAGTCCAAGCACTGTTGTCATTACAACCGTAACACCTATTATGATACTTTTCATAATCCGCCTTCCATAAGCTTTTTCCCAATAATGTCCATTAAATTATAGTCCTGACCGGTTCCATAGGCCGTTGAACAAAATAAAACGATAATGCATGCAGCCACTGCCATTGTCAATAAAACCGCTCCATACTGCCGTATTATTTCTTCCATTTTTCTTCCCCCTATCCACAAATTGACCTCAGAAATTTTTCTACAAATTGAATCAGAATCTCATTGTTCCCCCATATGATTGCAATTAAGTGCAGCAGCCCCAGTGCTCCTGTAATCTCCAATACTGTTTCGCCGTATTCCGCCATCATCTCCTGCATAAACTCCTCCTGTTCACCATGCCGTTACTATGGATAATAAATACCCCATTGCGGATAGAATGCTGCTGCCCACCAGGGCATATAGCAGACTCTCTCCATACTGTTCCATTAGTTCTTTCATTTATTCACCTCATCTGGCAATCCCTGCAATGGTATGCTCACTCCTTACCTTTAAAAATGGAATCGCTACTTCATAACACAGCTCCACCTTTGCTATGGGATTTTTATAATCCCATAGCCGCTGAACCTCTAATTGATAGCCTTTCTCCCTGCCTTCCTTCACCATGGACGCAATCACGGTCTCCGATAGGTTGGAAGCCTCCATCACAGCAACACAATTCTCATAATAGTGCCTTGCCTGTGCCATGTCGGCTCCCGCCTTTAGTACACCCGCCTGGGTGAAAATCAGAAGTAAAAGTAAGAATATTCCCAAATAACTTTTTATAATCTGACTCATAATCCCTCCTACAGCTTTAAATTCCTCATAAATAGAATAATAAACATCACCATATCAAGCATGAGCTTCACAGAACCTGTAATCATTGGGAATAGAGTGAGAAGAGACATGCCGGCAAGTGCATCTTCATTGCGCAGCTGCTCTGAATGATTCATTAAGGTTGTATTCTGTTTAATCAATCCCTCGATCTGCTTTTGTCCCTGGTGGTCGCTTCCCCCTGTCTCCGCTATTCCATAGAGCATCTTCATGGCTGACTGTACCTGGGGAAGCTCAAACTCCTTTAAAAATCCCAGATAGGGCGCAATTCCATTGGGGTGGCGGCCTAATTCTTCACTTAATTCCTGTAATGGCTGCTTTATAACTCCGGGTGCGGTCTTTGCCGACTGCTCAATTGCTCTTTGCACATTTCCATTCCGCAGGTAAAGCGCCAGTTCCATCATCCACTCCGGAAATACTCGCTCGATTTCACTTTTTACTTTATAGAACGCAATTTTTACTCCAATGGAATGGCGTTTCCCGGATACCGCTTTTTGATAATATCGTTCCAGCTGTCTTTCGTTCTTCTTTTTTTCTCTGTTCAACCAATTGGTTGTTAATTTCCTGGAGGCTTTTGCCAATGCCATAAGATTGATTCCCACCATAAGAAGGGTTGCGGACTCCACAATGGGATTGTTCCCTATGGAATATCCCTTTGGTAGAAGCTGTGCTCCGATTCCGCAAATAAAGAGGGAGATGAAAAACGCCATCCAAATTCGATTCTTTATTCCCTTTTTTTCCTTCTGCAATTGAAAAATTCGATTGGTAAATAAATTCAAATCATCCATGAGCAGGTCCAAAGAAGCCTCATACTCTCCTCCATAATTTTCTACCCGAGCAAGATAGCGGTGGACACGCTCCATTCTGGAATTGCGATAGTCCTCCTGAATGATTTGCAGCGTTTCCTGAAAGATATCTTCCTTACACTGTCCTTTTCGCAGATAAAAACGCGCATCCAATAGTCTTTCGTGCATCTGCCCCTCCGGAAAAAAGCCGCTGACCTCTTCCAGTGCCGTAAGTATTTTGGGGCATTTTTTAAATGCGTACAGCATCTGTTCCATATATAAACAGGCATCACGAAACCTTTGATACTCCTTTCGATTCAATTGCTGTGTATGTGCTAAAGATGGAAGCACTCCTAAAAAAAGCACCAGATTTATTCCCAGATAGATTCCTTCCAGCTTGTAAAAACGCCCGATGGAATAGGCAAATAGAAAAACCGCAATGAACCAAACTATTTTCTTATAAACTCTTCTCTCCTCCCTTTTTCCCTGAAAATGGATCCTGAATTTCGGCACGCCTCATTTTCTTGTAAATCTCTCCGGGCAGTTCTCGATTTACCAGATGACCATCTTCTACAATCATGGTAATTCGATTCTTCTCCCCTTCTCTGCTAAAAAAACAGACCTGATCAATGTATCGAATTACACCTCCTGTTTTCCCTTTTTTGCGGCGGATTAATATCCCCACATGTACAAACTCATAGATATCATTCTCCAATCGATCCCCATCTCTGGCGCTTTCCATCATATTCTGAATACGATCCGGTATTTTTCTAACATCATCTGTGTGAATTGTCGTAAAGCCATTGACACCGGTTGACCAGTTTTCCAATAAATATTTCACTTCCGTTGATCTGGCTTCGGACAACATGATCCACATGGGATTCTGACGCAAACTTGTCTTAATTGCCTTTGAATATCCGAAGTCCTTCTCATCAATTCTTAATTCCACACAATCTTTCCCCGGGTTAATCTCCCGATAGCGTAATTCCGGGTTATCTTCTATGGTAATTACCCTCTGATTCGCTTCGATGTATTGGGAAAAGAACTTGGCACATTCGGTCTTTCCAACCCCCGGTTCTCCGCAAAAAATGAAATTCATCTTTGCCTCTACACAGTGAATCAGAAGATTGAGCACTTCTTTTTGGCAATACTGCTCTTCCAGGATACTGTGCTCGGTCATCCTGACCTTTGGTAGCGATTTTCGAATACAGATGGAACGGCCTGAAATCGCCACCGACTCATGTACAATGCTGATTCTAAGCGCTTCCGTCTCCGCCTCCAGCAAATTATTCATTTTGTTAAATGGCTTATTCACTTCATTGGCAATTCGGTGGCTGAACTGTTCCACAAACTCGTTTGTGATCCCATGTTCTTCCACCCGATAGCGCTCCTTATTCAAATCCGTAATCCAGAGATCCTCACCGTTATAATCAATATCCGTTACTTCATCCTTTATTACATATGGTGTGAATGGTCCAAAATTAATCTCCTTCATTATTTAATCCCTGAATAAAAATTCGTTATTAAATCTGAAAATGCCTTATATACAATGCCGGAACTCTGATTCGTAAGCAGCACTGTTGCAATTGCTGCCAAGGCAAGAATTGCAATTACTGTAATAATTGCTCCTCCGTACTGTTCAAATACTTCTTTCATAATTTGTCTCCTTTTCTCTGGCATTCCTCATTGCCCCTTTTAGAAGTGTCATTGTGTTCTTTAATTCTTTCAGAAACCATTCATTCGTGGCAAACTCGGCAGTGCTGCTATTCTTCTTCATATAGCGCGCCAGCTGACCTCTTTCATATGCCTTTAAAAAAAATGGATTATAGGGGATGATGCCATATTCAATGTGTTGGGTTTGTATTGTTTGATCTGGAATATAATCCAGAAAATATAGAATTTTGTTGGCCCGAATGGGCATTTGATTATAAAATGTTTCCAGTGCTGTTTGCTTGTATTCCGGTATTACAATCACTACGATATCCGACTGCTGCAGTATCGTACAGATCCCTATGCTTTTCCTATTACCGCAATTGATGAATAGGAGTGTTTGTGCTGCTCTTCTTTTTTCCTTCTCAAAGAGCAGGAGCGTCTGTCTATGATTCTTTTCTTCACTGAGATCCAGCAGGGTTCCGGTCATGCCCTCTGTAAGATACAGGTTCTCCATAACCACACAGATCTTATAAATGAGGTCCGCAAACACATTCGGACTCCAAAATGAAATCGTCACGTTCTTTTCTTCCTTCCATTGAGATAATTGGTTTGATTTACTCTTCGAACAAAACTTTGATAAAATAAGAACTGATAAAAAAGATATAAGATAGTTACAATCATACCACCTATTTGAAAAAAGTAAAGTGTTTTTTTATTTCGTTGCAAAAAAACACTTTACTTTTACACAATTACTTTGTCACCACAATGGTATCGTACCCCATTCGTCTTAGTTTTGCCTGGAGTGAAATCGCCTCTTCCAGGTTCTTCCCCGTATCTATTTTCACAGAATAGTAGGGTTCTTCATATGCAATCACCGATGGGAAACCGGCTTCCTCCAGAATCTCTTTTTGATAAATTGCGTTGGATTCATAGCGAAACAGTCCGATTTGAACCGCATATTCTTTTTCATCCTGTTTTGCACCCCCCACAGTTTCCCGGCTTCCCGGTGTGTCCCCTTGGGGAATCTGGCTCTCTTGGGTAACATCAATGGGTGCCGCCTCCATAATTCCATCCGCAATGGCTTGTGCCATTTCATTGAATTTTGTATCAAATAACAGATTGTCTGCATCCGTATTGATAAAGCCTGCTTCCACCAGGATTGCCGGCATTTTTGTCCTGCGTAATACAACCAAACCCGGTCGTGCTACCAAACCAAGATTTTTGAATCCTATTTTTTCCAGAGATTCATTAATATCGTTCCCCATTTTAACCGCCTGCTCCTCTTCCAAGGAGTAGAGGAGCGTCTGGACACCACTGTACATATTGCTTCTGGGACTGGAATTTCTATGAATGGAGATGAAATAATCCCCCCCTGCATTATTCGCAATTTGTGCTTTTTCAAAAGGCGATGCATATTCATCTTCTGTTCTGGTATAAGTAATATGATATCCATTCTCTTTTAGGATCTGGCCTACCGCCATGGATAAACGCAATACGTCATCCTTTTCTCTCCGGTCATTATAAGTTGCACCATTGTCATAACCACCATGCCCGGCATCGATTACCATTGAAACTGCCATACATACCTCTGCTTATTTACATCCCTATATCATATGCCCTCCGGAAAAATTTGTGCGTATTCCGATTCAAAAAACCCCAAAGCCTTAAGCCCTGGGGTTTTTTTATAATTCGTATTCTTTTAACTTCTAAATTAGCAAACTCCCTGAGCGAGCATAGCGTCTGCTACCTTCTGGAATCCAGCAAGGTTTGCTCCTGCAACAAAGTTACCTGCAAAGCCATATTTCTTAGCAGCGTCATCCATGTTGTGGAAGATGTTTCTCATAATTCTATTAAGCTTCTCATCTACTTCTTCTAAGGACCAAGCAAGATGTTCTGCGTTCTGTGACATTTCTAATGAAGAACAAGCAACTCCACCGGCATTAACAGCCTTGGAAGGAAGAATTGTGTAACCTTTCTCCATTAAGAATTCCATTGCTTCATTGGTAGTAGGCATATTTGCAACTTCAATTAAGAGTTTGCTATATCCTTCTGCTACCATTTGTTTTGCGCCTTCAATATTGATATCATTCTGGGTTGCACATGGCATATAAACATCAGCCTTAACATTACCCCAAGGTTTTTCATTTGCGTGGAATTCACAGCCAAATTTGTCTGCGTAATCCTGAACTTTATCACGGCCTGAAGATCTCATCTCTAACATAAAGCCAATCTTCTCCGGTGTAATAATTCCATCTCTATCAAGAATATATCCATCAGGACCGGAAAGTGTAATAACTTTTCCGCCGAAATCAGCGATCTTCTGGCAAACGCCCCAAGATACATTACCAAATCCGGAAATAGCAAATGTCTTGCCTTTGATTTCCTGTCCAATTGATTTGAAGTATTCATCTGTAACATAAGCTGCACCAAATCCTGTAGCTTCTGGACGTCCAATACTTCCACCATAAGACAATCCTTTACCGGACATTGCTCCTGCTTCGTAACGTCCAACGATTCTCTTAAACTGTCCATAAAGATATCCAATTTCTCTTCCGCCTACACCCATGTCTCCGGCTGGGCAGTCAACGTCAATACCAATATAGCGATATAACTCTGTCATAAATGACTGGCAGAATCTCATTACTTCCATATCAGACTTTCCTCTAGGATCAAAATCAGATCCACCTTTACCACCACCGATTGGCAAACTGGTTAAGGAATTCTTAAATGTCTGCTCAAAACCTAAGAATTTAACAATACTTAAGTTTACGGATGGGTGGAATCTTAAACCACCTTTGTAAGGTCCAATGGCACTGTTGAACTGTACACGGAATCCTCTGTTAACCTGTACTTTACCCTGATCATCTACCCAAGGTACTCTGAACTCAATTACTCTTTCCGGCTCTACTAATCTTTCTAAGATAGCAGCTTCTTCGTACTTAGGATCGTTATCAACGATTGGACGAAGGGAATTTAAAACTTCTTCTACAGTCTGAAGGAACTCAGGCTCATTTGCATTTTTGGCTTTTGTTGCAGCCAAGACTCTGTCTACATATGACATTTTACGTGTCCCCCTTAAATTATATGGTTATATTTCTCTGTATAACAGCATTTTGCTACAAGCGCCGCTGCCGTTTACAGTCGTTTACCGGTGAAATATCCAATTTTTTATCTAATTCAATACAGAATTTCACCAACGTTCACATTATAAACGAATAGTGGTGTTTTTGCAATACATATCCAAAAACTTTATACCCAAAAAAAGGGGTCTCTTTTTGGTAGTTTTTATAGTTCCGTAAAATGTGAGGCCATAATGTTACGAATATTGGCAAAAAGATAAGGCTTTAATTCGGAAAGAGATACCGGTTCATTATATAGAATCGAGCTGTAGCAGGTGGAACTTACTAACTCAACAATCATAAATAGCATGATTTCCGGCTCCTTTATGGGATGTTCGGAATCCTTCAGCATTTTTTGATACACCATGTAAAAATCCACGTCATCCTCATTACGACTATTCACTAAGGCGGATTTGAAATATCCCCAACCCAGATTTTTTGAGATAAACAGCAGCAATTTCTTATCCTGATTTAATTGTTCAATAATATCATTGACCAGAAAAATAATCTTTTCTTCAAAATCAAGAATCCCCGATTTTTCCAGACGCACTGCTGCCTTCATAAATATTTTACTGGATTCATGAGCAATGAGGATATTGCGCAAATCATATTTATCCTTAAAATACAAATAAAACGTGCCTTTGGCGACTCCTGCTTTTTTAACAATATCTGAAATCGAGGTCTCCTGTAACCCTTTTGTAGTAAACAACTCCAGTGCATTTTCAAGGAGTGCGTCCATCTTTCTCTTTTTGTTCGTTTCTAATTTACTCATTGTTCCTCCCATCTGAACCACATTTCGTACCCTCTGTTAATGATAGTATCTTATAAATGACTTTTAGTCAATTATTTTTATAAAAACTATTGACCATCAGTCATTTTTATGTTATATCTATATTCAGACATTGACCAACGGTCATTTTATTAAAGACAAGGAGTGAAAATTATGATGACAAAATTTGGTGAAAAGGTTGTGAAACTACGCATTCCTATTTTCATCTTCTGCCTGTTATTGCTGATTCCATCGGCAATCGGGTATTTTAACACAAGAGTAAATTACGACATTCTTTCCTATTTACCGGAGGATATTGAGACCATGAAGGGCCAGGATATTCTGGTAAAGGACTTTGGAACCGGTGCCTTTTCTCTGGTAATTGTAAATAATATGGAGGACAAAGAAGTCTCTGTATTAAAAGAAAAATTTGAAAAAATTAATCATGTATCAAAAGTAGTCTGGTACGATACCTTCATGGATCTCAGTGTTCCTATGAGTATTTTACCCACAGATGTGAAGGATTCCTTTAATACGGAAGACTCAACCTTAATGGCTGTAATTTTTGATGACACCACCTCTTCCGATGAAACCATGGATGCCATTACCAATTTGAAGCACATTGCCGGTAAAAATTGCATGATCAGCGGAATGTCCGCCGTGGTGACGGACACAAAGGATCTGTCCGAACGGGAAGCACCCATTTATGTGCTTATTGCCGTGCTTTGCTCGGTTGCCGTCCTTTGCCTGACTATGGATTCATTTCTGATTCCATTTTTATTTCTCTTAAGTATTGGATTTGCAATTATCTACAATTTGGGGAGTAACCTGTTTCTTGGGGAAATCTCTTACATAACCAAGGCACTGGCGGCGGTTCTTCAACTGGGTGTGACCATGGATTATTCCATTTTCCTGTGGCACAGTTATAAGGAACAGCAGGAACTGTTTTCGGATAAAAAAGAAGCCATGGCTCATGCAATTGCGTCTACCATAACTTCCGTAGTAGGAAGCTCCATCACAACGGTTGCCGGATTTGCTGCTCTTTGTTTTATGAGCTTTACCTTGGGTCTGGATCTTGGAATTGTTATGGCAAAAGGTGTGATCATTGGCGTTCTCTGCTGTGTTACCCTGCTGCCAAGTATTATTTTACTCTTTGATAAGCCATTAACGCATACGGCTCACAAGCCACTGCTGCCAAGCTTTGAGAAGCCTTCAAAGTTTGTAAATAAACACTATATCTTTGTAGCCATTCTCTTTGCCCTGCTTTTAATTCCTGCGATTTATGGTAACAATCATACCCCCGTATACTATGCGCTGGACGAAACACTGCCAAAGGATTTGGATTCAATTGTTGCCAATTCCAATTTGGAAGAACACTATCATATGAATTGTATTGATATGGTTCTTGTTAATAGCCACATGAACACCAGCGATTGCATCACCATGAGTTCCGATTTGGACCAGGTAGCCGGTGTAAAGGCTGTTCTAAATCTGGAATCCTTAATCGGACCTACCATTCCGGAATCCATGCTTCCGGATACAATAAAGGAAATATTTAAGAATGACCGCTATGAACTGATGCTGATTCTGTCCGAATATAAAGTTGCTTCCCCTGAATCCAATCAACAGGTAAAAGAATTGGATAAAATCATAAAATCCTATGATAAAAAAGGAATGTTAGTAGGAGAAGCCCCTTGTACCAGAGATTTGATTACCATTACGGATAAAGACTTTAAGACTGTGAATACCGTTTCCATTGTTCTTATTTTCCTCATTATTCTGCTGATTTTTAAATCCATCAGCCTGCCAATTATTTTGGTATCCGTAATTGAATTTGCAATCTTTGTGAATATGTCCTTTCCCTATTATATGCATTCCGAAGTTCCATTTATCGCCTCTGTGGTTATTGGAACGATTCAACTGGGTGCAACTGTAGACTATGCAATTTTAATGACCACCCGCTATATAAAAGAGCGTTCCTCCGGTCTGTCAAAAAAAGAAGCGGTATCCATCGCCCACATTACCTCTACCCCATCCATATTGGTAAGTGCCTTTAGCTTCTTTGCCGCAACCTTTGGTGTTGGTTTGTTCTCAAAGATTGATATGATTAGTTCTCTCTGTACATTAATGGCTCGTGGTGCCCTGATCAGTATGGTTGTTGTACTCCTGGTTCTGCCATCCATGCTTTTAATCTTTGATCGGGTAATTATTCATACAACATTAGGCTTTCAAGGCGCTAAAACTCAAAAAATAGAATTAAGAAAGAAGATGGATTAAGATGAGAAAAAATAATTCACTAAAAACCAAACGTGTGGCAGCCTGTGTGCTTGCTGCCGCACTGACAATCAGCAGTCTTGCCGGTTGTTCCTCCCTAAAGGACTCTACTGCTTCCAAAAAGAATGTGCCTGTTGTATCTGCCAGCGGCACCACCGATACCCCTGCATTCAAGGCCTCCGGAACCGGTACTCCTTATAAAACAGAAACCGTATTTGTCAATACCGATTCCAGTGGTGAAGTTACCGATATTACCGTCTCTGACTGGCTGAATAATTCCGACCATTTTGCCACGCTTACGGATTCCACTAATCTCTCCCAGGTGGAAAATGTTAAGGGCAATGAATCTTTTACCCAGAATGGAGAAGACCTGAACTTTGACTCCAAAGGAAATGATATTTACTATCGTGGCAGCCTGGATCCCACTGCTGCACTGCCGGTGGATCTAAACATCACATACAAACTGGATGGGAAAGAACGAGAGGGAAAAGAGCTTACCGCTGCCACCGGGCATTTGGATTTGACGATTACTTATACCAATCACTCTTCCATAACCGAAACCATAAATGGAAGAGAAAAAGATCTGCACATTCCATTTCTTGCAGTAAGTACAATGATTCTTCCCTCGGATTCCTTGAAAAATGTCACGATTACAAATGGAAAATCCATTGAAAGTGGGGATCACCTTCTTTTGCTGGGCTATGGATTTCCGGGAATGAATGAAAATTTTGATTTAACCGATGAAAATGGCATCTTTACCGACACCGTCCAGATCTCCGCCGACGTTACCAACTTCAACCCGGACATGATTATGTCCTATTATAGCAGCGAGCCCTTTGCCAGTTTGGATCTGGAATCCGCAATTAATCTTCCTTCCCTGGCAGAGTCTCTTACTACGGTTCCCGGAAGCTCTGATGACCTGGACCAGGTAATCAATGAACTCTCTGCATCCATTCACAAATTAAATGATGGTGCCACTGCCATCCATACCGGTATTGCCACGTTGGATGCCAAACTGGCACTCATATCCTCCGGACTGAATACCGCCAGCTCCGGAAGTACCGCCTTAACTGCTGCTCTATCCACTGTATCCGAAAAATCACAGCAATTAAGTAAAGGCGCGTCCTCCCTGAATACCGGAGTACAGGATTTGGTTGGTGCGATTACTACAATGTATCAGAGCATCTGCACGTCTATCCAGGAAAATAAAGTAAATAGCGCAAAATTAAACGCCGGAATCAGCCAGCTTACCGGAGGGATTCATCAATTAGAGCAATTACAGGCTGCGGGAAAAATCACAGATGATCAGAAGAAACAGCTGGCAGGATACCAGGCACAGTTGGAAGAGTATACCGCTAAGCTCAATCAACTCAAGGGTGCAGCTACTGCATTAAACACCTTGAAAGCTCAAATGGACAGTCAGAAGATGGAAGACCGTCTAAGCGCACTTTCTGCTGGTTCCAGACAGGTTGCCGATGGTAACAATGCTCTTTTTCTGGGACTAAACACCATTTCCCACAAAACGCAGGAATTATCACAGGGAATTGCTCAATTACACAATGGTTCCATTCTGTTAAAAAAAGGTGCCGATACTCTGTTGGATGGCAGTTCTGAGTTATCCCAGGGAACCCAGACACTCTCCAACGCCTTTAATGGCAATATTACGGAGCTTTTAGATACCGCCAAGGCCATACAAAAAGCCGCAAAAGAATATGAGACCTTTACCAGATTATCAAATAAGGGACATGGAAAAGTAGACTTTATTATTAAAACACAGTAAACCAATCGCCCCTAATTACTGCAACAAAAAAAGAATCCAAACTGCTGGATTCTTTTTTTCGTGTGCTCCTTTGCGTTCACTCTTCTCTCTTCCAAAACATCTGCTCGTTTATTTTTTTTGCCTTCTGAAATAACTCCCCTGTGTGTTCCTTTAAATAAAGTTCCAGCCCTGCAAGTTCCTGCTGGGTAAATCCAATCGACTTTTCGATCTTACCATCCGGAATGACTCCTTCTGCAAATTCAATCTTCTCCCCATTCCTTCGCTCAAATCGTATGTTCACCTTTTTTTCAGTTCCCTGGCCTGACACCGCTGAATAAGTTAGTGTAAGGGACTCTCCTGAATTCATATTTTCCATTGCAGCCTCCATTTCTTCCTACCGAAAAAAATCCCGTACGTTCATTATAAAGCATTTCTGTTATTATTTCAAAACATAAGTAGATTTTCTTATTTTGCTGTGATACAATTTCTGATATAGACGTGTTGATTGGAGGGTACACATATGGATTTACAAACATTTTTTCAAACTTATTCCTCTGTTTCCATTGCCTTTTCGGGTGGCTGTGATTCCGCCTTTTTACTCCATCAGGCAAAAAAATATGCGCACCGCGCAGAAGCTTTCTATGTGAAGTCAGATTTTCAGCCGGCCTTTGAATTAGAAGATGCCAAGCGGCTTTGTCAGGAGCTTGCTGTTACACTTCACATTCTCCCGGTTGCAGTTTTGTCCAATCCAAATGTATGTAATAACAATGAGAATCGCTGTTATTACTGTAAGAAAATGCTCTTTTCCACAATAAAAGAGGCTGCGGCGAACTTGGGCTTTCCGGTTGTCTGCGATGGCACCAATGCTTCCGACGATTCTTCGAATCGACCCGGAATGAAAGCCTTAGAGGAATTACAGATTCTGTCCCCTTTAAGAATAGCCGGTCTTACAAAGGCTGAGATTCGTAACCAGTCCGAAAAGCTGGGACTCTTTACCGGTCAGAAACCCGCCTATGCCTGCCTTGCTACCAGAATAGAACCCAACACCCCCATTACACGGGAGGCTTTAATACAAATTGAAAAAAATGAGACGTTTCTCTTTCACCTTGGATTTAAAGATTTCAGAATTCGATCCATGGGCCGAGACGCCTGTATCCAATTAAGAGAAGAACAATTTGAACTTTTTACTTCCCTGAGAAATGAAATCCGCAATGGTCTTAAGGACTCCTATCCTCATATTTTCCTTGACCTCAATCCACGGCTTCCATCCGATGGATTAAAATTAATTGGTGAAAATACTTCAAAACCGCCTGCCTGTAACCCCAAATTAAAAAAGGAAGTGGAAACATGGAATCCGAAACTATTTTAAACATACTGGAAAATATTCAGAATGGCAGGATCACTGCCGCTGATGCCTATAACGAACTACGGCTTTCTCCCTTTGAAGACCTAGGCTATGCCAAAATTGACCATCACCGAGCGCTTCGCCAGGGAAATCAGGAAGTCATATTTGGCAGTCATAAGACAAAGGAGCAGATTGAAGGCATTGTAACCGCAATGCTGGCTCATCACGATACGAACATCTTAATTACCAGACTTGCTCCTGAGACAGCCGACTATTTAAGTGATAAATTTGATTTTTTCTACCATGCACTCTCAAAAATTGGCATTGTTAATCGGAAGGAACATCTTAGTGCAAAAGGAACCATTGTGATTGCAACCGGCGGAACCAGTGATATTCCCGTAGCGGAAGAAGCGGCGCTTACCGCAGAAGTGCTTGGAAATACTGTAATTCGTCTCTATGATGTTGGTGTATCCGGTGTTCACCGCCTTCTTGCAAATGTTGACCTGCTCTCGGAAGCCACAGTAGTGATTGCCATTGCCGGTATGGAAGGTGCCCTTGCAAGTGTTGTTGGCGGTTTAGTCGACTGCCCGGTTATTGCAGTACCAACCAGCGTTGGCTATGGTGCCAGCTTTGGTGGTGTTTCTGCACTTTTATCCATGCTGAATTCCTGTGCCAGTGGAGTCAGTGTTGTGAATATTGATAATGGATTCGGTGCCGGTTATCTTGCCAGCATGATTAACCATATAGGAGGATGATAAGAATGAAAACACTTTTTTTTGAATGTAACATGGGTGCTGCCGGCGATATGCTTATGGGCGCTCTTTATGAATTGCTGGATCATAAGCAGGAATTTTTGGATACCATGAATAACCTTGGGCTTCCGGGTGTTCAGATCCGTGCAGAGGCCTCTGAAAAATGCGGCATCTATGGTACACATATGAATGTTGAAATTCATGGTACACAGGAACACTCCCACGAACATACCCATGAACATACCCATGAGCATACCCATGAACATTCCAGCTACCCGGATATCCTCCATCTCATTGGGCATCTTGCCCTGCCGGATCCGGTTAAAAAGGACGCAACCCAGGTTTATCGTCTTATTGGCGAAGCGGAAGCCAGTGTGCACCACACCACTTTGGAACAGATTCATTTTCACGAAGTAGGTACACTGGATGCTGTGGCAGATGTAATCGGCTGCTGCCTTTTAATACACCTTCTGGCACCGGAGCGCATTATCAGTTCTCCTATTAATACCGGAAGCGGATTTGTTACCTGTGCCCATGGAACACTGCCGGTTCCTGCACCTGCAACCGCTAAATTACTAATGAATATTCCTTTTTATTCCGGTGAGATCACGGGCGAGCTCTGCACGCCTACCGGTGCTGCTCTTTTAAACTATTATGTGGAAGAATATATCTCCCATCCCGTAATGACCACTTCCGCCCTTGGCTATGGAATGGGAACCAAAAACTTCCAGACCGCGAACTGTGTACGTGCCTTTTTGGGTGAGTCTGTTGGAGATACCCTTGCTCCCGATCCCAAAGATGATATTATCGAAATTACCTGTAACCTGGATGACATGACCGGAGAAGCACTGGGATTTGCCAGCGAAGTTCTCTTAAATGCAGGTGCTCTTGATGTCTATACTACACCCATTTATATGAAAAAGAACCGCCCCGGGGTTCTGCTTACCTGTCTCTGCCATACCCAGGACTTTACCCGCTTTGCAGCACTTATTTTTCAGCACACCTCCACCAGAGGAATGCGTTACCGAAAAATGAACCGCCTGGTATTGGATGCTTCCATGAAAGTCCAGCCCACCATCTATGGTGATGTCCGAATTAAAACCAGCTATGGAAATGGCATCTGTAAATCCAAGCCGGAATTTGACGACCTTAGTAAAATCGCAAACGAAAATCAACTTTCCCTTTGTGAGGTTTATTCACAACTTTAAACCAGTCGTTTTTTAATTATTGTTGACAAATAGTCACTTCTCCTTTATACTTTGATTGTTAAATACTTTGATAATCAAACTATAAAGGAGTTTTTTTATGCATACACATATTATTGGTACCGGAAGCTATCTTCCGGAACATATTGTCCCAAATGAATTTCTAACTACTATTGTAGACACTGATGACGAATGGATTCAATCCCGAACGGGAATTAAGACGCGACATATTGTGAATGAAGCAGAAACCACGGTTTCCATGTCTGCTGCCGCAGGTGCCGCTGCCCTTGCAGATTCCGGTCTTTCTGCCATGGATCTGGATTTAATTCTGATTGCAACGGTAACACCGGATACCATCGTTCCAAATACCGCCTGTCTGGTGCAAAACATACTGGGTGCCAAAAATGCCGCTGCCATTGACCTGAACGCAGCCTGCACGGGTTTTATCTTTTCCTTAAATACAGCCAATGCTTATCTCACCTCCGGTTTTTATAAAACTGCCCTTGTCATTGGGGTAGAGACTTTGTCAAAAGTAACCAACTGGGAGGATCGGAGCACCTGCGTTTTATTTGGCGATGGAGCCGGTGCTGTAGTTCTGTCTGCGGATTCCGCTCTGGACAATATCGCTCCCACTATGATTACAGGTCTGCAGGGTTCGGATGGCAGCCGTGGTGAGGTGCTCTACTGTAAACAGCGCAGCAATAATAATCCTTTTGTCCAAACCGATCAAACCCTTGATTCCATCTATATGAATGGTCAGGAAGTCTATAAATTTGCCATAAAAACAGTGCCGGACTGCATTGAGACACTACTTCGATCTGCAAATAAAACCCTGGATGAAATCACTTATTTTCTTCTTCATCAGGCCAATGCCCGAATCATTCAGTCCGTAGCCAAAAAATTAGAGATTCCACTCTCTAAATTTCCTATGAATGTAGACACCTGTGGCAACACTTCCTCTGCAACAATCCCAATTTTACTGGATTGTATGAATAAACATGGGGATTTGCACCCGGGTGAATTCATTGTACTTGCCGGCTTTGGCGGAGGACTTAGCTGGGGCGGGATTTTAATAAAATGGTAGTCCTTTCTTCCTATAAATCCATTGAATTTTCCCCAAAAAAATGTTATAATTACATTATCATATAAACAAAAAGGAGATTCCATGAGAGATTATTTTATTACAACTGATTCCACTACCGATCTTCCGGACTCTTACTATCAGGAAAATCAGCTGGAATTAATGTATTTATCCTATACTGTAGATGGGATTACTTATGAGGGAGAACACCAGTTGGATGTACACGAATTCTATGATAAAATGCGTGCCGGAAGTCTTCCAACAACTGCACAGGTAAATCCGGAAACTGCCAAAGATACATTCCAAAAAATTATAAGAAACACGGATGCTGACATTCTTCACATAGCCTTTTCCTCCGGTTTAAGTGGAAGCTATAACAGTGTACGTATTGCCGCTGAAGAACTAATGGAAAAAGATCCGGAACATCGCATTATCGTCATTGATTCCCTCTGTGCCTCACTTGGCGAAGGATTGCTGCTTCATAAGGCAATCCAATTAAAGAAGAACGGGGCTACCTTAGACGAGACCGCAAACTGGGTGGAAGAAAACAAACTTCATCTGGTTCACAATTTTACTGTAGATGACCTTTACAATTTATATCGGGGAGGGCGGGTCTCAAAGACTGCTGCGATACTTGGTACTATGGTTAATATTAAACCCATTCTTCATGTGGACAATGAGGGGCATCTGGTACCCGTCAGCAAAGTAAGAGGCCGCAAAAAATCATTACTGACATTGATTGACAGTATGGAACGTCAAATGGGTTCCTACCGCTCACAAAATGACATTGTGTTTATCAGTCACGGAGATTGTAAGGAAGAAGCCGAATTCGTTGCTTCTCAGGTCAAGGAACGTTTTGGTATTGATCAATTTATTATTCATTCCGTAGGACCTACCATTGGAACCCACTCCGGTCCCGGAACCATGGCTTTATTTTACCTTGGTGAATACCGCTAACCATAGCTTTTTCATTTGTTATAAACTGATTTAATAGGGAACCCTACTTTTAGGGTTCTTTTTTTATTGACAGTTTCTTCATCCTGGAGTACACTAAGTGTATTAAGTTACATAGCACACTTAGTGTGCTTTTGCTTTTAGAATCCAACAGAAAGGAGTGATCGCATTGATCTCACTAAACTACCGTGATTCCCGCCCTATTTATGAACAGGTGAAAGATGGTTTCCGTAACCATATTGTTCAACAGGTACTCACTGCCGATGAAAAGATACCCTCCGTCCGAGAACTGGCTTCCCAATTAAGTATCAATCCCAACACTATTTCTCGTGCCTACCGTGAATTGGAAACCGAGGGATACATTTATTCTGTGTCCGGCAAGGGAACCTTCGTTGCTCCAAGAGAACAGTTCCAAAACCCTAGAAAGTTGACTCTTTTGGCTCATTTTGATGAAATTACCAAAGAATTATTTTTTCTTAATACGCCCAAAGATGAATTGATAACTCATATTCAAACAATCGCACAAGGAGGCAAACTTCATGATTAAAGCAGAAAATGTGGTAAAAAGTTTTGATGGATTTCAAGCCCTGAAAGGAACAACTCTCACGGTTGACACCGGTTCTATCTATGGTCTTGTTGGTCCAAATGGTGCCGGAAAATCCACAATTATTCGACATTTAACCGGAATTTACCGACCGGATGCCGGCTCTATTCTCATTGATGGCTGTCCGGTTTATGAAAATCCATCCACAAAAGAAAAAATAGCATATATTCCGGATGATTTATTCTATTTCATGCAGGCAAATACCCTTGATATGAAGAATTTTTATAAGGGAATTTATAAGCAGTTCGATTCCGAATTATTTGAACGCTTAAAGGATTTTTTCCCAACTATAAATGTGAAGCGAACCATTCGCTCCCTTTCAAAAGGTATGCAGAAGCAGGTTGCTTTCTGGCTTGCAATTTGTATGCACCCTGAGATTTTAATCTTAGATGAACCTGTAGATGGTCTGGATCCAATTATGAGGAAACAGGTATGGAGCATTTTAATGAAAGAAGTCGCTGATCGTAAGGTAACTGTTCTGGTTTCTTCCCATAATTTGCGCGAGCTGGAAGATGTATGTGACCACGTTGGAATTATGCATGATGGACGTGTGATTTTAGAGCGGTCTTTGGAAGAATTGCAAGACAATACATCCAAGATTCAACTGGCCTTTTCGGGAGATTGTCCCAGCTTTCAGTCCCTTCCGGGATTACTCCATCAATCTCAAAGCGGCAGGGTAGTTACACTGATTGCCCAGGGAAATCCACAAGAGATTCGCAGTTATATTGAGACCTTAAATCCACTTTTTATAGATTTGCTGCCTTTAACTTTGGAAGAAATATTTATTTATGAGCTAGGAGGGGAAGATTATGCAATCAAAGACATCTTACTTTAATAAAACTATATTTTTTAAGAATATAAAACGCTTTTGGCCAATTTGGGGCAGTTATCTTCTTCTTCTATTTCTCATACTCCCCTTTAGCATTGGAATGAATTCTTTGCAGAATCCATATTTTAATACCAAGAACTTTGCCTTACAATTTTCCGACCTATTGAACAGCACCGCCTCTCCCCTGCTGCTCTCTATCTTTTGTGTACTGTCCGCCTCCTGCGTCTTTTCCTATCTTATGGTTGGTAAGAATGCGAATATGATCCATTCCCTTCCGGTAAGACGAGAGGAGCTCTACCTGACAAACTATGTATCCGGTCTTTTATTTATCGTTCTTCCTCAGTTGGTTATTTATTTTTCCACCATCCTTGTGTGTAAAATAACCGGCTTGGATTATATTGGGATTTTTTCAAGATGGCTACTCATTACGCTGACCATGATCCTGTTTTTCTATAGCATGGCGGTTATGCTTTGTATGTTTAGCGGGAATATCTATTGGCCACCTATACTTTTTTTCATCTTTAATTTACTTTATGTTGGATGTAAGTTCATTCTAATTTCCCTTGCCAAACTCTTTTTATTTGGCTTTACAAATCCTTTGAATGCTTTAAGCCAGGATACCCTGCTCTCACCCTTGTATTATTTAATGAAGCAGCTGACCTTTCGTACAAATGCACAAAATGTCCTTGCTGTATATGGTGATAACAGTCTTTGGATTTATGGAATTGCAGCCCTTTTCTTTTTTGTGTTTGGCCTGATTCTATATAAATGCAGACATCTGGAATGTTCCGGTGATGTTATTTCCCTAAACTGGATGAAACCATTTTTCCTATGGTGTGCTTCCTTTACCTCTGTTTTATTATGTTTACTGCTATTTTTTACTATTTTCTTTAATCAATATAATAGCTTTAGCACAAAATCCTTTTCTATTAGCCTAATCGCCCTAATTATCCTTGGAATTGCCTGTTTCTTCTTTGTGGAGATGATTATTAAAAAGAAGTTCCGCGTCTTTACCAAAAAGAAACGTAGGGAATGTGGGTTATTTGTGGGACTACTGCTTCTGCTTTTCATCACCTTACGGCTGGATTTCTTTCATATCGTTGCTAAGGTTCCGGACAACAACCAGATTTCATCTGCTTCTCTTGAACTTTTTTACACAATGGAAGAAACTTCACCAAAAGAAATACAGTTTGTTACCGATCTTCATAAAAAAATTATAGATAATAAAAAGGCAATCACATCACAGTCTGTTGAACATGGTGTTATGCCCGTTACAATTACCTATCATTTGAAAAACGGAAGCTCTCTGACTCGTGCTTATCAGCTTCCTACTGTGGATGAAACCAATCCTTCCAATAAAGAGGTTGCAGCTATTGTTACTACCCTTACGGAACGAAGCAATACGCCTTCTTATTTCAAAAAAGCACTGGGATTTTCTACTACCCAGCCTGCCTCATTTGTAGAAATTAATTCCTCTATCGAACTTTCAACGAAACAGCCCAATGGCAGCGACTCTATAACGTCAAGCCATTCCTTTACTCCTGAGCAGTCAAAGCAATTATTAGACAGTTATATTGCGGATCTTGAAGAGGGCAACTGTTTACTTTATTACACCACGAACCAAACAAATGAATTAGATCAACATTTTTATTTTAATCAGATTTCCATAAACTTTATCTCTTCCCAACAAACGGATTCAGGCTCTCATTCACTTTCCTTTAATTCCTGCTATTATAACAACTATAATATGAATATTTATCGTAATGCAAACAATGTTTCCCTGAATTTCAGAATCACAGATTCCTGTACCCATACGTTAGCGTTTCTAAAACAAATGGGAATAAGTCAAGATGCATTGATTCCTCTTTCCCAATACTAGCATCACTGCCGCCACCGGTTATCGCCTGCGGCGGCAGTTTTCCATTACTGAAACTGTGCCTGATACAGTTCATGATAAAATCCTCCGGCTTCCATAAGTTCCTCATGGCTTCCCTGTTCCACAATCTCACCATGATTTACAACCAGTATTACATCCGCATTTTGTATGGTAGACAACCGATGTGCAATAACAAAACAGGTCTTGTTCTTCATTAAAGTCCGCATTGCCTGCTGAATCTTAATCTCTGTTCTGGTATCCACATTGGAGGTTGCTTCGTCTAAAATCAGCATCTTAGAATCCAGTAACATTGCCCTGGCAATCGTTAACAGCTGCTTCTGCCCCTTGGAAATATTGGTACCTTCATCACTGAGTATTGTTTGATACCCTTTGGGAAGATGTTTTATAAAGTTATGGATCTTCGCCCCCTTTGCCGCTTCCTCTATTTCCTCCATAGAAGCATCGGTTCTTCCATATGCAAGATTTTCATAAATGGTCCCATAGAACAGCCATGTATCCTGAAGTACCATGGCATAGGCTTTGCGCAGACTTCTGCGTGTGAATTGACGGATTTCTTTTTCATCCACTAAAATCGTGCCCGTATCCACATCATAAAAACGCATAAGCAAATTAATTAAGGTTGTCTTACCACCACCGGTTGGTCCCACAATTGCAACCAATTGTCCGGGTTCCACCTTCAGTGACAAATTCTTTATAATTGGCTGGCCCGGTAGATATGCAAAATTAACCTGAGAGAACGTAACCCCTCCCCGGACCTCCATCACTTCTTCTGCCCCTATGCAGTCTTTTTCTTCCCCCGGTTCGTCCAATAACTGAAAGATTCGTTCTGCTGCCGCCAGAGAAGATTGCAAATCACTCATAATATTTGCCGCTTCATTAATGGGACCTGAAAATTTTCTGGAATAGAGCACAAAGGATGATATATTTCCAATGGAGAGTTTCCCTGCAAGAAATATAAATGCTCCAAATACGCTGATTAAGGATAATGATAAATTATTAATAAAGTTGACCGTAGGACCCACCATGCTCCCGTAATATTCTGCCCTATAATAAGCCTCCACCGCTTCCGAATTTTTAACACTGAATTTTTTTAATGCATTTTTTTCCTGCGTATAGGCCCTTAAGGTTTTCATTCCGGATATGAGTTCTTCCGCCATACCATTTAATTCCCCTAATTTTCTGGAGCGGCTTCGAAATAGCGGCCTTGTCTTTCCGGTTAAAAACTTTGTAAGTATGATTGATAGCGGCACTGTAATCACAAAGACCAGTACTAAAATAGGGGAGATTGTAACCATCATCCCAAGGGCACCAACCACTGTAATAACGGTTGTAAATATCTGAATCAGATCACTGGAAAGAGACTCGTTCACTGTATCAATATCATAAGATATTTTACTTATAATCTCTCCTGTCTGATGTACATCAAAATAGCCCACAGGCAGCTCCATTAGATGATTGAATACGTCCGTTCTCATTCTTTTTGTAACCAGTCGACTGATTTTTATCATTAAAATAGACAACAGATACGACAGTGCTGAAGAAACCAGATAAAATAAAATCATAAGGAACGCATAGAAAAATACCCGGTCAAACACAACCTTTCCAACTCCCGGTTCAATTGCATCTATTGCATAACCGGATAACAGGGGGCCTATCAATGCCAGCAGATTACTCCCTATTGTTAAACTCAAGGCAAGAACCAGACGCCATTTATATTTCAATAAATAGAGTCCCAATCGCACCAGTGTACGTTTTCTCTTCATCTTAAGCCACCCCCATTTGAGACTGACTAATTTCCCTGTAAATCTCACAATTTTTCATAAGCTCCTCATGTCTTCCATACCCAATCATTCTTCCTTCCTCCATAACAAGAATATGATCTGCATGCATCACCGAACTAATCCTTTGGGCCACAATCACAATGGTGGTATCCTTAAAATGTTCCTTAATCTCTCTGCGAAGTGCGGCATCCGTCTTATAATCCAGTGCACTTGAAGAATCATCCAGCACTAAGAATTCCGGATGTGCCGCAAGGGCCCGGGCAATTAATATTCTTTGTTTTTGTCCACCACTAAGATTTGCGCCCTTAATACTAAGGCTCTGACTATCTCCTCCCTTTTCATCCACAAATTCTTTTGCTCTTGCATATAAAACAGCCTCTTCAATCTGTTCGTTTGTAAGATCCCGTCCAAGACGGACATTTTCCAGGACACTATCCTCAAATATGGTATCATTCTGAAATGCCACACCAAATCTTCTTCGCAGGTCTGTAACCTCCATCCCCCTGATATTTCTGCCTCCTATATAGATTTTTCCCTGATCTGCCTCATAAAAGCGCAGGAGCAAATGAATGATCGTTGATTTTCCGGAGCCTGTTTCACCAATAATTCCCAGGGTTTCACCTTTTTTAAGGGAAAAACATATATCTTCCAGATTCATCTCACCCTTATCATAAGAAAAAGATACATGATCGAATTCCAAGTATCCGCCTTCATCGGAATCCTCTATTTCCTCTAATTTTATGTCCGCTTCCGCATCCAGAACCTTCCTGATTCGGTCTGACGAAGCAATTGATTTTGATATGGTTACAAACATTCTGGATATGGATAAAAGTGCATTTAATATAACCGTAAAATAAGTCATAAATGCCAGAATTTTACCCACCTTGGAGATTCCCCCATTCACACGGTAAGCACCTAAAATTACAACAATTACCAGACCAAGGTTTAATATTATATTCATTGCCGGATTAATAATCGCAGTAAGTGCGTTTGCCTTCTGCTCCCGTTCCACCAGCTCTTCATTCACCTTTAAGAATTTCTCCTGTTCAAATTGGCTCTTTGATAGGGCTCGAATTACACGCATTCCGGCAATGTCCTCTCTCACCAGACGCACAAATCTATCCGCTGCTTCCTGCACCAGATGAAACATTGGAATGCTTTTTCTGGAAACCAGGAATACCACCAATGCCAAAAAAGGCATGGCACAAAGTAATACCATAGAAAGTGCGGGATCTAAAGACATTGTTATTACAATTCCACCAATTAAAAGAATGGGTGCCCGCACACCCAAACGCTGAATTCTGCCAAGCATCTGATTAATATTATAGGTATCCGATGTTAATCTGGAAATAAGCGATGGTTTCGTAAACCGGTCCATCTGAGCACTGGAAAGATTCGTTATTTTTTCAAATAAATCATAGCGCAGTGCTTCTGTTGTATCTCTGGATACTTTGCTTGCCATACGGTTTGCCACAATGTTAAAAATCATTGCCGCTATGGAACATAACAACATTCCCATTCCCCAAATATAGATCTGCTCTTTATTTTTTGTTGGGATAATCGTGTCGATCATATAGGCCAGAATCCACGGGATAAACAGTTCTGTAATCGTGCCAAAAAACTTAATAAAAAGCCCTATTAGCATTCTGCCATAATAGGGTCTAAGATAATAGGTTATAATTTTTTTCATTCCTTTAGCCTCCAAACTCTTAAAAAATTTTAGCACTTTTGAGGATTTTCTGCAAGATTTTTGCTTATTTAACTTTAAACATTGAAATGCGGAACCCGGCTAACCGGATTCCGCATTTCTAGGATATATAAAGGGAAAAACGTAAATCTCAAAATTGGGTGTTGTGAGATTCACAACAACATCAAATATGATGTTAAATTCATTATAAGTATCTCCGTGTTAAATGTCAACAAAAAGTTTACAATTTATTAAAAAAATGTCTGTGTCTCAAAACTAGTTGTCTGTGAGAGAAAAACTTATACATATTTTACCTGTTTTTTCCTGTCAAATATGAACATTCTGTAAACTTTCTGATGATTTCATTCATATATTATTGATGTGAAAATGTTAAATCAAATAAATTCTCAGCATTGGATATTTCATAATACTGAATCTTATTATCCCGCTCTAATGCCAGGTAGTTCTTCCAAAAAATAAAATAAATCTGTCTCCCATCTTCCATGGTGAAAAGATACCCTTTTTCACCGGAATCACTTATGTCACCGGTATACTTGTCACCTACTGTAACATCCATCAATGCCTCATAAACAGCTGTAATAAACTCCGGATTCGTAACCGTTGCCGCAATCTCGTCTGCTTCCTGTAAATTACAGTAATAGCTCAACGCAACCGGACGGTTCTGAAAAAAAGAATTCGCAAAATCCGTAATTTCCTTCTGATTACAGAATTCCACTATGGATTCCTGTCGATCTTCTTGATACAAAATCACATTGGAAGTGCATCCGGATAATAAAACTGTGAAGATAAATAATACAATCCATGCTCTCTTCACTAGGGCACCTCCTCATCTGTATGTCTGTTTACTCTGATTTTCTTTCATAAGTTATGTCTATATTGTAACAAAGCTTTTTGATTTAATTAGATTTTATCACAAGATTTTTAATTTTTCAATCCCTATTTAAAACTTTTGCAACTATTCTGTATTAATTAGCCACGTAGGTCCAACTTCTTGCAAAGAAGGAGCTGCACCTTACTTCGCAGGCACAACTCCTTCTTTTTATATCCTATATTTTATATTATTCAATAATTTCATGTTCTTCCATACAAACCAAGGCTTTTTCTACCCTATGGTCTTTGATTTTTGTTACCTTTATGTGAAGGGAACAAGCATCTACCTCGAACTCACTTCCATCATCCGGTATGGAGCCAAAAGATGCAAATACAAACCCTCCAAACGTATCATAATCTTTCACCGGCAAGTCGATTTTTAATTTCTCGGCCACCTGGTCAAGGGGCATACTTCCAAGTATTTTCCATGTTTTAGAATCAATTTGTTCAAACTCCAACTCTTTGGAAAGATCCGGTGCACAATCTTCTAAATCTCCTACCAACTGTTCCAACAGATCATTCATGGTAACAATCCCCAACATTCCACCATATTCGTCCAATACCACTGCAAAGTGATTATGAGAGTGCTTCATTTGTTTAAACACAATGTCCGCACAAACACTTTTTGGAATTAAATAAGCGGGCTTTACTGCCTCTTTCATTATAATGTCTTTCGTCTTTTCTGAAAGTCGAAAATAATCCTTTACATTTAAGATTCCAACTACATCATCAATGGTTTCATCACAGATGGGATAAAGTGTATGCCTGCTTTCATGAATGGTTTTCTCCCAGTCTTCTATGGTTTCATCCATCCATAATACAGAGATTTCTGTACGATGAGTTGCAAACTCTCCCACCGTCAAATCATCAAATTCAAACACATTCTGAATCATTTCCCGTTCTTCACAATCAATGACCCCTTTTTGATTTCCAATGTCTACCATCATTCGGATTTCTTCTTCACTGACATTTTCTTCTTCTGAATTGGGATCAATACCAACAATGCGAAGCATGGCATTTGTAGAGGCTGTCAGAACCCATACCACCGGAGCAAATATCTTTGCAATAAAGGTAATCATTCCGGACATAAGCAATGCCAGTTTTTCAGCCTTCTTCATTGCAATTCGTTTTGGCACCAATTCACCAAAAACAAGGGTAAAATAAGATAGAATCAAGGTTATTACCACAACTGCAATGGTATTTAATGTTGCGGGTGCTATTGGAATTCCCAAAAACAACATACCTTTCACCAGTTGGTCTGAAAAATTGTCTGCTGCAAATGCACTTCCCAAAAAACCGGAAAGGGTAATTGCAACCTGAATCGTTGCTAAAAACTTCGCTGGCTGACTAGTCAACCGGGCAAGTCGAATTGCTCTTTTATCTCCCTGTGCTGCCATCTGAGCCAGCTTATTATCGTTCATGGAAATAATCGCAATTTCTGCACATGCAAAGACTGCATTTAGTGCAATCAGCGCAATCTGCAAAATCACCTGCCAAATAATGGGGTCTGCGTCCAAACTCGTTCCTCCTCTGCCTTATAAGGACTTTTCAATATTGTTATTTGCTATTATATATGCCCTTACTTCCGATGTCAAGTAATCAATCCAACAAAATGAGAGGGCCCGGTCTGCAGCGGTACTCATCAGCAACAAATCAAAGAAGCTCGCCATAACGCCGAATATACTCTTTTTTCAAAAATGTAACCAGAATCATATAAGCCACAACCACCACTGCCAGCCATAAAAAGAATCCCAAAGGCAATGCCGTTACGGTGTACGTCACGATGGTACCCAGGGTAATTGCCAGGGTGGTAATTACCAAGACCAATGAAGAAGCACAACTTTGGAAGAATGGTATCTTGGGTGTACGAATCATATGAATCACCAATATCTGAGACCATAAGGACTCCACAAACCATCCGGCATGAAATACTGCCATAAATAGAATTTTATTACAACCCGGTTCCCGGTAAGCACCGCCGCAAACGCCGGGACAAATTACGAAGAACAACACCAGATAGGTTAACAGGTCAAATACGG
>JAVVVI010000012.1:41322-54887 GCA_036652735.1 Lachnospiraceae bacterium
ACGCCGGGACAAATTACGAAGAACAACACCAGATAGGTTAACAGGTCAAATACGGAGCTGGCAGGCCCAATCCAAAGCATAAATTTTCCAATTGATGAAGCATCCCATTTCCTTGGTTTCTTAAGATACTCTTCATCCATATTATCCCATGGAATAGAAATACAGGAACTATCATAAATTAAATTCAATATGAGAATTTGAATTGGAAGCATTGGTAAAAAGGGTAAAAATGCACTGGCTGCAACCACAGACAGCATGTTCCCAAAATTAGAGCTTGCCGTCATTTTAATATATTTAATAATGTTGCCAAAGGTTCTTCTTCCCTCAAGAACTCCACGTTCCAAAATCATAAGATCTTTCTCTAAGAGAATAATATCTGCCGATTCTTTTGCAATATCCACAGCGGTATCTACTGAAATTCCCACATCGGATTCTTTCATTGCAGCTGCATCATTGATGCCATCTCCCATAAAGCCAACGGTATGCCCATTACGCCTAAGCGCACTTACAATTCGTACCTTCTGCTGTGGGGTAAGTTTTGCAAATACATTTGTCTGCTCCACCGCCTGCTCCAATGCTGTTTCACTCATTTCGGCAATCTCTTCCCCAAGCAGCAAATGATCTGCCTGAATCCCAACTTTTTCACATACGCAGCGCGTGACTGCATCATTATCCCCTGTTAGAACTTTGGTTGTCACTCCATACTCACCCAGGGCCTGAATGGCTGCCTGAGTGGTTTCTTTTGGTGGATCTAAAAAGGCCAGATAGCCCATTAAAACCAGATTTGCTTCGTCCTCTACGGAAAAAACATCCACTGTGGAAGGGTTGTTCTTCTGTGCCACTGCAATAACACGCATCCCTTCTCCATTAAGGTTTTGAACCGTTGTCAGAATTTCCTGACGAATCTCTTCTGTAAGAAGTTCTATGTTGCCCTCATATTCCACAAAAGATGATACAGCAAGCATTTCTTCCACCGCACCCTTTGTAATCATCTGTGTCTTTCCATGTTCGTCTGCCACCACTACACTCATTCTTCGACGATTAAAATCAAATGGAATCTCATCTACTTTATGATATTTTTTTCCAAGATCCCGCATTGCTTTTTCATTCCCATGATTCAGGATCGCAACATCCATTAGATTCTTTAATCCGGTCTGATGATAACTGTTTAGAAATCCATGTCGAAGCACACGTTCATCTTCTCTTCCATGGATATCCAGATGGTACTCTAAAACCACCTTGTCCTGCGTTAACGTTCCTGTTTTATCTGTGCAAAGAATGTTCATTGCTCCAAAGTTCTGAATGGAATTTAAATTCTTAATCACAGTCTTCTTTTTTGCCATGTTAACGGCACCTTTTGCCAGATTGGTGGTCACAATCATCGGAAGCATCTCCGGTGTTAATCCTACCGCAACTGATAGGGCAAATAGAAACGCCTGAAGCCAGTCCCCTTTGGTAAATCCATTGATAAAAAGAACAATTGGTGTCATACACATCATAAAACGAATCAATAACATTGAGGTTGCATGCACCCCTTTTTCAAAATTCGTTTCCGTCCTTTTTTCCATAATGGATCCTGCCATTGATCCAAACATGGTGTCATCTCCAACCGCAACCACAATGCAAAGTGCCGATCCACTTACTACATTGCTTCCCATAAATGCCAGGTTGCTGTAGTCCATGGGATTCTGGCTAATCCTATCCAGTGTAACTGCGTATTTTTCCAGTGGTTCACTTTCCCCTGTTAAGGATGACTGACTCACAAATAAATCCTTTGCTTTTAAAATCCTTACATCAGCCGGTATCATATCCCCTGCTGCAAGATAAACAAGATCCCCTGTAACCACCTCACTAAGAGGTAGTTCGATTTTTCCCATTGGTTCCCGCTGTACTGCAATGGTTGTCGTCACCATCTCTGTGAGTTTTTCTGCGGAATGATTGGATCTTGTCTCCTGAATAAAACGTAACATTCCACTTAAACTAACCATAGTCATTACAATCATCACCGATGTAAAATCACGTTCTTTGGCCGATACTGCAACTACATCCGTCATAAATGAAATAAATGCCAACGCAAATAATACCAATGTAAATGGATTGACAAATGCTTCCATAATACGTTTGAATAAAGAATCGTTCTTTTGATGGGAAATCGTATTTTCTCCATACTGTTTCCGCATTTGTTCTACTTGTTCCTGGTTAAATCCCTTGTTGGTTGTACCATATTCTGTGAATATTTTTTTGCAGTCACCGGTAGCAGCAGCACACAACCTTTGATTGACCATCTGGGTTGCTGCTCCTGCATGTAAACTTCTTTTTTTCATGTTCCTGTCCTCCATTATCCCTCCGACAAACTGTCGGAAATTTCTTTTGGAAGTAAGGCATAAATTCAATATCAGAAGTCAAATATGCTGTTTTATTTTATTTTATGGCAGAAGAATCAAACGCAGTTTGCTCTCCTCTGCACACCCATTTCTTTGACTTCGTTCCTTGGGATCTATGCCCCCGCTACTCCCTGCGTCCATTCTTCTCACCTCTTTTTTTTTATAAATTTTTAGGTCACGTACTACTATATACGAAAACGTTTCTCTCTGTCAACTCATTTCCAGACTTTCTTCTTTGTTTTTTTTCCAGAATTGTGTTATGATATTTCCATAAATCAGGATTATTTTATAGGATGTTAAGGAGGGAATTAGATGAAACCAGAATTAGATCACGCAACCCAGGAAATTATTGACCTATTTATGAAATTAGCTGAGATTCCAAGAAAATCAGGACATGAACGGGCTGTAAGTGATTATCTTTTAAAATGGGCTACTGCACATGGATTCAAAGCGATTCAGGATCAGATCAATAATGTCATTATTGAAAAGCCTGCTGATTCCGGATGTGAGACGAAGCCACTCACTATTTTACAGGGTCACATGGATATGGTTTGTGTTGCGGATGAAGGATATGATTACGATCCTTTAACCGATTCCATTCAAGTGGTGAATAACAACAATGAGACACTCACTGCATTTCATACCAGTTTAGGTGCAGATGATGGAATTGGTGTTGCCATTGCTCAGTATATTTTAACTTCTGCTACCGGCTGCGGTCCCCTGCGTGTTATTTTTACGGTAAACGAAGAAGAACTTATGCTTGGTGCGAAAGAGCTTGATTCCTCCCACCTAAATGCGGCCTGCCTAATAAACCTGGACTCTGAAAATGATTCCATCCTTACAAATAGCAGTGCCGGAGGCATGTCTGTAATCATGGAGAACACGCCGGATGTACTTCCACCCTTATTGGACAAACCAATTTGTCTCTCCATTAGTGGTCTCACCGGCGGACATTCCGGTGTGGAAATCAATGCCGGACGTTTAAACGCCATTAGAGCGATTTCCTATACACTGCTTGCCTTGGAACAAGCCAATATTCATTATGAATTAAGCAGTATTTCAGGCGGAACTGCAGATAATGCCATTCCCAGTTCCTGCAATGCTGAGATTCTGATTCATTCAACGGATTTTGCTTTATTTGATGCCACCTTTACCCAGGTAAAACAGCTGCTTCACAATACCTACTGCCATATCGAGAAGAACATGAACTTTACCTATTGTGATTCAACTATGCCAAAAGAAGTTCTGTCAGACTTTGACCGTTCTTCCGTGGTTACCTGTACAACCCAGGTTATCAATGGTGTAAATACCATGTCCCCTTTTATCTATGGTCTGGTACAAAGTTCATCTAACCTTGGAATTATTAAAATAGACACCGCCGGTATCTTTATCTCTGTCTACTGGAGAAGCTCCGACGAACTGTTTATTGAACAGATGAATGCCCAGAATACCGCACTTTCTCAGATGTGTGGTCTAAGTCTTACGCTAAAATCAAGAGCTCCCGGCTGGCCCATTAATCCGGACAGTATCCTGGTTCCTCTTGTGAAAAGAATTTATAAAGAACAAACCGGCAATGACCTTGCTGTAGAAGCAATTCACGCCGGTTTGGAATGCAGCTGGTTCTATCAAAAGAACCCTGACCTTGATTTGATTTCAGTGGGACCAAACCTGCATGCTGTTCACAGCCCCGGTGAAACTTTGGAGATTGCATCTATTTCCAAAACTCTAAATCTGGTGTTGGAAACGCTTCAACGTCTTTCCTAGTTACCAAAAAGGACTGCCACTCTGAGTGCATCTGTGGCAGTCCTTTTTTAACTATTTTCTTCTTCTGGTATAATGCTCTTTTCCCTTCTCTGTCTGAGGACGTTTTACTCTTGGCTGTGTCTGTTTCTCTGCCGGGAAATTGTCCATTAGAGGGAATGGATGATTGGGTTCTTCTATAATCTTCCTGCCAATCAGCTTTTCAATATCCTGAAGTAACGGCTTTTCATCAAAATCACAAAAGGAAATGGCAACACCTCCAAGACCGGCACGGCCGGTTCTTCCAATTCTGTGCACATAGGTCTCTGCCACATTTGGAAGTTCGTAATTAATCACATGAGATAATTCATCAATATCGATTCCCCTGGCTGCAATGTCTGTTGCCACCAGGACCCGGAGCTTTCCTTCTTTAAAGTTCTTTAATGCCTGCTGTCTTGCCATCTGGGATTTATCCCCATGAATAGCCTGGGCGCTGATTTGTGATTTGGTTAATTTCTTGATTACCCGATCTGCACCGTGTTTTGTTCTGGTAAATACCAAAGCTGATTGAATACTTTGATCTGCCAAAAGATACGTAAGCAAATTCATTTTATTTCTCTTGTCCACATAATAAAGCTTCTGTTGAATTGCATCTACCGTTGCCGATTCCGGTGTAACCGAAATTGCCACAGGATGATAAAGCATTGCTTTCGCTAATTTTTCTATATCCGGTGGCATAGTTGCTGAAAACAACAATGTCTGTCTTTTTTGTGGGATTTCTGCTATCACTTTTTTAATATCATTCATAAATCCCATATCCAGCATGCGGTCTGCCTCATCCAGAATAAAGATTCCAATCGTGCTAATATCAACCACTTTCTGAGCAACCAGATCATTTAATCTACCCGGAGTCGCAACCAGGATATCTACACCTCGTCTTAGTTCTACTTCCTGTGGTTTCTGGGATACTCCGCCAAAGATAACGCAGGATTTTAAAGATGTATATTTTCCATAAGCCACAAAGTTCTCATGAATCTGAAGTGCAAGTTCTCTGGTGGGTGTGATGATGAGCGCTTTGATTTTCTTACGTTCACCTTTCTGTCCCTTAGTGCCCTCTGCTGCTAAAAGCTGTAGTGTTGGAACGGCAAAGGCTGCCGTCTTTCCGGTTCCTGTTTGTGCACAGCCTAATAAGTCACGGCCTTCCAGAATCTTAGGAATTGCCTGCTGTTGTATCTCGGTTGGTCTTATATAGTGTTCTTCTTTCAGCGCCTTCATAATCGGCGGTATGATATCCAGTTGTTCAAATTTCATCTTTTCTCCTAAATTATCTATTCCATTTACATTTTATCTACTTTTTCAAGTATAACACAGATTCATCCTTATTCACAGTAAAAAGATGGGGCAGTGCACCAAGTGCCCCACCCCATCCAATCCTAAGGTCTTAATAACTCCCTACTAACAATTGCCATCGCCATTTATCTGACAGTCTACGGTGCTTAATTTCTGCATTAATATAGATTCCAGCAATGCCATACTGTTTGTCATCTCCGTTACACTCTTGTTTAAGCACAGAAGTTCCTGTGGTGTGACTCCCTTCATACCAATCATGCGCTGAATCTTCGCACCCTCTGCGTTAGCAATATTTCCCAACGCTGCTTCTTCAAGTGCCACAGATTCAATAAGGTCACTAATCTGCTGACTGTAGTTATTCGTAAATACTACAGTTGTAACACTATTGCTCTTTGTATTCTTTTTCACAGAATATCCCGGACTTACCAAATAAGAATATGCCGCTTCTGCCATGTTAACAATTGGGTTTGGTAACGGAATTGCTGTTACCTGTACCTTGAACGTAAGCGTCACCGTCTGACCGGGTGTTACTGCATTGGACAGGGTAATTGCTGTAAGAGGACTTCCGGTATATGGTTCACTCACAATTAGAGATCCCGGAACTAAGATTGTTCCATTTGGAATGAGATCTTTGATCACTACATTGTCCGCCGATACATTTCCTGAGTTGGACACAACCAAATTATAGGTTATGGTATCCCCTACATAAGCTATTTTTTTATCCGTTGACTTTACCACATCTACCTTTGCTGTAGATACCGGTGTTGTTACCGTATTACTATTGCCGGAAGCGGTCACTCCATTCGGGTTAGACGGATCCACTGTATACGCATAGTTTACGGTAGCATGATTTGGAACGGGATTCACCGGTGGGGCTCCCGCCGGTAATTTTACCTGAAATGAGATTGACACGGTACCCATAGCAGGTATTGGATTACTTAAGGTAATTGCCGTAGATGGATCTCCGGTAAATGGAACACTTGCGGTTGTTGACCCGGTTACATAAGTCGTTCCAGAAGGAATAATATCCGTAACAATTACATTATTTGCCGGAACATTTCCTGTGTTTTTAATGGTTACCGTATACGTGAGCGTATCGCCAAACTGTGCAAAACCAGGTGCTACGGTTTTAATAAAATTACCATTGGACGTTAGGTCTGCAAGGTTTATCTGCGTAGAAACCGGATTTGTGCTTCCTGAAGTTCCACCCGGAACTGCTGCTGTTGCAATATTCACAATGGGATTGTTGACCGGCGTTCCACTGTCTACCTGCACCTGCCAAGAAGCTGTAACGGTACTGTTTGCCGGCATTGTAAGAGTAAGCCCTGCTGCAGGTGTTGTTCCCGTATAAGGGACACTCACAATAAGATTACCGATATAGGTGGTGCCTGCCGGTGTTGCATCTGTAAACACCACTCCCGGTAAAGCATAATTGTTGGGATTGATACCGGTTACAGTGTAGGTTAACACATCTCCGGGCTTTGCATTTGTTTTATCTACACTTTTTTGGAAAATCTCAGGTGCGGCATTCAAGATTGTATAGGATACAATATCGCCAAGTGCCGGTGTAAAGTTAATTGGAAGCGTTCCTGTTGGTGGTACGCTTCCGCCCGGAGTCAGGTTCACTGCTGACACCACTTTTGTATAATCCGTCAGTGCACTGACACTTCCCGGTGCCATTAATTCTTTCATGGTGTAGGTGTTTCCTGCTACTGCATATACAGAAGCATATTCTGTCTGAATCCCCGCTGCTGTTCCTGTGGTTGTTGCCTGATCGTTAGGACTTCCGGCAAGATCTAGGACAAATTGATCTGCGGAATGAATCCTGCCACCTACATTTTTATACAGGGATACCTTCGTCACCGCAAAACCTACGGCTACCGCTTCTCTTCCATAGGTGGACAGAGTCAATGAATCCGGAGATGCCGTTGTAAGAACATAGGACGCCTGGCTTGCCGACTGATTGGTTCCCGTAATGGTAACTGCCGTAGTTCCCACGCCTGTTAAGATCGGTGGATTTCCACCCAGTGTATCCAGCAGACTCCATGGTCCTCCGGTTGTGTTAAACTTCCAGTATTCCGTGTACTGTGGAAATGAATTTGTGCTTTCTGCATCTGCCACAACTGCCGTATAATTGGAAACCGGGTTTCCATTGGCATCCTTTACAACGATATTGCTTAACACCAGGGTACTTGGTGAGCTATATGCGGGAAGAAGTGGTGTCTTAAGTGCTGTGTTTCCCAATATTCCTGTATATCCGGCACTTCCAAAATAGGAATACTGCACCGGTGTTGCTACTGCCGTAAATGGAACAAACGAGGACGGCAGAGACTCTATATCAAACGTAACGGTTGTTCCATCATTTAAAGTTCCGGTTAGATTGGTTAAGGTATCCCCCGGATTTAACGTGATATTACCAAAATTAAACCACCCAATTCCCCCTGCACTTGGCCCGGAACCGGATGCTGCATAAGAAAATGACATATTTAATACTCCTTTTATTTTTTTGAATATTACTGACAAATTGTAGAGTGAAACATTTCCAATTTTGCCTGCAGCTGCATTTCCAACCTGGAAATTGCACTGATTGCAGACTTCACTGATTGGTTCATTGCCAGAAGCTGTGCCGGCGTTGAACCATTATTGTTCACAACCGACATGAGTTTTTCACTTTCTGCATTTAAAATATGAGCGAAAGCCGCTTCTTCTATCGCAACGGATTGAATAATATCACCAACCGCCTCTCCTCGTGTAATTGTACCTGGTTTAATAATGGGCATTCCCATAAAAATAACCTCCAAAATATAGTTTGTTTAAAAGCCCATGCCGAACCAAATACCGGGGTTCTTCATGGGCTCATTACATTATATTCAGGAAGTTTCCATCTGTGAATAATTGGAAAGCAAGGGCTTTAGCTGATGTTCATAAATCCATTCATTGGAATATCGAATCCTTGCCAGGGTTTTTGCTTTTATTACGGGATTTTCAAACATATTATGAAGAATTTTTTGTACCTGTTCTATATAGTACAACTGTTCCGATGGATGATAAGTCTCCTGGGTATCAAATCCAAAATTTCTTGCTGACCACCGCATAAAATACGCATTCAATATGTGTCCGATTTCCTCCAGTGCCGGAACCGCCTCATTAAGCACAAGAAAATTGCCCCTGCTGGCGGCTTCAATAACCGTCAAACCAAAAGACTCCGAATAAGAGGGACAAATAAATAAATTACTGAGCGCAAATAAATCAAAAACGGTCTCTCTTTTTACTCCATTTTTAAATCCACAATCCGAGGTAAACACCAGTTCTTCCTCACTAAGACCGGTTTTTTTCCCGGATTCCCGAATAATATATTTGTATGTATCAGGAGAAATGTCCGCACAGGAAAAATCACAGAATATAACGGAAACACTTTTTTTTCCATAGGTTTTTATATATCCTGCAAGTTCTGCAATCACATGAAAGCGTTTGGCCGTGGTAAGTCTGCCTGGGTATACGATCAATATTTCACTTTTTGTAAAATCTATATAACGGGAAATCGTTCTTGTTTCCTCATGCATTCCCAGAAGCACATCCACACTATTACTCACACAGGCACAATTGGACACCGAGGTATTGTATTGTTGGGAAAGGGCTTTCAACCCAGTCTGAGTGGGATAAATAAAGGTTGTATGATCCATGGGCTCATGCATACAGCTAATGGGATATGGTCCCCCGGAGTCCTTTACCGGAGCCGAGTGCGTGAAGGATAAGAAGTTCACCTGTGGTAACTGTCTTGCCGCTTCTCTGACTGCAACATTATGTACTAAATGCACCCCCTGATATAAAATATCATGCATCATACATACATCCACATCCTTCAGTCGATTCACCAGATCCTGTGCAATGATGTCTGCCTGATGGAAAAAGGACTCTTCTATTACATCTTTTTCACTGTGATAAGTTTTCCAATGAAACAGTTGGCCATTTTCACTATTCACAATCTTAATCCATTCAATTCTCTCATCTGCAAAAATTCCTGTTCGCTCACTGTCCGGACAATGTTCGCTCACAAGCATTTTGACTTGGATTTCATCCCGAAGTAACATTTTAATATGTTCCGATACCACATTAACCAGGGAATAAGTATTGGACAACCCATTAAACATGGTTAAAATTGCAACTTTCAAACATTCACCCTATTTACTGTTCTGTTCCTCTTTTTATACTATTCGGAATCACTGTTTCTGTGCGTAAATTAAGCATTATATCGTTCATTTTTTTGGATCAAAGCTGTGAATTCCTCCTCAGGCATTGGCTTTGCATAATAAAACCCCTGTACCAAATCACAATGTAACTCCCGTAAAAGATCTATATGCTCCTGTTCTTCTACGCCCTCTGCAACAATACGTGCACCTAAGTGAGATGCCATTTCAATAATACTGCCAACAACAATTTTAGAACGTTGTGCATCTTTTTGATTCACAAAAAAGCTTCGATCCATTTTTATAATGTCCACCGGCAGATCTTTCAGCATACCAAGAGACGAATATCCACTTCCAAAATCATCCATAGACATGGTAAATCCACAGGTATGCAAATCTTCCAACAAGGTTCCCAGCGTATCAATATTGTCATAAATTGCTGTTTCTGTAATCTCTATTTCGATATATTTTCTCTGGATTCCCACCTGGTCTACCACTTCGCATAATTCCTGTACAAAATTAGTATTACTTAAATGCAGCCTGGAAAAATTAACTGAGACAACAATTGGCTCTATCCCCTCTGCAATCCATTTTTTAATTCTTTGACATACTTTTTCCAACACATAGAAATCCAATTTTGTGATAAAACCATTCTTTTCAAACACCGTGATAAATGCGCTTGGAAAAAACAACTCATGATTCTCATTGTTCCATCGCGCTAATGCTTCCGCTCCTCCTACTGTTCCTTTTTCAAGATCATACTTTGGCTGAAGATAGATGATAAATTCATTTCTTTCCAGTGCCAGCACCATTTTATTCTCTACTTCTTTCACACGAAGTGCATTCTGTGTCAGGCTTTCATCATAAATTACAAACTTCTTATATTTGTCCAATTTAGATGCTTTGTGTGCCATATTTACCTTCTCAAATAAATCCATAACATCTATAGGCTCACAACTCTCACTTGGTTCTATCAGGTATAATCCCTGTGGGAAGGTGCATTTAAACGGAAAATCTTCACTCATCATCTGATAAAAGTTTTGAAAGAAAGCGTCGTGAATTGCATCAATGGTTAAATTGTCCGGATTTGCAAATAAAGCAACAAAGTCATCATTGGATATCCGTGCAAAAATTTCGTCTTCACCCTGCATTGTTTTTTCCAGAGCCGCCGCTATACATTGAAGCACTTCATCCCCTTTTTCATAGCCATAAACCTGATTTATGAGCTTGAAGTTATCAATGTCAAATTTTACAAGAAAATGTGCCTGATTTCTCTGTTCTTCCAAAATTTTGCGTGCATCCTCTTTGAATTTGTAAAAGGAACGGCTGCCTGTCAATTCGTCTACAAATGCCAGCTTCTCCAATTGTTCTACGTGGTCTAAATTCTCCTCTTTTTGTTTGGTTATATCGGATGATTCAATCAAACAAGCCCTGCTGCCATCTATCCAATTCAAATAGGTTGCTGTTGTCTTGACCCAAATATTTAACTTTTCATTGTATAGTTCCTTATATACCGGATTTTCAGGGTTTTTCACAAGGTCTTTTATTGGACAATCCTCACATTTCTGATTCCTGCCTCTGAAAAAATCATAGCAAAGCTGATCCTCATCCTGATTCTTCCATAATTCACTGATTTTTTCATTCTTGAATAAAACCTGAAAGGTTTGAGGATTAATTACGTATATATAATTCGTCAGGTGATTCATAATCTCCTGTTGTACTTTTTCTTCTTTGACCGTTCGTTCATCGGACCGTTGTTTTACAAAAAAAGTTGCCAAAATGCTGGAAATAGTAGCAATTTCATCCAGTTCCACATTTGTGAGTACTGCCTCACTTCTGCATTTATCAAATCCTATAAATCCAAGAAGCTGTTGTCTATTGAATATTCCAAACTGAAACATGGATTTAATTCCCTGGGGTTCCAGCATCGCGCGCTCTTGCGCATTTAATTCTTTCAGAGATTTGACAATGTAAGTTCCTGTTTTATAAAAATTTTCATTTGCAGTTGCCAATACATCAATTGGAATATTTTGAAGATTTTGTCGTTGAAAGGTGGTACCTTCTGCACACCATTCAAAGGTATTGGATGATGTTTTACCGTCTCTGTTTGTTTCAAAAATATATCCCCGTTCAAAGGAAAAATGATTTGCAACCAATTCTAACACCGAATAAATTGCCTCCACATAATTTTCCGATTGGTATAGAATTTTGAATACATACTCAATTCTGTTATTGCGAAAGCTTTTTTGTATGCCGGAACCTTCTGTATAAATCTCCGACCGATTAGACTGATAACCCAAAAATTTGCTTCCATCATAAAATTTATATCCATTTTTATTATTATTTTTCACCTGATAAAGAGCTGCATCCGCATGATTATAAAGTTCTTCAAATGTGATTCCATCATTTGGTGCAATGGCAATTCCCACACTTCCGGAGATTCTATATTCTTCCTCCTGGATTCCTTTATACGATACGTAAAAGGATTTACAGATAGCTTCTGCTTTTTCCTTTGCAAGCTTCATGGAGGTTACTTTTTTTATACATACAATAAATTCATCGCCGCCAATACGTCCCACAATATCATCATCTCTAAAAATACTGTGGAGTTTATCCGCAAGCTCACAAAGAACAGCATCCCCAAAGGCATGGCTCAATTGATCATTAATCGTCTTAAAGTTATCCACATCAATCATAAAGAGTACTGCACCCAGCGGCGGCGGATTACTCCCCAGGTATTCATTTACAAGATTTCCCGTAATTTCCTTATTATACAGTCCAGTGAGTGGATCTCTTTCTACCCTTCGCTGGAGCTGCTCCACTGTCCTTGCCATCTCCGTACTTTTTTCTTTGTAACCCAAAAGACGGACTGTTTGAATTGCAAAAAACAAGAGTACATAAAGCCCAATTGCAATGGTCAGAGCAATTCCGACCTGATTTTTCGAAAAATTCTCATGAACCTCAGGTCTACATATAATATCCATATCATAAAGTAAATACAGCCCATTAATCCCCATCCATACAATTATAAAATTCCTAGGTTCCTTGTGCTGCATAATAATCCGAATCTCTTCCGATGAAATGAACTTTTTGACCAGGATAATTGCAATGTCAAGGACAATGAAATCCACGACTGCCGAATAACAGTGACTACTTGTGATGTGGAACACCTGATAAACAGAAGCATTCATAGCCATTGCAAACATGCCAACAACCATGGTATGTACAATCAATACGTGAATAATACATGCAAGTGCACAAAATAAATTATCAAAAAAATCGTGCTTTAAGAAAATATAAAATTCTAAAAACATAAGTACAAACATTAGATAAAAGGGAAGATTGGATGTATTCATTACCATTGGTGCCGTAAAAATAATTGCTGTATTAAATAATCCTATCAGCATACTTTGTTTTGATTTGATTTTATTACCAGAAAGAATGGGTTCTATCAGTTTAAATAAAAGCCACCAATACAACACGGACAAGAAAACAAGTAGAACCAATGCAAGAATGATTGTATCTTTCATAACTTCCCTCCTTATGATTTCATTATAATCTAATTTGCGGAAAAAATCCATCTGTATTCTGTGAAAAATAATTCCCATTTAAAATAAGTAGGAGCTTTTGCGGATCCTTCCTATACGAGATTTTTAAGTTTGAACTGACCGACCAGCTGTTTGAGCATTGCTGCCTGACTATTGAGTTCTTCACTTGCTGCTGAAGATTCTTCTGCTGTAGCGGAATTTGTCAAAACCACCGCTGAAATTTGATCAATTCCCTCTGTAATCTGTGCCGCTGAGTCTGCCTGTTCGCCGGATGCAGCTGCAATTTTATCTACAAGTAGACAAGCTTCCCGTGCACCCTCTACCACAGTTGACAGAGAATGTGCTGTTTCATCTGC
>JAVVVI010000013.1:0-53457 GCA_036652735.1 Lachnospiraceae bacterium
CTTATGATTTGCTTTTGAAACAGCCTGTCTCATGGTCATTCACAATGCCCACCGCTTGCAGAAAGGAATAAATTGTCACCGAGCCGACATATTTCATCCCACGTTTTTTCATATCCAGTGACATTCTATCGGACAAATCTGTATGTGTTGCAATCGCATCACTGGTGTTTTTGATTACGCTCCCGTCTGTAAAGCCCCAAAGATAGGACGAAAAGGAGCCAAACTCTTTTTGAATTTCAAGCACGATTTTTGCGTTGCAAATTGCGGCACTAATCTTGCCACGGCTTCTGATGATAGAGGCATCAGAAAGCAGGCGGTCAACCTTTTCAGCTCCATACTGAGCAATGAGCTGTACATCAAAGCCATCAAATGCCATGCGAAAACTCTCTCGCTTTTTCAAAATTGTGATCCATGAAAGACCCGCTTGAAAGCATTCAAGCAGAAACATTTCATAGAGCTTACCATCATCGAAAATGGGTACACCCCATTCGTTATCATGATAGGCTGTATAAAGTTCAGATTTTTCATCCACCCAAGCACAGCGGGATGCGCATTTTCTGTATAAGCGATAGTAATAATAACTATTGCTTTCCATGTTTGGCTGAATGTGTCCAATAGGAGTTCTTTTTTCAAATAATTCAAACCCACATTTTTCTGCCAGCTTACAAGAAGGGACGTTTGCACAGTCAATAGTCAGAATTAAATATGAAAGATTAGAAATAGTAAAACACCAATCTGTAAGGGCTTTAACCGCCTGCTTTGTATAACCACGCCTTTGATATTGCTCACACATGAAGTAAGCAACTTCTATTTCGTTCAAAGTATCTTCAAGCCCCATACCAACCATGCCAATTAGTTGATCTGTTTCTCTCAATGCAATTGCGTATCTTTTATTTTCTTGAACATCAACGGAATCCCTTTGTGTTTGTAACCAATCAATAAATCCGTACAACTCTTCAGGAGTAGATGCGTTTTCTGACCAATCTTTCATAAACCGAATGATTTCACGTTCTCGCACAATACTATATAGCGATACCGCATCTTTTCTTTGAAAGTCCCTTATAACAATTTCATTCAAAACTATATTCATCTTGACCTCCTATTATGGAACGCAGCGACATCCTTTTCAGTGATACTTTTCATGCACAAAAGTATACATCGGATTTATGCATTTTGCAATCTGTTTGCCCTTATGTTATACTTAACAAAAGATTGTTAATATAAAAGGAGGGGATGTATTTTGTATTATCATGCTTCACAAGTTGGAGGGTTAAAAGAATTATTTCCGCATATTTCAAATCACGAAAAGTCACTTGTTTACCTTTCTTCTAAACGAGAAAATGTGTTCGTCTATTTGAGCAATGCTGTAGAAAAGCATTGTAAAGAAATTGAATTTAAGCATTCAGGCTATTATAAAAAATGGGGAAGTTATGGCTTTCAAAATGGTATTCTATGTTTAGATGAATATTACCCAAATGCAACTATCGACACCTATAAGGGCGTTTCCGGATATATTTATTCATCAAACAATGTTAATTCATTAGAAAAACTAAGTGATATTCCATTTGCTTTTATCACGACAACCAATGTAAGTGTAGACTATTGTGAGTTTATACCTGATGCATATGATGCGATTATGCAAGCATCAGATGAAGGGAAAATTATTCTTAGAAAATATGAAGACAATAGTGAAAAAATGCTGGATTGGATTAAGACATCAATTAAAAATGAATATGATACGAATGAAAATCATCTGGAATATCAATCATTTATACGAGCAAAGTTTAATGATATTTTGCGAAGCTAATAAGCATACTCTTCTATAATCTATTTTGATCTATCGACAAAAAAAGAATCCGAATCTTTTCACCGTTGGTGAGGGATTCGGATTCTTTTTTTATTTCCGTATTTCAAACTCAACTTCTCCCATATATCCGGGTGCAATTTCATATTTATCAAATACAATAACCGGATTTCCATTTTCATTTATATAAAACTGTTCTGACTGGTGAATGGTAGAAAATCCGCCCTCTTCTTTTGTGAAAAACTGCAGATTTGAGTCTTCTTTTACTCGTTCTTCTAGTTGTTCCTGAATCTGCTTATTTGCCTTGTCAATATAATCATCGCCCAGGACATCTTTTAATTCAATGTATTTTCCATTTGTTATATCTAAATTATAGAAAAATCGTTTCCCATATGCCCCTGACCAGCTTTGTGTCCCTGTTACAACAAAGGATAGAAACTCTTTGGTCTGGCTTTTTACATCATACGATACATCCACTTTTATGTCATGCGCTTTAAATTCTTCTTCCGTCCCACCGGTATCCAAAAAAGCCGCTTTGTATTCTGCAATTTCTATGTCCGCCTCTTTTAGATAATCCTCACATTTTTTCTGGATTTCCTGATTGACGTCCATTGCAAAATCCGATTCACTTTCTATCTTTGGTATTTCTGCATGGATGTGTTGATCCGAGTCCTGGGTATTATATTCCCGAAACGTTAATATTTTAGCAACACCCGCAAGTGCCGGTATTTCCTGTACTCCCCTGGCAAATGCTTCACTTGTGTTGAGCATAATCGTTGTAATAAGAACGATGGCAGCGGCAGCGGCAGCCACACCCTCCGCTATCCTCTTAGGAAAGAAGCTTATTTTCCTGGAAGATTTTTTTACTGCCTGCTCCACCACTGTTTCCAGCTCTTTTGGAATCTCTATTTCTTCATACTTTTTTCGTGCCTTCCTTAAACCTTTCATTCTGATTCCTCCTCTATCTCTTGTTTGAGTTTTTTTAGTCCTCGATACATTTTTGCTTTTACCGTGTTCAGATTTAATCCCGTGATTTCTGCAATTTCAGATAATTTCAGTTCTTCAAAGTAATGCAATTTAATTATAGTTTGCACATCAAATGGAAGTTGATTTAATTGTTGACTAATGTCATCTTCTTCCTGAAATCCTTTTTCCAGATAGAGTATTTCCTGAGCCTCATCATGATCCGTAAGAATTTCCCGGCGATTTTTCCTCAAAAAAAGAATACTCTCATTTACCAATACCCGATAGAACCACGTGCGAATGTAATCCACATTACGAATTTGATTCATATGTTCTAATGCTTTGCATATTGCATTCTGCACAATGTCCAGAGAATCCTCCTTGTTGCGGGTGTAACTGTATGCCAGTCGATAAAATTTATTCTGATTTTCTACAATGTAGTGAATGATTTTTTCACGGTTTTCTTTGTTCATCTTCTGCTCCTAGCTAGTTGGTATACAAAAAGTAATTACTCATAACACCTTATAGACGATTTTAAGAAGTGAAAAGTTGCAAGTTTTATTTTTGTGGAATTGTTTTTATTAAATTAATCATCTCAATGGCACTGATTGCACAGTCATATCCCTTGTTTCCGGCTTTTGTTCCTGCTCGCTCTATTGCCTGTTCAATGGTATCCGTTGTCAACACACCAAATAGCACCGGCAGTCCACTTTGTAAGGATATATTGGCAATGCCCTTGGACACCTCCGAACATACATAATCATAATGCGATGTGTTTCCTCGAATTACCGCACCCAGGCAAATAACCGCATCGTAACATCCTCCCATTGCCATCTTCTGGGCAATTAATGGTATCTCAAATGCACCCGGCACCCAGGCCACATCAATGTCTTTTGAATCTACACCATGTCTTACTAATCCATCCATTGCTCCCGATAATAACTTTGAACCAATAAATTCATTAAACCGTCCTACCACTACTCCTATTTTTACATTCTCTGCAATTAACATGCCTTCTAGTTTGTTCATTTTTCTCCTGCTTTCTTTATTTATAATTTACTAAATGTCCCATTTTGTCCTGTTTGGTCTTTAAATAAAATACATTGGTTTTCTTTGCTTTGATTTGAATGGGAACACGCTCGATCACTTCTATTCCATATGCATCCAGCCCCTGTATCTTCTGTGGATTATTTGTCATTAATCTTAATGTGTTCACCTTTAATGCTGCTAGGATTTGTGCCCCTACAGCATAATCTCGTAAATCCGCTGCAAATCCCAACTTTATATTCGCCTCTACCGTATCATAACCTTCATCCTGCAGCTCATAGGCTTTGATTTTATTAATCAATCCAATGCCACGGCCTTCCTGTCTTAAATAGACTAAAACGCCTCTTCCCTCTTCCCCAATCATTCGCATCGCCTCATCCAACTGTTCTCCACAGTCACAGCGGGCTGAGGAAAACGCATCCCCTGTCAGACATTCCGAATGGACCCTGCACAGAACAGGACTGCCATCTTCCACATCTCCTTTCACAAGCGCCACATGATGTTCTCCATTCCACTTATTCACAAATCCATAGATTCGGAACTCTCCATACTTTGTTGGCAGCTTAGCAGATGTAACCAATTCCATAAATTCCTCTGTTTGTTTTCTATATAATTTTAAGTCCTTAATCGTTCCAATTTTTAATTGATGTTCGTTTGCAAAATTTAAGAGATCTTCTTTCCTTGCCATGGTGCCATCTTCTTTCATAATTTCACAGCAAAGTCCTACTTCCTCAAATCCTGCCAAACGCATAAAATCTACGGTCGCTTCCGTATGCCCATCTCGAACCAGTACACCCCCTTCTTTTGCTTCCAGAGGAAACATATGCCCAGGTCTTCGGAACATCTCCGGCCCATCTGTAATACATCTTCTCGCCGTAAATCCCCGCTCCAATGCGGATATTCCTGTTGTCGTATCCACATGGTCAATGGACTCCGTAAATGCTGTATGATGATTATCGCTGTTAATGGCACACATTGGCGCCAGCTTTAATTTTTTTACATATTCTTTTGACATGGGCATACAAATTAATCCTCTTGCATATTTTGCCATAAAATTAACCGATTCCAAACTTGCATTTTCTGCCGGGCAGATAACATCTCCCTCATTTTCCCGATCTTCATTGTCCATAATAACAATCATTCGTCCCTGTTTTAATTCTTCAATTAATTCCTTTGTTGTGTTCATTTTTTCCCTTCCTTATCCGAACCCTTTGTTTTATATTAAAATCCATTTTGAATTAGAAACTCTGTTGTGATTCCTGATCGTGAGTCCTTTTGCTGCATTCTATCCTGTTTCATAAATTTATTAACATATTTTCCAATCAAATCACATTCCAAATTAACGCTTCCATTAATTCCTTTTTTTAATAACGTCGTATGCTCCATGGTATGCGGAATCACAGATACTTCAAATTCACCATGACCGACCTTTGTAATGGTCAAACTGATTCCATCAATTGCAACAGAACCTTTTTCTACCATAAAATCCGTAATCACGGGCTCTGTCTGAATCTGTATTCTTACCGCTATTTCTTCCCGTATCTTGCTTTTTATGATTCCTCTTCCATCGATATGTCCACTTACCAGATGCCCTCCAAGTCGTGTGGACAGAGTCGCTGCCTGCTCTAAATTCACGCTATCCCCAGACTTAAGCTCTCCTAAATTAGACCTGCGCAGAGTCTCTGCCATTATATCCCCTTGAAAACTTCCATTGTGAATCTTTGTAACGGTAATGCACACGCCATTTATTGCAATGCTGTCTCCCAGATTCGTACCTTTCATTACCTTATCTGCTTTAATTTCAATTGCAGCGGATATACCATTGGATGTGATTTTTAAAATCTGTCCAACTTCTTCAACAATTCCTGTAAACACAGTCCTCCCCCTTTTCATCGGAATCTTTTTTTACATAGGCTTCCACACAAATATCCTCGCCCACTTTTTTCATTTCCATCCTGTCCAGCTGAAAGGCATCCTTGATTTCCTTTATTCCCTTTCCCTCTACTGCACTTTTTCCTCCCTTGCCACCAAAGATTTTTGGTGCAATAAATACTACTATCTTATCAACAAGCTTCCTCTGAAAGCAGGAAAATGCCAGTGTTGGTCCCCCTTCTAATAAAATGCTGTCAATCTCAAGTTCACCCAGTTTCTGAATTAAATAGTTAAGATCTACTTCTTTTTCATACTCCGGAGTATCTATGATTGTGATTCCCTTTTGTATGAGCTGCTTCCTTTTCTCCTTGGTTTCTTTTTCATCCTGTTGTGAAGGGGAAAGGGTTGCCAGTATTGTTCTTGCCTGTTGCTGGTCTAATACCTTCGCGTTAAGGGGAATTCTCAAATGACTGTCTACAATAATTCGCACCGGATTCTTTCCTCCCGGATATCTGCAGGTTAAATAAGGGTCATCTGCAATTACTGTTCCAATTCCAACCATAATACCCCCATACTCCCCTCTTAATTTTCCCACTTCTTCCCTTGCTTTGGCGCTACTGATCCATTTTGACTCTCCACCTACTGTAGACGTCTTTCCATCCAAAGTCATTGCTGTCTTATATAACAGAAAGGGAATTTTATTCTGAATATACTTTATAAATACTTCATTTAATTGCCTTGCTTTTTCTTCCAGCACACCAACCACAACTTCTATTCCCGCCGCCCTTAATTGGGCTATTCCATTTCCTGCTACCAGGGGATTTGGATCTTCCATTCCAATCACCACCCGTGCTATTTTTTTTTCAATTATAAATGCTGCACAGGGAGGTGTTTTCCCATAATGAGAACAGGGTTCCAAATTCACATACAGGGTTCCACCCTCTATCGCTTCTTCTGCGGATTGAATTGCATTGACCTCTGCATGATTTCCTCCATATTTTTCATGGTATCCCTGCCCAATCACTTCATTGTGCTTCACAATCACTGCACCCACCAGGGGATTTGGTCTTGTCGCTCCCCCTGCTTTTTTTGCAAGTTCCAATACCTGCTGCATATAGGTTTCATCTGTTTCCATATTTCCCTCCTACCTTGTGCCCTCCATTTTGAGAACAAAAAAGAACCCAATTCCTCAGGTTCCTGATGAACAATCCCTTCCTACCACTTACCGCGTAAATGCATCGATTGGATCGTGTCACATGAAAAAAAATAAACTCCGGATAGCAAAACGCATCCAGAGCATCATTTATCACGCTTTCTTCTTTCATCCAGACTATACTGTCGGCCCCGGAATTCACAATGATTGTGTCACCAGGTCAGCCTTGCGGCTCGTGGGCTATACCACCGGTAGGGAATTGCACCCTGCCCTGAAGAATATTCAATTAACTACAATTAGTATAGGCTTGCCGTACTCAGCCGTCAAGGTTTTTTTTCAAAACAATCAAATCTTTCCTTTTTTTCTTTCTTTTCAATCAAATTATAAAAGCAGGCACTGTTACGTCCTCTCTCTTTTGCATGATAGAGCGCACGATCTGAAAAGTTAACGAAATCAATAATATTATCTTCTTCTGTTAATTCCATGTTCACCAATCCAATAGAAACGGTTACACGGTTCATTACCTTGGAATTCTTATGTTCAATGCTCATATCCAATAACTGCCCCATAATTTCACTGGCTCTATTTTTTAATCCCTCATCTGTCTCCCCGGTAATGACTCCAAAAAATTCATCTCCACCATATCTGGAGAAGAAACAATTTTCACTTTCCAGATTTTTGCACACGGATGCTACTTTTTGCAAACAAGCATCTCCTGAGACATGCCCGTAAGTATCGTTGTATTCTTTAAAGCAATCCACGTCTAAAAAGATACAGCCAAACTTTTTATTCTCTTTTTGCGCAACTTTAAAATACTTATCCATTAATTGATTCAGACTATGGCGGTTCAATAGCCCGGTTAACGCATCCCGTTCCGACAGAAGACGCATTTCTTCCATTTCCTCTGATTCTTTTTTATATTTTTCGATTGTTTTTCTCAGAATCATCTGATTACGCAGCACTTCCAACTGGCTCTTTGCCCGCTCTACTTCTCTTTGTTCTAACATTTTCCGATATTTTCTTAAGGCATCCAGTTCCCGCTCGGTATCTCCGATTTTATTAAAATATTTCACCTCTAAACGATAGGCACGAATCCAATCCGCTGTTACATGATTTCCACTTGCGCAGTCCTTTAAATATTGAATAATCTGTTCCAAACGGCGATACTCCTCTAACGTAATTAAAACCTCACCAATTCTGCCATAATCCGAATGGACATCAAAAGAGTCATATCCATCCTTTAACATCTCCATCATTTCATCAAAGGATTGGTTCGCTCTTTCTAATTCCTTTTTTCCATAAAATATCTTAGTATGAAGCACCTGTATTAAAAGTTTATCCATGTAGCCCATGTTACAATTCTTATCCTGCTTTGTTTCCTCCAGATAATGAAGTGCCAAATCATATTCCTCAGCATGGCAAAGTGTATCTGCATAATTAATGATTACATTAAAAAGAAGATCTTTGGAATTGGTTCTTTTCTTCTTACGTAACTTTTGATATGCCTGTCGAAAATATTTTAATGCAGATGAAACATCCCCCATTTGTAAATATACCACACCAATATTATTCATCAATGCATTCTTATTATTGATTTTTTGATGATTAAGGGCTATATTTAATGCGTTCATATAGGAATCCAGGGATAACTGATAGTCCTCCGTACTGGAATAGGCAATTCCCATTAAATTATAACATCTTGATATCATAATCGAATCATTGATTTTTTTAAAATACATCATGGATTTTGTTGCATACTGCATTAATTTTGCACTTCTTCCAAGAAAAAATTGTGCCTCACCCATATAATACTCGCCATAAGACATTTGCTGCGTATCGTTATTCTTCCTGCCTTCATTACGAAATTCTTTTGCAAGGACAAATGCTTTCTGTGGATTGGTTTTCTCCACTTCCTTTAATTCCTCAATTTTCTTCTTCAATAATTTACTTTCCATGTTTACCCCTGCCTCCCATGAAAACCACATTTCTATACTTCATATGACAACATAACTTTTTCACCAGACATCAATCGTTCAACAACACAAATAGGCTCCTTTACAACATGTTTAACCTGATATAATGCAAGATCTGCATATCGAATCATATCAGAAAATACTAACTCATTCCCGGGAATTACATTTACGATTCCAATTGCAATTGGTTCTTTTTCACTCCCTTCCTGAAGCTGAAACTTATTGTCAGCCGCCATCATTTCATTCCTGATTTTTTTGGCAAACTTTACAATATCCTGTGTCTCCTCATTATCAATTAAAGCAAAAAATTCATCTCCGTAATATCTTGCAAAAAGATGCTTTTCATCTTCCATCTCCTGTAAAAATTTTCCAATCTTTTTCAAACAGTCATCACCTTCCAGATGGCCCTGCTGGTCATTTAATAACTTAAGACAATTTAAATCCAAAAATAAACAACCAATTTTCTGCTGCTTGGTTTTTGCCTTATCAAATAACTTCTGGCTTACTAAATTCAAGCTGTACCGATTCATTAATCCTGTTAACTCATCTCGTTCGGAACGGATTTGTATACTTTCGTTTTTTCTTGCATCCTGTCGATATTTTTCCAGTAATTCTCTCATTTTAATGATATTATGTACTTGACTAATCTGCTCTTTTGCAAATACTTTTGCACGTTCTTGGGATAGTTCATAGTATTTTTCATAATTTTCCCGTAACTTATCCTGTTCCCCTGTCAGCTGATAATACTGAATCATCAAACTATACACTCTGGTCCAAACATAAACCGTATCAATCTTTTTTGCCGACTGGAAGAGAATATTAATGACTCTTTTTGCTCGTTTCACTTCCTTTAATTCAAACAAAATTGCGATTAACTTTTCATAATCCTGATAAATCTCATAGGTATCATAGCCTATGGAAGCCTTCTGAATAATCTCCTCAAGCATATCGTTTGCATCCGAAACAGCTCCCTGCTTATATAAAAGTTTTGTCTTAATTATCATTACATTTAGATCAAATAAATAACCGATTTCATTATAATCTTCTATTTCAATCTCTTTTAACCGTTCTGAAGCTCTCTCATATTTTCCTAAAGCAAAATAACACTCAATCTGATTAATGATGGAATAACATAAATTTGATTTATTATCTTTTTTTCTTTTCCGAATCTTCTTTTCATTCATCGTATAATACTTCAGTGCTTCTTCATAATCACCTAAAAAAGAATAAATTACCCCAATATTATTATAAATAGTCGATGTATCCATACGCAAATGCTTCTCTTTCATTAAATCCAAGGCTTTAAAATAATATTCCAGTGCCATTTGATTTTCCTGAAAATTGGAGCAGTACAACCCTAGCAAATTGTAACACTTTGTTTTCATAACTTCGTTCTTACTTTTTTCAAAATAAGCCAATGCTTTCATTGTATGGGACATAATACATTCCACATGCCCTAATGTAAAAAAAGTCTCTCCCAGATAATACTCTCCATATGCAACTGCTTCTGCATCCTTATCTGCTTTTCCCTGTAAAATATATTCTTTACAAAGGTAGTTTGCCTTTTGGGGATTATGAAGCACATTTTCTCGAATGCATTCCAAATTTCCTTCTGCATGTTTGTTCTGCATAATGATTACCTCACATTTTATCTATTCTCATATTATACATTCTTTTGATTCTCTTTGCAACATCTTAACACCATTCCATCTTTCAGTTTATAAATATTTTGCTTCAAATTCTTTTAGACGCATTGGAGCATCAAAATAATACCCCTGAATCATATCTACATTCATATTATCCAGAATCTGAAACTGCTCTTTTGTTTCCACTCCCTCAACACATACGTTCATTTTTAATGCATTGGCAAGATCGGTCACCGCTTTCACGAACACCTCCGAATAGTCATCTTTTCCAAGATCATTCACGAAGCATTTGTCTACTTTGATAATATCAATCGGCATTTCCCTTATATGATTTAAGGAAGAATACCCTGTCCCAAAGTCATCCAAGGCTACCCGCACACCTAGCTTTTTTATTTTTCCAAGAATTCGCTTCATATAGTTCATATCATTAATTGCAAGACTTTCGGTCACTTCCAGTGTGAGATTTTTGGGATCCAGCCCGGTATCATTTAGTACTTCTTCTACAGTTTCTACCATATCATTCTGTAAAAGCTGAATCACGGATAAATTTACATTGATCTTATACCCCGGATGCCCCATATCATTCCAGTATTTACACTGTTTGCATGCTTGTTTTAGGACAAATAAACCAATGGGATTAATTAATCCAAGATACTCTGCAAGTGGAATAAATTCACTTGGTGGAATAAAGCCAAGATTTGCGCTATTCCAGCGAATGAGGGCCTCCGCACCGGAACACGAATTACCCTGTTTGGAAATATCAATCAATGGCTGATAGTACACAACAAATTCCTCACCGGGTTCTGCCGTGGCATGACGCATATTTTTCTCCATATCCAGGCGTTGTACTGCTAATGAAGAGACCCCTTTGTTATAATATTCCACTCGATTCTTTCCTGTCCTTTTTGCCTCAAAAAGGGCAATATCCGCCTTGCGAATCAAATCATCCACCTGCGTTCCATCCCCGGGAAAACGCACTACGCCCATACTCATGGTGCAATAATATTCCGCCCCTTTTAAAAACCAGGGTTTTGAAAAAATCTCCAGAACCTCACTCAGAATCTGATCCATTTTATGAAAATGATTATTTGAGATAATAATTACAAATTCATCTCCTCCAACTCTGTAGCAGGTACTTTCAATATCTTCGATCTGCTGCAGGCTGTTTGAGATGGCTTTTAATAGCACATCCCCATATTGATGACCCAAACCATCATTTATATGTTTAAAATCATCCAAGTCAATAAATAATACTGCGCCCTCACCTCCATGACTTAAGGTGAGTTCTATATAGTATTTCAGGTCTTCCTCACATCGCATACGATTGTAAAGTCCCGTAAGGAAATCATTATTTGCATGCTTTTCTATCTTTTGCTGATAGATTTTTTTCTCTGTAATATCATACGCAGTACAAAGAGAAACCGTTCTGCCATCTACCCATGTAATATCTGTGTAGCGTATGGTAAACCACGCACTTTCCTCTTCTACAAAGAGTTCATATACCTGACTTTCCTTTTTGGAATCCAGATCACCGCTCTCTTCTTTTTTATTTTCCTGAAACCGTTCAAAACATTCTCTATAAAGAGAATTTCTAAATAAAATCTCATTGTTCTTCCTGTCCTTCACATAAATCCCACAACCCATATTGTCTAAAATGGATTCCAGAAATGCAAAGAATTTTCTTGTAAACTCGGCATCCATCCCCTCCAGATACCTATTTTCGGTTTCCGAAAACTGTCTCTGGAACTGTTGCATATTTTTCACACTCATCAAACCCTTACTCCTTTGTAGCTATTATAAATAAATAAGAACCTATTTTTTCATCCATGCAATATTCCTGACAAAGATTATAATTTACATGAAGCCTTAACTGCTTTTTCACAAATCCGGGTTCCTGTGAATAAAGAAAAATCATTCCACCTGGATGCAGCATTGTTTCTGCCTTTTCAAAAAAGCGGTGGTAGATCTGATCCAGATCATCTTTGGTCATTCTTCCCCTTACCGGCATGTTCGTCACAATTTCATCAAATAAATATTCATGTTTGAAATCAAAAAAATTACGGTTAATAAAATAAAAATTGCGTTGTACCCGATCTGTATTCTCCCTGGCTCCGTCTATGGCTTCTGAAAACAAGTCAATTCCATATGCTGATTTTACCGGCAGCAATTTTTCCCGTTCCACCATCATCGTTCCCACTCCGCAAAATGGATCCAGGATTTGAGCGTCCTCTATAAAATAAGGCCTGCAAAGCTGCATTAAAGTAGCCGCCTGAAAGGGCTTGATGGATGTAGCCACATTCTTTTTTCGATAAGAAAAGCGATGATCCGCAATGGTGTATAATTTTAAACAAGGGTAGAATCTTCCCTCTCTATTTTCAATTAATCTCAGTTCCATTTCATATCCTGTGGTTGCATTTAAGAGTTCTCCTCCGGAAATTTGTTCCAGGGCAATGGCAAGTTTTTTTGTAAAATGGCTACGCTCCTCCAATGTCATTTTACTGCGGACATCCAGCCGAAAGTAAAATGGACGCAGTTCTTTATGTGTCTTTTGCAAAAAGTTTAATAAATTCGACCGTTTGATTTCGGTTGCAATTAAATCCGGATCTTTGGGCAGTTGATGCTCACAATTTAATGGAAATAATAGTTCATCAAAGGTACGCACCTCAAAGATTGGTTTTAAATCGCTGACAATAAGCTTCACGCCTGCAGGAATCAAAGCCCTTTTATAGGCCCGTAGCTGCACTTCTGTTAGTTCCCGATGCTGGCGGTTGGTGGTAAGAATAATCTCTGTCTCTTTTTTTAATCCGGTAAAGGTATGCATTTCAATTCCCTTTTTTTCAACCAGTAACCGCTTGATTTCTTTTGCCTCTTCTCTTGCATGCTTCTTCTGTGCTTCCTCAATGGAAATATCGGTAAGAATCGAAAATCTACTCTCCAGCTCATCCATAAAAGATGAATAATCCAATTTACGCAGTGCCTGAATATAATCACTTTTAATAAATCTGGTTTCTTCTAATCGATAGGCTTGCATAATTTCAGCTGCCACCGACTCATCCTCTAGTTCTCCCAGAATGCGAACGGCATTTTTCCTTACCTTTGGGTCTTCATCTTTTAAAAGTGAGAGAAACACAGAAGGATCTCCGTTCACAATCCGAATTAACTCCCTTCTTTGATGGTCATTTCCAATCTCTTCTTTTAAGGCAATTAAAGTTCCACGTAAGTCCTCTTTTTTAATCACTTTTTCATATAATTCCTCAATCATGTTATCTACCTTTTCCATTTTCTACATCTTTCTTGAATTGTTCCCATTTGTCCTCATGCTCCACATAATAAAGGGGACATTTTTTCCCTGTAACATCGTAATGACGTATGACATCCTTAGATGATAAATCAAATTTTTTTAATAACCATGCCGTCAATTCCACCGCAGAAGCATAGGTCTTTTTATTAAATTTACCACTTTTATCTTTGTGACAGCACTCAATGGCTATGGTGTCCGCATTTCGCTGGTTTGAAGCATAAGCAATCTCACTGGTGGGAATACACTGAATGATTTCCCCATTAAGACCAATAACAAAGTGACTGCTTGCTTTTGTAAGTTTGGAATCCTTAAGCCCCTGAAAATAATCTCGATTCTGCTTTGCTCCTGTTCCCGGGTTTGCTGTGTAGTGAATCACAATTCCCTTTACTTCTTTCAGCTGAATGCCCGGTCTTGCATACTCACTAATGGATAACAAATCTACCGTCAATTCCGGCATAGACTTGTCCAGCAATTTTGCCCTTTCATCTGCTTCATCCTCTAATTTATTCTGATGGATAAAAAAGAACACAAGAAAGCAGATAATAGAAAGGACTACCCCACCACGAATCAATACCTGCTTCTGCCGCCGCCTTTTCTTCATTAACTGTGCTTTTCTATATCTTAACTGATTTTCATAAGTAGACATAATTTAATATTCAATTCCCTTCCGTGCACCTATTCCCTGATCAAATGGATGTTTTATTTTCACTATTTTAGATACATAGTCTGCAAGGTTTATAAACTCCACTGCCGGATCTCTTCCCGTCATTACAACCTCCATTTCCTCCGGTTTCTCTTTTAAAAATTCTATCACTCTGTTCTTTTCTACCAAATTACAATTGACCGCTGCCATTAACTCATCCAGTACAAGAAGCCGGCACTGATTGTTAAGAGCACAGGCCACAGCCTGTTCAAAATGTCTCCTATAAAAAAGTTCTGCTTCCCGCTTTTGTTCTTCCGTCATATTAAAATAAAATCCAAAGGACTGTTCTGCTGGTAAAAACGTAACCGTTTCAAGATGAGCAAGTATGGACAATTCACCGGATGTATTATCTTTCAGAAATTGAGTAAACACAACTTTTTCTCCATTGCCTGCACAACGAACTGCTAATCCCACTGCTGTACTTGTTTTACCCTTTCCATCCCCTTCATAAATATGAATCAATCCTTTCATAATCCTTCCTCCAATATCTGATATATTTTTTCCAGATCCAAATGCTGTCTTAATTCCTTTGCAAGTTTGTCGTACTGAGTCTCTTTAAATGCCTGATAATCTATAAGTAAAGATTCTTCCTGTATAATTCCTTTGTCTTTGGCAATGCACTTCACCAATTGGGCAGCAATTTCTTTCCGGTCAAAAAATCCATGTATATAAGTTCCATATACGTTCCCTTGATTCTCCACCTGCTGGTTCAGTGTGCTGATTCCCATATGAATCTCATAGCCCTCATAGGTTAGCCCGGTCAGCTCCTGTAACTTTCCATTTAACACCGGTACCTGTTCCACTACCCTTGTTCTTGTTTTCTGTGATGTAAATATGGTCTCCATGGGAAGCAGGCCAAGCCCGGTAAGTTCTCCCCCTTCTTCGATTCCCTCCGGATCCTTCAGAATGTCTCCCAACATCTGAAATCCTCCGCAGATTCCAAACAAAATCGTGCCCGTTGCCTCCGCTTTTTTTAGCGCGGCTTCCATTCCGGACTCACGAAGCCATTTGAGATCACCCATTGTGTTCTTTGTACCCGGTATAAAAATCAAATCTGGATTTCCTAATTTCTCAACTTTAGAGACATATCGTAAGGATACACCCGGAATCGTTTCAAAGATATTGAAATCAGTAAAATTAGATATTCTTGGTAATCGCACAACTGCAAGATCAATTGTTTCAATTTGGGTTTCGTCCTCAAATCTTTCTGTGAGACTATCTTCATCTTCTAATTTTATATTCATATAAGGTGTTACACCAACTACTGGAATCCCTTCTCGTTCTTCCAACATGCTAACACCCGGGTCCAGAATTGTCTTATCTCCACGGAATTTATTAATGATAAGCCCCTTCACCATGGCTTTTTCATCCTCTTCCAATAGCGTAAGCGTCCCAACCAACTGGGCAAAAACGCCTCCCCTGTCAATATCGCCAACAAGAAGAACCGGTGCCTCTGCCATTTTTGCCATCCCCATATTTACAATATCATCGGTTTTTAAATTAATCTCTGCCGGAGAACCTGCTCCTTCTATCACTATAATATCACTTTTTTGTGCTAACGTCTCATATGCTTTTCGTATATCGGGTATCAGCTTTTTCTTATACTGAAAATAATCTCTGGCTGCCATATTGGTCAGTACCTCACCATTGACAATTACCTGGGAACCGGTATCTGTTGTTGGCTTTAAAAGAATGGGGTTCATCAACACAGAAGGTTCAATACCTGCTGCCTCTGCCTGCATTACCTGCGCCCGTCCCATTTCCAGTCCTTCCTTGGTAATATAAGAATTCAATGCCATATTCTGTGACTTAAATGGGGCTACACGATATCCATCCTGATGAAATATTCTGCATAATCCTGCAACCATCAGACTTTTTCCTGCATTGGACATGGTTCCCTGAATCATTATTGCTTTTGCCATTTGTTACCCCTTTCTCAAGATTTGACTCAGCACCTGTATTAACTGCCGGTTCTCTTCTCTTGATTTTATTGCAATACGGTAAAATCCCTCCTTAAGACCATAAAAATTACTGCAGTCCCGAATGAGAATTCCCTCCTCCATGCACGCACTGCACAGACCTGTCTTTCCTTTGAAGAAAATGTAATTTGCGGCCCATCCAAAGATTGTTACATCAAACTGTTGTAACTGCTCCAGTAAATATTGTTTTTCCACCTGCACCCTCTGCCTTGTCTGCCTTGGGAATTCCTTTAGGGCGCAGGCTGCTGTCCCGGCTGCCTGTGCCGGAACCGAAACACTCCATGGCTGGACTTTTTCCTCCATTTTTTGTAACAATTCTTTATTGGAGCTAAGACCATATCCTAAACGAAGACCCGGAATGGCATACATTTTTGTAAATGCTTTTAATATAAACAAATTTTTATATTCTTCCAATTGTCCAAGCAGAGAATACTCCTGTGGCGTACAGATAAAATCGTTAAAACATTCATCCAGTACCAGCAGAATCTTGTTTTTATTACATCGTTCCAGAATCTCTTTGAGTAGATCCGGTGAAATCAACTGTCCCGTTGGATTATTGGGATTACATAAAAACAGAACATCAATGGATTGTGTAAGTTCCTGTAAAAAATCCTCTGAAAGTAAAAAATTTTCTTCTTCTTTTAGAACATACTGTACAATCTCTGTTCCTGCTCCAATCAACGCTTTTTCATATTCAAAAAAACAAGGTGCCAAAAGTAAAGCCCTTGTCGGTTTTAGCGCCTGCACAAGGAGAAAAATAAGTTCTGCCGCTCCGTTTCCGCATATAATCTGTTCCTTAGGAATTCCATGGTACAAAGAAATTGCTTCTTTTAACTGTGTACAATTGGGGTCGGGATAGCGGTTTGCAGCCTCAATACTTTGTTTTGCTGCTTCACTGACTTCCTTTGGCATTCCCAAAAAATTAATATTTGCCGAAAAGTCAATGTGCACTTTATTTTGATACACATCACCACCATGAATATGTATCCCCTTTTCTCTATTTACCATAAAAGAACTCCTTTCACTGTAAGAAATAGAAGCATTGCAATAAGAGAGGTGAGATAAAGCAACCGATTTGCCCGTGCAATATCCTTGGTCTCCAATGGTTTTTTGTAATCACCTATGGTTTTTTTCTTACAAATCACTCCACCATAAACAGCATCCCCTGCTAACTGCACCGAAAGTGCCCCTGCCATAACCGCCTCTGTCTGCGCGGAATTTGGACTGGCATGATTCATTCTGTCCCGTTTGAAAATTCGGAAGGCAGATTTTGCATCTTCCCCTGCCAGTGCTGCTGCCAGAATCATAAATCCGGCTGCCAGCCTTGCAGGAATATAATTACATACATCATCTAATTTTGCTGCAATCTTACCAAAATTAAGATATGTTGTATTTTTATAGCCAATCATGGAATCCATGGTATTCACTGCTTTATAGAAAAAGCCAAGAACCGGGCCCCCAATTACCAGATAAAGCATTGGTGCAATTACTCCGTCCGAGGTATTCTCCGCAATTGTTTCTATAGTGGCTCTGATTACACCTTGTTCTGACAGGCAGGCTGTATCTCTGCCCACAATCATGGACACCGCCTGTCTCCCCTCTTCTATTCCATTTTTATTTAGAGCAATCTCTACTTTTTGGCTTTCTACTTTTAATGATTTCGTTGCAAGAATCTGCCAGCAAAAGATAGATTCTACAAGCACTCCCAAATAAATATGAATGTGAAAAGCCAGAAAAAGTAGAATTCCGGGAACCAGGCAGGAAAAAAATAGCACACCAAGAACTAAAACGCCGCCCCTTAGGACTTCACTGTTGGGACTACTTCCCTGTCTCTTCCTTAAACTTTTTTCAAGTTTTTGAATCAGCCATCCAATTCCCTGAACCGGATGCCACAATCCATGGGGATCACCTATTATTAAATCCAGAATATAACCAATTATCAGCGGCAGCATCCCTTGTATCAATTGATTCATAGCTATTTTATCCTCTCCGGTATTCCACAATATACACGAATCACCTGTTCTGCCTTTTCCGCTAACAAACAGCCAATTCTTCCCACACACTCCCTGTATCTTCGATCAAATTCCTCTATTGGAACAATTCCACAGCCCAGTTCATCCAGTGTAATAATTACCTTTGGATTTGCTTCACATAAAGCCCTTGTTTTTAAAAAAGGATCTTCCTTTTTCTCCATAAGAGCCTTGATCCCAAGATGATAATTTAAGATAACTTCTGCATTGCTTTGTTCCTGATTCACAAATTCTTCCCCTTGAAGAAATCTATGCAGCCCCGGAAATTCTTTTCTTACATAGGCTTCTTTTCCCTGATAAGCACCACCAATAACTACTATCATAATTTTTCTCCTATTATTGCAAGCAGTCCAATAACCAGTTCACAAACCTGTAAAAAAAATCCTGCCAGATCTCCCGTAATTCCACCAAATTCCTTATATGCCAGGTGACGGTACCATATAAATGTAATAAGGCTGCCGCAAAGTACAAGCAGTGCGGATACCGGTTGAATCTTTATCATAATTATAATCAGAATACATAACTGTACCAAGAGAACCAACCTTACTCTTTTTCCATCGGATGCCTTAGAAAATGCACTTGCAAGACCACTGTTTTTTGCACAGGTAAAATCTGCAACCGCGTAACCGCTTAGAATCCGGCTTAACACAAAACCCAGTGCAATCACAGGTAATGCCTTCTTCTCTATCTCACTATAGATTCCAAAAATCAGAATAAAATAAACAATCCCCCAAATAATCGCAAATGCACCGGAATTGGAATCCTTTAATATTTCCAGTTTCCTCTCCTTGGACTGATAAGAACTTAATGCATCTACGGTATCCAAATAGCCATCCAAATGAATCCCACCGGTTATAAAGACCGGAATTAAAGTAAACAAGGTTGTGTAGAACACCGATCCAATTGGCAGCCCTGCTCCTAACTTTCCCCATAAGAAAAATACAAGTCCAATCACTCCTCCTACCAGAGGGAAAAAACAAAGACTGTACTTCATACTTTCTTTTTCCCACTTCACCAGTGGCACTGGAATCTTGGAATACATGGAAAAAGCAATCACCACTCCTCTAATTAAATTCATCCTTTCCTCCTTTGCGGATTAATGGCACACCACAAACTACTTCCACCAGTCTGTCTGCCCGTTGTACCAACTCCTTATTTATGTAAGACATTGCCCGAATATACTCAATCAGATCTTCTCCATAAGACAAACCATCCATTGACACGTCATTGGATACGATAATCAATGTCCCCACTTGATTTGCAATACTCCAAACCTCCTGTAGCACCCTCTGCTCCAGATTCCATTTTTCTGTGCCCTCTTTAAACATCTCATTGGCTGTTAAGTTAGAGATGCATTCCAGTAAAACTACATCTGTGGAAGAAAATTGCAATTCTTCCAAATGAGTATAGCATTCAATTGTCTGAAATCCTTTGTTTTTTCGAAGCTTGTGATGTCTTGCAATTCTTGCAGCTCCTTCTTCACCATAAGGCTCCATTGTTGCAATATAATAATGGGTTCCCTGATAAGTAAGGGCTTGATTCTCTGCATATTCTGACTTCCCGCTTCCGCTTGCACCAATCACTACTGTAATCACTTTCTATTCTACTCCAATTCTTGATATGCTTCAATTGCAGAATCCTGAAATGTTCCCATTTTATAATAGATTGACACCGCCAGATCAAGAAGCGGAAAGATTGCCACTGCACCGCTTCCTTCCCCCAGGCATAAATCACAGGTTAACATTGGATTCTTTCCCATGGCCTCTAATACTCTCTCCCCTGCCGGCTCCTTCGATACATGGGAGGCTAGGATATAAGGACTTGCCTTTGGTGCAATACGAATTGCGGTTACTGCTGCTACTGCTGAAATAAATCCATCCATCACTACCGGTATTCCTGCCGCTGCACATCCAAGAAATACCCCCACAAGTCCGGCAATATCCAGTCCGCCTACTTTTGCCAGAATATCCATTGGATCTGTTTCATCCGGATGTAGAAGATTTAACGCGGTCTCAATTACATGGATTTTCTTTTCTAATCCTTTGGTAGAAAGACCGGCTCCTCTCCCGGTTACTTCTGCCGGCGGACACCCAAGGAGACAGGCACACATTGCACTGCTGGTTGTTGTGTTTCCGATTCCCATCTCTCCTGTTGCAATCAGCTGATAGCCCTGCTGTTTTAATTCCATAACCTTTTGTATTCCCACCAAAACTGCTGCTTCTGCTTCTTCTCTGGTCATTGCAGGACCTTTTGCAATATTTGCAGTTCCATAACGAATCTTGTGTCGCTCCACCCGCTGGGTATCGGTTGCCATTCCAATATCAATTGGATAAATTCCGGTATTGGTATCCTTGCACATAATTGCAACACAGGATTTTTCATCTAAAAAATTCTCTGCTACAATTGCAGTTACCTCCTGCCCTGTTTGCGTTACGCCTTCTTCCACTACCCCATTATCCGCACACATAATAATCAATGCTTTTTTCTTAATATCAATCTTTGCGTCAGCCTGTATTCCTGCAATCTGGCAAATGCTGTCTTCTAATTTCCCAAGACTGTGAAGGGGCTTTGCCATTCCATCCCAGCGCTTTCTGCATTCCTGTACTGCATCTTCACAAATGGGTCCAATTTGTTGAATGATCTCGTGTAATTTTATTGACATTTCTTTCCTTTCTCCATGGTGTTCAGCATGTGATAAATGGCTTCCGGATTGGAATAATAATAGAAATGTGGAAATCCACATGCTTTTTTTTCATCCACCTCCATACAGCTCCAGCTTCTGTTCCCCAAGGGTTTCCTTGCTGTTCCATCTCTTCCATTTTCAGTACAATCCGAATAATGAAATTCATGCCCTAACATCTTGGTTCCTGGCGGTCCAAATGGACTTTCTTTTTCAATGGTCACTTGTATGTAGCCAAATCTCAAAAGACGATTGGTTTTCATGCATTCACCCGGTAGAACCCCTGCCATGGAATAACTGTTCTCATGCATGTCCTGCATTTTTTCTTTTAGGTACATAAAGCCACCACATTCTGCCAGAAGAACAAGTCCTCCTTCTACAGCCCTTTGGATGCTTTCTATCATCGATTGATTTTGATTTAAGACCTTTGCATATACTTCCGGATAACCACCTCCCAAAAGAAGTCCATCCAAAGACTCCGGAAGCTTGCGGTCGTGACAGGGAGAAAAATAATGAAGGACCGCCCCCATTTCCTCCAATAATTCCAGATTATCCTTATAATAAAAGCAAAATGCTTCATCCATGGCAATACCTATATGAACCGGACTCTTCAGTTTTTTAACCTGGACGTTCCCCTGGGAAATGTCCGGTGCTGTGGACGCAATTTGAAGCAAACGATCCAAATCCACTGTTTCCTCCACCTGTTCTGCCAGTAAGGAAAGCTGGTTTTGCAATTGCGGAAGTTCGTTTGGAAGTACTAATCCAAGGTGCCTGCTCTGTATGGTATAATCATTATTTTCTTCCAGGTATCCTAGCACAGAAATATTTAATTCTGATTCAATTTTTCCTTTAATCATTTGAAACATACCTTTTGATATACGATTTAGAATAACACCAACAATATTATTTTCTTCTTGGTAATGAAGATATCCATAGATTTCCGCCAATATGGATGTACTCATTCCCTTTGCATCCACCACTAAAACCACCGGTGTCTTCGTCACATTCGACAGCTCCCAGCTAGAAGCCGTAACGCCATCCCTCAATCCATCATAGAATCCCATTACTCCTTCCAGTATTGAGAGATCACTCTCACGCCCATGTTTTTCCAACAAATAATTGGTAACCCCATCCCTTGTAAAATAGGTATCCAAATTATAAGATGGTGTCCCTATCACATTCTTATGGAACATAGGATCAATGTAATCCGGACCACATTTAAAAGCGGTGAGATGGAGCCCTCGCTTTTTAAATGCCTGTAATATTCCACAGGTAATGATTGTTTTTCCACTACCACTCTTTGGTGCTGCAATCATAATTCTTGGTATCTTACTCATTACATCCTCCCGTAAACGAAACAATAAAGACCGGATTTGTCCCCATCATCATATGATGGTTTGCCACACTTTTTGCTTTTCCAACCATCACCTGTATTATTTCCAAATCAAAAATTGGTAATTTTTTTGTTACTTGCAATAGTTCCGTCAATGTCTCCAGTGAGATAATCGTAACCACTACCCGAATACCCGGATTCTTTTTTAATAATTGACGCAGAATGGAGTCCATCTCTCCTGAGGTTCCCCCAATAAACGCATGGGTTGGTTTTGGAAGATGAGCCAGTGCTTCTCCAGCTGTTTTTGCGATAATCTCCATATTTTCCACCAGAAATTTTTCACGATTCGCCTTTAACAGCGGAATGACTTCCTGTTTCTTCTCAATGGCAAATACACGCCCTGCGGTTGCTATTTTCCCGCAGCTGACTGCCACAGAGCCGGTTCCTGCACCTATATCATATACAATAGAATTCCTGGTAAGCCTTAATTTTGCTATAGCCAGTGTTCTTACTTCCTGCTTCGTCATTGGTGCCTGTCCCCGTATAAAATCCTGGTCCGGAATTTCCCAGTAAACAGGCTGTGCTTCTGCATATTTATTTTCAATCCATAAAACCGTTAGATCTGAGCCATTGTATGTAGAAAAAGAATCCACGCTTCCTTCTCTGATTTGTTCCTCTTCATAACCTAGGTTTGTCCCCATCCAGATTTTTACATGTTCCAAGCCTGACCGTTTCAAATTGCAGCACATCTGCTGAATCCATTCACTGTTTCCTGCTAAAGCAAATACAGTCCTGTTTGCTCTCACTTCTTCTACTATATTACAGGTTCTTCCATGGGCACTGACCATGCGTGCGTCCTGCCAGTCTTTCTGTATGGCTGCTGCAAAATAAACCAGTGATGAGATTCCGCAGATTACTTTCACATCTTCATTCTGAAATTCTTCCAGTAGTTTTTTTGCTCCACTGTAAAATCCAACATCACCGGACAAACAAACCACCACTTTCGTCCATTCTGTATGTTTCGAAAGATAAATCTTGATTTCATTTCCTTGATAGCACTCCTCCATTGGCTTATTAAGATAAGCAAAAGGAGCCAGTAAACGTCGTCCTCCAAAGAGAACATCCGCCTGCTGGATTACTCTTTTTCCTTCCGCCGTTAAAGAATCCGGGTTGCCCATTCCAACTCCTACCAAATAAAGTTCTCTTTTGTGCTCTTTTACGATTCCAAGTATTGCAAGAATCTCTTCATATGAAAAGCCTCTTTCCTCTGTCGGCCGTTTTAAGACTACAACTTTTGTTCCGGTCTCTTTGGCTGCATTTATTTTTTCACAATACCCTCCCGGACCACCGGCCTCCTTTGTAACCAAATATTGAATCTGAAATTGATGAATAAGGCTCACATTCAGCTCCTGCGTAAAGGGCCCCTGCATTGCTATAATCTGTGCTCCGGTAATTCCCTGACTATGACAGATTTCAATTGCTTCTATGCTGGGCAGGGTACGTACATACAACCGGCTGGTATCTTTGATACCATTCACATATTCTGCCAGCTGCTTACTTCCTGTTGTAAGTAAAATATTTCCTTCGCATTGATTTAAGTAATCCGCTGCTTCTCCTGGCGTATCTACATAGACCGCCTGTTCTTCCTGCACCCTTGTGTGCTCTCTTAGTAAACGTAAATATGAGGTATTTGTCTTTGTACAGGCTTTCTCAATATTCTCAGATACCGCCTGTGCAAAGGGGTGTGTCGCATCTATAACCGAACTGGGCAATTCTTCTTGGAACAGCTTTTCCATTTGTGCACTCTCAAGTCTGCCTCTTCTCATCCATTCCCCGGGGTGCCCCTCCATTTGTTCTTCCCCATATTCGCTTGCAACACAGACAATGGTTTTATAATTATTCTTAAGACAGATTTCTGCCAACTGTCTTCCTTCTGTTGTTCCTCCAAATATAATAATTGTACTCATACCACATACCCTCTTGGCGTGACCATTTTTCCATCTCTGTTCTGGGTAGCCGTGTTACCAATAAATACTGTGGTAAACATATTCACCTCTGCCTGTTCCAGTTCTAAAAGCGAATAAAGCTTAGACCGCTCTCCCTCTCGTCCTATATTTTCCACAATACCACACACCGTATCCGGGCTTCGGTATTTCAGAATGATGTTACATGTTTTTTTTAAATAATCACAGCGTTTTTTACTGGAGGGATTATAAAGACAAATAACAAAATCTGCTTCCGCGGCCGCCTGTAATCTTTTCTCGATCTTGGACCATGGGGTTAATAAATCACTGAGACTAATGACTGCGAAATCATGAATCAAAGGTGCACCCAGAACTGCTGCTCCGCCTACTGCCGCAGTTACCCCCGGAATTACCGCAACAGACACTTCCGGATATTCTTCGGCCAATTCTAACATAAGTCCACTCATTCCATAGACTCCGGCATCTCCACTACAAATCATTGCCACCTTTTTCCCTTTTTGTGCAAGGGATAATGCAAGTTTGCATCGTTCTACTTCCTGACGCATAGGAGTTGTTATCCATTCCTTTCCGGGGAAATGCTCTTTCACTAAATCCACATATACCGTATACCCTACAATTACATCACATGCTTCCAGTGCCCGAACTGCTTTAATGGTCATCTGTTCATATTCACCCGGTCCTATCCCAATTACATCTATTTTATTCAAATTCCACACTCCAATCTTTTCTAACATGGGCAAGGGTAATTCCATTCCCTCCCTGTTTTTTCCCGGCTAAATACCCCCCATTTCCTAAGAGTAAAGCCGCACGTTCACACACATTATCCACCCCTGTGATTTTTTTTACAAACTCTGAGGTGGAAAAGTCTCCCTCTACCTGCTGAAGCTGCTCTGCTGAATAAGTAACAAATGGAATCTTTTGCTGCTGACAAAATTCTACGATTCCGGGTTCGTCCTTTTTAAGATTTATACTGGCTATGCCGCATACTGCCTCCAAGGCAAGTTTATATTTATCTAAATATAAAAAAATCTCTGTTTCAATGTCTTTCCGGCTGCTTCCTTTTCGGCAGCCAAATCCCAGGACGATTGCCTGTGGAACCAGACGAAGCTCCTTTTCCTGTATTCTGCTATTCTCCATTGTAATACAAATCCAGGGTTCTTTTCCACCACTATTTTTTTCCATCCAAAATAATTCACCCGGAAGTTCTCCTGTGATTGGATTTTCACAATAAAATCCTACCTGTTTTCCATTTACCAGACTTTGAGAAACAGCTTTGACCAGTTGAAAATTCATGATTTTCAGATTATTTTTTTTGGCAAAAAGATCTGCTGCAAATACATGATTCACGTCTGTTGCAGTGGTAATCACTGCACTGGCACCAATTTTACCGGCAATACTCCGGGCAAGTTCATTGGCCCCCCCTAAATGTCCGGATAAAAGTGAAATTACCCATTGTCCCTTTTCATCCAGTACAACAACTGCCGGATCTTTTCTCTTATTCTGAATCAAAGGAGCAATCATGCGAACCGCAATTCCTGCTGCTCCAATAAATATAATTTCATCAACCGTTGCAAAATGAGTCACACACCAGTCTTTCACTTCTTTTCCCTGACACAACTCTACCTGCCGCTGTGAGAGCAGAAGCTTCTCTAATTGAAGTGCCAGCGCTCTTCCACCTACTGTAAAACTTAAGATTCCGGTTTTCATTTTACATTCCTACTTTCGTTGGCGATATTCCGTAGTAAATTCCGGATCATATAATTTTGAGCGTGCATATTCCGTATGGGCAATAACTTCACCTACTATAATTAATGCTGTCTTGGTAATGGCCTCTCTCTGTCCGGTCTCAAAAAGGGTTCCCACCGTACAGATGCATTTTTTTTCATCTTCCCAGGTGGCTTTATAGACAATTGCCGCAGGTGTATCCTCGGTATATCCTCCTGCAATCAATCTTTTTGACAACTCCTGTAACATTCCGGTACTTAAAAAAATAACCATAGTTGACTGATGTGATGCAAAGGATTCAATGCTTTCCTTTGAGGGCACCGAAGTTCGTCCTTCCATTCTTGTAATAATCACGCTCTGGCTAACCTCCGGTAATGTATATTCTAAATCCAGTGCAGATGCTGCTCCGCAAAAAGAGCTTACCCCCGGACAGCTGGAATAAGCAATTCCTCGCGCATCCAGTTCATCCATTTGTTCACGAATTGCTCCATAGATGGAAGGATCTCCGGTATGCAAACGAACAACATTCTGTTTTTGTTTTTCAGCTGCAACCATATAGTCCAGCACTTCCTCCAATGTAAGCTTTGCACTGTTATACACTTTGCACTCCGGTTTTCGAACCTCCAAAAGCTGCGGATTAACCAAAGAACCTGCATAGATAATCAGATCTGCTTCCTGCAACAGTCTCTGTCCCCTTACGGTAATTAAATCTGCTGCTCCACTTCCTGCTCCTACGAAATAAATCATTCCCCTGTTCCTCCTGCTCTCTCCAGCAACTCACTTGCTTTTTTTGTTCGAAAAAGTTCTCCGTCTATATTTGAAAATACAATTGCTGCCGTATCTATTTTCTGTTCACTTCTCTGCTCTAAATAATAATCAATCTTATCTGCCAGCACCTTCATGGTCTCGTTCCTTTGTTCCGATTCATGCAAGGTCACCAGCGCGTCCTCTGTTGTTGTGGAAGACAGTATTTTTCTGCATATTTGTAACTCTGCTCCTGCTGAAAGTGCTGCACTTGCCATAAGTTCCATTCTGCAATCCGCATTTTTCGAGTGGGTATTCATGATTCCTCCTGCCAACTTCACAAACTTCCCAATATGACTGATAAAAAGAATCCCCCTCTGATTATATTGAATGGCATAGTCAATGGTTTCACCTATAAAATTACTGCATTTTATAATATCTTCCTGGCACATGGGATAAGTCTGTTTGGTATAATCACTGCCATAATTTCCGGGTGAAACAATAAGCACCTTTTTTCCTGCCGCTGCTTTCATTTTAATCTCCAGCTCTATGGTTGCAAGCAATGCCTGTTCACTCATGGGCTCTACAATTCCACTGGTTCCCAGAATTGAAACTCCACCAATAATTCCTAACTTAGGATTAAATGTCTTTTTTGCAAGCTCCTCCCCATTCTCTACACTAATTACAACCTGAAAACCTCCACTATAGTGAAATTGATTTATGAGCTGCATAAGATTCTTACGAATCATCTCTCTGGGGACATTATTAATTGCAGCTTCTCCTACCGGTTGTTCCAAGCCGGGTTTTGTTACCCGTCCAACTCCCTGTCCCCCATGAATTGCAATCTCTCCCTGTGTTCCTTGCAAACTTACCATTGCTGTAATACAAGCCTTATTTGTTATGTCCGGGTCATCTCCGCTGTCTTTTCTTATGGTACAGCTGGCTTTTGTTCCATCAGAATGAGGATAGAGCACTTCTAAAGTAAGGGAGATTCCTTTTGGAGTCATAAGCTGAACAACGGTAGGAGCTGTACCGGAAAGTAAATACAGACCAGCCGCTTTTGCCGCTGCTGCTGCACAACTTCCGGTGGTATAACCAAAATAAAGCTTTTTATTATTTTTTATAATATACTGTTCTTCCAATCCGGTCATCATCCGCCTGTTCTCCTTTAAAACATCTTAAGAATCTTCTCAACGTCGGCATATTCCTGCTGCTCCATTTTATCAATTGCCAGAAAAATCTCATCTTTTTGAGTGCGTTCCATATCAAATTGTGACAAACGTCTTAATTGTTCCCGTGCCTGTTCCAATTCAAAGTTCTGAATGGATTCCCGTATTTCTCTAATTCGTTCTTCAAACTCTTCTTTGGAAATCCATTCTTCCAAAGCCTTACTGTCTTCTTTGGCATCTGATTTTCTGGCATCTTCTTCAATATCTTTCCGAATACTCATCACATCTTCAGCCATTTCCACCGTATAAGAATCTTCCGGAACTACCAGCTCCGAAGGAAGATAGTTTTGAAGCATTTCTTCTAATAAATCGCTCTCTAATGGTTTCGCAAGATAATCCGTGAATCCTTTATTCAGATAGGTTTCTCTTATTCCACCCATTGCATTGGCTGTAACCGCAATTATTGCAGCATCTTTGCTTAAATTTTGATCCAGCTTTTTTAATCTCTTCAAAGTCTGTGCCCCATCCATCTGCGGCATCATATAATCCAGAAGAATTACATGATACTGTTTCTTCTGCACCATCTCCAAACACTCTTTTCCACTTTCCGCAGTGTCGATCTGAATATGATTCCTTTTTAATAATCCCCTTATAACAGCAAGATTCATTCGACTGTCATCTACTGCTAAAATTCTGCCATTGGGTGCAAAAAAGCGACGCTCTTCTCGTTTTTTTCCATCTTCCTGAATATCCAATATCTCTTCCCGCACACCCATGGTCTGGGTTCCCCACAGTGATTGCTTTACTCTGAACGAAAACTCCGATCCTTGTCCATACTCACTCTTTACAACCAGTGTTGTTCCAAATTCCTTTAGAATTGACTGAGTAATCATCAGTCCAAGACCGGTTCCCTCAATACTTTGGTTTTCTTCCCTATCCAGACACTCAAACGCATTAAACAGCTTGGGAATATCTTCCTCACGAATTCCAATACCGGTATCCGACACGGTAACGCAAAGCTCTATCTCTGTCTCAGAACTTGCTTCAAATCCAACCTGAAATGTAATACTTCCAAGCGGTGTATACTTTACTGCATTGGATAATAAATTCAACATGACCTGCATAAGATGATGTGCATCTCCATGGAGCTGTCTGGGTGTTTTTTCATCTACATCCAGCTTCGTTTCCAGATTTTTATCTTCTGCAAGGGGAGACACCGTATCTACCACCTCACGGATGACATCCCGCAAATCATAATTCTCCCGTGCAATCTCAAGCTGCCCGGAAGTAATATTGGAAAACTCCAGAATATCATTGGTAAAAGATAGCAATAAATTCCCAATATGTTTAATATTGGTTGCATAAGAGGGAATCTGTGCTGCCACTCCTTCCCGAAGAATCATTTCATTAATTCCAATCATGGTACTAAGTGGAGCCCTGATCTCAGTTGCCATATCTTCTAAAAATATCGTTTTTCTCTTATTTGCTGTTTTTTCGATTTCCAGGTCCTGCTCCATTTGAAGCAGCTGCTGCTCTAATGCCTCCATCTCCACTTTGTTCTTTTTTCTCTCAGCTTTTAATTTATACTTTCCATGAATCAGAACAAGAACCAGACCTAAAAAAATCAGTCCGATACTTCCCAACACTATTGGTAAACATTCCTTCATTGTATTTATTGTTAACATCGTACCTACCTGAATCTCCCTCATTATAACCTCCAAATATCTCCCTGATTTTTCTAATTATACAACATTTTACCATGAAATACATCTTTTTTTCTTTTTAAGTTTTTTTTCTTTGGAAAAACAGTTATAATAGACATATATTTAGGAAAGTTGAGGGATGAACCATGGTGCAGAAAAAAATAATTTCCCAGACGTATCACGCTTTACAAAAATCTCTTACCAATAAAGTTTTTCTTCAAAAAATCGGACAATCCCAACGTGCCATCTTGGGAATCATTTCTGAGGGCAACCTTATGGCTGCAATTGAAGACGTATTAAGTGACGATTATATTTCCTGTGAAAAGGTTGCCGATTATTGCAGTTTTTTCACAAAAGAGTATCAGTTAGAAAGTGCCTCTTCTCTCATGCAATATGTGTATGACCGAACCCGCAACCTGCTCTTTCCGGGTAATTTTCCGGAAGTATACTCAAAAGAGAAAGACATTGCACGTATTTTTTATTGTCATATACTGCGTACTTTCTTTTCTATTGAGCGAATCAATCGTCCCTTTCTCTATTCCAAGCATTTTGAAATGGTGGATAAAAGCTGTGCTCTGGAAGCCTCTGTTCGGGATGAATACGATTCCTTTTTAACTACCAGCAGCAATCTATACCTATATGAATTTTTTAGAATTTCTTCCCAGCTGACGCCCTTTGATACCTTAGGTCATGTTGCCGGAGTACATTTTGTATCCATGTCCATGGGAAAACAGCTGTTAGCCGCAGGTGCCCCGGTGGATCTTTGCCTGCTCTCCGGTGCCGCTGCCACTCATGATATTGGTAAATTTGGCTGCCGTGACACGGAAAGCAACCGTGTTCCTTACCTGCACTACTATTATACCGAACAATGTACCAAACGATTCGGCATGCCAATGATTGGTCATATTGCGGCCAACCATTCCACCTGGGATTTAGAACTTGAAAATTTGTCCAGCGAAAGCTTACTTTTGATTTACGCTGATTTTCGAGTAAAAAGTACGAAAGATGCCTCCGGTCGGGAAACCGTGCATATTTATACACTAAAAGAATCCTTTGACGTTATTCTCAGTAAATTGGACCATGTAGATGAGGCCAAAAAAAATCGCTATCGTATTGTATATGCAAAATTAAAAGATTTTGAGGATTATTGTATTCAACTTGGTGTGGATACTTCCCTTTCCTCTCTCACTTTAAAACCGGTTGTTTCCACTCCACGCAGCCTGATGCGCCCTTCCCAGGCGGTCTCGGAGTTGAAATTTATGGCCATTGAGCATAACTTATATGTTATGAGCAGAATGAATAATGAATCTACCCTTGGTAATGTATTAGAATCTGCCAGAAGTGAAAAAGACTGGAAGAATCTTCGGGCCTATATTAATATATTTGAAGAATATTGCACCTATATGACTGCTAAGCAGAAGCAGTTAACCCTTAATTTTCTAATTGAGCTTCTTATGCATCGTGAAGGCGATATCCGTCGACAGTCCGCTGCTCTCATTGGAAAAGTAATTGCTAATTTTGACCGGGAATACCGCAAAGAGCTTCCGGAAGATGCCCTTCTTGCCAAGGATTCCCTTACCAGCTACCAGCTTTGGGACAGTTTGATTCATGATATTGTCCTTCCAGACCATAAGATAACTGACCAGCATAAACGCTGGATGGGTTATACCTTGAAACGAATTATGGAATCCCTGCTTCGGGAATGTTTTCCTGACAGAAAAAAAACTTATATCTCTATCTTTACTCACTATTTTACTTCCGCAAACTGGGATGAATGGGCGGCGTTTGTATTAATTGATTCTTCTACTGTGCTTCCTTTTTCTCTATGTGAACCGGAACAGATTACTGAAATCATTCAATGTGTACTTACCCTGTGCCGCTCCGGTAATGATGAAGTTCTGGTAAGTTCCCTTCGTTTATGCTGCAATATTGCCAGGGAACCCGAACTTCTTTCCCCAAGCCTTCCTCTGGTAAGAACCTTGTTAGACACCATTTCTGCCAATCATGAAAATGTAAGCATCCGTTATCTTCTGTACCAAACGGAACAGGCCTGTGGCTTCCACACCCAGGATAAAGAAGAAATGGACCACTTGTTTTATGATAATGAGGAGATTACATCCGAGTTATTTTTAGAGAACTTAAAGATTGCCACTCCATGGATCTTCAAAGTTGTGAACATTAATCTTCTCAGTGATAAAGTAGAAAGCGGAAACCGTGCTCAATTATTACACATTGCCACTCATTTTGCCAACCTTGTAAAGGTCAGCGAACGGGTTACGGTTCGAAAACGGGCAGGGGATGCCCTGGTTACCCTAATACCACACCTTCCTTTAGACCAGCGGAACGAAGTTGCCGTTGAGCTTCTTCGTGGTCTGGAAATTGGTGATTACCAGTTTTCCAAATACATTCCGGATTATCTTGGTCAAATTGCACTGTATCTGCATCCAAATGAACTCAATGAGGCCGTCTATGAGTTTGAAAAATATATGGAAAGCACCAATGACAAAATTGTAACGGTTACCCTGCGCACACTTTCCGTTATTATCAGCAATTATCCCTCCTATGCCCAGCGATTTCCGGAAGATTCCCACAGCTATACCACTCGTTATGATAAAATGATTGGACTTTTGTCAAAAGGTCTGGCTAATTTTCATGAGGCGGTTAGTCTGGAAGCCTTTCAGGTTATTGGCCATGAGATTCTGGGTCCAAGTGGTTTAGATTTAAAAGAAAAATTCAGAATTTTCCGTTTTTTATACAAAAAAATAATTACACTTTTAGTAAACCAATCCAACCGGGAGCTCTCTTTCTTCAACCGAGCTGCTTCTTTAAACCATGTCTATCGTTTTATTTCTCAGTATTTGTTTGAATATGGTGAAATGGATATTCCCCAGTCCCCAAATGTTGCCTTTTTCCCCGGTACCTTTGATCCTTTTTCCCTTGGTCATAAAGGAATTGCAACCGTAATTCGCGACCTGGGCTTTGAGGTATATCTTGCACTGGATGAATTTTCCTGGAGCAAAAAAACACAGCCTAAGATGATCCGACGGAAAATCGTGTCCATGTCCATTGCCGATGAACGTGATCTGTATGTTTTCCCCGATGATATTCCTGTGAATATTGCAAATCCAAAAGATCTGGCGGCTCTCACTGAATTGTTTCCCGGCAGAGAGGTCTTTATTGTAACCGGAAGTGATGTAATCTCCAATGCCTCTGCCTATAAAGCACCTATTATGGAACATTCCATTCATACTATGAACCACATTATCTTTCGAAGAGGCCAGATTCCTGATTTATCTGTTCTCACAGGTAAGATTCGATTACTGGAATTATCCAGTGAGCTGGAAGACGTGAGTTCCACACGAATTCGAAGTAATATTGACTTTAACCGGGATATCTCCAATCTGATTGATCCCTGTGCCCAGAATTTCATTTACGACAATGGTCTTTATATGAGGGAGCCCCAATACAAAAAAAGAATGGATTCCGAAACTATAGAATTTGAATTAGTGAACTATGATAATACCGTTTTTCCGGGAGAAAAAGCAATTGTTCTCCGAACCAAAACAGAAGATCATACCATGATTGCTGCTCTGACCTTCCATGACATTTTAAGCGCAGATCTTTATGAGGAATTTCATAACTCTCAGGTAGTATCCTATATTCGGCGCTTTGCTTCTGGCAAAATGGTTGTAATTACGGGCATCTTCCAAGTCACACATTCGAAATTCCAAAATAAGCAGCAAGACTTGCTGACAGAGTCTTTATCCTATTTCTTAAAAGAAGAATTTACTTATGCTCTCTGTCATTTTAACAATATGGAAGCCCACAACCTGGAAAAGACAGAAGTGTTATTTAACCGACATGGCTTCACACCGGTTCCCATTCCGGTAGAAGGACAATACATCAGTTTGGTTGATATGCGTTACCCACTGATTCTGATGCATGATATCGCCACCTTAATTAAACCACCCCTAAGAGAAAACCAGCGCGTTCTTACTGCCATAGATTTGGCTCACGAACGTATTCAGCTTGCCCTCACCGAATTGTACCCTCAAAACTTGGTACTCTCTTTTGACAGTCAGTACATTCAATACCGTATGCTGGATCTTATTACTGCTGAAAATCATGTTCCTTCACAGCAGCAGACTCCCCGCATTCTTGGTGAAAAAATGTGTGTCCCTTTTGGAAATATCTTAAGAGATATGATTGTTCCAAATACAGTAACCAAGGCAATGCATACCTCTAAAGTCTATGATCCAAATGCTTCTAGCTATACCATTGAGGAATCCCTTAATTATTCCTCAATACCAAGTCAGATTAAGACGATTAAAGCCTTTAACCGTCCTGCCATTTTAGTAGACGATACCTTGCATAAGGCAGATCGAATGCAGCGAATTGCTCCACTTCTTGCTCAGGAAGAGGTAAGTGTTGCAAAAGTAATTGTTGGTGTTATGTCCGGTAATGGAAAAGATATTATGGATATTGCCCATACTCCAGTAGACAGTGTCTATTTTATTCCGAATCTCAGAACATGGATTACCGAGTCTTCCCTGTATCCATTTATTGGAGGCGATACGATTCGCCGAAACGGAAAGTCTTTTTTTGGCATCCGCCCATCCCTAAATATGATTCTTCCCTATGTAGCCACTCCATTTTTACGCAATATTTCCTGGCAGTCACTTTATTCTATATCCTTAGTGAGCCTTACAAACGCCAGGGAAATTATCACCGTTTTAGAAGAGGAATATCAGAATGTATTTGAACGTAACCTGACATTAAGCCGTTTGAGTGAAGTAATGTATTCTCCTGCCTGCCCGGATCTTGGCGTCAGCATACACTACGATACCAATCAGCCCCCTTCGGTCTTTATTGACAACCACATTGAGCAGCTTTACCGCAACCGTAATTTAAGTTTATAGGAGGAAACCATGTCAACAATTATGAATTTGGGGAACAATAGCCTTCCCTTTCAATGTTCCTATCCCAATCCACCATGGCTAAAGACCACTGACTCACCAAAAAAAAGGATTCATCTGCTAGCGCTTGGTGATGTAGGCAGCACTGTACTAATTGGCCTTAAACTACTGGGTTCTCAAGATATTGAATCCATTGGAATCTATGATATTAGTCCTGAAGCCTGTCAGCGCATGGAAATGGAGTTAAATCAAATCTCCCTGCCCTTTGATTTTTCTTCCTTTCCCTCCATATACATTTTAAAAGAAGAAGCACTCTTTGATTGTGATTTATTTCTTTTTTGTGCCTCTGCTTCTGTTCCTAAGCTTGGAAGTACTACCAAAGATGTGCGAATGGCACAATTTGATGTGAACAGAAAAATTGTTGCTCACTACGCCCAGCTGGCTGACCAGCAGCATTATAAAGGTCTGTTCTGTGTAATTTCCGATCCGGTTGATCCACTTTGCCGGGAAGTCCTGCAGCACTCCAATTTGTCCCAGGAACAAATTCAAGGATATGGATTGGGTGTCATGAATGCAAGGGCCGCTTACTTTGCAAAAAAAGATCCTCGGTTCGCTTCCTTTCTTACACAAGGGCGGGCCTTTGGTCCTCACGGCTTAGATTTAATTATCGCAGATTCTATAACCGACTATAATCCCATACTGTCCGCAGAATTAACGGAACAAACCATACATTCAAACCTTGTGACCCGTTCCCTTGGTTTTAAGCCCTACATCGCACCTGCACTTTCTTCCGCAGCACTTTCCATCCTCCTAACGATACGGGGGGACTGGCATTATAGTTCCAATTGCATACGAGGTGTGTTTTTAGGTTCCAAGAACAGAACCACCTCAGAAGGTCTCAACTGGGAAGTGTTGGAACTGCCGGATCCCTTATTTCAAAAAATACAGACTGCCTATACACATTTGGAGGAAATTCAATGACAAAATTATTCTTACTTTACCCGGAAAATCTTCCTGAAGATCATACAGAGCGTTTGGACCGCATCCTTGGGCAATCACTTTTTTCCCATCCCTGCCAGAGGATTTCCACTGCTGACCAGCTGGAACAATGGCTTCCTTCCTTAAAAGGAAATCGAATTCTCTTTGCCGTACATCTTGGAGCATCCGGCCTAAATACCGTCCTGTATCAAATGGTCTGTGTCCTTCGTATGCATCCGGACTGTCTTGACAACTGCTTTGGCGGTGTCATTGTAGATGGCTGTCAGGATCTATACACAAAAGAAACCGGACGTGAAATTGTATTTACAATGAACCAGGCCGGCTGTACTTTTCCGGGACGTCCTTTAATAGAAGCAACCGGAAGCCTGAGTAATTTTACCATTCAGGCCAATTTGCAAAACACAAACACGTTGACTGCATATGAGGACTCTGTCTCAGATTTGATCCAACGGCTCCTTACCTTTACTTATGTAAAACCCAAAAAGCCCAATCTCCTCTGTATTCATGCCAGTAACAATAAAAGTTCCAATACCTATGGCTTATGGGAAGCAATCCGTGAGAAACTTCCGGAAATAGAAATTGCAGAATTTAATGCAAGAAATGGTGAAATTACCGACTGTAGTGGCTGTCCATTTAAGATGTGTATGCATTACAGTGAAAAGGGCAGCTGCTTTTATGGAGGTACCATGGTGGAAGAAGCCTATCCGGCCGTTGAAAAATGTGACGGCATGATTCTGCTTTGTCCGAATTACAATGACGCACTCAGTGCCAACCTGACTGCCTTTATTAACCGCCTGACTTCCCTTTACAGAAGAGTCAGCTTTTCCGAAAAATATTTATTTTCCATTGTGGTCTCCGGCTATAGTGGAGGGGATATTGTTGCCAATCAATTAATTAGTGCCTTGAATATGAACAAACGGTTTATCCTGCCCGGAAAATTTGCTATGATTGAGACAGCAAACGACCCCGGTTCCATCTTTCTACAAGAAGGAATCCAGGGTCGTATAGATGCGTTCGCTCAGCATATTTGCCATTATCTAACTTAGGTTTTTAAAGTTCTATCACCAGTTCCACCGGACAATGGTCGGAACCGGTGATTTCTCCATGAATCGATGCACCCTTTAGTCTTTCCGAAAGACACTGGGAGGTAACAAAATAATCAATTCTCCATCCTGCATTCTTTTCCCTGGCATGAAAACGATAAGACCACCAGGAATACGCATCTGCCTTTTCCGGATAGAAATATCGGAACGTATCTATAAATCCAGCGCTGAGGAAATCTGTGAATTTCCCACGCTCTTCCTCTGTGAATCCAGCATTCTTACGATTTGCTTTTGGATTCTTCAAATCAATCTCTTTATGAGCAACATTTAAATCTCCACACAGGATAATTGGCTTTTTCTCCTCTAAGGTCTTTAAATAAGCCAGCAATGCATCTTCCCATTCACAGCGATAAGCTAATCTCTCTAATTCACTTTTTGAATTGGGTGTATACACTGTCACCAAAAAGAACTTGTCAAATTCAAGTGTAATCACGCGTCCCTCTTTATCATGCTCTGAAATCCCAATTCCAAGTTTTACTGACAAGGGTTCCTCTTTTGTAAAGACAGCCGTTCCGGAATATCCCTTTTTCTCTGCATAATTCCAATACTGATAGTATCCCGGAAGCTCTAATGAAATCTGACCTTCTTGTAATTTGCTCTCTTGAATACAAAAAATATCCGCATCTACTGAATGAAAAAAATCTTCAAATCCTTTTTGCACACACGCACGGATTCCATTCACATTCCAAGACACTAATTTAATTGACTTACTCATTTTTCCCTCCCGTTCCCTGACGGAAAACAGCAATGAATACTTCTTTTTCATGAAACACTTCCTGCTTCAATACCGAAATGTTATCATAGGTCTTTGAACGTAGTGCTTCTACCAGCCTGCATATAGCCCCATAAAGTGGTGTAAGACCCAGATTACCGGATACCCCTTTTAGTGCATGGGCATGTTCAAACGCCTGCGTATAATCTTGTTCCTCTAATGCCTGTTCTAATTTTTCGAATCCCTCATCTTTTGTAAACTGTTCCAGACATTTTTCAAGTAATTCTTCATCTCCCATTAAACGTTCCATTATTCCTTTAATATCTGCACCATAAGACGCAAAACTATCAATTAACTGACTCATACTTCCCTCTTTCTATACAATATATTTTTCAGTGTGGCATATAATTCCTCAGGCTCGATTGGTTTTGCCAAATGGGCATCCATACCGGCCTCTCTCCCCTTATTCACATCCTCATCAAATGCATTTGCAGTCATTGCAATAATAGGAACCGTCTTCGCATCTTTTCTGGTTAACTTGCGAATTTCCTTGGTGGCTTGTAATCCATCCATAACCGGCATTTGAATATCCATTAATACTGCTGCATAATACCCTTCCTTTGAACCAAGGAAACAGTTCACCGCTTCTAATCCATTTTTCGCATGCTCCACGCAAAACCCAACGTGTTCTAATAATTTTGTTGCTACTTCCACATTGAGAGGATGATCTTCTGCTAAAAGAAGTCGTTTCCCATTAAAATCATAGGTTCGCTGGGATTCGGCCTCTGTTTCTTTTTTTTCTTTTAGTCTTATCTTTTCTTGAACTTCACCATTTTCTCTCATATTTCCTAACTTAACATCAATGCGAAACTCGCTTCCTATTCCGGGAATACTTCTTGCGTGAATCTCACCATCCATTAAGTCAACCAGATTCTTACTAATAGCAAGGCCAAGTCCGGTTCCTCCATACATTCCATTCAGTTCACCATGTTCTTGGGCAAACGGTTCAAACATCCGAGGTAAAAAATCCGGTTTCATACCACAACCTGTATCACTAATTAAAAAGCGAATCACAACATCATTCTTGATCTTCTTTAATACATCGGCTTTAAGGGTTACCTTTCCGCCTTCCGGTGTGAACTTAATTGCATTGGATACGATATTCACCAAGATCTGCTGTAATTTCATGGAATCACCAATATAGCTTTCATCCATATTTCGGACAGAACAGGAATAGCGAATTCTTTTCTCTATGGACTGGGCATAAAAAATATCATTCAGTTCCTGGAAAAATTCCTTACAATTAATCTTTTCATTGCGGATAAATACTTTTCCGCTTTCAATTCGACTCATATCCAGTATATCATTGATTAATGCCAAAAGATATCTTGAAGAAATTCTAATTTTGTTAAGGCTATCCCTTACCTCTTGTTCCTTCCCTATGGACTGTTCTGCAATGGTGGTCATTCCACTAATTGCGTTCATTGGTGTGCGAATCTCATGACTCATTCTGGAAAGAAATTCTGATTTTGCCCGATTTGCCTGCTGTGCAGCCTTTAATGCATCACTTAAAATCTCATTTCTTTTCATTTCATCCCGTACAACATTACTAATATCAATACAGCTTACAACGATCTCTCCATTTTTTTTATCTAAATAACGAAACGTCAGTTTCTTATGGTATACTTCCTTCCCCTTAACCATTCGATAAAAACAAATATAGGACTCTTTCTTCTTCAACTGCTGTAACACATATTCTATTTTTGTCTCTTTTTCAAAACACTTCTGATCTTCAGAAAAAACATACTCTGTTTTCATCTCTTGAAAAGCATCTATATAGTTTGATTCAATGACTGCAATTGCATTTTTTTCTCTGGAGAAATTATAAATTCTGCAATTTGCACTGTTTAAATCAATATATTGCACAAAATCATATTCTTCATCTACTACTTTTTCCATAATCCGTTCCTGGATACATAAATCTGTTCGGTCGACCAAATATACATACGCAATTAATTCGCCGGTATCCGGACGCATAGAAAGATGAGCCGATGCATGTATCCACTCAAAATGCTGTTCAAACTGAATGCGAAACGTTGCCTCAACGGTATCAATTCCATTTTGATATTGCTTTACCAATGTGGAAAGTGCAAAGGTCTTGCATACCGCCTCTTTCTCTCTTTGTTCCAAAATAATCTCATAAAGATGCTCCAGTAAATTATCTCTAACCTCTGTGCCGATATCTATTTGCGGGTAATTTTCATCGCTGCGAAACTCCTCCAGTTTATTTGTTACAAGGTTCCATTGATAAAATGCTTTTACATCCTCAAGAATTGCTTTTCTTAATTTCGTCTCTCCATCATATCTTTTTTCTGTCATTCGCTGGTCGGTTACCTCTACTCCGGTTCCAATCGCCCTGCTCATTCCATATTCCGGACTGCGAATGGCAACATAAAGAATCTTCACCCAATGTTTGTTATTCTCTGTATCATATAGAGTAATTTCATCCTCTACGTATGGCTCTCCATTGCGTATTCTCTGAATCAAGGCATCATTTTGCTTATTTAATCCTTTATTCTTCCCCTCTTCCATCCACAAATAATCCGGAAAGACCTCCATAAATGGACTGATTCTGGAACGATTGCTGGTCTTTAAAATCTTACGTCTTTTTCCATGATCCAAATCAACTTCCCAGATTGCGGCATCTAAGCTATCAAACGCTGCCTGAAATCGCTGCTCCGATAGCTTACACTCTGTCTCAATCTTTTTTCTTGAGGATATATCACTGATACTTGCGATGTAATATTCATTTTCAAGCCGGATTTTTTTAATTCGCAGCTCCACCCACTTTACCTGTGTGCTTTCCTGCTTCAATCTGCATGTAATCAGATGCTCCTTTCCATCCTGAAAGTTCATCCTTAACCTCCGGCGCACCTTTTCTCTATCCTCCTGATAAATAAGTTGTAAAAAGGAAGGTTCACATTGTTCCTCCATTTTTATAAAACATTTATTACAAGGATCATTTGCACAAATCAATGTCATATCTTCCTGTGCATTAAAGCATAAAATCATACCCGGCATCCAATGAATCATTTTATTTAATAATGTACTATCATCTAACACTTTCTTCTATCCTTTCCAACGTATACGCAGCCACCTACGACTTATTATAACATTGTGAAAAGCTACTTGCTAGATACAATTTGCAAAATCCTTTATTTTTAATCCAAAATCTGTTGAATTGCCTCTTCTATATCCTGTTCCCTCAGTGTTCCACTCCCTTTTGCCATAATTTTTCCTTCTTTATTAATGAAAAATGTAGTTGGAATAGACGATACCGAATAGGTACGTGCTGCTTCCTGTCTTGTATCGTAAAATGTTGGAAAGGTATAGCCCTGTTCCTGAATAAAGGTCCGTCCATCCTCTTTTGTTTCTCTTACCCCATCGGTCATATTAATCATAACAAAATTGATCTGATCCTTATATTTTTCATATGTCTTTTGAAAATCAGGCATTTCTCTCTTACAGGGTGAACACCAGCTTGCCCAAAAGTTTACAATTGTTGGTTTGTCTATTAACGATAAAAGTTTTACTTCCGTTCCATCTTGATCTTCAATTGCTGCATCTCTTGCCATGGGTTTTTCCTCTTTTTCATTTACAGTGGATTTTGGCTTGTTCTCATATCCAACGGATAATTTATTATATAACAGAGTACAGACAGCTAAAAATACTGCAAAACACAAAACAATCGCACCGATTTTAATTATTTTTTTCATCTTAATTCCTCCAAAATTAATGTTAAGTATCTAAGAAAATAGTCCAAACAGGTAGGTAAGCCTCCCTGTTGCCAGTAAAATTCCAACTAAAACCAAGACAAGACCGGAAATTAAATTGATCATCTTGTAATTTTTTTTAATAAAATCAAAGGTCCTTTTGAGTCGATCAATAAAAACCGCACTTATTATAAATGGAATTCCAAGACCAAATGAATAACTGAGAAGCATAAGAATCCCCTCCACCATGGTTCCTCGTGCCGATGCTAAAATAAGGGCAGATCCCAGGAATGCTCCTACACAAGGTGTCCAGCCAATTGCAAACACAATTCCAAACACAAGTGCACTGAGAATACTCATTTTATCCATATTAATCTGTATTCTGCTGGTTTTATTTAAGAATGCAATTTTAAATACGCCAATAAAATTCAAGCCGAAGAGAATCATAATTCCACCTGCAACCAGATTAAATATAAGATGATATTTTTGCAGCACCCCTCCAATCGTTCCTGCAAAAGCACCCATAATTAAAAAAACAATCGTAAACCCTCCTACAAAACCCATGGCATTTCCAACTGCTGATTTTTTTTCACCTTTACTGCCCATAAAATAAGAAATGTAGATTGGAAGCATTGGCAATAAACAGGGTGAAATAAATGTAATGATTCCCTCTAAAAATGATATAAAATATTGCAAGATTATTCTCCTTTCACAATCAACGCTGCTTTTTCAATTTATGTTCTTATGATACCCCTTTTGACCTGTTTTTACTGTGATAATGTTACAAAAGCGCAAATCAGAAGGGAAATTTCCCTTCTGATTCGCTACAATTTATGTTTTTCCTGCTATATGGAAAAAAGGATGAACTGCCTATTTCATAAGTGAATCTGTTATATTCTTAGGAATTGAAAATTCCACACATCCCATTGAGCCCGGTGCAACTTCATATTCATCAAACGCAATGACCAATTCCTGTTTATCATTAAAGTAATAGTTCTGGTCTTCCTTAATCTCTTTAAAGTCCATTTCTGCCATTGCTTCATCTTCGCTATCAATAAAGTAACTCTTACTATTATCCTTCTTCATTTGAGCACGCATTTGATTTTTAACTTCATCTGTGAGTGCAGTTACATATTCCGAATCCTCTTCAAATAAATCGGATAATTCTACAACTTCCCCTGTTTTCTTATCTATGTTATAGTACTGTCTTGTTTCTGCTGCACTTGCCTGTGTCTCAACTGCCCATACTTCAAGCGTAAACCATTGTTCGCTATCTGTAATTACTTCTGATGAAATCTCTAATCCCTTATATCCATCCTGTGTTAAGTCTTCTTTAAACTGCTGAAGTAACTGATCTGTATATTCTTTTACACTCTTGTTCACATCTTTCATGGCTTCCGTTTCTTTGCCATCTTCCCCTTTAATCTCCGGTACATCCACTTTTGCGTAATGCTTTGCATCTTCATACGTATAATCTCTAAATGTAACTACTTTGAATAACCCACCAACAACCGGAATCTTCTCCATTGCCATTGCTACAGATGCGCTTGTATTTGGTAAGGTAATACATAATGCCACTGCTGCAGCCGCTGCTACAAGTCCTGCTTTTTTTCTTTTGGCTCTTGCATCTTTTTTACGATTAAACAGGGCACGTTCCATTGCTGCTTCTGCTTGTTGTACTCCGTCTTTTGGAACATTGACATCCTGATATTCTTTTTTTAGGTTCTTCATATTCTTAGTCATGTAATTCCTCCTCAGAAAGCTCTAATTTAAGTTTTTTTAACGACCGGTACAATTTGGTTTTTACAGTGTTTACATTCTCATTCAGAATCTCAGCAACTTTTTCAATCTTTAAATCTTCAAAGAATCGGAGTCTGATAATTGTGGATTCCGGCTCGCCTAAGTTATCAATTGCACGCTTTAAATCTACTTCTTCATAGATATCTTCTTTTCCACCTGCTACCTCTTCAATCAAATCATAATCTTTGTGATTTTTCTTGATATAAGAAAGTGCTTCATTAATCATAATTCGATACACCCAGGTCGTAAGAAACTGTTCATTTTTAAGAGTTTTTCCATAATAAATTGCTTTATAAGATCCCTCCTGAACAATATCCAATGCATCATGCTCGTTGCGAACATAACTGTATGCCAAGCGATAATAACGATCGTAGTTCTCCACAATATTCTGTTTGATTTTTTCGTCTAACTCATTCTTCACTGTTTTTATCCTCTTCGTTCTCAGTCTAAAAGTAATTGTACAATACCTTTTTGTAAACATTAGATGGGAATTACTGCTAATAAAGTTTCAACTTTTATTGACAAATTGAAACACATTTAATTTTTGTACCTAATTCAATCATAGTTCCATTCACTTCTACAATTGCTGCATCAAAGCGATTTGGGTCCACATAACGAACCACAGCAATCTTTCCATTATTTAAAAGGACCTTCTTTCCAACCAGTTCCATTGCCATTTTGTTAATAAATAAATTAACAAGTGCGATATCTAAATCCGAATATTTGTCTTTTGCAAAGGAATCCAATACATCAAATGGTGATACCGGTTCTTTATAGACTCTTTTCGCAACCATTGCATCATAAATATCTGCAATTGCCGTGATTCTGGAAAAAAGGCTGATCTCATCTCCATGCAAACCATCCGGATATCCACTTCCATTCATCTTTTCATGATGCCCACGAATCGCTGCTAATATGTCTTCATCATCTATACCGGTTTCTTTGATTAGTTCCCAGGAATACACCGGATGTAATTTGATTATTGTGAATTCTTCCCGGGTAAGTTTTCCCGGCTTATCTAAAATTACTGATGGAATTTTCACCTTTCCCATATCATGTAAGAGTCCAATCGTAACCAGCTTTTCCCGATTCACTTCTCCAAGAGAAAGCCATTTTGCCATTAAGCCATTGATCATAGATACATTCAAGCTATGTGCATAAAGATATTCGCTTACATCACGCATATAAGACGCACATTGTAAAATCAAGGACGGATCCACGATTTCAACCATTTGCTGTACCTTCTCAATGGTCTTTTCGGAGTCTTTTAAATTGATTTTACCGGTTTCAAAAACGGTATCGAAGGAATCCTTTACACTGCTTCTAAGATTTGTATAGTCCTTCTGAACATAGTTCACATTATTGGAAAAATATTCGTACTGTTCCAATATACTGGATACATTGCTAAGTTCCACATAGAGAATTCCATTATATTCTTCAAATGACTCTAGGCGCTTTAATATTTCACGCGTGATAATTGTATTTTTACACAATAAAATCCGTTTACCGGCTGTAACCAGGTAAACCTCCGATTCAATATACATCCCTTCTAAGAAGAAAGATCCTTCCACTTTTACGTATTGTTTTTCATTTTTCATTTTATCACCACTTAATTTTGTATTGTTTTATGCCCACTCTGCTTCCTGCAAATACCAATTTGCGCGGAAAAAACGCATGATCTGCCAATATCCGGCACCCCTTAAATGAAATTCCTTCATTAGATTAAATTTTGAACGCAGGCTCCTTACGTCTTCAAACCATACTTCATGCAATACACCCTCTTCTGTATATCGAAAAAATGGTGATTGTGCCTGCTCATCAAACTCAATCACCGCACTTTGATGAATAGCAATCCTCACCGCTTCCACATTCCCTATCGTCTTTGCCTTTGTTTTCCCACGTATATATGGAAGTTCCCAGTCATATCCATAATTGGGAATACCAAGATTGATTTTAGCTCTTGGAATCTCAGTTACTGCATATTCAATCACCTCCCGAACCTTATGAATCGGTGCCACAGCCATTGGTGGTCCATAGCTATAGCCCCACTCATAGGTCATTACCAGTACATGGTCTGCTGCTTCACCCAATGCCTTATAATCTTTTCCCTGATACAAAAGCCCCTGCTGTTCTGCCGATGTCTTTGGTGCAAGGTCCACTGAAATACCATATCCCAATGGTCTTACAGCATCTGCAACCTGGCGTACAAATACTGTAAATGCATCTCTGTCCTGAGGCAGAATATATTCAAAATCAATATCCACTCCGTAAAATCCTTTTTCTTCCATTGTTGTTATAAGGTCATTAATAAGCGTTTGTTTTGCTTTTTCCTGATTTACTAACTGATGAATCAGCATATTGTTAAACTGTCCATCACGCCCTAGTGGTGTAAGTGTTAAAATCGATCGTGTAAGAGCATCCGACGCAGCTTGAATCATCCAGGTATCGTCCTTGGGTGGCGGTAGTAACTCCCCCTCCTCTGTAAATCCATAGGAAAAAATAGATAATTCCTGCAAAAATGGAAGTGTCTGATTCAGCACCCATGGGCTGATATAGGGATAGGCAAACCCATTTGCAATCATCCCCCGAGTTGGCTCTGCCCTCTTCTCAATTATTAGTAATGCCTGCCCTATGGCCAATTCATACGGTTTTACCAGCTGATTTACATAGATAATATCTTCTGCGGGTACCTGATGGGTTTTCGCTATAGTGTCAACCTCATCCCCTTCTTTTACAATATATATATTCATAAAACACCTTTTTCTTTATACATATGTAATTTCAGACCGTCCCATGTATGTAAATTCTGCCGATTTTATTATTTTATCTCTCTCTGAAGAGTGCTATATAACAATTGCGGTTCAATGGGTTTTGCAAGATGCGCGTTTATTCCTGCTGCTTTGGATTTTTCCACATCTTCCTCAAATGCATTGGCGCTCATTGCAATAATTGGAATTGTCTTGGCACTTTCCTTTTTCATCTGTCGAATGGACCTTGCTGCTGTTAAACCATCCATTACCGGCATACGAATATCCATTAAAATTGCATCATAGTATCCAAGTGGTGCTGTTGCGTAGGCTTCTATTGCCAGCAAACCATTTTCTGCAACTTCAACCTCCATATTTTTAAAATTAAGAAGTTTTTTTGCTACTTCTATATTTAAGAGATGATCTTCCACAAGTAACACTCGTTTTCCGGTAAAATCACATTCAAAAGGTTCTGTTTTCTCTACTATTTGATTCTTTTTATTAAAGAGTTCATGAAATGTTGAAGTCAATGTTGTCTGGAATAAAGGTTTTGAGAGAAACCTATTGACACCTGCTCTTCTGGCTTCTTCCTCAATCTCTGCCCAGTCATAGGCTGTCATAATAATAATGGTAACATCCGGTCCCACAATCTCACGTATTTTTCTTGTGGTTTCAATACCATTCATATCCGGCATTTTCCAATCTACCAAAATAATATCGTACGCTTTTCCCTGTTTCCAGATTCTCCTTACTTCCTCCACAGCCTTTGATCCTGAATCCACCCAATGTGCTTCCATGCCCATTTTTTTCATGATCTGAGACGTATGTTCACAAATCATAACTTCATCATCCACTATCAATGTTTTTAATTTTCTGAAATCCGTGTCTTCATAGGACTGAATTCGTATTTGAGTCTGTTCTGATATCCCAAGCTTCACTTCGATTGTAAATTCGGTTCCTACCCCAAGTATACTATTAACAGAAATGGTTCCTCCCATAAGATTCACCAGATTTCTGGAAATGGCAAGCCCCAGTCCGGTTCCTGAATACGTGGAGGTTATACCGGAAGCCTCCTGTTCAAACGGATCAAATAAATGAGGAAGGAATTCTTCACTAATACCAACACCATTATCAATTATGACAAATTTCATCATTGCCTGGTCCTGACTTATTTTTTCCTGTCCTATCATAAATTGTACTTTACCACCAACATTGGTGAATTTAATTGCATTGGATATAATATTAATCAATGTCTGTTGAAGCTTCATTGCATCCCCAATATAAATTTCTTCCGTAAAGCTCGTCATAACCGTATCATAATCCACATTTTTTTCTTTTGCCTGTGCATTACAGATTGTATTAATCCCATTAATAAATTCTTCAAATAGAATGGGTTCATGATGAAGAAATACCTTCCCACTTTCCACTCTTGACATATCCAGAATATCGTTAATCAGCGATAAAAGATAACGTGCAGAGATTCCAACTTTTCCAAGGAAATCTGCCACCTGTTCCTGGTTCTGAATAGACTGGGCCGCAAGTGCTGACATTCCTATAATGGCATTCATAGGTGTTCGAATTTCATGGCTCATCCTGGATAAAAACTCTGACTTCGCCCTATTTGCCTGTTCGGCTGCAAGCAAAGCTGTTCTAAGCGTCTCTTTTTGTCGCTGCTCTTCCTTATATACCTCGGTAATGTTGCTTCTTGTATAAAAAATAACACTCTCTGCCTTATCTAAATACGCATATTTCCATGCATGGCATCCAATTGTTCCATCCGGTTCCTTTACCGAATACGTACAAATATATGTTTTTTCTTTCCTTAACCCATATACAATTGCATCTATACTCATTTTTTTTATACAATCATCAAGTTCCTCCGGAACAATGATATTTTTTAGGGCCAAACGATATTCCTTATCATAAGAGGAGCCATTAATATTGGGGAAATAATGTCCTTCTTTTTTTTCTCCATAACGATAGACTTCATGGGTAGAAAGATCAATCGTCGCCATAAATTCATAATCAAGGTCTACCACACGTTTAATAATTGCATCCGATATTTTCTTTGCATTAATATCAGTAGTATAAAAAAAGGATATAATCTCATCCGTCTCCGGGTGTTTTCTTAATTTTGCTGTGGTACTTACCCAAATTGGTGATTTTTTTCCAAAAATGCGCCTATACTCATAACTGACTTCCCGCTTGTTTTTCTTATAGGAATCCAGTAGATTTTTTTGTCCAAACTGTTTTGTGAAATTTCTTGCCTGTATCGGATCTGGGATTTCCTGTGAGATCTGATGAATACAATGTTCATAAGTACCCGAAGAATAGTTATCTTCCAAATCATTATATGCAATATCCCACGTTTCCACCTTGTTTTTTGTCATATTCACTCTTAAAGATACAATCAGATCCGCTGGCTTTGTTGCCTTGTTCATGGAAAGTTCTTCTTGATATTTTTGTTTTATTTCTTTTATCTCATCTAAATCAGTTGCACAGCCTACTGCTCGAATTGGCTTTCCCTTATCATCAAAAATAGTGGCATATGAACAGCGCTTCCACACTTGCACGCCACTTCTGCCGCAGAATAAAATATCTTCTTTTACAAATTCCACGCCCCTTGAAACGGCTTCATGCATTGCAATAAATTGGCTGATACTGCTCTCATGCACCATCCCTTGTTCAATAATACACTCCGGAACATTATCCAGAGAATTCGAAGCAGCCCCATCCCGATTTTGTTTCTGCTGCAAATAACGATGGTTATTGATATCAAATTCCCAGATAATAATATTGGCATTTTGCAAAGCAAAATCTACTTTTTGCTTTGCAGCCTTAACATCAATCTCCTCTGTTACATCGCTTAAATAACAGCCGCAATATCCCGGTTCCACCTGATACACCTGAATGCGAAGTACCCTTCCAATCTCAGGGCTGAATTCCGTTAACACACATGGAATCCCTTCATATGCCGCTGCGCCATATGGTTTCAGCCACTTTCTGTCTGTTTTTTCATAAAGCTCAAAAAAATCATGGGTCAAAAAATCTTCCCGGCTTTTCCCACCCAGCTTTACCAATGCATCATTCACATAAACATATGAAAAATCGTTATAATTTCCATCTGTATCCTGAAACACCTGCGCTACTCCAAATGCCTGTGGATTCTTATCAAAGCAAGTAGCGAATTCCTTATATTTCTGATATTGGTTCATATACGATCTCCCTTCAGTTACGGTTCTGATGTTTTATTTATTTACTGTGTATCGATTCCGTCCATGCTTCTTGACCTGGTAAAGTGCTGTGTCCGCCTGATCAAGAAAATCATCAATTTTACTATTTTCATTGGGAATAGCACAATATAATCCCATAGAAACGGTAAGTTCACGGTTAATTGGTGAATTTTCATTGGCAATATGTGCCTCTTTTATTGCATTCATAATCTTATTGGATAATTTCTCCACAATATAATCCGTCCCATTCATAATCATAAGGACAAACTCATCCCCGCCAAAACGGTAAACTGTTCCATATCCATCCATACATTCAAATAGAATATGGGATACTCGCTTAAGTGCCTCATCTCCACATAAGTGTCCATATGTATCATTTAACATTTTAAAACAGTCAATATCTAAAATACCGATTGCTAAAATCGCCTGATTGTCTGCAGATAATTGAATGATTTCCTTCCCATATTTTTGAAGTGCATACCGATTCTCTAATCCGGTGAGTGGATCACGTTCTGATTTTTTCTCTGCATCCCTCAAAAAATCTCTTGCAAACTTTAATTCAATTTTTGAATTTAATGCCATTATTTTCTCTTTGTCATTGACTTTCTTATGTTCCAGATAAAGCTTCATATGACAAATACACATTTGTTCACGCTCTTTTTCCATTCCAAGTGCTTCATAATATTCAATCCAGAATTCCACTGCCTGCATATATACCGTAGGGTTTTTCTGTTCTTCTGCAAGATCATCATACACCTTTAAGCAGGTTTCCCACATGCCATATTCCTTTAATTCTTTTAATAAAGCCGTAAATTCCAAAACATCCTGGGTATAATCATTGACATAAGTCTCAACTTTTGTTGCATGTTCCATCATCTCATCCAGATGTACCCTTGCATAGGTATCAGACCCCATACTAAGATATACCCTTGAGAGAACACAAATAATGGTAAAATCATAACTATGATAGTCGTATTTTTCAGACATCGCCACTGCTTTTGTTAAAAATGCCTCAGCCTCCTCCAATTTTCCAAGATGAAAGTAAGATAATCCAATGTTTAAGTAGCCCACTACATACCAGCCCGGCGATAATTCCCCCGGAAATTCATTGCCATGCTCATCCAGATCCTTCTGCCCTTTTACGAAGTACTCCAATGCCTTCTCATCGTCTCCTAATTCCTGATATCTGGACCCGATATTATTATAAAATAAATGCTCCCCACCTTTAATATTATGGGTTTTTAAATAATCCATTCCATTCAGATAATAATCCACTGCCATAGCATCATTACTTAATGCCGCATAGGTTATACCCAGTAAATTGTCACATCGCACCGCCTTTACGACCTCACCCAATTGGTCATATCCTTGAAATGCTTCTATAAATCCCCCTATTGCTTCATGCAGACAATTTTTATCCAGTGCTTCAATTGCCTTTGCTAAAAGTTCATCCAGTTCTATCAGCTTTTCTGACATAAGAAATCCTCCCCTTAATCGGTATAATTGTCAAAATACCCTTGTACCAGCACAATTGGAGTTCCTTTATCTCCCGATCCACTGGTCAAGTCACATAGAGAACCTATCAAATCCGTAAGTCTTCTTGGCGTTGTTCCCTGAGACGCCATATCCCCCACTAAACTTTCTTTTTTTCCTTTTATTTTTTCACTGATGGCAGTCTTTAATTCTTCACCTGACAGACTCCGAAAATCATTGTCTGCAAGATATTTTAATTTCAATTCATTGGGTGTCCCCTCCAGGCCTTTTGTATAAGCCGGTGATACACAAGGATCCGCCAATTCCCATATTTTTCCAATTGGATCTTTAAATGCACCATCTCCATACACCATAACTTCTACTGTCTTTGATGTTGCTTTTAATATTTTATTCTGAATATCCTCTACCAAATCAAAGCACTGTCTTGGAAACAGCTTTATTGTAGTCTCCGTTGATTTATTGGAACCCAGCAGTCCGAACTTTTCATTACATCCACTCCCATTAATGGAGGAATCCAATATATCATCCAAACCACATACCCGGGCAGCACCTGCCTCTTTTAATATACGTTTGGTACGAACTCTTGTATGAATATCACAAGTCAAAACATTTTTCGTATACTCTAAGATTTTCCGCGGCTGATTGGAAAAAATAATTTCCACTTCCGCCCCTGCCTCTTTTATTAAATTCCCATAATAATCAACATAGTCAATTCCGGTAAATGGATGCTTATTTTCTCCAAACAATTTACGATACGTCTCTAATGTAAGCACATCGCTATAGGGATTCACACCTGCTTCGTCTAACTGATCCTGAGACACTAACTCATTTCCTACTTCATCACTTGGATAGCTTAACATAAGTACAACTTTTTTTGCTCCCATTGCAATTCCCTTCAGACAAATTGCAAATCGATTTCTCGAAAGAATTGGGAAGATAACTCCAATGGTTTCACCTCCAAGTTTGGTTTTTACATCTTCTGCAATTGCACTAATATCTGCATAATTTCCCTGTGCACGAGCCACTATTGACTCTGTAATTGCAATAACGTCTTTGTCATGAATTTGAAATCCTTCTGCTCCTGCTGCTTCTAAAATGCTCTCTACTACAATTGCAGATAATTCATCACCTTCTCTTATAATTGGGCAACGCACCCCCCTTGAAACGGTTCCAACTCTTCTTTCCATCTTGTATTCCTTCCCTTTTTCATAATCCTAACTACAGTAATTATAATACTATTTTCACTATTTGTCATTCATAACTCACGAATACTTTTGAAACTACTTTATTTTCTATTGAAAAAACCAGTAAACAGCCTTCTCTGACCGCGGTAATCCAATCTTTTTTTGTAACTGCATTGAATTATTATTATCTACCACAACCTGCCCAAAGGGAACTCCTCCCCTTTCCATCATTTGGTTTGCAATATATGCTTCTAAATCCATTGCATATCCTTTTCTCCTATACGCAGGAAGAATCTCCAATAAACCAAGGCTTCCCTCCAGATGCTCTCCGGCAAATCCAATCAACGTTCCATTTAAAAATGCCCCGTATAAATTGCCATTTTGGATAATTCTCATAAGTTCTTCCTTTTCCAGTACATTATAATATTCGTATACAACATCACATTCTTCCGAGCGTAAGTTGCGAAATGTGAGTTCTGTCTGAATTGCAAATGGTTCTTTGTCCAGCTTTGCAAAATTATAAAGTACAAGACTCTCATTAAAATTATAGTTTGTTTTAATATAATCTGCAAATTCTTTTTCATGAACCGTTAGCATCGTAACATCTTTCAGTTTTTCAAGAATCTGTATGGATTTTTTAATATTGCTCATCGCGAACATATAGACATTACCATTCAATTCCTTTAAGACAACACCATCTTCCTGTGCATATATAATATCTGTAGTTTTACGTCGAATTGGTTCAATCATATCAATATTATGAAGCACACTGCCTTCTAAATAGTCAAGTGCTCTTTGTTCTGCTGCATCTGTAATCTCTTCTTTTAACCGGTAATAATTTCCTGCCATGGTATTCTCCTTTTCTATTTATGCACTGAGTCTACCCAAAACTGCGTTCTTTCTTTGCCTTCCATGAACAACCTATAATAAATTTAGTTTTACAAATGGATGAAGATGGTTTATCCGGCAATAGCGCCGGATAAACCATCTATAGAATTGATTTTATACATTGTCCCAAGAAGCCTGGAAATTGGATTGTTAGAATCCCAGCTTATGGATAATCACTTTTTCAACTTCGTCTTTTGTCATCTTTAATGGAATTGCCAATTCTCCAAAAAGAATTTCTTCTGCTTTTCGAAGGTATTTTTCATCTTCCGCAGTTACTTTCTTTCCTTCTTCCATTCTAATCTGTTTTCTGGAGTATAGGGTTTTTATGATTTTCACCCATTCTCTGCAATCACAGTTTTTCAATGCATCTTTATATACTTCTTCCCGCCGTTTTCCTTCATCCACCTGGAGAAACTCAATATTCTCAACTTCCTCAATTAAATTCAATGCCTCTTCTCTTGACATTATTAAACGCATGGATACTTTTTCATTACTTATGGGAGTAAAAACCTTGCTTCCCTTTGAGTATTCCGGCACTAGCGTATAGTACATTTTATCTTTTACGATTCCAGAACCGTTTGATTTTCCAATTTCTTCTACTTTACAAACACCGTTACTTCCATAAATAATGTAATCTCCTACTTCAAACATACAATTTCTCCTTTATTTCCTCTATCTAAAACAAAGAGTCTGAATCTTCAGACTCTCGCGCCGCTCGCGGTCTTTTTGTAGAAGTTTCACTGCTGTATTATCATTATAGCATAGAAATCACTTTTTTGTAAGTCGTATTTCGTAATA
>JAVVVI010000014.1:0-51689 GCA_036652735.1 Lachnospiraceae bacterium
TTATCAATTGTAGTTCTTGTTCTATATCAGCAAATATGAACTTCATAATAAAGGATGCTATATTGAAAAATGTAGCATCCCTTTTCCTTTACAGATCAGCGAAAAATGTGATATCCTTAGTGTAGGAACAAATAGATGAGCCGGGAAGGATCAGGAGGTGAAGGAATGGATTATAGGATTGAGAATGCACAGCTGCGTGTAGTGATTTCCTCATTAGGAGGAGAATTGCAATCCATTCAAAATCAGGAAGGATTGGAATATTTATGGCAGGGAGATGCAGCAATTTGGGCAGGACGGGCACCAAATCTGTTCCCTTACATAGCAAGACTTACCGAACAGCAGTATTGCTATAAAGGAGAATTTTATCATATGGATCTCCATGGATTTATGAAAGATTCCGATATGAAGGTCTCTGATTATCAGTCCGGAAAAGTCACATTTTATATGGAAGAGAATGAACGCACACAGATACAATATCCATTTATGTTTCGCTATGAGTTGACTTATGAGCTTGTTGAAGATACAATTATAGTAACCTATATTGTAAAAAATAAGGGATTAGAGACCATGTTTTTTGGAATTGGTGGACATCCCGGATTTCAGATTCCATTAGAAAAACAATACAAATTTGAAGAGTATTACTTAGAATTTCCATATGCAGAACAACCGAAACGAATTGGAATGTCTCCCGGATATTTTGTGGATGGAACCGAAAAGGACTATGAGTTACGTCTGGGAAACTATCTTGATTTACAACATTCTCTTTTTGATCAGGATGCAATTATTTTGAAAGATATGGGAAAATTAGTACGAATTGGTGCAGGACAGGGACGGCATGGAGTAGAGGTGTCTTATCCTCAAATGAATTATCTTGGAATTTGGCATGCAGAACATACCAAAGCGAATTATGTATGCATGGAACCTTGGAGTTCACTGCCATCCAGAGAGGGAATTATTGAGGATATAGCAAAACAGGACAATTTAATGGCACTGTCTCCTGGAAAACAGTATGAAAACAGATGGAAAATCCGGCTATATTGATTCGTAATAAGAAAGGAAGTAACTATTTGAAAGAGATTGATAAAGACATTCAGAATAATACAATGCTTGAGAATCGTTTTATTGCCATATTAGAGCAGCATCATATTGAAACGTGGATGTATGATATTTCGCGTCATACGATTATACAAAATCATAATACAAATAGTATTTATGGATTTCAGGACAAGGAGATTCCAGATGTACCGGAAAGCTTAATTTCCAGTAAGCTCTGCCATCCGGATGACTGCAAGCGTCTTAGAGAGTTCTATGATCAGCTTCATCAAGGTGCACAACAGCTTACGGGTGTATTTCGTGTATTGGATAGATTCTCAAATACATATATATGGAAGCGAAGTGCATATACCGTTCTGTCAGATAAAGAGGGAGAACATAAATACGCACTTGGAAGTTCTGTTGATGTTACAGAACAAATGGAAGCAAAGCAAAAATATGAGGCAGCAATGAAAGCAAGATACAATAAACTTGCTGAAAATGTAATTATAGTAGGGCATTGTAATGTTACAAGAAATGTAATATTAGAGGTAGAGGATAGAACCGGTTTGGACATTGAACATCAATTTGGTATGGTAAGGGAAGACTTTTTTCGAGGTCTTTCTTCCTTGATTCCAAATGAAGCGCAGCAGCAGATTTTTTGCAATACATTTCTGAATGACAATATAAAAAACAGCTTTGAATTGGGAATCACACAGCATAACTATGAGTGTACTTTTAATTTAGGACCGGAGAAGGGAATCTGCTGGATTTCTACTCACATTGATGCTGCACTGCAGCCTGAAACCAATGAACTCATTGGATTTTTAACGGTAACGGATATTTCAGCAAGTAAAATGCAGGAGCAGGTACTGGATGCAGTCATCCAATTTAATTATGACTATGTGGCGCATCTGAATCTTCATACCGATACCACAGTGTTTTATAAGAGCAAAAAACAAAGCAAACAGTTAATGGAATATCAATATGCGGTGCCATATTCCTATTCAAAAGCAATTAAACATACGGCAGAACTATACATTGTAGAAGAGGAAAAGGAATATTATGAAGAAAATATGTCTATTCATAATGTATTAAATCAGTTACAAGATAAGGACAGCTTTGAATTTATCTATCATCTAAAGGATGAAAATGGAGACATTCGCATGAAACAGGCAAGAATTGCAATGCGTGACAGAGAGAATGGAATTGCTGTGTTTAGCCGTGCAGATGTAACAGATTTATTGACACAGCAGGAAGAACAAAAGATAGCATTAACAGAATCCTTGTCCATAGCCCAGCAGGCGAACAATTCAAAATCCAGATTTTTGGCTTCTATGAGTCATGATATTCGAACACCGATGAATGCGATTATTGGCATGTGTAGTCTTGCAATTGCGGATGAGAGTGATTTGAAACAGGTACACGAGAGCTTAGAAGTGATTCAGCAGTCTTCGGAGCTTCTGCTTTCTATGATTAATGATATTTTAGATATGAATCGAATTGAAAGCGGGAAAATGGTCCTTACAAGCGAACCATTTTCCATTGCAGAACAGCTTCAGATTGCGGGAAAACGTGCCTGTATTCTTGCAGCCAAAAAGAATCAGACGATAAAACTCTTTCATGATGTGGTTCATGATACCTGTAAAGGAGATGTTGTGCGTATTCACAGGGCAATAGATAATATTTTATCCAATGCCTTAAAATTTACACCGGAGGGAGGAACCATTACCTATGGAATTACAGAATCCCAGTTAGAAAATAAAAAATTTGCACTTTATCATTTTGAAATTACAGACACCGGAATCGGAATTAGTACGGAGCAGCAGGAAAATATATTTGAGCCATTTTACCGAGTACAGAACTCAATGACATCTAAGGTAGAGGGAGCCGGATTAGGCTTATCCATTGTAAAAAGCATATTGGATTATATGGGAGGATCCATATCCGTAAAAAGTACTGTAAATAAAGGGACTACATTTACAATTGACCTTCCACTTTTGATTGCGGATGAACTGCCAAGAGTAAATAAAAAAACAAAGAATAAATCTTTTCATTTGTCAGGGCTTCATGTTTTAATTTGCGAGGATCATCCGATTAATCAGCTTGTAGCAAAAAGAATGTTAGAGAAAGAAGGCATGATTGTTACACTTGCCAATAATGGAGAAGAAGGATATAAGGAATTTATACATAGTCCCATTGGTTTTTTTGATGCCATATTAATGGATGTTCAGATGCCTGTTATGAATGGATATGAAGCAACCAGGGCAATACGTGGTTCCGATCACACCCAGGCGAAAAACATTCCGATTATAGCAATGACAGCAAATGCATTTGCAGAAGATATTAAAAAAAGTATGGAAGCCGGTATGAATGATCATTTAGCAAAACCCATTGAACCGAAGCAGTTATACGATGCATTAGCTGAATTTATTTTGATAAATTGAAGAGACTAGTAACAAATAAAAGTATGGAAAAGGATAGAAATTAAAAATGAAAAGAAAACTACTCTGTGTGATGAGTCTTGTAATTATTATAGGTATAACAGGATGTGGAGAAAAAATAATAAATAAGAAGGAACCGGAACTAAAGCAGGAGCTTAATACCCAATCGAATCAGAAGAATCCCAAGGAATTTACTTACGATAAGTACAAAATCGATGCGTATACAGAAAAATATATGAAACCAGATGCAGCGTTATATCGGAAGGTATTTGATGCAGTAGACCAGTTTCAGACTTCGGTGGACTGTTCCAAGAGTAAAGTCACGCAAGAGCAGACAGCAGCCGTTTCAGCAGCTGTTTTTTCCAGATTTGAATTCCCTTATCTTGAGAAAATCGCGCTGTCTGAAGATGGACGTTCCATAGATATTCAATATAGAAATGGAATCACAAAAGAAGAGGCAAAAGTCGAAACAGAACTATTTCGGGATAAAGTAAACACAATTTTAAAGACAGTTGCCAATACAAGCTATTCCGATGTGGAAAATGTAATGATGGTCTATAATTTTTTTGCAGCCAGTACGTATAATGAAGAGGCGGAAGATGTTGGCTGTTATGGAATCATGGTAAATGGACAGGGCACCTGTACCGGTTATGCATATTCCATTCGTTATATATTAGAACAAATGGAGATACCGGTGGAACTTGCTTTTTCAGAGGACGAGTCACACGTATGGAATATTGTGAAGATGAAGGGAGCGTATTATCATCTGGATGCAACATGGGAAAGCCAGAACAATAAGGAGTTGTCGAAGATGAACTTCTTTGGGATGACGGATGAGCAGCGTCTTACGGATTTTAATGGCTGGTATGGTGGAAATGTGAATTATACAACCTATGAATTACCGCCTTGTACCAAGAACAACTTTTCTTTTTTAAGAGATTCACTGGAAGCATCCGCGGATTTGGAACAGCATCAGATTCGCTATACGCAGATGGATGGCAGTAAAATGAGTTATGATTTAAAAACAGGAGAGAGCAGTATGCTGTCCCAGGGAGCCACAGAGGATACCACAGCACATACGCTTACAAATTATAAGCAGTTCATATCGGAATCCAACGAATTAAAAGAGGCCCTTCAGGAACTCTCGGAACAGTCGGGAAAGAGAACCAAGGAAGAGGTGCAGCAATTAATGATTGCACATTTAAAAACATTGGAAGCAGCTTATGAGCAGGCAAATAATGATATGGATTTTTCTTCTGTTTTTGCAGGGGATTTAAAACCGGAATATGGAACACAGCTGCAAAATGAAGACTTCAAAGAACTGGTGGCACGTACCTATGATACCGGTTATGTGCTAAAAAAAGATGCAGGGTATGTGTATCCGGAAATTGATGAAACCTTAATGGAACAGTATTAAAGGAAAGAAATGATAAAGAAAAAATGAAGAGAGACATAGTAAAAAGAAATATTCTTATTATACTGGCACTGGGGATTTCCCTTGTGCTGGTAGTAGGATTTAATCAGGCATTGGATGTGAAATATTATACTGTACATGAAGAAAAAATGATGGATCCATTGCGAATTATTCTTTTAACAGATTTTCACAGTTGTGCATTTGGAGAACAGGAAGAAGAATTAGTGGATCGAATTCGACAACAGGATCCGGATATTATATTATTTGGAGGGGACATTATAGATGATGACGAACCAATTGACAATTCTTATGATCTCTTAGAGAAAATAGGGGATGAATATCCCTGCTTTTATGTATCGGGAAATCATGAAGTCTGGACGGGACAGCTTGAAGCAGTAAAGTCAATTGTAAGAGGATATGGAGTAATTGTATTAGATGGAGAATATGATATTGTAACAATACGAGGTCAGGAATTTGCAATATGTGGAGTAGATGATCCTGCCATTGGTAATGCTGCATATCATACTCAAATTAAGGAATGCGCAAAACAGATGAGAAAACATCTGTTTACTATATTTTTAACGCACCGGCCGGAACGGGTAGATACGTATTTGGATGCGGGCTTTGATTTTATTTTAGCGGGGCATGCCCATGGAGGACAGTGGAGATTCCCTCCTTTTTGCAATGGCGTGTATGCACCAACACAAAAGTGGTTTCCAAAGTATGTAGGAGGAGAATATAAGATTGGATCTTCAAAAATGATTGTTGGACGCGGACTTGCAAGAGAAACCAATAATCTTCCAAGGTTCTTTAATCGTCCGGAAGTAGTGGTGATTGATGTGGTTCCGGATTAATCGAAAAGTTCAAAATCATACTGACAATTGATTTTGAATGGAGTATAATTAGGGTAATGTAAAATCTGCACAGGCAGAAAGTTACATAAATAAATTGTAAAAGAAGGATAGCGTCATGGATATTAAAAAATTTATTAAAGAAGTAGTCATTATGACACTTGGAATGTTTATTACAGCAGCGGCAGTTCATTTTTTTCTGATTCCAAGTAATTTAGTAATCGGTTCCATGTCGGGACTTTCTATTGTGATTAACAAACTAACAAATCTACCCATTTCATTGATTACATTTTGTTTAAATGCCGTACTTTTAGTGCTTGCCTATTTCTTGGTAGGAAAAGAATTTGGTGCGAAAACGGTGTATACGGCATTGATGCTTTCACCTTTCTTATATCTGTTTGAGCGAATCTGTCCGGTTCAAAAATCAATTATGCAGGATCCATGGTTTGACTTGCTCTGCTTTGTACTTATTTTAGGTTTTGCACAGACAATGTTGTTTCGAATCAATGCTTCCACAGGAGGACTTGATATTTTAGCCAAAATTGTGAATAAATATTTTCATGTAGAGCTGGGAACGGCAGTGACGATATCCGGTGCACTTATTTGTTGTACGGCCTTTTTTGTAAATGATTTAAAGACAGTTATTATTGGACTCATTGGAACCTATATTAATGGTCTGGTTCTGGATCATTTTATTGTCGGTTTTAATTCACGAAAACGAGTGTGTATTATTGCAAATAATCCGGAGGTTGTTCAAAAATATATTATTGAGACCATACACCGAGGTGCAACGCTCTATCCAATTAAGGGTGGATATAATAATGAGAATAAATTAGAGATTGAAACTATTTTAACCAGAAATGAATTTTCAGACTTAATGGAATACATAAAAAAAGAACAGATTGAAGCATTTATTACAGCAGGCAGTGTGAGTGAAATCTATGGAACCATGTTTAATAATAAACGAATCAAATCAAAAAAATAGAAGGATATATTCTAGGATAAATAGGGTTCCTTAGGAGGTAGTATATGAAGTTATTGTTTTTTGTATTTAATCGACCGGAGCGGATGGATGATTTGTTGGCTGCGTTTACAAAATATGAAATTAAAGGCGCAACAATTGTGGATAGTATGGGTATGGTTCATATGTTAAATAATTACTATGATGAAGATGAACTTCCCTTTTTAGGTGCGGTAAGGGCTTTTTTGAAATCGGATCGGGAAAAAAGTAATTTAATATTGGCCGCAATGGAAGATGAAAAAGTTCCGGATGCAGTTGCAGCAATTGAAAGTGTCGTTGGCGATCTTTCTGCAAAAGATACCGGCGTTGTATTTACGGTTCCCATTGATTTTGTGAAGGGACTATATAAAAATGGAAAATAAAATCATCTTTGAAGTAGCAGTAATGCTACTAACAGGAATCTTATTGGGAAGAGTTGCAAAACACTGTAAGCTTCCAAATGTAACCGGATATTTAATTGCAGGTCTTATCTTAGGACCATCCCTGTTTAATATTATTCCACAAACAATGGTGAATGGTTTTTCCGTGATTTCGGATATTGCACTTGCATTTATTGCCTTTTCAGTTGGAGTTGGGTTCAGCTTCCGCTATTTTAAAAAGGTGGGAATTGCACCCATTGTAATCGCAATCTTTGAATCCTTTGGTGCAATTATTCTAGTTACGGGTGTGTTGATTCTATGCGGATTTGATGTAAAATTATCCATTATGCTAGGGGCCATTGCAGCGGCTACGGCACCGGCGCAAACGATAATGGTAATCAAACAATATAAGGCGAAAGGTTCTCTTACTTCGATGCTTTTAAGTGTTGTTGCCATTGATGATGCGGTTGCCTTGATTGGGTTTGGATTTGCAACTACAATTGTAAAGATGATGTCAACCTCTTCTGTGAACATCGTAATGTCTATTTTAAATCCGATCTATCAGATCGTTATATCAGCGGTTATTGGAGGAGTTTTTGCGATTTTAATGAAATTGACGTTTCGTTTTTTCCGAAAAGATTCCAATCGACTTTGTATTACAATTGCCTACGTATGCGCTACTTATTGGCTTTCTGAAAGAGTTGGAGGTTCTGCATTAATGGCCTGTATGGCATTAGGGGCAGTCATGATAAATATCTTTAGTGAAACAGAAAGTGTACAGAGAGTGTCGGACAATTTTACTCCACCAATTTTTATGATTTTCTTTATTATATCCGGTGCAGGATTTCAAGTATCTGCATTGGCAAGTATTGGTGTGATTGGAATTCTTTATGTAGTATTTCGTGTGATTGGGAAAATGCTGGGTGCCTATGCTGGAGGCAAATTAATGCATCAGGAGGAGAAAATTTCAAGATATCTGGGTCCTACGCTAATGCCTCAGGCGGGGGTTGCGTTGGGATTAATTATTGTTGCCGGGAAAGTAGTTCCAAATTATGCGGCGGATATGAGAACAATTATTTTATGCTCTACCTTTATCTATTCAATTATCGGACCGGTAGCAGCCAAACGTGCATTGGAAAAAGCGGGTGAAATAGGAGGCTGTTAATATGGAAAAAAGTAAATGGAACGCAGAAAGAGAATATAAAGAACTGATTAGCAAAATATCGGTTCTCACAGTAAGAATTAATCTTGAGACAAACCAGATCATTAGGGGAGAAAGTGTTGATAAGGAGTTATACCATTTATTTGCGACCTTAAGTGCAGAAGATATTTTAGAAGAATTAGCATCCAGAATTCCAAATAAAAATCTTAGAGAACGATTTCAACAACAATTTAATTTTGCACAGTTAAAAACCAGCTATCAAAATGGAAAAGAGATGCTTACCATGGAAATAGCAGCCTGTATTGGAAGTAAAGAAAAACTTTGGATGGATTTTATTGTACATTTGCTGAGAGAACCCGAAACAGGGGAAATGTCGGCTTTTTTATATGCATTGGATAAGACACAGGAAAAAATCATGAAGGGTGTCATGAACACGATTATTCAAAAAGATTATGATTTTATTATGATCATAGATATGACAAACCATCGAATTGCACCTTATCATTTTTCACAGAAGCTGGATTTTTCATTTACGATTGGAAAAAGTATGCCTTATGAGAAAACGATACTGAATTGTATTCATAAGAATGTGGAACCAAGGGACCGGGAACGGGTGATCCAGGATTGCGATTTAACGGTTATTCATAATCAACTGAGTAGGAATGGTTCTTATAAGATATCCTATTTAATTCGTACCCAAGAAGGAAAAATTAGAAAAAAACAAGTACAGTTCTGTATGATGCGTGAGGATTACCAGGCAGTTCTTATGACCAGAATTGATGTACAGGATACGTTTGAAGAACAGGAAAGAATTAATAAGGAACTTAGTGAAGCATTAGAGGCGGCAGAGAAAGCCAGTGAAATAAAGGCTGATTTTCTTGCAAGAATGAGTCATGAAATTCGTACACCCATGAATGCAATCTTAGGTTTATCGGATATTGCTGCACAGAATTTGGAAAATAAAGAGTTGGTAGCGGAGTGTATTCAAAAATCAAGGGCAGCATCTAATTATTTGCTTTCCCTGCTCACCGATATTTTGGATATGTCAAAATTTGAATGTAAAAAAATGATACTTGAAAATAAACAAATTGACTGCGAGGAAATTATCGAAACAGTAACAACCATTATAGAACCACAGGCAAAGTTAGTAGGGGTAAGGTTTATTCTTGAAAAAGAGTTGAATTATAGAAAAAAGTATATAGGTGATCCCATTCATCTCCAGCAGATTTTAATTAATCTCTTAAATAATGCCATTAAGTTCACTAAAAGTGGAGGTAAAGTTAAGTTATTTGTTTCAGAAAAAGAACAATCGGATCAAAAAATTGCTTTGCAATTTCGAGTATCGGATACGGGTATTGGAATTCACAAAAATTTTCTTCCAAAGCTATTTGAACCATTTGAACAGGAACATAATGAGACAACCAGCCAGTATAGCGGACGTGGACTGGGCTTATCCATTGCAAAGAACCTGGTAGAATTAATGAATGGAACGATAACTGTGGATAGCTACGTCGGGGTAGGAACCACGTTTACCGTAGATGTACAATTGGATAAGGAGCCTGCTCAAGGGGAAAAAATTATAAGTATTCAGAGCGGTAGTGAAACTGAATTGAATTATGCCGGAAAGCGTCTGTTATTGGTGGAAGATCATCCATTAAATACCATGGTGGCAAGGGCAATGCTGGAAGGGAAAAAAATTGAGGTTGTGCATGCTGAGAATGGAAAGCTTGCATTAGATTTGTTTACAAATAATTGCGAGAATTTTTTTGATCTTATTCTTATGGACATTCGTATGCCCATTATGGATGGTCTTACTGCAACAAAATGCATCAGAGAACTGCAACGAAGTGATGCAAAAACAATACCAATTGTTGCAATGACAGCCAATGCATATGATGATGACAGGGAACGAACAAGACTGGCAGGGATGAATGAACATATTGCAAAACCCATCGAACCGGACTATTTATTTAAGGTTCTTCATAAGTTTCTAGCATAAAGTTATGCAAATGTTAACAAATTATGGCGAAATCATTTGACATTGTTAACATTTTTGTATATACTGTTCACAAAGATAGGAAAAATGAAATATAAGGAATGAGAAAATGTCAAGTTTAAATTACACGACACTAAGAGAACAAGTAGCAAGTATTTTGAGAAAGAGGATCTTGGATGGAACCATTCAGCCCGGTGAAAAGATTAAGGAAACTGAGGTCTCAAAGGAATTTTCCATTAGCAGAGGACCGGTGAGAGAAGCACTTCGCCAAATTGAGCAAGAGGGATTAGTCTATTATGAACCGAACAAGGGGTGTACGGTTAAGACACTGACTTATGGAAATATTAACGAAGTGTATCTAATTCGTGCAACATTGGAAGCCTTAGCTGTTCAGATTTTTGATGGTAAGTTCCGTGAAGATAGTATTACGAAGCTTCAGGAAGCAGTGAATGAGCTTGGACGTGCAGCAGAACAGAAGAACCTTTTTGAGATTGTTACCTGGGATGAAGTATTTCATGAATTAATTGTAAAAGAAGCAGAAAGCTCCAGATTATTGGATACATGGAAGATGTTTGAAGGTGAGAACGCAGCAGTATATTATACTATGAATCGGAATGAATTAATGCCTGTAGAACATTTAAAGAGAAATCATCAGAGAATACTTGATATATGCAAATCGCAGGATACAGATGCAATTTGCAATACAATCAAGCGACATTATATGATAGTTCCAGAAGATTTACGAAAGAAAGAGCAAGGAAATTGTACAAAGGAGTAGGAGGTGTTATTTTTTATTTCGTAAAATGTTAACATTTAACAGTAGACATACAATTTAGGAGGAGTAAAGATGTTCAAGTTTATTATGAAGAGGATAGGATTTGCAATTTTAACATTGTTTCTTATCACAACAGCAACCTTTTTTCTGATTTCCGCAGCACCGGGGGATCCAATTGCGTCAAAGGTTGGGCAGATGCCGGATCAGGCACAGGAACTGATTCGAGCAAAGTATGGTTTAGACAAGCCTGTTATTGAAAGATATGTGATTTATATGAAAAATCTGATTTTACATGGAGATTTTGGTGAATCAATTATGTACACAGGCAAAACCGTAAATGAGATTATTGCAGTAAATGCACCGATTTCTGCGAAAATTGGAGTTATGGCACTGGGATTTCAAATTGTCATTGGAGTATTCTTAGGAATGGTATCCGGTCTGAACAGAGGAAAATGGGGGGATCACTTAATACGTGTGTGTGTAGTATTGGCAATTTGTATTCCGAGTTTCGTATTTGCAGCTCTGTTGCAGTATTTCATTGGATTCAAATGGCATTTGACTCCAATATTTGGATGGGGTGAAATGAGGCATTACATATTACCGGTTACGGCCTATGCACTTGGGGGAATTGCATCTTATACCAAGTACATGAGAAACAGTACCATTTCTGTAACCAGTGAAGATTATATTGTGACAGCTAAGGCAAAGGGATGTAAACCGGGAAGAGTAGTAAGAAAGCATGTATTCCGTAATTCAATGATACCAATTGTTACAATGACAGGACCGGCTTTGGCAGGAATATTTGCAGGTTCATTTGTATTAGAGCGTATGTTTGGTATTCCGGGGCTTGGAGCTTATTATGTAAAATCAGTTTCAAACAGTGACTATACGATGATTTTGGGCCTCACTATTTTCTTTGCATTATTATATGTACTATCACTGATTGTGGTGGATGTTGTATATGGCTTTGTAGATCCACGAATCCGTGTGGCTAAATCCAACAAGAAATAGGGGGAAAAGATAGAATGGATAACGTTAAGAACAAGAATCAGTTTGTCAAGGAAGACTTTGCTAGAATTGGTACCAAAGGTCTTACCGGAGAAGAACTAAGTAAACCGTCATTAACTTATTGGAGAGACGTTTGGAGAAGATTTCATTCCAATAAACTGGCACTTTTTGGACTCATTCTTTTAATACTGGTTGTCATTGTTATTTATGCAGGACCTCTTATTGTAGGCTTGGATTACCAGTACATGGATGGAGCTATCAGTAATCAGGGACCAAGTGCAGCACATTGGTTTGGTACAGATGATGTAGGAAGAGATATGTTTACCCGTGTATGTGTGGGTGGTCGAATTTCTATTATTATAGGATTATGCTGTACACTGGTAATGTTTATTATTGGTTCATTATTAGGAGCATTAGCAGGATTAAAAGGCGGACTTGTAGATGATATCATTATGAGAATCTGTGAGTTTGTAGGAAATCTTCCATATTTAATTATTGTGGTTATATTATCATTGGTAATGGGAAGAAGTCCATTTGCACTTGTGTTTGCAATGAGTATTACCGCCTGGGTTGGTACAACACGAATGGTAAGGGGACAAATTCTTCAGATTAAGGAACAGGATTACGTTCAGGCGGCAACTGCACTTGGAGCCAATACCGGAAGAATTATCATTAAGCATCTTTTACCAAATGCGCTGGGAATTATTATGGTAGATATTACAATGTCAGTTCCGGGATTTATTTTTAGTGAAACATTTTTAAGTTACATTGGTCTTGGTGTTCAGGCACCACAAACCAGTTGGGGCGCATTAGCTGCCGCAGGCCAACAGGAGATGATGTTTTACCCATATCAGTTGTTTTTCCCGTGCCTTATGATTGTAATTACTATTTTAGCATTTCATTTAATTGGCGACGGATTGTCTGATGCATTAGATCCGAAGTTAAGAGCATAGGAGGGCATAATGAGTAAAGAGGTTATTTTAAGTGTTGAGAATCTAGAAGTTTCATTTAATACATATGCAGGAGTATCGAAAGCAGTCAGAGGCGTGAACTTTGAAGTTAGAAAGGGAGAGACACTGGCAATTGTTGGAGAATCAGGATGTGGAAAAACCGTTACGGCGAAAGCAATTATGGGTCTTCTTCCGAAACCACAGTCAAAGGTTGGAAAAAATGGACGCATTCTGTTTGAAGGAACAAATCTTTTAGATTTAAACGAAAAAGAAATGTCAAAGATTCGAGGAAGTGAGATTTCCATGATTTTTCAGGATCCAATGACATCATTGAATCCTACAATGAAAATCAGTAACCAGATTGCAGAAAGTATCCTGATTCATAAGGATGTTTCCAAAGAACAAGCAAAAAAAGAAGCACTGGAAATGCTGGAACTTGTGCAAATTCCAAATGCAAAGGAAAGAATGAATCAGTACCCTCACGAATTTTCCGGTGGTATGAGACAACGTGCAATGATTGCAATTGCCCTTGCTTGTAAGCCTAAAATTTTAATTGCTGATGAACCTACCACTGCATTGGATGTAACCATTCAGGCTCAGATTATGGAATTGATTGGTGAATTGCAGAAGGAACTGGATATGGGTGTTATTCTGGTTACACATGATTTGGGAGTTGTAGCAAGTGTTTCAGAACGAATTCAGGTAATGTATGCTGGAAAAATCATGGAAAGAGGAACGGTAGATGAGATCTTCTATAAACCGATTCATCCTTATACACTGGCACTTTTGAAATCAGTACCAAAGCTTGGCACAAAAAACAAAGAATCCTTGTATTCCCTAAAGGGTACACCACCGGATTTGTTAAACCCACCGGAAGGCTGTCCGTTTGCAGCCAGATGTGATTTTGGTATGGGCGTTTGCAGAAAATGTGAACCGGAGATTACCAAACTTTCACAGACACAGGAAGCTTCCTGTTGGTTACATGATTCAATGGCAGACAGAAGTGGACTTCCTGAATATTTACAGCAGGAGGTAAGAAGCAATGGCTGAAAAAAATGAGAATTCAAAAAAAGAAGTTTTAATAGAAGTAAAAGATCTGAAAAAATATTTTAATGTTGGAAAGCATGCCGTGTTGAAAGCAGTAGATGGTGTTAACTTTAAAATTTATAAAGGTGAGACACTAGGTCTTGTAGGAGAGTCCGGTTGTGGAAAGACCACTTGCGGAAAAACGGTTATGGGACTATATGAGGCAACCGGTGGTCAGGTTTTCTTTGATGGGGTGGATATTCATAGCCTGAATAAAAGAGAAAAACGTGAAATCACAAAAAGAGCACAGATTATTTTCCAGGATCCTTATTCGTCTTTGAACCCTCGTATGACGGTTGGAGATATTATTGGTGAAGGAATTGATATCCATAAAATTGCAGTAGGAAAAGACCGTGAAAAAAGAATAATGGATTTATTGGAGACGGTTGGATTAAATAAGGAACATGCATCACGTTTCCCACACGAATTTTCCGGTGGTCAAAGACAACGAATTGGAATTGCCAGAGCATTGGCAATTGAACCGGAATTCATTGTATGTGATGAACCAATTTCAGCACTTGATGTATCCATTCAGGCTCAGGTTGTGAATTTATTAATTGAATTACAGCAAAAGCATAATTTAACGTACCTGTTCATTGCCCATGATTTATCTATGGTAAAACATATTTCAGATCGAGTGGGTGTAATGTATCTTGGAAGCATGGCAGAATTTGCAACCAGTGATACACTATATGCGGAACCATTACATCCATACACCCAGGCATTGCTTTCCGCAATTCCTGTTGCAGATCCGAATTTAGAAAAAGCAAAACAGCGTATTCCTTTAGAAGGAGAGATTCCAAGCCCAATTAATCCCAAACCGGGATGCCGGTTTGCAAGCAGATGTCAGTATGCAAAAGAAGAATGTTTCAAACAAGCACCTGTTTTAAAGGAAGTGAAACCGGAACATTTTGTGGCCTGTCACTTAGTAGGGTAAATCAATTCATATGGTACCAACCGCTGAGGCGGTCAAAATAAGGAGGATTATTATGAAAAAGTTTAAAAAGACGGTATCGTTGCTATTAATTTTAGCAATGACAGTTACTATGTTTGCTGGTTGTGGCGACAATGGTGACAAAAAGACAACGACATCAAAAGGAATTACTAAGAAAGACATTACTAAAGTGGAACTTGCAGATGAGCAGATTTTCCGTTATGCAAAATCAAGTGATGCAACCGGATTAAATCCAATTATTTGTACAACAGCACCGGACAATGAAGTTTCAAGTATTATTTACGAAGGATTGGTTCGTGACGTAGCAGATGAGAACAATGAATCTGTTCAGGAACCGGGAGCAGCTGAAAGCTGGGATGTATCTGAAGATGGATGTACTTATACCTTCCATATTAGAAAAGATTCCAACTGGATTGATGGAAAACCTGTAACAGCAGATGACTTTGTATATACACTAAGATTAATGTCAGATCCAAAGTCAGGATCAACCGCTGGTTGGTTATATGAAGGTGTTATTACAAACTTCTCAGAAGCTTTATACAAAAAAGAAGGTAAAAAACCGGAAGATATTGGTGTAAAAGCAATTGATGAAAAAACATTAGAAATCACATTAGTAAAACCTTGTGGATATTTCCTTGAGTTAGTATCCAGTGCTTATCCAGTTCGTCAGGATGTATATGAGCAGTATGGTGATTCTTATGGTTCAACTGTTGATAAAATCATGACAAATGGTGCTTTTAAGTTAGTGAAATGGGAAAACAATGTAAAACTTACTTATGAAAAAAATGCAGATTATTGGAATGCAGACAAAGTTAAATTAGAGACCATCGAAGCAAAAATCATCTCTGAGACAGCAACTGCTGCACAGGCTTTAATTAGTGGAGACATTGATGTTTTATATACCAGTGATGAAGAATGGCAGAAAATGCTTGGAGAAACCGAAGGAATTGAAATGGAACGTTCCGATGGAAATGGACCTGAATTCTTAAGCTTTAACTGTGGCAATAAATATTTCAAAAACCCTAAAATTCGTATGGCATTTTCCCTTGCAATTGATAGAGAAAAATACAACAAGGATTTGAGAAATAATGTTGCAGAACCAATGTATACTCTTATGCCTAAAGTTACAAAAGTTGGCGATAAGCTTTACAACGAATTAGTGAACAATGAGAACCTGATTGTTAAGAAACAGTTAGAAGAATATGATCCAAAAGAATTATTAATTGAAGGATTAAAAGAATTAGGTCTTGATGAAGATCCGGCTAAGATGGAAGTACATCTTTCTACCCGTGGTGTTGAAGAATTCTCTAAGAAATCTTCCGAGTGGTTATTACAGGAATGGAAAGAAAAATTAGGCGTAACCATTAAAATTGACATGATGGAATGGAATATTATGTGGGAAAAAGTAGAAGCAGGCGATTATGAAATTGCAACCTGTGGATGGGGACCATACTTTAATGATCCTTACGGACTCTTAAGCATTTATGATCCTGAAATCGGATACTTTAATAGCAGCAAGACAGGATGGACAGATGCAGATTCCAAAGCATTCCGTAAAGCATTGGTTGAGTCTACAGAATGTGCAGATCAGGATGAAAGAGCTCAGATTTTATTAGAAGCTGAAAAATTACTGGTAGGAACTGCTGTAGTTGCTCCAACCTATACCATGACAGATTCTTGCTACTTGTCAGATAAGATTGGCGGATACTATACAAACCCTCATTCTACGTTAGATTTAAATAAAATATTTGTAATTAAAAAGTAGTAGAGCAATTCAAAAGTCCTGCCTTAACAGGCAGGACTTTTGCTATTAAGAGGAGAATAAAATGTTAATAAAAAACGGAAATTTACATATTGGTGATGGTCATGTATTGTCGAAAACCGACATTCAAATTAAAGATAAAAAGATTTTTGCAATAGGACAAAATTTATCCCAGCAAGAGAATGAGGAACTGATAGATGCCAGTGGAAAAGAAGTGTTCCCTGGATTTATTGATCCTCTTTGTGCCATTGGAGCTATGGGAATTCCAACCCGGTATATGGATAATGCAGAAGCATCCAATCCTGTAATGCCGGAAATGAATCTACGCTACAGTGTAGATCCGGATGAACTCTCTGCCCAGGAATTTTATAAAAGCGGAATTACTACCGTAGGTTTGGCACCAAATAACGAGACTGTCTTTGGGGGGCAGATAGCAGTATTTAAAACACCTCCAATGAACTATGCAGAGCGAATGGTAAAAGAAAAGGTTGCTTTAAAGTGTAGTGTAACAAGTGCTGTAAAAGAGCGGTTTGGTGAAAAAAACATACTTCCTATGACAAAGATGGGAATTTTTTATTTGTGGGAAAAGATGTTTGCTTCCTTGGAACATAAAAAAGAAGAGTCCTATGATCCTAAGGAGAAAGCAGTGAAAGCAGCGCTAGATGGCGAACTTCCATTTTTGGTTGCAGCAGAGAGCCAAATGGAAATACAGGCAATTTTGCATTTCTTTAAAGAAAAAAAACAAAGAATTACAATTACAGATGGGTATGAATTTCATACTTGCATAAAGGAAATGTTAGAAAACAAAACGAATTTGATTCTTGGAAATTTAAGTTATTTATCACAAAAAACAAAGCATAATATGGATCTGAGAGCATTACAGGCATTGATTGACAATGGAAATCTTGTGGCATTTACAAATACCTGTGGGGGATACTCTGAGGGGCGTGAAGTGCTGTTATGGAACGCAATTGATGTGTATCGTGCAGGGATTGATCCGGAGGAAATTATTCGCATGATGACACTGAATCCAGCAGAGATTCTAGGAATTGAGAATAGGATTGGAAGTATTGAAGAAGGAAAAGATGCAGATCTTTCCATTTATTCGGCACATCCGGTTACGAGTTATCAGGCAAGAGTGGAGACTTCTATTGTAAATGGGGAGGTGGTTTATCGTGGATAAAATTATAATTAAAGGTGGTACCCTCCATACGATGACAGATAAGGGAAACTTTATTGGTGATGTTTTAATCCTGGATGGTAAAATCGCAGGAGTGGAAAAAGAAATTAATGACAGCGAAGCTAAAATCATTGATGCAAAGGGGCTGCATGTGCTTCCTGGTTTAATAGATGCACATTCTCATTTAGGTCTGTTTAATTTTAATTCAGACAAGGGTGTGGATGATGCAAATGAGATGACGAAAGAAAATACGCCTGCAATGGACGCACGCTATGGAGTCGATCTTGATCTTCCGGAGTTTCAGGCAAGCATTCGCCACGGAATTACAACCTTGCTTCTTACACCGGGAAGCGGAAATGTAATTTGTGGACTTCCTTTTGTTACGAAGTCATATGGAACCAATATTTTTGATATGACGGTGAAATTTCCCTGTGCATTAAAAATTGCGTTTGGTGGAAACCCAAAAAACACCTATGGTGCAAGAGGACAGCTTCCTATGACGCGTATGGGAATTGCCCATGTACTCAGAGAAAAGCTTATGGAAGCAAAGCACTATATGGAAGAGAAGGATGCCGGGAAAAATCCGGACTATGATATGGATTTAGAAGCAATCATTCCTGCTTTAAAGGGAGAAATTCCATTTAAAATGCATTGTACACAATATGATATGCTTACAGCAATTGAGATTGCAAAAGAATTTCATGTGGAATTCTCACTAGAACATGCTTGGGGTGCAACCGATTATTTAGATGAAATTGTTGAGAGTGGTGCAAATATCTGTTATGGGCCAATTGCAACTTACCGTTCACCGGGTGAGCGACGCAAGGTAGATGTTGAAGCTGTGAAACTGTTAGATGACCGTGGAGTAAATGTGGCAATTATCACGGATTCACCGATCCTTAGTATTGAATCCCTGTATCATCATATTGGGGAGGCTGTAAGAGAAGGATTGGATGTGGAACGGGCACTTCGTATGGTTACGATTAATCCCGCAAAGATTTTAAAAGTGGAAGATCGGCTTGGAAGTCTGGAAATTGGTAAAGATGGAGATCTGGCTATTTTCAAGGGACTGCTAGGGCTGGATACCAATGCAGAGGTACAGTATACCTTAGTTGAAGGAAAAGTTGTATATCAAAATAAATAAAAATAAGGAACGCAGAAAAAACGAATTGGATGTTTTTCTGCGTTTTTTTTGTAAGATTTTTTGTTAAAATACTGTTAAGAAGAAGGCTATTTAGTTGATTTTTACTGGGTCTATAGTAAGATTAAGAGGAAAGGCAGGCAGCCTTTCTTTAGGTAGATGAAAAGAGAAAAAAGAAAAGGGGAACGAGATGAAACCGAGTAAAAAGATACTGACAGTATTAATTGTTGTGATTGTTGCCATTTTGGGACTTGCAGCGTTTGGACTGGGAGATGAATTAAAAGGAGCTGCAAAGATTCGATTTGGTATTGATATAAGAGGAGGGGTAGAAGCAATCTTTGAACCTCGTGGTCTGGATCGCCAGGCAACAAAAAAGGAGCTGGGAACGGCTCGAAATATAATCGAAACAAGACTGGATGCCAAGAATATTACGGATCGAGAAGTAACAATCGATGAAAAAGGAAATTATATTATTGTTCGTTTTCCATGGAAGTCCGAAGAAAAAAGCTTTAATCCGGAAGATGCAATCAGAGAATTAGGTGAGATGGCCTTGCTTTCTTTTCGGGATGAGCAGGGAACAATCTTACTGGAAGGAAAAAATGTAAAGTCTGCGGAAGCCGTTCAGGATACTTCAGGAGTTACAAAGTCCTACGCGGTAGAATTGTTATTTGACAAAGAAGGGGCAAAATTATTTGAGGATGCAACCGGCAAACTAGTTGGAAAAAATATGGGAATCTATATGGATGAAACATTAATTTCAAATCCAAATGTGGAACATAAGATTACCGGTGATCAGGCCGAGATTAATAATATGGAAAGCTATGAAGCAGCAAAATCTTTAGCTGAAAAAATCAATGCGGGTTCCCTTCCATTTTCCTTGTCCACAACGAATTTTAGTACCATTAGTCCAACAATGGGCAACAATGCATTACATATTATGGTAATTGCCGGATTTATTGCATTTGCAATTATTTGTGGATTTATGGTTATATATTATAAATTACCGGGAATTGTAGCCTGTCTTACTTTAATATTGCAAATGTCCCTACAGTTACTTGCAATTTCAGTACCTCAGTATACCTTAACATTACCAGGAATTGCCGGTATTATTCTTTCCCTTGGAATGGCGGTAGATGCAAATATTATTATTTCCGAACGAATATCGGAAGAACTTAAGAAGGGTCTTACGGTTGTAGAGGCAGTTAAAAAAGGCTATAAGAGTGCATTTTCCTCTGTATTGGATGGCAATGTAACAACTGCCATTGTAGCTGTAATCCTGATGATTTTTGGTTCCGGATCCATGTTAAGCTTTGGCTATACTCTGCTGATTGGTATGATTGTCAATGTACTTGTAGGAGTGAGTGTATCAAAAATGCTTCTTCTTTCCTTTTTACAATATCCAAACTTAAATGAAGCCAAGCATTTTCGTAAGAAAAAAGAAATCGTTGTGTTTAAATTCTTTCAAAAGAAAAAGATTTACGCGCTTATATCCGGAGTAGTATTCCTTGTGGGAATTGTCTGCTGTGTTACAAGGGGAGTTACATTGGATACCCAGTTTACCGGAGGAGCAGTCATTAGCTATATGGCGGAAGGTAAGATCAATACGGATCAATTGGAGGCAGCCATTGAAAAAGGAACCAATCGTCCGGTTACGGTTCAGGTAACAAAAAACAGTGTAGAGAAAACACAGAATATTGTGGTGACGCTTGCCGGAAATAAAGGTCTTTCCCCTGAAAATCAGAAAATGATAACAAAAGCTGTAAATTCCGTGCTATCGGAAAAAGCAGTGTTGGCGGAAACGTATGCTGTGGAGCCATATATTGGCGCAAAGGCCTTACGTAATTCAGGAATTGCAATTATACTTTCTTCGATCTTTATTATTATTTATGTGTGGATACGGTTTGCAACACTTCATGGATTAGCAGCAGGCTTGACCGCTATGGTAGCATTGGTGCATGATGTAATCGTAGTATTTTTCACCTTTGCAATCTTTGGTATTCCATTGAATGATGCCTTTGTGGCAGTGGTACTTACGATTATTGGTTATTCCATTAATGATACGATTGTGCTTTATGATCGTATTCGGGAAAATAGGGAACGGGAACCCGGACAGTCTGTGATTGAACTTGTAAACCAAAGCATTACCCAGACGCTTTCCAGAAGCATAAATACCTCCCTCACAACGGGATTGTGTGTGCTGGTAATTTTAGCTGCTTCGATTCTGTTCCAAATAGGATCCATTCGTGAATTTTCACTTCCAATGTTCTTTGGATTAATTAGTGGATGTTATTCATCGGTATGTATTGCAAGTATTTTATGGGCAATGATTGAGAAGAAAAAAGAGAAGAAATTAGAACTGAATTCCTAGTGAAGAAAGAAGAAGGCGAGATTAAATCTCGCCTTCTTTCATTCTATAGCCAACGCCGACCTCGGTATAAATGTATTGCGGTTCCGCTGGATTGTATTCTATTTTTCTTCGGATATTAGCCATGTTAACACGGAGAATCTTATTATCCGTATCCGCATAGGGTCCCCATACATGAGTCATTAAAGAGGAGTATGTAATTACTTTTCCGGAGTTCTGAGCTAGAAAGGAGACAATCTTATATTCCACCGGTGTAAGATGAATCAGATGATTCTCTAATTGAACCAGACGCCGCTCAAAATCAATAGAAAGCATTCCACAGGTATAGGTATGCAAAAGACCATTGGAATCCCCGGTAAGCTTGTTACTGTGCCGTAAAGAGGTGCGAATTCTTGCAATCAGCTCAGGCGTACCAAAGGGTTTGGTGATATAATCGTCGGCACCTGCCTCCAGAGCAGCCACCTTTTCCCGTTCCTGACTTCGGGCGGAAACAACAATAATGGGGCTGTCGGACCATTCCCGTACTTTCTTTAAGATCGACATACCATCCATATCCGGAAGACCTAAATCAAGCAAAATAATATCCGGGCATTGGGAACTAATCAATGAGAGCCCCTCTGTGCCGGTAAAAGCCTGAACAACTTTATACTCATGGTTAATCAAAGTATTCCGAATAAAACTGGAGATATATTTTTCATCTTCTATAATTAAAATTGTTATTTTACCACTCATGATCTTCCTCCTTTGGAAGTGAAAACTTAAATTCTGCACCTAGTTCTTTGTTTTTTGCAGAAATCGTTCCATTATGTGCTTCGATTATGGTTCTGCAGATGGATAGTCCAATACCCATTCCCCGGTGACCATCCAATAACCGGGCATCACAATCTTTGGTACCATCAAAGAGGGTGAGAAGCCGGGAGGGATCAATTCCCTTGCCAAAATCCCGAATGTGAAAAGTAATAGAATGAATGTCATCCGTAACAGTGACTTCTGTTGGATGACTGCTATTAGAATGAAGAAAAGCGTTTTCCAATAGATTTATAATTACTTGTTCAATTAAGAGGGGGTCCATGGGAAGCAAAATAAATTCACTTGGTATTCGTACCTGTACCTGGGCATCCGGGTGGCGTTTTCGAAACCGCTGTACCGCTTCTGATGTGACTTCCTCTACTGCTTCCTGTGATTTCGTTACCTTACTGGCTGTGTCGTGTATTCTGGTAACGGATAATAAATTTTCCACCATATTTAAAAGCCAATTGGAATCTTCTGATATTTGGGAGACCAATTCATTCTTTTTATCTAAAGTCAGGGTTTCATCTTCAAGAAAAGAGGCACAGGCACCAATAATACTTGTTAAGGGAGTTCGCAAATCATGGGAAACTGCACGAAGAAGATTCGCACGCATTTTTTCTTTTTCTGCATCCCTTAGTTTTTCAGCGTGTTCCGCAAGAAGTTTAGACTGTATTTTCATATGTGAGGTGGTTGCACTGGCAATCAAGGAGATTGCAAGCATAAATAAAAAAGTGATGGGATAACCACTTAAGGTAAAATCTATTTGAAAATGGGGATAAGTAAAAAAATAATTAACGGAAATCACATATAATAAAGCGGAACAGATACCATACCAATATCCTTCGGTATATTTGGCAGTAAGCATTAAGGCCAGAATATAAATCAAAGAAATATTGGTAGAACCATTGGGAACAAGTAAGCTGTAAATAAAAGCAATCAGGCTGGAAAACAGTATCACAAGACCTGTAAATAGAAGGTCATGCAGCCGTAATGAAGCAGGTTTTGATTTCATTTGTCCTCCTCAAAAGATAGAAAATATCATAAGTATTAGTGTTTATGCTGACTATACCATTATCTCTTTTGAACTCTAAAATAGCAAGAGGAAAAATGCTAAAATCTTGCTAAGATGTAGGAGTTATCAGCCAAGCGAAAGGTCTAAAATCATCATAATAGAAAAGCCAATCAGGGTAAATAGAGCCATTAATTCTTTTCGCTCATTGGACTGACTTTCGGGAATTAATTCATCGACTACTACGTATATCATGGCACCGGCTGCAAAAGCCAAAAGAAATGGAAGTAAGTATCGTAGTTTAAGCACAAGTAAAGCACCAAGAACGCCTGCAATTGGTTCTACAATTCCACTTAACTGTCCCAGAAAAAAAGCTTTTTTTCGGGAAAGACCTTCACGGCGAAGAGGAACACTGACAGCCGTTCCTTCCGGAAAGTTCTGAATGCCGATTCCAATGGCCAATAGCCATGCAGCAGGAAGGGTTGCACCATCCAGACCATAGGCAAGTGAGCCAAAGGCAACTCCAACAGCCATGCCCTCCGGAATGTTATGTAGCGTAATGGAAAAAATCAACATGAGACAGCGATGCATGGAAGAGGTGGGAGTCTTTGGACTGCTTTTTGTAAGAAGGCGTAAAAATAGTTTATCACCACAAAATAACAACAATCCACCACCGAAAAATCCAATAAAGGTAACAAGCCAGGGGATCATATGGAGGTTTTTTGCCATTTCAATCGCCGGGGACAACAGGGACCAAAAGGAAGAAGCAGTCATTACACCGGCTGCAATACCAAGCATGGCATCCATAATAGTTCCACTGGTGGATTTGAAAAAGAATACCAGAGCAGCACCCAAAGCAGTAATACTCCAGGTAAAAATTGTTGCAGCAAGCGCCTGAAGTGGAAAGGAAAGTTCATTTAAAGAAAGCATCCATTGTTTCCTTTTTTTTATAGAATATGCAAATTTCAAAAAAAGGTAATACATATTGATAATTTGAATGGAAAATAATATAATGAAATGGAACAAGAGCAGACACAACAACAATAAAGGAAAAAGGTATGTATCGAATTTTAATTGTAGAGGACGATAATAACATTGCGGATTCTATCGAACACCAGTTATCAAAATGGGGATGGGAAGTAAAGGCAGTAAAGGATTTTCAAAATGTAATGGCAGTTTTTTCCGAGTATGAACCCCAGTTGGTACTGCTGGACATTATGCTCCCCTTTTTTAATGGTTATCATTGGTGTACCCAGATACGCAAAGAATCAAAAGTACCAATTCTTTTTCTTTCATCCGTGGCAGACAATATGAATATTGTAATGGCAATGAATATGGGTGGAGATGATTTTATTGTGAAGCCCTTTGACATTCAGGTTTTAACAGCTAAGATTCAGGCAATTCTCAGAAGAACCTATGATTTTTCCGGACAGGCAAATTTAATTGAGCATCAGGGAGCAGTATTAAATTTAAACCGGCATTCTTTGACATTTCAGGGAGAAAAGATAGATTTAACCAAGAACGAGTTTGGAATTCTACAGCAGCTGATGGAAAAGAAAGGAACGATTGTATCAAGAGAGGTCATTATGGCGGCATTGTGGGAATCGGATAGTTTTATAGATGAAAATACACTTACGGTGAATATGAATCGTCTGAGAAAAAAATTAGAAGGTGCAGGTCTGAAGGAATTTATTTTAACAAAAAAAGGAATTGGCTATATGATTGGTTCATCCAGTGGAGGGAACAGATGAAAATAAATAAAAGAGTATTTTTAGTGGTATTAGACAGCTTTGGAATTGGGGAAGCACTTGATGCGGCAGAATTTGGTGATGTAGGATGCAATACCTTAAAGAGTGTAGCGGGAGCAGATAATTTTTACACTCCAAATATGAAGAAATTGGGCTTTTTTAATATAGATGGAGTAGAGGGATTGGAAAAAGAGGCGTTTCCGCTGGGAAGTTATGCAAGACTTCGTGAGGCATCCCGTGGAAAAGACACAACCATTGGACATTGGGAGATTGCAGGAATTGTATCAAAGTCCCCATTGCCAACCTATCCGGAGGGGTTTCCATCTGAGGTGATACAGGAATTTGAGATACAAACAGGCAGGAAAACATTATGCAATCGCCCCTATTCAGGAACAGAAGTGATTAAAGTCTATGGAGAAGAGCATAGAAAGACAGGAGCTTTAATTGTGTATACTTCTGCAGATAGTGTGTTTCAAATTGCGGCTCATGAGAAGGTAGTACCGGTGGAAGAGCTTTATCATTACTGTGAAATAGCCCGTAGGATTCTGGTTGGAAAGCATGGAGTTGGAAGAGTCATTGCAAGACCATTTGAAGGAACCGCACCGAATTTTGTAAGAACATCCAATCGACATGATTTTTCACTTCTGCCGCCAAAGGTTACTATGCTGGACCAATTACAGCAAAGTGGATACGATACCTATGGAATTGGTAAAATTAATGATATTTTTGCAGGAAAAGGAATGGCACATAGTCAGAGAATTCAGAATAATCTGGATGGATGCAAAAAAATGATTCAAATGCAAACAGAAAGTTTTCAGGGACTGTGCTTTGTGAATCTGGTTGATTTTGATATGACCTATGGACATCGGCGTGATATCAGGGGGTATGCAGGAGCGGCCACGGAATTTGATCAGCAGTTAGGCGTCTTTATAAATGGTATGAAGCCGGAAGATATTCTAATGATTACAGCCGATCATGGCTGTGACCCGGGGTTTTTTGGAACAGACCATACCCGGGAAGATGTTCCGCTTTTGATTTATGGTGACAGCATAAAAAAAGGATGGTCACTGGGAACCAGAGATAGTTTTGCCGATATTGCAGCCACGATTCTGGATTTGTTTGAAATAAAACAAGAGATTGATGGTGAAAGCTTTAAAGAATTCATTATAAAATAAAGGTTCCGGAGGATTTGATTATGAGAATGTATGATCTCATTAAGAAAAAGCGCGATCATGGTGCCTTAACAGAGGCCGAAATGAAAGAGATGATCCAAAAGTATGTGTCAGGTGAGATTCCGGAGTATCAGATGTCTGCTTTTTTAATGGCGGTTTATTTTCAGGGAATGACCAAACAGGAAACACTTGCGATGACAACAGCAGTGGCTTATTCAGGAGAGCGAATAGATTTGTCCGGTATAGCCGGAATCAAAGTGGATAAACATTCCACCGGTGGAGTAGGAGATAAAACGACCTTAATTATTGCACCTATGGTAGCAGCCTGTGGTGTAAAGGTGGCAAAAATGTCAGGTAGAGGTTTGGGGCATACCGGTGGAACAATAGATAAGCTGGAATCCATACCGGGTCTGCGCACCGATCTGTCCCGGGAGGAATTTTTTAAGGTTGTGAATCAGGTGGGATTAAGTGTGATTGGACAGACCGGAGACTTAACACCAGCAGATAAAAAATTATATGCACTTCGGGATGTGACGGCTACAGTGGAGAGTATTCCCCTTATTGCAGTGTCCATAATGGGGAAAAAATTAGCAGCAGGAAGTGACTGCATTCTTTTGGATGTAAAAACAGGCAGTGGTGCCTTTATGAAGACGTTGGAGGATGCCATTTTGTTAGCAGAAGAAATGGTTGCAATTGGTGAAAATGCAGGAAAGCCAACGGTTGCTTTAATTACAAACATGGATTTTCCATTGGGGCAGGCAATTGGCAACAGCTTAGAAGTTATTGAAGCGGTAAAGACGCTTCGGGGAGAAGGACCAAAGGATCTTACAGGTGAATCCATTAGTTTAGCCGCCAATATGTTGTATCTGGCCGGAAAAGGGGAACTTAGCCAGTGCAAAAAAATGGCAGAAGAAGTTCTGTATGATGGAAAAGCACTGGGGCGCCTGATTGAGATGGTGGAAGCACAAGGAGGCGATTCCAGTGTGATTCGTGACACGGATAATTTTGTAAAAGCACCTTTTGCAGTGGAAATTGCCGCATTAAAAAGTGGTTTTCTTACAAAAATGGATACCGAAAAATGTGGAATTGCTTCGGCACTTCTGGGGGCAGGAAGAGAGAGACTTGGAGACCCAATAGACCCATCTGCCGGAATTATCATTCATGCTAAAACCGGTGATTTTGTAAAAAAAGGAGAGTCTTTGGCAACCCTTTATACTTCGGATAAAAAAAGGATTCCGGCGGCAGAGGAAGTGTATCGTCAAGGGGTGGAAATACATGGTGAGGCACCGGAATTACCTCCTTTGGTTTATGCCAGAGTCAGTAAAGATGGAATTGAGAGATATGATGAAGAAAATAAAAAGGGAGACAGATAAATGATAGAAGAAGAACTTTTAAGCCATGTTGACCATACGCTTTTAAACGCAACGGCAACCTGGTCTCAGATACAGAAACTATGTGAAGAAATGATAGAATATGGGACCGCTTCTGTATGTGTTCCACCGTGCTATGTCAGACGCATTCATGATTGTTATGGAGCAAAGGTAACGATAGGTACGGTAGTTGGATTTCCACTTGGCTATAGCACAACTGAGACAAAAAAGCTGGAGACCAGACAGGCAGTTTTAGACGGTGCCGCAGAAATTGATATGGTAATTAATCTAACAGATGTAAAAAATGGCAGTTTCGATCAGGTTCGAAAAGAAATTGAGACCATAAGGCAGGAAGTGAAAACAGGTTGTTTAAAAGTGATTGTGGAGACCTGTTATCTTACAGAAGAAGAAAAGAAGATACTCTGTAACATTGTAAGGGATGCAGGGGCTGATTATATTAAGACCTCAACCGGATTTGGAACTTCCGGTGCCGATCTTAAGGATATTCAGCTTTTCAGAGAAACGATAGGAGATTCAATAAAGATAAAGGCTGCCGGAGGGATTAAAAAATTGGAAGATATGGAGCATTTTATTGAAGCCGGCTGTGAACGAATTGGATCCAGTTCTGCAATTATGCTTCTTAAGGAAAAAGAATGAAGAAGAAAATCGTTTGTATTAGTATGATTCTGTTTCTTTTATTACAACTAACAGGATGTAGTCTGATACAGAACACAAATCCGGAACCAAAGACAGAGTACAAGGATGAAGGAACGTACGAGCTGGCATTAATCAGCAGTTTTTCAAGCATAGATGGAAGAAGTTTTAATATCGAAGCCTGGAATGGAATTATGCAATATGCAGGGGAACATTCTCTTAGTCATAAAGAATACCGTCCCAAGGAAAAAACAGAGCAGGCCTGTACAGATGCCATTCAACAGGCGGTTAGAAATGGAGCCAAGGTGATTCTGGTGCAGGGATATTTGTTTGAGGTTCCAATCTATAAGGCTCAAATAAAATACCCAAAGGTAAAATTTGTATTTTTTGATGGACAGCCAAGGAATAGTGAGCGCAGATATGTAATCAATAAAAATGTGTGCTGTGTTCATTTTGCAGAAGAACAGGCAGGATATTTAGCAGGATATATTGCGATTGCAGAGGGATATCGTCAAATTGGTTTTATAGGTGGAATTGCAATTCCTTCTATTATTCGTTATGGCTATGGATTTGTGCAGGGAGCGGATGCAGCGGTAAAAGATAAAAAAATTGAAAAAGAAGCGATTAATATTAAATATTCTTATACCGGTAATTTCAATGCGTCTTCCAAAAACAGAAAACTTGCTTCGTCCTGGTATGACAAAGGAACACAAGTAATATTTGCCTGTGGACAGGGTGTGGAAAAAGTGGTACTGGATGCAGCAAAATTAGCAGAAAAAAAAGTGATTGGATCAGCAGTTGACCGCTGTGAGGAATCCGATCTGGTAATAATTTCCGCAATTAAAAATACCAAACAAGTAGTATATAAGGTTCTAAGCTCCTATTATGAAGGAACGTTTCAAGGGGGATCCTCCATTTGTGCAGATGCAAGAATCGATGGAATACAACTTACTATGACGACCTCTCGGTTGAAGCGTTTTACAATGGAAGAATATGAAACACTGTATGCCTCTTTATCCAGTGGGTTTGTTCGTGTGGGAAAAGAAGATGCAGCCTTTGATATTACAAAACTCAAAGTAAAACATGTTGCAGTTGAATATGTAAAGTGATACCACCAGAGGTGTTGCTTTCGGAAAGGTACTTTTATCCATGAAAAAAACTTTATTCTCATATTTAAAGGAAAGAATGAAATTTTATATTTTGTTAGGATGCTTTCTTTTTATTTTTTTATTTATTTTTTATCTTGCAGAATTAGCATCGCCCATCGTATGGTATGCGTTCTTTTTATGTGGTATTTTATTTCTATTGGCCTCTCTCCTTGATTTTTATCATTTTTATAAAAAAAGGAACCTGATTAAGGCACTTTCCATCCATCCGGAAATTGCAAGTGACTTGGAATCCTTTCCCGGAACCATGTGTGAAAAGGAGTTAATAGCCATCATTGAAGAACAGAGACAGGAGCAAATGAGAATACGTTCCAAAACAGATGCACAGTTTTCGGATATGGTTGATTATTATACAATGTGGGCACATCAAATTAAGACACCCATATCCGCCATGCACCTTATGCTTCAGGAAAGTGAGAATGAACAATATCGGGAATTATTGCTGGAATTAATGAAAATTGATCAATATGTGGATATGGTATTGCAATATTTAAGACTGGATAGTGAAAGCAGTGATTTTGTGTTTCAAACATATTCACTGGATCAAATTATTTGTACTGCAATTAAAAAATATGCACCTTTATTTATTCGAAAGAAAATAACACTAAAGTACAAGACCATCGATCAAATGATTACAACAGATGAAAAGTGGTTTCAATTTATTCTAGAACAATTATTATCCAATGCTTTGAAATATACCGCAAAAGGAAGCATTTCCATTCAAATGAAATCTGAAAAATTAGTAATTATGGATACCGGAATTGGAATTGCACCGGAAGATATTCCAAGGGTTTTTGACAAAGGATTTACCGGATTCAATGGAAGAATAGGAAAAAAATCTACCGGTATTGGATTATATTTATGCAAACGGGTATCCCAAAAGCTTGGATGTGAACTCTCAATATACAGTAAAATAGGGGAAGGAACTTCTGTGTCTTTCAGTTTACCAAAAGAAAAACCGGAAATTGAGTAGCGGTCAGGAGCAATGACTGTATCTTACAGTAATGTAAGAATATAGGAGAAAATGTAAGCTGAATCTATGGCAGCCGTTTTTCTTTTCTTTTATAATGGTTAAAGATAAAAGAAAAAGGAGAAAAGATATGACATTATTAGAAGTAAAAAACCTCAAAAAAATATATACTACAAGATTTGGTTCCAATCAGGTGCAAGCACTTTCCAATGTTAATTTTACTGTAGAAGAAGGAGAATATGTTGCAATTATGGGGGAAAGTGGCTCCGGTAAGACAACGCTTTTAAATATTTTAGCAGCATTGGATAAACCAACCAGTGGTGAGGTCTGTTTAAAAGGAAACAATATGGCAGATATTAAAGATCGGGATATCTCTTCTTTTCGACGGGAGAATTTAGGATTTGTCTTTCAGGATTTTAATTTATTGGATAATTTTTCCGTAAAAGATAATATTCTGCTTCCACTTGTACTGTCCGGAATGCATTACAAACAAATGGAACAAAAGTTAGTACCAATTGTTAAAAAACTTGGAATTATGGATCTTTTGGAAAAATTTCCATATGAGATTTCCGGGGGACAAAAACAACGCGTCGCAGTAGCACGGGCAATTATTACACAGCCACAGCTCATCCTTGCAGATGAGCCAACGGGAGCATTGGACTCCAAAGCAACCGATGGATTATTAAATCTTTTTTCCAAGGTGAATGAAGAAGGACAGACGATTTTAATGGTAACACATAGTACAAAGGCAGCAAGTCATGCAAAACGTGTACTGTTTATCAAAGATGGGGAAGTATTTCATCAGCTTTATCGTGGAAATATGAACAATGAAGAATTATTTGGAAAAATATCAGACACCCTTACGGTATTAATGGCAGGGGGTGAGGTCAATGAGTAAATTTTTTTATATAAAACTGTCCATTAGCAATCTTCGTAAAAATGGCAAATTATATTATCCTTATTTGTTAGCGACCATAGTTAACGTGGCCATGTTTTATATTATGGTGGCATTAACATCGGATGAGGGCTTAAATACCATACCGGGAGCCACGTCCTTAAAAATGATTATGATGCTTGGATGTATTGTCATTGCCATTTTTTCAATTATTTTTTTATTTTATATCAATAGTTTTTTAATGAAGCATAGAAAAAAAGAGATGGGACTTTATAATATTTTAGGCATGGAGAAAAAACATATTGGCAGAATTTTATTTTTCGAAACGCTGGAGACTTCTATTATAGGTATCTTTGGTGGAATTCTGGGTGGATTTGTGTTCTATGAACTTGTATTATTGATTTTATATCGATTCATGGGTATTCATGCCTCGTTTTCTTTTCAACTGTCCGGAATGGGACTGAACATAACGTTGTTGTTATTTTTTGGCATCTTTTTCATAATCTATATTGCAGATTATATACAATTGAAAGTATTAAAGCCCATTGAACTGCTTCATAGTGGATCGATTGGTGAAAAAGAACCAAGGAGCAAATGGCTCTTGGCATTAATGGGTTTTGTGTGTCTTGGAACCGGTTATTATATCGCAATTACCACAGAATCCCCACTTACAGCCATGGTTATTTTTTTTATTGCGGTACTGTTAGTGATTGTTGGAACCTACTGTTTGTTCACGGCAGGAAGCATTGTACTATTAAAGCTGCTGCGGAAACATAAATCGTATTATTATAAAACCAATCATTTTACATCGATCTCAGGTATGCTGTATCGCATGAAGCAAAATGCCGTAGGTCTTGCTAATATTTGTATTCTTTCAACTATGGTATTAGTGATGGTGTCCTCTACGGTCAGTTTATATTTGGGAATTCAGGATTGCATGAATTACCGCTATCCATCAGATCTATTTATCGCTTCTTCCGCGCAGGAGGTAAATTCGGACTTTCATATCGAACTTCTGAATTCCATAAAGAAAACAGTTAAAGAGGAAGGGCGAGAGATCAAACAACTGAAAGAGCATGAATATCTTAATTTTGCAGTGATACAAAAGGGCAGAGAATTTATGCTAAACAATGAGGACAATAGTAATGGTATGGCGGATTGTACGGTTTCGTTATGCACATTAAATGTATATAACAAATTGACAGGAAAGAAACTGCCGGAATTAAAGAAAGATGAAATCTATCTGGAAACCGTTTCCGAGAAAATGGATCAGATAGTTTTAGCAGGAAAGCCACTGAAGGTAAAAGAGATGGTAAACTCAGGTCTGATTAAAGGGGAAGATTCCGCCTTTCTTGTTAATATGTATTATATTATTGTTAAGGATGCAACCGTAATGGAGGAGTTTTTCCAGATTCAAAAACAGGAATATAAGGAGGATGCAGGTGATTATATGTATTCTCTTTCCATGGATATTGATGGAACAAAGGAAGAAAAAATTGCCTGTGGAGCAGCCCTTGAAGAGATGAAAGCACAAGAATTGCCAATGGAAAATGGTTATACAATTCGGCGAGTAGAGTGCAAGGAGAAAGAAGTAGATTCATTTTATGTGATTTTTGGTGGATTTTTATTTCTGGGAATCTTTTTAGGATTCTTATTCTTAGTGGTAACCGCATTGCTCATTTATTATAAGCAGATATCCGAGGGATATGACGATAAAGAACGATTTACCATTATGCTGAATGTAGGGATGTCTCAAAAAGAAGTGAAAGCCTGTATACATTCCCAAATTATAAAAATATTCTTTCTTCCGGTTCTTGTAGCGGTAATTCATGTTGCAGCAGCATTTCCATTAATAACGAAACTTCTTGGACTACTGCAGCTGCACAATATAGCATTAACGTTGGGATGTACCATAGCCACAATACTGGTATTTCTTCTTGCATACAGCGTGATGTATCTGGTTACCACAAGAACGTATTATAAAATAATTCGACAAAATTAGAATTCCATTACTTTTCTCTTGATTCAATTTGAAAAAAAGGGTAAAGTATAAAGTATACAAAGTGCAGAATTTAACAAAAAGAGGTGTGTCTATGAAGGAACTGGTATGTATTGTATGTCCAAATGGATGCAGGCTTATCATTGATAAAAAAGGAGAAACCGTTGAGGTCAGTGGTAATCAATGCAGCCGTGGAGAGGACTTTGCAATAAAAGAAATGACTCATCCAATGAGAAGTATTTCAAGTACGGTGAAGACGGTGTTTGATAAAATTCCAAGAGTACCGGTTAAGGTATCAAAGGAGATTCCAAAAGAGAAGATCTTCCCTGTAATGAGGGAACTAAACAAAGTGTGTATAAAAGAAAAATTAAAGTCCGGTGATGCAGTGATAGAAAATGTTCTGGGATTAGGTGTAGACGTGGTAATTACCAGTGATATTATGTTAGAAGAGGACGAATAAGACAGGAGGAAACACCGTGCGGACAGTTATTGAAAAACAAAAAACATTTTTTCAATCAGATGCAACAAAATCGGTAGCATTTCGAAAAAAAATGTTAGAAAGATTGTATCGTTGTATAAAAGAATATGAACCAGAGATTTACCAGGCATTACGAGAAGATTTACATAAATCTGAGGCGGAAGGATATTTAACAGAAGTGCAGATTGTACTGAATGAACTGCGTGTTTCCATTCAGAATGTAGAAAAGTGGCAGAAAAAGAGAAAAGTTCCAACTCCAATTACCCATTTCCCGGAAACCAGCGTGATTTATCGTGAACCATATGGACGTGTATTGATTCTTTCACCATGGAATTATCCATTTCAATTAGCAATGGTCCCTTTGATTGGTGCAATTACAGGGGGAAATTGTGCAATGCTTAAGGTATCCAAGAGTGCACCAAGAGTTGCTTCTGTAATTCGCAAGATATTAAAAAAAGCTTTTTCGGAAGAATTTGTGTATTGCATACCGGAAGAAGTCGTATATGATGAAATTTTAGAGCTTCCCTATGATTTTATATTTTTTACAGGAAGTGAACGTGTGGGCAAGGTCGTTATGAGTGCAGCCGCCCAACATTTAACACCGGTGGTACTGGAACTGGGCGGAAAGAGTCCCTGTATTATAGAACAATCGGCCAATTTATCTCTTGCAGCCAAAAGACTGGCATGGGGAAAGTTTTTAAACTCAGGACAGACTTGTGTTGCACCGGATTATGTACTGATTCAGGATTGTGTGAAGGAAGAATTTATAGAAAAACTGCAAAAAGAAATTAAAAAAATGTATGGAGATGCCTTGACAAATTATGAATATCCACGTATTGTTAATTCACACCATTTTAAGCGTCTCACAAAACTGATTGCAGATGAACCGGAGAAGATTGGTGGACGCAGTAATGAAAAAATGCTTATGATTGAACCAACGCTATTTCCCAATGCTTCTTATGAGGATCCGGTGATGCAGGAGGAAATATTTGGTCCAATTCTACCCATTATTTCATTTCATGAAATGAAGGATGTGGTTGTACAATTAAAAAATCGTCCCAAACCCCTTGCATTCTACCTTTTTTCCCAAAATAAAACTATAGTGGAAGAAGTAATCTATAAGCTGCCGTTTGGGGGTGGTTGTGTCAATGATTGTATTATGCACCTGGCAAATCATCATCTCCCATTTGGAGGAGCAGGGAATAGTGGAATGGGAGAATATCACGGGAAGTATACGTTTGATACATTCACAAGAAAAAAAGGTGTGTTAAAGGATCGTGGAGGAATTGATTTACCATTTCGATATCCACCTTATAAAAAGAAGATGTTAGCGTTGATTCGAAAAATTTGCGGTTAAACCAGGAGGATTTTATATGTATGAAATGAAAGATGAATATTTAACGGGAATCGAACTAATTGACAGAGAACATAAAAAGTTATTTGAAATTGCAGAAAAGATTTATCAATTGCAAATAGAAGAGTTTGTTCCGGATAAGTATGATAATATTCGGGAGATTCTAGGAGAGCTGAGAGATTATACCATGATGCATTTTTCCCATGAGGAAGAATATATGAAAAGTATTAGCTATAAGAAGATGTTCAATCAGCTGGTTCAGCATGATGCATTTCGCAAACAGATTTTAGAGTGGGATATAGAGGCCATTGATGAAAATCAGGATGAAACGATTACCCGTATTCTCCAGATTGTAACGGATTGGCTGGTGCACCATATTTTGGAAGAAGATAAGCAGATTGGTAAATAGTGCTAGTGTAAGAATCATGGATGCAAAAATACACACAACCTTCTAGTAATAGATGGCTGTGTGTATTTTAATTGAGTGGAATATGCTTAGCCAATCAGTTGTTGTTCTACGTTATGAAATCCAAGCCGTTCAATGGTATCTGCAAATCGTTCGCCATCTATTCCCTGTTCCTTAAAGAGAAGAAGGGCTTTGTCTAAGACCTCATATAATTCTTCTTCCGAAGTAAAAATGCGATTGAGTGGTTTCCCCTGAGCTGTTTTTTTACCCCAGCGTCCACCAATGTAGACTTTAAAGCCAAGGATAGATTCATCATTGCCATGAAAGATACATTTAGTGACACAACGGCCACAATTATTACAGAGGTCTTTTTGAATGGACAATACCCCATTCATAACTCTGGCAGCCCCCATTGGACAAGCCTGTTCCATGGCACAAACCTTACAGTTTTTACATTTGGAAGCATCAAAGAGGGGAATCTTCTGACCAACAATACCAAAGTCGTTCAGGTTGGGTTTTGTGCAGTTATTTGGACAGCCCCCTACGGCAATTTTAAACTTATGGGGCAGTGTAAGATCTTGATATTTTTTAAAGAAATGTTCATGAATATGATCGGATACCGCAAAAGTATCATATAATCCATATTGACAGGTAGTTCCTTTGCAAGAGACGATGGGACGAATCTTTTTACCTGTTCCACCGGTTTCAAGGTTACCATTTGCTAAAAAATCACGAATTTTATCAATATTTTCATAGGGAACTTGCTGAATCTCCAAGGTAAGTCTTGTAGTCATTGCAATTTCACCGGTTCCAAATTGTCTCGCAGCTTCAGTAATGCAAGTGCTTTCATCCGCAGTTATTTTACCATTGCGTGTAATGACACGACAGTTAAAATTGTTGGTTCCTTTACAGTTTAAAAATCCAAGTGCTTTTACCCTTGCAATTTCTTCTTTGGGAATGGTACAGCAGGAAATCGGAGTATTTGTTTGCATAAGTGAATCCTCCTCTTTATTTTATCTAGTTAATTATAGAACACTTGTCGAAAAAAATCAAATTCTTGGTAGATTCCATTTAAAGTAAGCAGCAAGCATACGTGTTGTAAACACAATTAAAGCACTGATAAACATTGCAGGAAGATCATCAATATAATTTAATAAAATCACATATGCAACAGCACCTAGTATAGAGGCGCTGGCATAAATTTGTTTTACAAAGACAAAGGGGGTGGTGCCAGCCATAATATCCCGAAGAACACCTCCACCAATTCCGGTTATAACACCAACAAAAAGGAGAAGAAAGGTGTTGTGTTCAAAGGAAAGCTCAATGGCAGTATTGATTCCAATTACAGTAAATACACCAAGACCGACGGCATCAAACAAGGTCATAGCACGTTCGTATTGTTCAATAAACTGACTGGAAATAAATCGTTTGTTGGCATATACAATTAAAAAAAGAATACAGGAGGTTAGAATTGCAAATGCTACATAGGCGTAGTTTTGAAACATTTTGGGAGGATGAATACCCAGAATCAGGTCACGTAGTAATCCACCTCCAACAGCAGTTGTAATTCCCAGAACGTTAACACCAAGTAAATCCATATTTTTCCGAATACCAACAAGGGCACCGGAAGAGGCGAATGCAATGGTTCCAATTATTTCAAAAATAAATATTACAGTATTCGTATAGTTCAAAGTTTGTACCTCCTGATTAGTTAAGTGGCGCGATCCGTATTTTGTACCCGGTGGCAATGGTGGATAGAATCTTAATTTGAACCGGAAGTGCTTCAGCAGCAGGACATGAATTTGGAGTAATCACAGTACCATTCTTATAGAGACCACCTACAAATTCTATGAGTTTGGTTGCGGTTTTGGTAACATTGGAATCATAGGCAAACATTTTTTTGGATGCATCCCACCAATCGGGTGTTAGCTGGGCATTGATCCGCCAAATACGAATCCCCCCTTCTGAGACCGCGTTAAGATTGTTCTTTCGGCGTCCAATATTCTCAATCAGGTAATAGCTGCTGCAATAAGTTCCATCATAATTAACGGTGGGAATTAAAATTGTATCCCCATGACTTTCAGCAGTTGGCAGAATACAGGTAACGCCTTCTCCAATTGTGGAGGGATTAATCTTTTGAATATGAGAATCCGGAATCCAGCCACACATAATTTTGGAAAATATAGTATGATCTCCGGTCATTTCATCCATCATGTCAAAGCCACCGAGTCCCAGGAAGCCTTCATGAGTCTCATAGGGTTTGTTATCAACCGAGTAATAATCAGAGAGACCAAGGAGATGCCCGGTTTCATGAATCCATACCTGATTATAATATAATTTATTATTACGTAAGGGCTGTGTATCTAAAATCACATATTTTTCCACATGGGTTTCATCAGCGGAATAGGGATTCGTTTCGTTCCATACCGATTGATTGCCCCACCAGTCACGATCCCGAAGGGTATTATTTAGAGGAACATTAATGTATAGGGCATCAATTGCACCATCCTTATTCTGGTCATAATCACGATAGTCAAGCTGGGAATTATAATAGGTAAGGATTTCCTTAATTAATAGTTCGTATCCATCAGAAGAATTTTCAGACTGCCAGGCAGTATCATAGAAATCTCTGGTATTGTTGGTCTTATAATACAGTACATCCCCTGAAAAGCGAAGCTTCCCAAAGGAAGAACGGGAATAATAAGCGGCGCCACTTTCATAAGGATATTCAAAGGCGCTGGAATTTTCCGGACCAAAGATCAGTTCCTGAATCTCATCTGTATTTAAAAGGGTAGCATTTGGGTTGGAATTGGAATTAGAAAAAGTGATATCCTGAAAATCAACCACAAATACCAATGCTCTTACATTACCTTGGCGTGGAGCGCAAGGAGAAAATTCGTCCATTGGACAATGGAAGGTGGAACTGTGTCTGCTAACGGTTGGAACTGGGGTGTAGGAACGAATTTGAATGCATTCCAGGCTTATACAAAAAACAGCGAGTATGGCTAAAACACGTATGACTCTTTTTTTAAGATTCATGGTATCTCCTTTTAAAAAATCAATTGGTTTATTGTTAAGAATATAGTAGCAGAAATTAAGATAAAATTCAAGAAACACTGGCGAAAATAGGATAATTGTGGTATTATTTTTAATTATGACATAAGAAGGATTCAGATAGCACAAGAATAAAGGAGATGCACAGATGGTAAGCAGGAAAATTCAAAATGATGAAAGACCAATATTTCCCAAAAGAGCGGTTATTACCGGTGGAATGCCCTATGGCAATAAGGAATTGCATTTTGGTCATGTGGGAGGAATGTTTGTTCATGCTGACACCTTTGCCCGCTTTATGAGAGACCGAATCGGAGAGGATAATGTCATTTTTGTATCCGGTACAGACTGCTACGGCTCACCGATTGTTGAAGCATATCGAAAGCTTCAGGAAAACGGTTATGAAGGCAGCATGGAAGAATATGTAATGAAGAATCATGAGAAACAGAAGAAGACGCTGGAAGATTATGAGATTAGTTTAGATTTCTTTGGAGCATCTGCATTTGGAGATGCTGCGGACATACACGAAAAGGTATCAGAAGAAGTATTCCAGCAATTATATAAGAATGGATATCTAACCCAGATGTCCACACCACAGTTTTTTGATCCGGTAAAAAAGGTGTTTATTAATGGGCGCCAGGTTATTGGTAAATGTCCAATTGAAGGTTGTCAGGCAGAAAAAGCATATGCAGATGAATGTGATTTGGGACATCAGTATATGCCATCGGAATTAATTGATCCAATAAGTACATTATCCGGTGAGAAACCAGAGATAAAAAATGTGACAAACTGGTACTTTAATTTGGATGAATGGATGGAACAGTTACAGGAACGTGCTGAATTTTTAGCGGAGAGTTCCAATACAAGAAAATATGAGATCAAAGCAATTGAGGAATTCCTAAAGCCGGCATGTATTTATGTTCAGAAAAAACTAATAATTGATCAGAAAAAACTGGAAGAAGCACTTCCGGAACATGAGACAATTGATGAGGAGAAAAAACCATCGGTAACATTTATATTTCAGAATTTAAAACTAAGAGACGAAGCAAGAGAAATTCTTGATAACGAAGGAATTCATTATCGAACAGGAAAGACGCTTGTTCCATTCCGTCTATCCGGTAATACACAGTGGGGAGTAGCTGTTCCGGAAAAAGAAGGATTAAAGGATCTTACCTTTTGGGTTTGGCCGGAATCTTTGTGGGCACCAATTTCCTTTACCAGAACTTATCTGGAGAAGATAGGACACAAACAGGAGGAATGGAAAGACTGGTGGCAGAATGAAGATGCCTGTGTTTATCAGTTTATTGGGCAGGACAACATATACTTTTATGGCATAGCAGAAATGGCGGTTTTTGCAGGATTGCAATATCCAAAGGGGGAGGCAATCAATATGACCGATATTCAGCTTCCACATATTGTTGCCAATAATCATGTATTGTTTATGGACAAAAAAGCAAGCAGCAGCTCCCAATTGAAACCACCTTCAGCAGATGAATTATTAGAACATTATTCAGCGGAACAACTAAGAATGCATTTTCTCAGCCTAGGGTTGTCCACAAAGAGCGTTGGATTCAAACCACAGGTTTATCAGCCGGAGGAAGAGAGACAGGGACAGGATCCGGTATTAAAAGAAGGAAATTTATTGACGAATGTATTCAACCGTTTAATTCGTTCTTGTTTTTATTCCACACAGACCTATTATGAAGGAATTCTTCCGGTTGGTACGGTAAGTACAGAGATTCTTGATTTGTCAAAAGAAGCCATTCTTTTATATGAGCGTCATATGTACAATCATGAATTCCATAGAATTACCTATGTTCTGGATAGTTATATCAGAGAAATTAATAAGCATTGGGTAAATAACATTAAACAGGCTGAAAAGGATGAAAATGAACAATTGCGAAAACAAATCCTGGTGGATTGTTTTTACGGAGTAAAAATCATTACAACACTGTTACATCCCATAGCACCGGAAGGATGTGAGATGGTAAGCGATTACCTGGGAACAGATCAAAGAATTTTTCAATGGGACTATATTTTTGATTCCCTGTATGATATTCTAAATGATCCACAACATCATGTATTGAAATATTTGGAACCGAAAATTGACTTTTTTAAAAAACCGGAGTGTCAGTTTTTGGATAAATAGGAGTTTAATTTATGAAAAAATTAGCAAGAATTATTGCGTTCGTATTGATTGCAGCTCTATTGATAAAACCTCTTCCCACCTATGCGGAGGTAATGGCAGAATCCATTGTATTGAATTCAATGGATGTAAAAGAAATTACGCTCTCAGAGCTAATTCCGGAGGGAACAACAGAGGTCTATTGGAATATCGAAAATCAGATACCTGCCAAGGGGGAAGGTGAAGTTGTTCAACTATTAGATTCTGAGCAGCTTGTGGTGCCGGTACCGGCACTCTATCCCCTTGTTAATGGCGCGAGCAGTGTTACTTTAATGGGAATCAACCCGGGAAGTGCAGAACTTGTTTGTTATCGTCTAAAGGATGAGATTAAGGAAATAATCAAAACGTATAAAATTACTGTTGAGAATAAGTTTACAAGTATAGAATTTAAACAGAAGTCTTATTCGTTATATATGGGAGCGACTATGAACTTTGTACCAATTGTAAAGAGCAGCAACCCGTCGGTTCCATTAAGCTATTCCTCGTCAAATTCTAAAATTGCCAGAATCGATCAAAATGGGACGATTACCGCATTAAAAAGCGGAGTAGTAACCATTACATGTAAAGCATTGGATGGAAGTGGCGCCATAGGAAAATGCAAATTAAAAGTACTCAAAGAAAAAAAGGGATGGCATGTTACAAAATCAGGAAAAAAATATTATGTGTATTCTTCCGGATACCGTGCAGCAGGGTATCATAAAATGGGAGATGCTTATTACTATTTTGATCCGAGCACAAGATATATGGAGAAAAATCAATGGGAATATGTAACCATTCAGGATCAAAAATATAAATTAAGATTTGGACCAAAAGGGAAGCAGATGCAGGATGTATCAGAATTAATTGGCAAACAGCCTTCTTATCGTTTAAAGGTAAATACCACAACGAATATGGTTACCGTGTATGCAAAAGATGGTTCCAATGGATATATTCTTCCGGTTCGTGCAATTCTCTGTTCCACAGGAAAGACGGGAACACCAACCAAGGAGGGGACGTTTACATTGAAAAAGGTAGCACCTTGGCACACCTTGTTTGGAAATGTGTATGGTCAGTATTGTACCAGAATTACAGAGGGCTACCTGTTCCATTCTGTATTTTATTCCGTGCTTGGAAATCGGAATACCTTGTTTGTGAATGAATATCGAAAATTAGGTGAGAAAGCATCTCATGGCTGTGTGCGTGTAACGGTAGGAGATGCAAAGTGGATTTACGATAACTGTATAGGCAGTAAGGTTACCGTTTATGCCAGTGAAAAAAGAGGACCATTGCTGAAACCAAAGGTACCGCCGGTTATTGTATTGCCCGGTGGTGGCGGCTGTGATCCCACAGATCCGGAGATTAAGAATTAAGAGATGCTAAGTAGTTCAGGTAGTGGGTGGAAAGTTTGATGTTCGTATAGGTTTCCGCATATTTTTTGGAACTATAATCAGGGATATAATTTATAGAATAATTTTTTTGAATACCGGCAGCCTTTGCAAGATCAACAGCTTTGTTGTATGCAATGGCTGCTGTTATTTCATCACGATAAGTACCAATCAGATAATTGCCATTAATATGAATTTTTACATTATAAAAAGTGTTTCCTTTTTTAGAGATTTTAGTAACACCAAAATAGGAATTCAAAATTTGAATATTAGAATAACGAAAATCCGTAGAATCTCCATTCACAAAGCGGTAGTCTTTATTTTCCACACCGTAATTAAGAATACCATATCTGGAAAGAATGGTTACCTGCATTCCATAATCACTTACAAATAAATGTCCCTGTCTTCGCATGATCTTATGAGATGCATAATAAAAGAGATCATCACGATCAAATTTCAGTTCATCCTGTTCGGAAATGAAGTATTGAAAAAAATTACGGCGTAAATAAATAGGGGTTTTAAAATACAAGGCATTGTCCCTAAAATTAAGTAAGGAAATGATTTTATCATGGGAAAGCTGAAAGGAGAGGGCGGTAAAATTTTCAATGGTAATGGAAGTATCAGATACTATTTTTTTTGCATCAAAATAAGCTTGCGAAGCTTCTTCTTCTGTGAAAAAACTTCCCAGGCTTATGTGTTTTTGATGATAAGTAATATTGGAACGATAGTATGTGGTTCCATCTTTTTTCTTTGCTAAATATACTCCGGCTAACATTTTTTTACCTATATAGAAAGAATAAAGTTTACAGTGCCAAAGGAAAATGCAATGGGAAGGAGATAAGTGCTCGGTCCCGGAGAAAGAATCTCAATGCTGTGCATTTCCGGTGGTGCTAACGATAATTCAGTGGAGTAGGAATTGGACATATTTACATTGAACAGGCCATTGTGCAGATTGAGAAAATCTTCCATGGAAGCTTCTACATAATCATCATAGGATTCAAAATTCTCACCAACATATCGGGAGGCAAAGGCAACAGCAGTTGCAACATCCATATCCAATGCAGAAAACAATGAAAATTCACCATTAATTTCTTGAATTGCACAATGATTGGTACGATATTCCTTTAGCGGAGTAATGGTAATGGGGGTATAATCATCCCCAATAAACCGAATGAAATTATTAAATAATAATTGTAGATAGGCAACTATTTTATCTGCATTCTCTAAATCACCAAATTCACAGAATTTGCAAATCAGTTGATTAATAGAATCAAACTGGTCATTTCCATTGCTCAGATCATAAATCTCATTTTCTGTCTGATAATCCGAGAGCAGTTTTTGAAACGCTTCATGGGATAGAATCTTTTCTTCCACAAGAATCTGACCCAGTAAAAGATAGTCGGGAGTCTGGCTTGCTAATAATTCAGATACCTGTTCAGCGGTGAGATATCCTTCTTCAATTGCAAGTTCACCAAACTTTTGATCCTGATGTGTTTGAAGTACAATAATACGATCAACCATACTGGCAGACATAAGACCCGCATGTATTGCAAGTGTTCCCAGCTTAATGTGGGTATCGGACTGCTTTTTAAGTGCATTTACCAGTTGAGAAGTTGTAAGAACTCCTTTACTTAATAAGAAATTGCCAAATAATTGAGTAAACATGAATTATCTCCCTTCGATTCTTGCATTAACAATTGCTTCTATCTGAGAAATGCTAAAAGGTTTCTGAACAAAATCCTTTGCACCTGATTCAATTGCGGATTTTAATTGTGATTTGGTACCGACAGAAGAAAGCATTACAATATAGGCAGTTGGGTCAAATTCAAAAATTTGTTTTATAACAGCAATGCCATCTAATTTTGGCATTACAATATCTAAGAAAACAAGGTCAGGTTGGTGTTCTTTAAACAGTTCAACGGCACGCTGGCCATTATCAGCTTCAAAAAATATAGTACACCCCAAAGAAACAAGAACATCATGTATTTGTTTACGCGCTAAAATGGAGTCGTCACTAATTAAAACTTTCATTTCATTTAAGTTCATATACATCCTCCTTATTTACAGTCAAAAGATGACAATAGTATATATTATAGTACACCTTTTTCAGAGAAGATTCAATAAAAATATTGTTTTTTCTCTCTGATTTTTATAAATAGTTTGCAAAGTTAGGAAATAGATATTATAATTGCATTAATAAATAGAAAGGATAGGATAAAAATGACATTATATGTATTGCTTCACATTGTTGTTATATTTTTAGGAGGTTACACTGTGTTCTCCGCAATTAACATGAAAAAAGGGAAACTGGCAAAATGGCTGACAAAGGGTGTTACGCTTACACCGGAAAGTGACATACAGGGATTTGGAAAAAAGATGTTTGGAATGACGATCTATATTGGTATTATTGTAATTCTGTATGGCGTATTTGGAATTTTAACGAACATCTTCCTTAAAAATTTCCAAATGTCATCGGTAATTACCGTATGTTTTGTTATTCTTGGATTAGCTTATATGGTAGTTCTTTCTTCTGCAAAGAGAAAATATTTGCAGCTTTTAGGATAAAGAGTCTGCATTGCAGATTCTCGTACCAAAGTGTGGTCAAGTTATGGACTGGTTGCACTTAGTAAAAGAGCGCTCCTAGTGGAGCGCTCTTTTATCGGTCTTCAATTGGGAGATATGACCGTTGTTCTGTGACTGCCATATAAGCAGGCCGCATAATTTTTCCATTATAGAGAAGTTCTTCTAATCGGTGGGCACTCCAGCCGGAAATTCTGGATATGGCAAAGAGTGGCGTATATAGTTGTGGTGGTAAGTCCAACAGCTCATAAACGAATCCGCTGAAGAAATCAACATTTGGACTTACACCTTTGAAAATCTTGCATTCTTCTGAGATTACTTTTGGAGCAAGACGTGATACAAGGGCATATAAGTTATACTCACGGTCACGATTTTTTTCTCTAGAAACATCCTTGGCAAAACGTCTTAAAATTTCAGCACGAGGATCGGACAAGGAGTAGACAGCATGTCCCATGCCATAAATTAAACCGGTATGGTCAAATCCTGTTTTATTAAGAAGGGTTCTTAAATAGTCTGAAATAGCATCTTCGTCGGTCCAGTCTTTTACATGTTCTTTTAAATCACTCATCATAAGAACGACCTTATTATTTGCACCACCATGTTTATTACCCTTTAGGGAACCCAAAGCAGCAGCAATAGCAGAGTAGGTATCCGTTCCGGAAGAAGTGACCATTCGAGTAGTAAAGGTGGAATTATTACCACCACCATGTTCCATATGCAGAACCAGACAAATATCCAGTAATTTGGCTTCCATTTGTGTGTAGGTTCCATCCATACGCAGAAGACTTAAAATGGTCTCAGCAGTTGAGAGCTGTTTTTGCGGAGAATGAATAACAAGGCTGTAACCATCATGATAATGGCGGTAAATCTGGTATCCATATACAGAAAGCATAGGAAACACACTTGTTAACTGGAGACATTGCCGCAACACATTTGGAACAGTGATATCATCTGCAAAGCTGTCATAGGAATATAAGGTCAATACGCTTCTTGCCAGCATATTCATTAAATCTTTACTTGGAGCCATCATTAGGATGTCTCTTAGAAAAGTAGCAGGTAATTCACGGTAACCTGCAAGAATATGTAGGAAAGACGCTAATTGTTCTTTGTTTGGTAAATCACCAAATAGAAGAAGATAGAGACTTTCTTCATATCCAAAATTGGATTCCGGTGGGATACCGGTGATAATATCATGTATATCATAGCCTCGATAAAAAAGTTCACCTGGGGCAGGTACCGATTTGCCATTTACTAATTTTGTGGCATTTACTTCAGATACTTCCGTGATTCCCACAAGTACACCGCGTCCATTCTCATCCCTTAATCCACGTTTTACATTGTATTCGGTATAGAGTTCGGATTTTATATGAGCGGATTGTTTGCATAAGTTTGAAAGTGATTGTATTTCTGGAGTAATGGTTCTGTTTATCATGTTGTGTACCTCCTTTACAAGCAGCGATAGAAAGCAGCCAATTCTACTTTCCAACGTCATAATAAAATTAGGGATTCATTAATTAATAACTAATAATACCATATATCTTATCGCTTTTTCAAGTTAATATTCTGAGTTTATTGAAAATTCATAGAAATTTTTCAAAAAAGTCATAATTACAGTTTTAAAAAAAGTATCAAATAGGATTGCAGGTAGATTTTTTGAAAAAAATGCGTTAAAATAAGGAAAAGAGAAACGCAGAAAAGACTCTTTTTAATTGTACTTGAAAAAGGGGGTATTATATGTTAAATTATGAAGAGTTGATTCAAGAGGCTGTCAAAGCAAGGAACTTTGCCTATGCACCGTATTCAAATTTTCATGTAGGAGCGGCATTACTAACAAAGTCGGGAACTGTCTACACGGGATGTAATATAGAGAATGCGGCATATACACCAACGAACTGTGCAGAGAGAACTGCATTTTTTAAGGCAATTTCTCAAGGAGAACGTGACTTTCAGGCAATTGCTATTATTGGAGAAAAAAATGATTATCTTGCACCATGCGGGGTATGCAGACAGGTAATGATGGAATTTGTAGATCCGGTATCTTTTTATATTATTCTTGCCAGAAATGAAAAAGATTACCAGGTGATGACCCTTGATGAATTATTCCCATATGCATTTGGGAAAGAAAATTTATAGAGGATACGAGGAGGATATGTAATGGCTACAAAAGCGTATTACCAAAGAACAGATATCGGACCGGGGAAAGTGGGATTTTCAAAGACACGTTCCATTATTGAGGCTGCTTTTTATGGCAATAACGTAAAAAAAGTGAATACTCTAAAAGAAGCATATAAACTGGCAGTGGCATCACCGGGGACAATTGTTACAGATATGCCTGTTTACAGAGGGGAAGAATTTGGATTAGAACCGGATGCAAAGGTATTGCTATTTAACGATGGTTCCATTACCGGACGTTATGCACCGGCAAGAAGAATTACCGGAGAACCGGGAGTTGCCTGTGATAAACTGGATAAACTTCTGATGGATGCGGTTTATGACACCAGATGGAAAACGATGTATCATGCAGAAGTATTTATTGGTTTGGATCCGGAATTTATGGTAAAGGCACATTTGTTGATCCCGGAAGGGGAAGAAAACCTAATGTATTCTTGGATGCTTAACTTCCAGTACCAGTCAGATGAATATGTTAAGATGTACAAAGAATCCAAACTCTACGATAAAGAAGCGGATATTTATATTTTTTCGGATCCTCAATGGAAAGGTACAACGCAGACAGATATTTCGGATCCAAACTGTTTGTGTTATTTTAATACAGAGCAGAACTGTGCTTCTATTTTAGGAATGAGATATTTTGGAGAACATAAAAAGGGTACGTTAACCCTTGCTTGGGCAATTGCAAATAGAAATGGCTATGCTTCCTGTCATGGGGGACAGAAAGAATATACATTAAAGGATAATTCCAAGTTTGTTGCAGCTGTATTTGGATTATCCGGCTCAGGAAAATCAACATTGACACATGCAAAGCATGATGGAAAATATCCATCCATTAAAGTACTTCATGATGATGCGTTTGTAATCAATGCAGAAAGCTGTGCATCGATTGCACTGGAGCCAACTTATTTTGATAAAACCGCAGATTATCCAACTGCCTGTGAAGATAATAAATTCTTATTGACCGCACAAAACTGTTCCGCAACCTTAGATGAAGAGGGAAAAGTCGTTCTGGTAACAGAAGATATTCGCAATGGCAATGGTCGAGCAATTAAATCTAAATTATGGTCACCAAACCGGGTAGACAAAATAGAAGCGCCGGTAAACGCTATTTTCTGGATTATGAAGGACCCAACCATTCCACCAATTGTAAAATTAAAAGGAGCATCTCTTGCATCTGTTATGGGAGCGACCTTAGCAACGAAACGTTCCACAGCAGAGCGCTTAAAAGAGGGCGTTGATCCGAACAAACTTGTAGTGGAACCTTATGCAAATCCGTTTAGAACTTATCCACTGGTAAATGATTATGAAAAATTCAAAAAATTAGTGGAAGAGAAGAATGTGGATTGTTATATTATTAATACCGGTGAATTTATGGGTAAAAAAGTAAAGAAGGAAGATACGCTTGGTGTATTAGAAGCGATTGTAGATGGAACCGCAGTATTTAAGCAGTGGGGACCATTTTCCGATATTGAACTATATGAATGGGATGGCTTTGTACCGAACTTAAAAGATGAGGCATATCTCTCACAAATGAAACAAAGAATGCAGGAACGATTGGATTATGTGCAGTCTTTGGATACGGTAAAAGAAGGATATAATAAACTTCCAAAGGACGCTGCTTTAGCATTAAAGAAAGTAGTGGATGAAGCAAATACTTTATAAAGTCTTGCAAATAACTTAGATTCATTGTATAATATGCAATAGAAAAAGAATTCCTGGGATGTTCGAGCACCTACTATTTTGAACCTACGTCTATTTTTATGGGAGTCCTAAATTGCTCATTGGATGTCAAGCCGTAGTAACTGGCGGAAGGCAGAAGATAAAGCTGCGGATACCCACCTAGCTTTGCTAGGAGTCAAAATTGTTAGGAACGGCATTTTGGGTTTTCAAAAGAAAAAAGAAGTACAAAAGAATTTTATAGAGATGCAAAAGAGAATAAATGAACATAAGTTACGAATGAGAGTTACGAAGGAAAGAAGCTGCATTTTGAGATGCAGCTTCTTTCCGTATTCAGGAAGGGCCATATAAAAGTATCTGAGAGGACTAAGAATGAAAAAAACCACCTTATTTTACATAAAATCATCGATTTTAATTCTGGGAACAGTAGTGCTGACTATTGCAATGATTCATCAATGGGGGAAAAAAGAACTACCGGAAAAAAGTAATCCGGTATTTTCAGAACAGTATGTAACTGCAGAGGAAATTCCGTCCCTTTTATCTTTTGTGTATCACACCAAAGAGGAATGGCAGGAAAAATTCAAAGGACAATTATCGAAAAAAATCACCTATCAGGATCTGAGCTTTATTATAAAAAGCTTAGGGCTTACAAATCATGTAACGTATTCCAAAGAAAAGAAGGAGATGCTTGTGACCCGGGGAGTCTTTAATCATGTCTATGAGCAGGTACTGGAACTATTGGATAGTAGTCATACTGTGACAAAGTCTCAGACAAAATTTTTAAAGATTACCCAGGGAGCAAACGGACACGTTGTGGTAATGACGACAGACGACTTCTTTGAATTGGAGTTGAAAGAAGGATTTGTACAGGAAAATCAAATCTATGGAATCTATTCCTACCAGGGGAAAATTATTGGAGTAAATTGCCATATGATAGATGATATTATTGGTGAAAACCATTACAAAGAGCAAACGCTTCCCTGTAAAAATAAAATAATTCGTGTGGTAATTAAAAATCAAACCAGTGTTTATCGAAGGAAAGTATATATTACAGCAGATACGGATTTTTATATTACCAATCATGGGGATGTTAAGAAGTATCAAAAGGGAACCATAGTTTCAGTTGGAAAATTAAATCTTAAAAAAGACGGCGATTATATTATTGCAAAAAATAAATCGAAATCCAATGATTTTTTCTTAACCAATGAAAAGGGGGAAAAAATATCAAAAGGGTATAGAGGAACGTTTTATATTTATCGATATAAGGAAGGTTATGTTGTTGTAAATCATCTGGGAATTGAAGACTATTTATGTGGTGTGGTAACCAGCGAGATGCCGGAATGCTTTCATATTGAGGCATTAAAGGCACAGGCGGTTTGCGCCAGAAGTTATGTATATAGTCAGATTACAGCCGGAGATTATGCGAATTTAAAGGCGCATATTGATGACAGCACCCGATATCAGGCTTATAATATTCAGAATGAGAATCAAAAATCATGTGAAGCAATTGCGGCAACCAAAGGAGAAGTCCTTACCTATAACAATAAAATAGCAACGGCATATTATTTTTCCACCTCTTGTGGAGTGACTTCTGATTATAAATTCTGGGAATTGCCAAAAAAGAAGTTTGGCTATTTACAGGAAGCGTCACTTGGCAGAAACAAGAATCTATCAAAGAATAAAAAATTTGAAGAATTTATTCAAAGAAGAGCAAACGCATATGATCAAGATGCCCCTTACTATCGGTGGAAGGGTGTATGGAAACCGAATACCTATCGTTTTGTTATAAAAGCGGCCATTGCAGAGCGAAAACTGGCGGCACCGGATACCGTGGAGATTCATTGGAACAAGAAAGAAAATGCAACGGCAGATTTATCAAGTATTGGGAACTTTGTGGGAATTAAAAATATTAAAAGAGAAAAAAGTGGTGGAATTCATTCACTGACGCTGGTGTATGAAAATGGAAAAGTAGAATTAAAGTCTGAATATACCATTCGCTTTGTTATTGGTACCGGAGTTCCAACGGTAACACTTAAGAATCATACCAAGCAGGCATCCTCTCTTTTACCAAGTGCGTATTGTATGTTTCGAAAAAAACAAGATGGTTCCTATGAAATACGTGGCGGCGGATTTGGCCATGGTATTGGAATGAGCCAGTATGGTGCAGATCAAATGGGAAAAGAGGGATTTTCTTATAAAGAGATTTTACATTTTTATTATGATGGAGTAAAATTAGAACAATATGAAGAATAAAGCGAGGTGCTTTTTATGTTTTGGAAGATTGCTGCACTCATAAAAGGATTTTTTGATGAAATGAAAGAAGACAATGTGGGGGCGTTTGCCTGTCAATCCGCCTTTTTTGTAATATTATCCTTTATTCCATTTACCATTTTATTTATTTCATTAATTCAATATACACCAATTACAGAAGCGACCGTGTTGCAGTTGGTTCAAAAAATGCTTCCCAGCTACGTATCACCATTATTGGTGTCTGTAATATCAGAAGTTTTTACAAAGTCGGTTGGAATTGTATCAGTAGCAGCGGTTGCAGCAATTTGGTCTTCTGCGAAAGGCTTTCAGTATTTGTCCACCGGTTTAAATGTGATTTATGATTTAAAAGAAACCAGAAATTTTCTTGTTCTTCGTATCCGTGCCATTGGATACACCTTGTTATTATTAGTTGCGATTGTGTTTACTTTGGTTCTATTGGTATTTGGCAATCGTATTCAAAAAAAAATATCACTGGATCTTCCGATTTTAGGTCAGATTATGAATGGAATGATTAATTTGCGTATGGTGATTATGCTTATTGGTCTGGTTATTTTTTTCCTTGTTTTATTAAAAGCACTTCCAAATCGAAGAGCATCCATGCTAAGCCAGATTCCGGGGGCGGTATTAGCAGCCCTGGGGTGGTATGGATTGTCCGCAGCAATGTCCATCTATGTAGATTATTTTAATGGATTCTCCATGTATGGAAGTTTGACAACCGTAGTATTGTTAATGCTCTGGGTATATTTTTGTATGTATATTCTTCTTATTTGTGCGGAAATTAATTCATTGATTGGAGAATGGTTCGCCTATAAGATACGTAATAGAAAGAAATTTACAAGATAGACATTGTTTTTTAGAGGTAGTTGTGTTAACAT
>JAVVVI010000015.1:0-4304 GCA_036652735.1 Lachnospiraceae bacterium
CTGTATTATCATTATAGCATAGAAATCACTTTTTTGTAAGTCGTATTTCGTAATATAAATTTTTACTTTTTAAAATCCTCTTCTGTTTTGGGAAATTCAAAGTTTTCTTCATATGGAATTATTGTTTGCAATTCACTCACCACAATTATTCGCTGTTTATTCTGTCCCAGTGGGTGACAGGAGGTAAGTGTCAATGCTGAAAATCCCTGAAGATATAAAACACTTAAATCTGTGGGTTCAACAATCTTTGTTTCCTTATAGCGATACACATAGATTACCTTGCCATCTGCTAAATATAGCAAATCCTTCTCACCCAGGGTATGAATTTTCTTAAATAAATTTGCATAATGACTATATCCTGAACGATGTGCAGCAATCGATACATTACGATTCCCTTCTCCCGGCATTTGAGAACATTCATATAAACCCGGACCGGTTCTTAAATCTGTCTGTTTTGTTCCATCTACTACGAATTCATCACAATGGATTCTGGGAATAACAAGACGTAACTCTCCCGTTTTATACTCTCTCCGCTTCCCCTCAATAAACAAAGCATTTTTCGGCCACTCTTTCTCATTGGAATCATATTCTGCAAGTCCTATGAAATGATTTTCATCTTCTACAGCCGGGGGATGATTAAAATCATTATAGGCTCTCCATAGCTTCACACATTCTATTAAAAATATAACCGCTGTCACAATAATTGCGACTGCTAATATTGCACTTATTTGTTTTAAAATTCTTTTTTTCATATTATCACCATGAAACGGGTAAAACCCGGCCTGTATTAACAAGCCGAGCTTATCACATTAATTATTTTCTTTTTTTCTGATTTTTTTAACCAGGACAAAACCAAGAATCAACACTAGAAGTATAATTGCTACCGGTTTAATATAGAGAACCGAGAACCCTGTTTTAGCTAATAAGTTACCATCCTCTCCGGAACTTAAAGGCACATCCTCTTCACCGATTTCTACGACTACATCATCCAATGGAATCTCTTCATCCTCAATCTCTTCCACCGGAGGTTCTTCCGGTGTTTCAGGATCTTCCGGTGTTCCTGGGTCTTCCGGTGTTCCTGGGTCTTCCGGTGTTCCTGGGTCTTCCGGTGTTCCCGGGTCTTCCGGTGTTCCCGGATTTACAGGGTCCACAGGCAGTATTGGCATATCCGGATTTCCGGGTTGTGTCTTATCATCTTCTCCCTGGCAATAAAATTCCCAGTTAAAGATAGAAAAGGTGTTCTGATATTCATTCCCAATGGCATCTCCCGGCACATCCAGAATTGCAATCAATCTCATGGACGTCCCTGCCATTAAGGTACCAAGTCCTATTCCACTCTTTGTATTAAATCCCAAAAAACCATTTGAAATAGCAGCATTTGGAAGAGCAGCTTTATATTTTACATTTGCATCACTCATATCCCCCGAAGCCGGTCCCTGATAAAGTATCGTTCCGTCCTCTTTTTTCAACGTTAATTGTAGCTTACGTATTAAATCTTCTGCAAACTCTTTTCCATCTACTTTGACCACCGGTTCTCCACTGCTATTTGTGACTTCCATATTACTTGACATATAAAAACTTACTGTCTTGCTACTCTTATTACGAATATCAAATGCCTTTATAATTTTGTCTCCCGGCATAATTTCTTCGTTGATAATTCCGGTTCCATTTGGTAATTGGATTTTATTATCCGAGTTTAAGAAAACTTCCGGTTCCTTCTCTTTTTTATCCACCGCAAATGCTTTGATGGAGCTATTCGCTGTAATTAGGGCTAATACGCACACAACAATGATTATCCGCCCAAACTTCTTCTTATTCATAGCTTAGTTACCCTCCCATTAAGTATTCAAAGCACTGCATTATCCTAATTAGTTTGTAAAGGTTGCTGTTTCCCAATCTGCATCTTCAAAATTACTTGCCTGTGCTGCCTGAACGCTTACCTTCACTGTAAGGGTTGCTTCCTGATATTCATTTCCCCAAGTAGTTGGAATCTCAACGGAATCAAATAATTTAATTGCAGCTGCCTTTTCTTTTACAATTCCAAGGCTTACCCATTCTCCTGTCTTAAATCCCTCAATAGCATGCTGGAAAACAATTGCCTGAGCGCCGGTTGGAAGGGTAAGTTCATTTCCATCTTTTCCTACCAGTTTAACATCAACACGATAACGCATCTTTGCATCATCACCAACATTGGTAATCGTAGGATCCTTGGCAATTTTTGCTCCAGGAACAACTTTTAATACCGTATTATCTGCTGCACCATCCACCTTATCAAAATCCGGTTCTGTTAATTCTACTTTTACTTTTCCTGTCTTGATGGTATTAATAACATCTGCACTAGAAGTAAACCAAGCAAGTGTTCCTCCAATAAGTGCCATTGCCAAAAGGGCAGTAATTGTAATTCCGAGTGCTAATTTCTTTTTCATTTTTAATACTCCTTTTCATTCTTTTTTTACATCCTTAGATGATACTATGATTATAGCGCTGTATGGTTACAAGTAGGTTACATCACCTTACTTTTCCATCTTTTTTTTATTTTTTCTTAATATTTTCGTATGCCTGTATTGAGGACTCGCCAAATTCTTTTTGAATGGCTTCTGCATATACAATAATATCCAACTCTTTCTGAATCTGATCCTTCTCCAGCTTTTGAAGAGATTTAATTTCATCAAAGAGGATCACGGTTTCATCCGTACTTTTTCCTCCCAATGGCAGGTTATAATAATAATAATTCCCCGATTTTGTCCAATTCGGTCCAAGTTCGTTTTGAATCGGTACCGTTTCTACTAATGTCTGCTGCTGCATCCCTATGGGCAATTCCACAAAAATACGTACCCAGCAGGGAACACTGCCCTCTTTTACAATTACACCAACATCTGTTTTCTTACCTTCTATCACCGTTTCACTTACATCAACTTTTATTTTTCCCATTTGAATCGTATTCTTTGTTTCGTCTTTTGCGGTAAAAAAGGCAAGGGTTACTCCAATTGCTGTCATAGCTAAAAATCCAATTGCAAATACGAACATTTTTTTTTGTTTAAATACCTTCATCCCTCTTCTCCTTTTCTTTTTTAGGTTTCAGTAATTCCGGTATTACATAAAGCAATATTACTGTTAGAATCACAATAATTGCAACCATCATTCCTCTTACTGTTTTAATATAAATAGATACATAGCCCAAGAGTGGAATACTTAAGACTGCTTTTCCAATGAACTGTTGATACGAAATAGGTTCCGGATCTTTTGAATCATTGGCATCCCCTTTTGTTACAAACTGTTTGTTTTCTTTGTCAGTCTCAATGGCTCGATGTGTTGCAACCACCCCTTTTTCTTTGTAAAAAGCAATTGGATCTCCTGCTTTAATTTCTTCCGGTGATTGATTTTTATCTACATAAACAATACTACCTACATGATAGGTTGGTTCCATACTTCCACTTAAAACTGCAAAGATATCATATCCAAACGCTCTTGGCACTAATAATGCCAGAACAATTACTATGACAACTGCCAAAATGAATCCACTCAGGAAATTACACACTTTACATATTATCTTTTTCAATTTATCACCTCTGTTTTACCTAAATGTATTGATCATGACACTCATTAGTTTTTTTAAATACTTGATAATGGTCTCCCCTGTTAAAGAATCCACCGTTCCATTATTTACTGCCACTGCAGAAGCGGAAAATCCTGCATTTGATACTTTTTCATTAATTACAGTAACTTCCGATATTTCATCACCTTTCTTTAACTGCACCAAACCCTCTTCTGTGATACTTACTTGCTGATATCGCATATGGTCTGCTTCTGTTATTTGATAGCTTCCCATTGGGAGGTTTTCAAACTTAAAGGTTCCTTGTTGTGTATCTTTATCTAATGTAAGTTCTCTATACATTACCATCCCATAACCCGGACTCTCTTTATCAATATTCTCCAGGCTAAAGATAAATGTATTGGAATCTATCCCATCCTTTACTTTAAGTTCTTTATTTACATTCAATTCTCCTAGTATTAATTTCATGGCATTCACGATATTGACTTCTGTCTTTGCTCCGGTAGAACTAAAGTTTTCCACAGAAGATGTGTACTCTGTCTTTTTTATTTTGCAATACTCTTTTTCTGCAATTAAATAGTCTTCTTGAGAACTATAGTTTCTATCATAAGTAATAAAGATAATTTTATTGTCCTGCATATACGAATAATAGGATCTGTTTCCCGTAATGGAAGCTTTGAGTACCTCAAATAGTTCCTCCCCTGTAGAATATCTCTGTCCATTGTATTCATAAAAAGATGCTGTATGGGAA
>JAVVVI010000015.1:4404-44525 GCA_036652735.1 Lachnospiraceae bacterium
CTCCCCTGTAGAATATCTCTGTCCATTGTATTCATAAAAAGATGCTGTATGGGAAGATGTCCTTCGTATTATTTTGCATTTCTTATCTGCAGAATCATTATAAATATAATATTCTGACTCTATCTTTCTAATGCTTTTCCTGTCGTTCTCGTCAAGGAAAATGTCCCCATCCGAACCTTCGGAATAATATGGTTCATACCAATAATTACCGGTTCCATAATTTGTTGTTTCTTGACAGATTCTCCATTCACCCTGTTTATTAAGGTATTCAAATTCATGATTCCCTGATAACTTCTTTATTATCATTCCTGAACTTGTACATGGCTTGCCATTACTGTTTATAGAAATCGGAACTTCTACTCCCAATCCATTCTTGTAGACTTCTTTATTTACACCTATTGTCTTGGAATATTCACTGCGTTCTACACCTTTTGCCCATATCCACTGCTGCTCTTCATTCCAAAATCCATTTTCAGATGTCTTTGCTTCATCTTCCGGCTGTATTCCCAAAGTCCAACGATTTGCAACTTTTTTGCCAAGTTCATATTCGCCGGTTGACTTTATCTTTAATTCCTTTTTGAGTTCTTTAATGAATGCTCCATCCGTAATCTCTTCTCCTGTTTCGCTATTAAACCAAGTTTTCTTTTGATCCAGACTTTCATACACTGCTAACTCATATTCTTTTTTCTCATTAATACCAATCTTTGTCAGACTTCCTGATATGATTTCCGTATCCTCATCCATTTTGCAATCACTTCCGTAATTGCCATTTGCTATACTATCGTCTATTTCATAATAAGGATTATCAAACTCATCTTTATCCTCCCAGATTGTATAGGTTGTATCCAATGGTAGATTTTGAATCACCAATGACTGTTTCGCCTTCAAAGATATATAAAGCTCAGCTTGATGATATTCATCATCCGAATACTGAATATTTGTCTCCATATCTAATTCGGAACAGGTAATATACTCCAAACTTTTCTGGGAAGACAAGGTTACACAAAAGTTATAAAAGGCATCCGGTGAAAGTTTTACGTAATCTTTTTTAAGATTTTTTGTAATAATCAGAGTTCCTTTTGCAACACTCTGTACCACAGGATGTGGAAATGACATTCTTCCCTGCGTCTCTCTGTCCCTATAAATAATTGCCGCTGACTGGTTGGATGGATAACCGTACTGCGTTCTAATATCCTCACCATTATCAGATGCATGTGTTCCTGAATTTACAGCTCCCTGCTGGCAGCCCGGTTTTCCCTGAAATGTATCATCATAGGAAATGGCATCTGCAGTTGTATTAACCGTATAGGTAAAACTTCTTTTCTCTCCTTCACCCAATACATCTGCTACCGTCCAAGTGAATTTTTTTTCTTTCTTTGAATATTTAACTAATTCTTTTCCATCCTTCTTATAAGAAAGTATCTCTGCATCACTGTTCTCAGGATATAAGGTCAAATTGTTAACCGTAATTGGCTTTGACTGGTCTAGTTCCACATACTTACTCAGTTTATCTGTTGCCTTTAACTGTGTCAAAGAAACTTTTGATGCAATCGTTTGTGTTAATTCATTAAAAGTATTCTCTAGATCCGAAGCATTTGCCGCGGATTTATATTGTTTGTCGTAACCTCCATTTTCATAATCTGCAATATTCAACAAATAGTCTGAGAACTCTGTAACTGCAGATATTCCAACTGTATACATTAAGACTTCCGGGAACTCTCGATTTATTTCTCTCGCAACGCAGATTGCCTGATTCCTGGCATCTTCTGAGAAAGCAGTACCTCTTCCCGCAACACCATATATATACGATTCCGAATATTCATATCCGTCTGAATCCGTATTCATCCCATTCGATTCACCATAATAAAGCTTACTGCAGGTTGGCACTCCATCTGACATATAAATTACATACTGTTTTCTGCCTTTCGCACTGTCTTTTAGATTACGTAATTCTTTCAATACGCCGATAAATCCGGCTTTACTGTCTGTTGCACCCACCCTGTATGGATCTGTATGGGGATTAATCATTCTATTTAAAGTAGAAATATCTGTGTTGTATTCTGCCTTAATCCCCTCAGCACTTTTTTCATCTGTATCTAATACAACATAATCCTTACCCTTGTCTCCAGCTGAACCGGCATACATTATTATTTTCACTCGATTCTGCGTACCTTCAATCATCAACCGATCAATCATTCTATCCAGTGCGGATTTTAAATAATTCCAGCGTGAATAGCTTTCCGTACTTTCATCTGTAAACCCATCACTATCCATAAAACACTTCATACTATTCGACACATCAATTGCAAACACCACATCTGCAGGTTGTGTATGGATTTCTTCCACTTCCTTGCTTGCACCTGTAACCGTAAGTGTAATGTCATAGGTTGCATGTTCTTCCTGATTCGATACAAGATTTGCCGCCTTGTTCAAAGTAGGTGAAATATCCGTTGCGGTAAAGGAAAATTGTGACATTATTGCCATTTTTGTTATTGTACCATTGGAACTACCGGTGGCTTCCCCTTCCATTGTTCCTTCCGGTTCTGTTCCAGGTGTCAGTTCCGGTTCCGTTCCAGGTGTCGGTGTCGGTTCTGTTCCAGGTATCGGTTCCGTTCCAGGTACTACTTCCTTGGTAGATATAAGCTGTGCAATCCTATTTTTCGAACAACAATTCATTGTATAATTCATCCAGCTAATGCTAAGAACTTTTCTGGCCATCAACTGTGTTTTCGTTGAATCGACGGGTATCTCCGGTATAATTGGATCTCCGGGCGTCTCAGGTACTGTTGGTTCTGCCGGAGTGTCCGGTGTTGTTGGGTCTGCCGGTGTTCCCGGTGTTCCCGGTGTTGTTGGGTCTGTGGGAGCGCCCGGTGCTGTTGGGTCTGTAGGAGCGCCCGGTGCTGTTGGATCTGCCGGGGTTCCCGGTGCTGCCGGATCTGCCGGAGCGCCCGGTGCTGTTGGGTCTGCCGGGGTTCCTGATTCTTCTGATGCGCCCTCACTTATGGTATACGTAATCAGTCCATTCTCATAAATCGGTGTTAAACCATCTACGCTAACGCTTAATTTCGCATTCATTTGTGACTTTTCTTTCTGTGTTCCTAACTTTTCTGTAAAAAATATAACACTCATCATACCGGATTCTTCCGTCTTTAAAAATGTATATACTTTATAATCTTTTTCAATAATTGGACTTCCGAGAAGAAATAACTGGGTATTTTCCGTCATAAGCTGAGCCTCTAATTCCATACTTTCATAGCCAAAAATCTCAGTAAGCGTATGAATCGGTTCCTGAATTAATGCATCCGAAACCATCTGATAAAATACATCTTTTTCCATCAAATAGTTAATTTCATTAACTGGAGCATCCGTAGTATCTCCCAATTCATTGGTGTTGTCTGTTGGTACTACAGTTTCTGTATTCTCTATTGGCTGGACAATTTCTCCTCCAGTTTCCGTTCCTACCTCTGCCATTGCACCAATATTTATCTCTGTAAACAACAACACAAATACAAGCAATGATGCTGTAACCCTGATTTTCCAACATTTTTTCATTTCTTCACCTCATAAAATTATTGTAATCAATACCTATCCGTTCTCTTCTTTCTCTACTATATGCAGAATCAGTTACAAATCGGTTACATTTCGTTCATATCCTATTACAAAATTTAATTTATTTCTTTTTGCTATTGATTTTTTTTAAAATTTTATTCATAATGTGAAGTGTAAAAGGGAGGTATTATAATGAAAAATGATTTGAGGGAGTCACCCGATCCGGTTCTTACCATACGTATGCTGGGTGGATTTCAGTTGTCCTATGGACACGATACAATAAAGGAAACATCAAGCCATTCCTGCAAACTTTGGAATTTGCTTGCCTATCTCATAACTTATCACACTCGTCCCATAACCCAAAGTGAACTGATTGACATTGGATGGCCCGATTCGGAAGGAATCAATCCTCTAAGTTCCCTGAAGGCCGCCTTTTCACGTACACGTACGCTTCTGTTACCCATTACACCAAAAGACAGCGTACTGATTTTATCGTCCCCGGGTTCCTATCGTTGGAATGAATCCATCCCTATTTCCCTTGATATTGAACTGTTTGAACATCTATGCAAATCGGACATAGAAAAAAAAGTACCTATCCCACAACGGATACATACTTTAAAACAAGCATTGGAATTGTACGAAGGTGATTTTCTTCCAAGACAAAAAAATGAATCCTGGGTAATTCCTCTGTCCGCACACTTTCACTCACTTTATTTAAACGCAGCAAAAGAATTACATCTTTTGCTGAAGCAGGAAAATCGAGTGAGTGAAATGGTTGATATCTCAACCAAAGCCCTCTCAATTGATTTTTATGATGAAAAATTACATTGCAACCTTATTGAGTCTTTGGCTCTCCAAGGTAACCTGGCTGCCGCCCTCTCTCACTATGAAAAAGCCAGTGATTTTTTGTATAAGAATATAAGTGTACAGTGTTCACCTGAATTGGAGCAAATCCACCACACCTTGATTTGTGCCCAAAGTAAACTGGAGATTGACAGTTCTTCAATTATAAAATCATTAACCGAACTCGATACCCATAAGGGTGCTTTCCTTTGTGATTACAATGTGTTTGAAGAATTGTATCGTCTGGAAGCCCGCAACGTCCACCGTTCAAAGATAGCAAGTTATGTGTGTATCATAACAATTATGCACAATAATGAGGTCCCTACTCTTGATATTTTAAATGATGCTATGCCAAGGCTTCTTTCTTCTATCATGGATTGTCTTCGAAGTACAGATGCCGTATCAAAATGTAACGGAGCCCAATATATTCTTCTGCTTCCTTTGGTTGATTATAAAAATGCAGAAAAAATTGTTCACCGCATACAAACAAGTTATTATAACAAGAACAGAAAAAGCACACTTCATTTAAGATATGAATTGCTTTCTCTTCAAAAAGAAATTTAACCTTACCGATTAAACAATGGTTTATTTCCTGTTTTTCTCTGCATTTGCTCAATATTGATTGCATAGTCAACAGCACAATTTTTTTCAATTATATCATTCTCATATAACTTGAAAATGGATTGATCCATTGTAACCATCCCAAGCTCATTACCGGACTGAATCACATTTTCAATCTGATAGTTCTTGCTGTCACGAATCATATTTCGAATTGCAGGTGTCATGTGCATAATCTCCATCGCCGGAACCATGCCGCCGTCCTTTTTTGGAAGAAGTTGCTGTGAAATTACACTGTTTAGCACCATTGATAGTTGAATCCGTATCTGGCTCTGCTGATTAGACGGAAACGAGTCAATGATTCGATCAATGGTGCTGACTGCTCCCTTGGTATGCAGCGTAGCAATTACCAAATGCCCTGTTTCTGCTGCTGTCATAGCAGTATGAATCGTCTCATAATCACGCATTTCCCCAAGAAGAATAACATCCGGTGCCTGTCTTAAGCAAGCGCGCAGGGCTGACAGATAATCGTTGGTATCAATCGCAATTTCCCTCTGACTTATGATACTCTTATCATTCCTGTGTAAATACTCAATTGGATCCTCCAGTGTTATTACATGCGCATTTTTATGCTTATTAATATAGTCAATCATGCATGCCTGCGTGGTTGATTTTCCGCTCCCTGCCGTACCGGAAATAATCACAAGACCATGGGTGGATTTTGCAACGTTCATAACCTCTTCTGCTATTCCAAGTTCCTTATAATCCGGAATTTCAAATGCTACAATTCGAATTACAGCTGCCTGGGACCCCCTTTGAAAATAAGTATTTACACGAAATCTTGCCAGTTGTGGAATGGCAAATGAAAAATCGTCATCACCGGTTGCAATATAGGATGTCTGATCTCTTCCTTCATGTTGGAAAATCTCAGTTATATAGACCCTTGTTTCTTCCGGTGTTAATTTTTCTTCGTCCTTAGCTACTATTTTCCCTGCGATCTTAAAGCTCAATGCACCACCGGCAACCAGAAAAATATCAGATGCTTGTTCTTCTACTGCTTGTTCCAAAATCTTCTGAAGACTTCTCATACACGTTTTCCTCTCTTGTATTTAATCAAAGGTACCATCCCATATTTCCATTGAATCGTCCGGTTCCCATTCCGTAGTGGATACTTCTTTCCACTCTTGCACCTGATAAGTCTCATTTTTCTTACGAATTTTCACAGACAAAGTGCGTGTATCTGAAATCTTACAGGTATAAGAATAACTATTTTTTTTTACTTTTACATCTTTTGGTATTTCTCCTTTGCGGATTTGGCTAAGTATTTGTTCCGCCTGTACATCTGCCTTGTAATAGGCTGTTACCGCCTCTTGCCCTTTGTCAGACAGCTTCTCATCTGCTCTTGCCGTAGATAGCATTAACAGGGAAAAAGTAAGCAGGCATAATACAGCAAAAATTGTAAGTAAAGAACTGCCGCCAACCGGTAATGGTATCCGATTCATTTTATTCATTCTTCTCCTCTTCCTGCCACGCAACTTCCAATTCAAACACAAGTTTCTTCTTATTGTTTTTTATGCTTATATTTGCTTTTGGAAGCGACTGATCCCTTTCATTCTTTCTTATGGTTACCGTATTTGTATGATCCATAGTGGACGTCCAACTATTTTCTTTCCTTGTTCCCCCGAATTGTTCCTGCATTTTTTCTAAATCACCGGACACAGCTTTTAATGTCTCTGCTAGGATTTGTGCCTCATTAACCGCCAAATCCCTTTCACGGCTTGCTTTTGAAATCTTTCCGGAAAACACAACTGCCTGCACACAAAAAAGCGCCGTAATGGCAAAGACCAGAAGCATAATAAGCTGTTCCATCAGCACTAGAGGTGCTTTGTTTTTTCCTTCTTTCACGGAAGCTCTTCCTCCTCACTCCTTAAGTATAAGCACATTGTGGATTCCGCTCCTGCCCCATCTACACAACGTACCCCAAGAAGATGCTCTTCTTTTGAAAATTCCAGTGCCTTTGCCTGCATAATTGGGTTTCCATCCTCCGGTGCAGCCTCCACGCCCGGAAGGGTTAATAATTCTCGAATATACCCCTTATAATAATAAATCCTTGTATCATACACCTCCCGGTCAATGCTCTGGTACAGATGTAAGGTTTCAATTCCATCCTTCTTATGAGAAAACCCCCCAACGTCTACTCCACCTTCGGTATCATTGTGACGTACCTTTGCCGCTATGTAGGATACTCCGATGCGTTGATTATAGGACTCATTGTTTTTCTTAACCAAATCCTTATATTTTCCAGCACCAAGTAATAATAAGATTACAATTAATGCCCCATAAATTCCAAAAAGCAATAAGACAAACAGGCTGTCTATGCTGTGTTCCTCTGTTCTTTTTTTCATCCCATGCTACCTCCCACCTGTTCAGTTCTTATTTGGGATTACCGTCACTGTTGGCATTATATTATCTGCGAAAACTTCATAAAACACCGCATACTGTTTTTGGTCAATTATAATCCCATATTCTTTTTCCAGGTACTTTAGAGTTGGCGGATATATTCCCTCCGTTGCATAGCAGGTCATGATTGCTCGGTGTATGGAATCTTCTAATTGTTTCCCGGCTTCCAGATCCTGACCATCTGAAATATTATTTAATGCCAGAAATAAGAATAAAAACATGCCTGCTATTAAGAAAAATGTGACAAGTATGCCACCCTTTTTTTTCATTTAGCACCCTCCTATCCTATTGATGACATAATATTTATTAATGGCAGCATAACCGCAATCAGAATAATTCCAACGAGAATGGATGCGGTAATAACAATTGTTGGCTCTACACGGTTAACTTTACATTGAATATCATATTCTGCGTCCTCCTGGAGGCGTCGTGCGATTTCCCGAATAACAGTATCTCCATTACCGCTGCGAATTCCAAGTTCCAGCATCCTGCAGTCTTTGGCTTCTAATAGCTTCGTCTCCCGAATTGCCTGGGCCAATCCCATTCCTTCTTCCAGTTTTTGCAAACAAGTGTCACACTTTTTTTTCGATTTTGGAGAATCTTTTTGAAACACCGCCGCCAGCTTAAATGCTTTTTCTACCTCTAATCCACTCATCATTCCCATGGAGATTGCCGCTGCAAAACGCGCCCCTTTTATCTTTTTTGCAATGCCTCTTTCTCCAAAAAAATGTATATATTTTGCAATGACTGCCACTCTTGCCGTCTCATTCCACCAAAATAATAACGCAATGACTGCTGCTACTGCCAGCATTATAAATAGAATCGGCAATCCATTCTTTAATAGAATTCCCAATTGCAAAAGACCTCCTGCAAGTCCCTTCATCTGTCCCCCGAGCTGCTCATATACTTTATTAAATATGGGAAGTACTTTAATCAGGAGCACAAATAAAATTAAAAGCATCAACCCCATTAAAATCACCGGATAAAACACCGCTGATTTAATTTCACGAATCAATCTGGAATGATTCTCATAATATTCAGACAGCGCCTGAAAGGTATCTTCCTGTCTGCCTGCTGCTTCACCTGCTTCTGCCATATGGATTACATAATCCGGAACGCACCCTGCTTCCTTCAGTGCAGCAGAAATTGTTTTTCCACTCTCAACTAATTTGGATAAATTAGACAGCCTTACCTTTGCCTGTACCTGTGTCTCGTCCTCTGCCAATAATTGTAAACCATCACTAATTTGAATTCCTGCATGGAGTAGCAAAGCAATCTCCATACAAAATGCAGAAATTTCTTCGTCTGACATTTTTTTACTCTTCATACATACTCCCTTAATACAAGTATTTCGCTTTATAATGAGATGGATCCTCAATATATTTTTTTATTGCTTTTCTTGACTGTGCCGAAGATGCCAGTGTTGGATCAATGAGCTTCCAGGTCTTTCCATTAAAGAAAACCATTCCATCTACCCAGCCGCTTTCTTCTGTATAAATATTTAACCATGCATGATATGCCGTTCCACAGTACCCAACCACCATTTTTGTGGGAACGTTCCTGCTTCTTAGCATCGCTGCCATGACTGCTGCATAATCAAAACAAATTCCTTTTTTTTCTTTTAAGACTAAGTCTACATTTGGTAAATATCCACTTTGAACGGTGGCTGCTTTTTTCTTATCATATTTGAAATTCTCGGTTACATACTCATATATTTTTTTTACTTTTTCAACCGGATCTTTTTCCCCTTTTGTCAGCGTCTTTGCCTTTTTTACTACCTTACTTTTACTTGTATAATTAACAAACTGATTCGGCTTTAAAAAGGGTCCGAATTTGTCATTCATCTTTACAGTAAAACTATGTGCAATTACCTGGGCATAACTTTTTCCGCTGATATTCTGATACACATTGACCTGATAGGATCCATTCCCCGCTGACAGTGGAAAAACCTCTGTCTTTCCCTGCTTTAAATCATAGGTATATACCACATGATCCGGACCTGTAACTCTGGCTTTCAGTCTCTTTGTTGTTTGCTTTGTATACTGAACCTTAACAAATCCCTCTTCTACCTTAGAACAGTCAATCACACAGTACTGATTTTCTTTCTTATCTGCTGCTTCTATCTGAAAAAAAGAGTGCCAAAGCAAACAGCCGCTAACTACCATAAGGCATGCCATCCTTATTTTTTTATTCATAAAGATTCCCCCTTTTACACACTGATTTTCCTTACTGCATAGCCTATTTATTTAGTTCATTTTACTATCTTTTTCAACTAAAGTAAAGGGCTATCAATGGCAATATTCTTTGCATAACTGTAAATAAACACAGGAAGACCACGAAAATGCAGGATCATCATATCCTTCCCCGGTAGATGGATTATAGTTCTCTGCCATCAGTCCTATGGCTGCTGCCTTAATAAATTTTTCCCCAAGGCGTTTCGCTACATCTTTATATCCATTTACTGCGAGGGCATCAATGAAGAGATAGGTCGTTGGTGCCCACATCGGGCCCAGCCAATATCCCCCTTCTTTATATTTATTGCTGGCAAGTGCTTCCGTTGCAAGACCATACGTGGATTCAAAACGCTCTTCCAAATCCTTAACCATTTGTTCAAGTACAGTTTTTTCCATTCGATATCCAATCAAAATAGGCAAATAAAGTAAAAGACTGTCTCCTTCCATTATCGGTTTTCCCTCCGGAACATAAAATGCCCGATACTGGCCATCTATGTAAAAATGGTCCTGATACTTTTTAAAATAATGATCCCCTTTGATTTTCCATTCCAAAGAAGCGGTTTCATCCCCTAACTCATGGGCTGTTTTACTAAGCCAATCCATTTGGAAGATCAAAAAGGCAGATAAATCCGGAGACTCTACCGGAAATCCTTTGTGAAAAACAGATGCGTTATCCCATCCCGAATCATTCCCATGATAATAAACCGGAAATTCTGCACGATCATCTCTCCGATATTCCATCCAGTAATGAGTAATTCCACAAAGACTTTGATACACCTGACTTAATCGCTCCCTCTCATTAAAAAATGGATTCTGCTTTCTCATTTTTTCATATGCCCAGGCAAATATGGGCGGCTTCACGCAGTTATAGGATGCAAATGTCTCGTTTACATAATCCGGATAGCATCCACTATGATCCTGATGATCAAAGAATATTTTTAATTGTCCAAATGCCAATTCCGGTTTCTTACCGCTTAAGAAAATTGCACCAAAGCAATTATCCCAGCTCCATATATTATTCATCCAATTCATTGACATGTACATCGCATCAGAGGTTAGAATTCCCTCCTTACATACCATATTACAATAGGTTAGATAAATTGCCAGATTTTTTATTTCTCCCTGGCATCCTCCGTCTTCATTCCATAAGTTTTCCCATTTCTGATATTGATGCTGCGCTGTATTTTTTGCCTCTTCGTAGGTTGTTCTCCCGCTTTTTTTACAAATGGTACGATAACCTTCTATGGTAATATAGGACTCCGATTTTCTTCCCAAAGTATTTACCATTATCTTTGCATCCTTACTTCCGATCACATCAAATCTTTGTTTTTCTGCAATTGTGCCCTGGATACCTGTAAACATTATCTTGCGCTGCTTATCATACAAATGATGCTCAAAACGATTCTCAGAAAGTGGAACCAGTGTATTGTATGCTCCTCCCATTGCTTCAAAAATCAAGGTAAGATTTTTGACTTTACAATGGACCCTGTCCCCTTCTTCCATTACAAATCCAACCATTCCATCCTTTGTTTTTTTACTTATTAACCGTAATTCTGTCTCGGTTCTCTTAACTTCAATCTCTTCATCAACATGATCCTGAATGATTATTCTGTACATATTAGATGGTGCCTCATCACCACCATGCATATCACGCAAAAAAATTCCCTGCTCTTCTATCTTGGATATTACCAGATAAGAACCATAGGTACTAAATGGTATTTGGCTTAGACTATATCTCATTCTTACTCCCCCCCGTTTCTATTTCATAAGCTCATTTATTTCTCTTACTTTTTCTTTGAATGCAGTGGTGTCAAAATCAGGCTTTGTCATAGGTCTTGCTACATAATACCCTTGTATGTAATCTACCCCTGCTTTTAATAACACAGTCAATTCCTGTTCCGTCTCAACCCCCTCTGCAATTACACTTATCTTCCTTTCTCTCGCAAATAAAATTGTCTTTTTTATAATATCTAATTTGTTCGTATCACAATCTACTCCATCAATTAAAAACCGATCAATTTTAATAAACTGAGGTTCCATATTTAATAAAAGCATATCATTGGCATAACCGGAACCATAATCATCAATTGCCAGTTTTGCCCCCCAGAGTTTTGCAAGACTTTTCTTTTTTTGCAATGGATACTCATCAATACTTTCATTCTCCGTTATTTCAATAACAAGAGAATTCAAAATATCCTTATGTACATAAGCAAGTTCTTGGTATTCCTGTTCTTTTAAGACCTGATTTGGAACTGAATTCAAGAATATTTTAGTTCCCTTTAAGAGTTCGCTATACCGTTTGGTGAGGTCCATAACCATATAAAATGTATTTTTCTCCACCTTCCACAACTGGCCCTCTGCCTGTGCCAGATTCAACAGTTTATCCGGCGAATTAATTTTCTTTCCTCTTGGGCGCATAAGTGCTTCATATCCATAGAGCGAACCATCAACACCACTAACAATCGGCTGAAATACATATTCCAACAGCTGCTCATCTAATATGGTATTCAATTCTTCTTTTCCTGTAACCATATAGGATTGAGCCTGATATAATTTAGGGTCAAATTCACGAATTCCCCCTTTTGTTGTATGTTTTCCCTGGTACATTGCAAAGTCCGCATACCGAAGAAGTGTCTCTGCATCCTCGGCATCCATTGGATACCAAGCCACACCGGAAGACATTTTGTACCGGAAGGTTGTTTTATCCGGTAGAATCAGCAATTCCTCTGCTAACTCCAGATACAATCCATACACTATTTTACGAATATCCTCTATGGAATCATATCCATAAAGGAAAAAATAAAATTCATCTCCGGACATTCTTCCAAAGACAGCATTCTTTCCTGCAAAATATTTAGCAAAAAAACTTGCCATTAATTTAATATACTGATCCCCTAAATCATGACCATACGTATCGTTCAAATGTTTGAGATTATCTAAATCTCCCATAACAAATCCGGCATATTTAAAGTCTCCTGCTGCAAAAATAGCATTTACCTTCCGCCAAAAAGCAAAACGATTGTATATTCCCGTTAATGCATCAAAATCACGGTCATGCTGAAGGGTTAAACGGGCACGTTCTTCTTTTGTCCGGTCTACTACAACTCCAACTTCACCGTTTTCGGTGGTTATCTTTTCAATTTTCAGCCATCGATTCAATTCTTTTCCATATTGATACAATCCCTCTTCTGTTTGATGAGATCTGATTTCACGCATGCAGGAAATAAAGGATTCTTTTTCAACCAGTCCCTGTTCATCTGCCTGAAGGCCAAGCATATTTGCCAGCACCAATGAGATTTTCACAAATTTGTCTTTGCTCTTATATTCATAGGAACCTATATCCAAATTAACCATATCGATGATTTTATCGGTTTTTAATGCAGAGTTAAGCACATCTGCATTGAGTTGCTCCACCGCCTTCGACAACTCATCAATCTCCAAAATTCCTGTGGCGCCCAAACTTAGGGTTTGTCCCGGCATAAAAGAACGTATTTTTTTAATTAACTCCTGCAATGGTTTCGTAAAGAAAAAGCTCAACAATACCGATAATAAAATTCCTATCACAAGAGAGCCGAAAAGAGCAACCGAAAGTGCTTTTGTAAGCACTTTTGCATTTTTTTCTAAGGATGATTGGTTTGTAACCCCCATTAAATACAAGTTTTTATCTTCAAAGGGAGTATTTCGATCATACAATGCAATTTTTTGATAATTAACTGCCAGCTGTTCTCCCTCTTCTGATTGGATGGAATACCCTTCAAATACACGGTTCTCAAGTTTCACCTTAATTTTTTCCCCTAATGGCAATCGGTTTCTCATTTCCGCACCCTGAACCATCGCGGCTTGAAGTCCGCCATCTTTACAATCTGTTGCAATTGCATATCCACCTGCTCTACCTGTTAATTCCGTCGACGGAAGCAATTTGAATATATATTCCTGTGAAAGTTCTACTCCTAACACGCCAAATACCTGACCGGATGGGGACAATAAGGGTTTCGTATATGTAATTGTGTTTGCATTATCATCATAAAGGGAAGGTGATACATCCCAGTATCCAAGATGCTTGGGATTTTGCCCGATTTTTGCCGCATTATAGGGCTTATAAAAAATATCCCGATTTTCCTTTGTAAATGTAATCCCATAGTTCCACGAAATATGAAGTGGAATCTTAAATTCATTTAAAAATTCCAGGGGTCCTTTTAAAATTAACAAATCACTGTTATTCTTTAAATCATTATAATCCGGCTCACCATCCACAAAATAAAGACAGGAATGTGCGGATGTTTCCATAATATTATCATTCAAAATCAAAAATATTCCTGTAGTTCCGGTCTCCCGCAATGTTCTCAGCAATGGTTTGGTACTCTGTTCTAAAAAATGAAGTGTTTCCTTCTCTGTGAGTACATTTCCTTCTTGTGTCTCCGGGTACAACGCCGAGATAATGGTTGCAGAATCGTCAATTTTTGACCAGCGGTTGTGTAACTCACTTTCAATGTAATTTTTACGATTCTTTACTGTTTTCTGAAAATTTTCATATGCATGATCAGAAAGAGCCGGAATCACATTGCTCACTTTAATGGCTCCTCCAATCAACAGGATCTGCCCACACACAATTATGATTACAGCAGCAACCATACTAAATAAGGCAGAATGTCCCTTTTTCTTGGGCATTGTATTTTCCTCCATATAAACGTTTATTTTTGTACTCTTATTCTTTTGTCTTAGTTCAACAGTTGCTTAAATTCTTCTATCAGGGAAAGATACCAATAATCGAAATTATCTGTTCCGGAATAGCTCTTAATTAACTCTTGTTTTGATTCTCCTGCCTTTTCCCTGGATTTAAGTTCCACTACATCTTCCTGGGCCTTCTTTAATAACGAATCATCCAGGATCCGTCTGGCATCTACACTATATTCAAATGGTTTGCTTGCATACATGGAATACGAGTGAAGCATATCAAATAACGCTTTACTTGTTTGGACGCGAACATCTGCCTCATCAGTGGTTCCAAGCACTTTTAATGTTTCCTCGTAAGAAAGTGCCTGATTTTCAACCGGCAAATAAGAGGTTGCTGCTGCGAATGCTGCATTTTGCTTTGGATTTGTGAACCACTTTAAAAAAGCAACACAGGCTTTTTCCTTTTTGGGATTGCTTTTTTTAACAACCATTCCTGCTCCCTGCTGTACACATACTTTCTCCTGTCCGGTAAAATATGGGTAAGGCAGAACCAATGGTTTTATTTTTGTAGACGTATCTTTCCCAGTCTCAATCATAGTAGGAAAAAAAGATGCACTTGAATTGGATCCGGTATACATAATGATACTTCCACTCTTCATATCATCTGAGCGAAAACGTCCAACCGCAGTATAATATCCTTTGATATATGGCACATAGAACATATCCCAAAGTTTTTTTGCTCCATCCCTGCTAAGTTCAAATGTCATCTTTCCATTCTTAATCTTAAATACTTCCTCCCCTAGCTGTTTTCCACCGATAATCATATAATTCGATAAGGAGTCCATACCAAAAAAGGCCTTTCCACCTGACCATTTATAATACTTCTCTGCTGTTTCTGCAATCCCCTCCCAAGTGGAGAGCGCTGATACCTCCACACCGGTATCCTTGGAAAATCTATGAAAATCCGTTTCATTCAAAAAAATCAACTCTGTAGATTTTGCCACCGGAACAATCTTTAAGGCATGATCTGCTCCGATACGTCCATCTTCTATAAAATCCGGTCGATACTGTTTTATCTCTTTTTTTGAAAAATAAGAGTCCAGCGATGCTACCACTCCAAGCTGATCTAAGCGCAATGCACTATCGGAATATGCGGCAAATACATCCGGCATTTTTTTGGAACCAATTTCCTTATTTGCCGATGAAAAAAGTGCATCCGCAAGTTCATTTATACCCCCAAGCGAATACGCATCTACAATAATTCCTTTCTCTTTTCCCTCTGTCTCATTAAATGTTTGAACAAGATCGTCAAACTTCGTTTTAATATCAGCATTGTAATAATGCCATAGTGTCACTGTTGTTATCTCCTTTGGTTCCTTTTCTCCACATCCGGTACAAAGAACCAATGTAACCATAGTAATTAATAATAAATATATTTTTTTCATAGTTCACCTTTCCTCCTGCTCCTTGTTATTACAGGTTCATTCAGTTTGTGTTTTTCCCCTATTAGTCCAAGTGCCTGTTTTGCAAGTTCATCTGCTATGTCATTATATTTATTATTCGAATGACCGGTAACTTTAATAAAGGTAACCGCTACCTTATCTTTAATGCTGTCATAAAACGCTTTGTACGCTTTTGTCCCATCTTTGGTTGCCTTCCATTCGTCCTGGCACCACTTCGCAATGCCTTCATAGTCATGATATATCCTAATACGATCTATGGATTCCTCTATGGCATAATGCATTGCGGCTTCTGCTCCCTTGATCTCCCCTGCCACATTATGCATCTTAGCAAGTTCTTTATCCGTGAATTTCTCTGCGAATTTTCGTTCTTCTCCATCTCTAAGCACAATCATTCCATATGAAAATTCTTGCGTCTCACTATTATAACTTCCATCCACGTAAGCCTCTGTGCCACAGTTCTCTTCCTCCACCCGTTCCTCTGTCTGAGTGGTTGCGAATGCACTGAGATAATTTCTTGCTTCTGTCTCCGTTTTGAAGCTCTTATATTCAGCTCCCGGAACTGCATATACCTGTGCTTTGCAACTATCCCAGGTGTGAAAAATTCCTGTGGCTTTTCCTTTTCTAACTGCATAAAATTTACCCGCCATAGTGCCTCCTTCATTTTTTCATGCAAGAAGATTTTTCTTCTGCTTTCACATTATACATCAATTGTGTAAGAAAAGAAATATTTGATAATTTTAAAATTCACTTAAGTTCTATAATACTGTGCCTGAGCATCAAACAATTGTTCATAAATACCCTTTTTCTTCATCAACATTGCATGATTTCCCTTCTCTGCAATTTTACCATGGTCAAACACCACAATCTCATCGCAGAACTGACAACTACTCATACGATGGCTGATATAAATCGAACTTTTATCTTGCACCATATCATTAAAATTCTTATAAATTTCCGCTTCTGCTATTGGATCTAATGCTGCTGTCGGTTCATCCAGAATAACAAATGGTCCATCTTTATAAAGGGCTCTGGCAATGGCAATTTTTTGCGCCTCTCCTCCGGATACCTCCATACCATCTCCATTATTTTTATAGAGTCTGGTTTCTATTCCCTGCTCCATCTGTTCCATTCGTTTTGACATTCCCACCTGTTCCAGCACTCGGTCTATTTTTATCCGATCCAACTCTTCCCCGGAAGCAATATTTTCACCAATTGGCATACTTAACAGTTGAAAATCCTGGAACACCACAGAGAACAATTTTGCATATTCCGTAAATTCATATTCCCGGATATCGGTTCCATTTAGTAGGATTTTACCTTCCGTTGGTTCATACAGCCTGCAAAGCAACTTAATAAGAGTTGTCTTTCCTGCGCCATTACGCCCTACAATTGCCATTTTTCTTCCACTCGCAATGGTGAGATTAATATGTTCCAACACGCATTCACTTGTATCCGGATAGGTGAAGCTTACATCTTCAAATATAAACTCAACAGGTACTCCGGTAACATCCGGCAGTTTTTTATCTCCACAGTTTACATACTGAGGCTGATTAATAAATTCTGTATAGGTATTTAAATAGGACATCCGATAATCATAACTGGTAAAGGTAATAATAAAATTCTGCACAGCATCCATTAAACGCAGAATTGCTCCTGCATATAGCAGCACATCTCCCACCGGAATGATCTTTAAAATTGCTTTCGCACCAATAAAGATATACGTAATTCCCGATAGTATCTGACTCATGAAGCTTATAAGTCCCAGTAATGCGCCCTCCTTTTTTCCAAATGGAAGATAAAGGGAATTAACCGCTTTTAGCATCTTCTCGTAATATTTTTGAAGTAATGGCCTCATTCCATAAATACGGATTTCTTTTCCATTTTTATAATCAATTCCAATATTTATCAGATAATTGCTAACTGCATTATAATGGTCATTCTTCCTGCACAAGTTTTCCATGGCAGTTCCATTGATATTGGAACATTTTTTCCCAATAAAGAAAAATAAGATAAAACCTGCCAGCAGCACCACCGTGGACCAAGGTCCAGCAAAAAAATTTCTGCTGTGCATATCAACCCTTGTAAATAAAAGAGTCATAAAACCTGCAGAATATAAAATTGTCAGCCCTTCTTTTAACATTCCATAAAATGCGATTACCTGTGCACTATTTCCCCCGGATCCCATTTCGGAATTTTTCATTCGACGTAAGGTATCAACTGTCTCCGCCCTTTCAAACACCTGATACTCCATGGTAAACGCTTTATTCAGCATAATTTCCTGCATATTGTCATATGCGGCTTCTGCATAGACATTCACTGCCTGATCACATGCCCTTCCTATCATTCCCAAGATAAGTGCACTGGTCAACATCACCACTACGGAAGGAATACAGCTTGCGATCTGCCCTTTCAGCACATAATCCAACATTTTAGAATAACAAACCAGATAAATAAAAGGCTGGGTACTAGTCGCCAGTGCTCCCATTATCATACTTGGAAACATTCCTTTATTGCCCCTTGAAATTAATTTCAAATATTCAATATGTTTATGCCAGAACTGTTTCTTCATCCTGCATTCCCCCTTCTTTGTAGTATTGACTCTGCACCTCAAACATCTGTGCATAACTACCATGCTGTTCCATTAATTCCTGATGGGTACCCTGCTCTTTAATCTTTCCATTTTCAAGAAATAAAATCGTATTACAGAATTTTGTAGATGCCAGCCTATGAGAAATAAACAAAGAAGTTTTTCTGTTGAGTATCGTATCGTATTTTTCATACATTTCACTTTCTGCCAGAGCATCTAATGCAGCAGTTGGCTCATCAAGAATTAAGAATCTGGCATTCTTATAGACCGCTCTTGCCAGCATTAACTTCTGTAATTCTCCTCCCGAAAGTTGTATTCCATCCTCTTCCAGTTCTTTATTCAAATATGTATCCAGCCCCTTTGAAAGAGAATTTACTTTATCTAATAATCCGGCCTTTTCTATGGCTTGCTCAACCTTACTCCGTTCCATACCCTTTTCACAGCCACTAACATTTTCTTCCAAAGTAAATGACAGTGTAAAGGCTTCCTGGAACACAACCGCAATCTGTTTGAAATATTCATCTACATTCAGATCCCTGGTATCCTTTCCATTGATTAACACCCTGCCCTCCACTGGCTTGTAAAATCCACAAAGAAGTTTTACAATCGTTGTTTTACCGGCTCCATTAATCCCCACAAGTGCCAGTTTCTCTCCCGGCTTAATGTGAAAGCTCACATCCTCCAGCACATTTTTGGATTCCTCTGAATAATGGAATGATACATGTTCAAATACTACATCCAACGATTCTTCTGTTGCTTCTAAAACCTGACCTTCTCCATGGTGAAACTCATCTTCCATATCCATAAACTCTCTATATTCACCTATCATCTTATTTTGCTTGCCAATTTCTGAAATGACTGCCGTAATATTGGCAATCCAATTAGAAAAGCCACCAATCACTCCAAGGTAAAGAACAAATGCTGCGGCCTGCATTCCATGAAACAACATGTAGATTAAGTATCCATAGCAGATACCATCTCGAAGAAACTGTAAAAATAACATGGCCAAATCATGGTAATAGTAATGGCTTTGGACGCTTCCCCTTATGCTCTTCAATTCACGGTTCTTTCTACAAAATACATCACGAATCCATTGATCCAAATGATACATCCTGGCATCCTTCCCAGTACTTGTATCATATCCCCGTTGTCCAAGATAATACTGGGTAACTTCCAGCTTTGCCATATCATCTTTTCTGGTCTGTTCATAATCCACTGCTTTTTTGTAAAAAAGCATCTGAATAGCGGCTAATAAAATCAAAAGCACAATAATAAGTGGATGAACTGTGGTAATAATCAGCGCGTATACAATAATTCCCAGGATATCTACCGCAAGCTCTGTGTTCTTATGTAGAAATCCCTCCACACCAATGTGATTTCCTCCAATGGCATTGCAAGCCTTCTGCATTTTTTCCCGGACACCTTCCTCTTCAAACTTACTGTAATCCATTGTCATACATTTTCGATACAGAATACTCCACAATCTGCTGCATCGAAACGCAACGAACTGCCATTTATTGCGGTCCGTGAGAAAACCATTCAAGGCAGCCACTGTTCCATAAATGGCAAAAGTCAGTATCAGGACTTTTGTGAAGCTAGCTAATCCCACCTGCTGTTCCAAAAGTGCAATTACAATGGATGGAATTACAGCTAAGCCCAATGGAGCTGCCACACGAAAAATAACTTCCATGAAACTAAAAAAGAAGGGCCTCTTATCATAATTCCACAGTTCCTTGTATATGTATGCATAATTGCTTCCTACCGAATCTCTTTTCTTTTTATTCATACCTACCACTCCTTATCTTGATGATATCATTCTATACTACCAAAATACCATTGTAAAGTTCTTTTTCCTAAGTGGTAACTTATTCTTCTCAAGTGGTAAATTAGTAGAAAATATCGCCCATATATGTTAAACTACCATTACCAAATGCAATTCAAAATAAAACTGATTGGAAGAAATTATGCTCACAACTAACAGGACCCACCTTTTTAAGAAATACAATGTCATTGGTTTTTTTATTGCAGCCATTTTATTTATAGTTTCGTTATTCTTTGTAGCGAATAATTATGCCTTATATGAACAGACCATTGCCCTTGTGACTCAGGTCTCCAGCGTTCCATCCAAAGAAGTCTCCGGTCCAAATGGAAAAGCCGAACGATATCGTTTGCAAACAGTTACGGCTATTGTGAAAAATGGAGAATGGAAGGGCAGGGAAGTGACGTTCCAAAATGAATATTCCAACTCCGGAACAAGAACTGAAAAATTTAAAACCCGGGACCGCCTCTTTATACAGATAACACCTATAAACAATACCTATTCCGTCTCTATTCTAGGTATAAAAAGGGATACTTATGTGTTTTTTCTGATTGGTTTAGTTATCCTCCTTTTACTCTTTGTTTCAAATATTCGAGGATTGTTTACTCTTTTATCTGTTTTAATAAATGTAGCCCTGTTTTGTGTCTCCCTGGTTTTTTTCAATAAGAATGAATTTTTTTCTCAGGTTTGGGTTCTTCTTTTGTCCTGTTTTTGCTTGATTACAATTGTTGTATCAAGTGGATTTAAGAAAAAAACCTTGGGTGCAATTCTATCAACCATGATAACAATTCTGCTGGTTTTGCTTTTATGTAAATTTCTCGTTTTTAATAACAATGAGATTCCTTTTGAAACTATGTCCTATTTATCCGGTCCTGATAACTTAAGTGATATCTTTATTATCAGCGTAATGATCGGCTTACTGGGTGCTGTCATGGATGTTGCCATTACGATCAATTCCTCCGTATGGGAAATTATTCAAACCAACAGCAGCATTTGTACCAGAGACTTGATTCTTTCTATAAAGGAAATTGGTTATGACATTATGGGCACCATGATCAACGTGCTGTTTTTTGCTTATATGAGCAGCTCACTGCCAATAATTGTTTTGAAACTCCACAGTGGCTATGATCTTAATACTATTTTTCGATTTGGGGTTATTTTTGATGTAATCCGATTTTTAGTTGGTTCTATTGGTATTGTATTGGCCATTCCCGTTTCCGGTCTTATTGCAGTTCTTATTTCAAAGAGAGGAGCAACACACTTATGATACTTACTTTAGTTATTCTTTTATTTCTTTTAATGTCACTTATTGGTGGAAACCGGGGCGGTAAATCCTTTGCTGTTCTATTGCTAAACACAATTACAGCTATTCTCAGCATGGTTTTAATTGGAAAGAATTTCCATCCAATTGTCGTTATGTTACTCAGCTCCCTGGTATTTATCACGGTAACGGTTGGTTTTCAAAATGGATATAACATAAAATCCCTGGCCACTATACTTTCCATTGGAATCGTGCTTTTATTTCTGTGCACACTTATTTACTATATCTGCACCAATGCACATGTGATTGGACTTGATGAACTGGAACTGTTTGAAGATGAAAACAGCTATATCAGCTCTGCTGTTACAATCAATATGCTCAGTGTACTGGTAATTAGTATGCTATGGGGATTATTGGGTGCAGTTGCGGATACCAGCATGGCTATCTCCACCACACTCAATGAAATTAACCATAATAATCCCTCCCTGGGGACTTGGCAATTAATAAAAAGTGGCATGTCCGTTGGGAAGGATATTCTTGGCACAACAATAAACACCTTGATTTTTGTGGGTCTTGGTGAATCCATTCTGCTTGTTCTTGCTTATATTAACTATTCGTATTCTTTGGAAAAGATCCTAAATTCTAAATCTTTTCTAAACGAGCTCTCCTGTATCCTGATCTCCTGTATGGGCTGTTTAATGATTATTCCCATAACCGCCATCCTTTTTTCTCTTCTTGTAAAATCTCCAAAGAAAATTTATTCAAAGCTTCGTTTCTAAATCATGATCTTGTCAAATTTTCACTTCTTTTGTGGCTATTTTAGATGAAAAATACTCATCGTGTTCGATAAATAGCATGGTAGGTTTATATTTCAGAATTAAATTCTCCAGTTGGATTCTTGTAAATAAATCAATAAAATTCATCGGCTCATCCCAAATATAAAGGTCTGCGCTTTCACATAGACTCGCTGCCAGGGATACTTTTCTTTTCTGCCCATCCGAAAGCTGCTCTAATGGTTTATCAAACTGTATTCTATCAAATCCCATTTGTCGTAAAACACTGAGCAAGGTGGTTATCTCTATTCTTTTCCTTTGTGCCAGTTCCTTTAGGTTCTCTGATTGGAGATTCAAGTTCTGTGATACATAGGATATTGAAATTCCCCCTTTGATCACCAGTTCCCCAGACATATTCTCCCTTGCACCTGCAATCGCTTTTATTATACTTGTTTTACCACAGCCATTTTTTCCTGAAAGTAACACCCGCTCTCCACTTTCAACAGTGAATGACACATTCTCACACACGGTTTTTTCTCCATATTTTATACCAATCTTATCCGCCCAGATATAAGTTCCTTTTTGTCCCTTCTGAATAAAGAGTTTCAAATCCTGCTCTGTCTCTACATCTTTTAGAAGAGCTTTTTTCTCTTCAATCTCCCGAAAAGCTCTGTTTTCCAGATTCTTCTTCCTTTTTTCCATTCGTCTGGTTTTTTCTCCAATATAGCACCTTGAATCCTTCCATCGATCTTCACAAACTGGATTAAAACCGATTTTAGTCTGTTCTATCTGATTCGCCCATTCTGCACTCTCTCTTGCAGCTTGTTCTAAACGTCCAATTTCTTTTCTGAGCTTACTGTCTGTTTGGATTTCAAAGCTGTCTCTATTCTTTTTGTTTTCATACCATGTACTGAAATTTCCTTTGCATACTTCAATGCTGCTGCGATTAATAGCTAGAATATGATCTACACATGCATCCAGCACATCCCTCTCATGTGAGACCAGAATAAAACTTTTTTTCCGTTGCAAATACTTTTTTACCACTTCTCGTGTCTGCTCATCCAAATTATTAGTTGGTTCATCCAATAGCAGATAGGTATCCGGATAAGAAAAGAGAAACGCGAGCATAATCCGAGTTTTCTCACCCGGACTTAGATTTTTCCATGGTTCATAGAGTATATCTTCTACCATCTCCAAAGAATGAAGTTCCCGAATTACCCGCCATAATTCATAACCGGGATAGCGTTCTCCATAGACGGTCACTGCCATCTCCTGTCCATTTTTTACATCTATTACTCCCGGACAATATTTGACAGGAATAGTATTCCGTATCAGCCCACTGTACTCATATTCCCCCTGTAATAATCTTAAAAAGGTAGTTTTTCCTTTTCCATTTCCTCCAACAATACCCAGCCTCCATTCCGTGTCTACAAGAAATGATACCTGTTTAAATACCAAATCACTGCTTCCCGGATAAGAAAAGCTTAAATTATTTACTTCTATTGAAGCCATATCTCTCCCCCCCCTCGTTTTTATTCCCCATAATGCTGTGCCTGTGCATTCCACAATTCAGAATACAAAACCCGATTCTGCAGCAGCTTTTCATGATTTCCTCTTTCCACTATTTCTCCATTTTCAAATACCAGAATATCATCACAGAACCTGCAGCTACTCATTCTATGCGTAATAAAAATGCTGGTTTTATGTTTTACTAATTCATCAAATCGTTTATAAATTTCGTATTCACTAACAGGATCTAACGCCGCTGTCGGTTCATCCAGTATGATCAATGGGGCATCTTTATACAATGCCCTGGCAATAGCCAGTTTCTGCATTTCTCCTCCGCTGACATTTACCCCACCTTCGTTACCTGAAAACATAGGTGTATCCAGTTTTTGGGGCATCTTCTTTACCACCTGTTCCACACCAGCCTTAGTAAGGCAGTTCCATATTTTATCCCTATCACATACCCTGGATGTGGCTATATTCTGTCCTACCGGAAATGCAAACATGGTAAAATCCTGAAATGCCACGCTGAACAAACCCATATAATCCTGATAATCATATTCCTTAATGTCAATTCCATCTAAGGAAATTGTCCCCTGTGTAGGATGGTAAAGTCCGCAAAGTAGCTTGATAAAAGTGGTTTTGCCAGCCCCGTTTCTTCCTACAATTGCCGTTTTATTGTTGCCATTTATCTTGCAGTTTATATTCCTCAGTGTCATATTCTCGCTTCCCGGATAGCAAAACGACACATTATGGAATTCAATTTCATACGCTCTTCCAGCTTCTTTCCTAATTGGTAAAACTCCTCCCCTGCTGTCATCCTCCATTTCCATAAAATCAATGAAGTCCTGCATGAATTCACAATTTCGGGCAATTTCTCCATTGGTCCAGACAAGGGTTGTCATATCATTCATGAAGCTGGTCATTGCCCCCGCATATTTTGTAAAAGATCCTATGCTGATAGCTTTGCTCCATATTTTTAATAAAATCAGAGCATAAGAATAAACCGTAAAGACCGCACTAATTCCCTGTCCGGTAAGTTCCTGCCTTCTCCTTACTGTTTTCATTTTTTTATAAAGCCCGGAAGAAACATCTAAAAATCCATTGAAGTTCCCCAAAAGCAAATCCTTCATATGGTATAAATGAGCCGTCTTGTTTGCTTTCTCATTGCCATAAATTTGATCCATGTAATAAGAAAGCCCTTCCTCTGCATCTCCATGTCCTGAGAAAATTTGATTCTGCTGTTTAAGAAAATACCCACTGGAGAAAAAGGTCGCTTTCATAACGAGTCCCACCGCTACCAAAAAGCTAAGAACAGTTATTGGAACACTGATTCTGCCCATGGTTCCCTTGGCAAAGCACATATAGCCTACCAGACCCAGGGCAGTGATCCCCGAAATAGCTGAACTTAAGAGCTGCTGATATAAATACAGAATTTCCTCCAAACCACCATACATATCAATGGTTCTTTCCGCTCGATAAATTTTACCTGCAACTTCTGGGTTTTCAAAGCTTTCAAAGTTGATCGATAGGGCCTTTTTCCGCATTAAAATTTTAAAATCCGTATACAGCATCTGATATTTCACTGCAAGAATTTTTGACAATTGATTTTGTAGTAATCCAAATAGCAGACTTAAACCAATCAAAAAAACTACATGAACAACGGCTGCTGTCCATGCCCCCATAAGCAGATTATCAATAATCATTGCCGAAAAAACAAATCCTATGTAAGGGATTCCTGCTTCCAGCAAGGCTGAACAAACAGACACCCAAATGGCTCCTCCATCCAACCCTCGAAGAACCTTTAGCAGATAAAAACCTTTTTTATGAAATTTAAATTTGTCACGCATGGTTTGGGTCCTCCTTCCGATAGTATTTTGCCTGAACCTCATACATATTGGCATACTTGCCCTTTTGGTTCATCAATTCATCATGAGTTCCCATTTCTGCGATCTCACCGTTTTCAAAGAACAGGATTCTATCGCAAAATTTGGTAGAGCTTAATCTGTGAGAAATAAAGATACTGGTTTTTCCTTGGCTCAGTTGGCTGTACTTTTGATACAATTCATTTTCTGCTATTGGATCCAGTGCCGCAGTAGGCTCATCCAAAATTACAACAGACGATTCTTTATAAAGAGTTCTGGCAAGCATCAGCTTCTGCATTTCTCCCCCTGACAAATTAACACCCTCCGGGTCAAGATCCCTTGTGACGCTTGTTTTCTCCCTATTTGGCAGCTTTTGTATACTCTCCCAAAGCCCCGCCATCATAAGCTTTTCTTTCAATTTAGATGCATTCTGATCTTGTACCAGACATCCTGTCACATTATCTGCAATGCTGGCTGCAAATGCAAATACTTCCTGAAAAACAACTGCAAATTCACTAAGGTAGCTTGTTTCCTCTATGGTAGCAATATCTATACCGTCCAAAAGAATTCTGCCCTCTGTGGGTCGATACAGACCCAGCAAAAGCTTTATTACTGTACTCTTTCCTGCCCCGTTGATACCCACTAGCGCCAGTTTTTCTCCACTGCGAATGGTAACATTTAAATCATGGATACAATCCTTTTCTGCTTCCGGGTACTTGAAACTTATATGCTCCATAGTTAGAGTATGTGGTTTCATGGGATTGGTCACCTTTTCCACACCGTTTCTTTTTTCCTCCCCATAGCTTAAGAAATACCTATAATGGCCCACAATTGTATTGTTTCGCGTTAGTTCTTTGACATTTTCAAACAAACCCATGATCCAACCATTAAATCCTGCCACAATCCCTATATTTAGTATAAATCGTTCTATAGTCATATCGCCTTGGTACATAAGGTAGATTAAATACCCATACACAATTCCATCCCGAAGAAATGCAAGAATTTTTTCCAAGTTATCAAACAGCAGGTAATAATTAGCACTTTTATTCTGTAATTTCAGAACTTTCTTTCTCAAGGTATTAAATTCTTCTAAAAACCACGCTTGCATCCGGTATATACGAATATCCTTGGCACCCTTTTGATCTAATGTGATCTGATACATATATTGAAGGCTTGTGTATTCTCCGCTCAGTTCTTCCTGTACCAGATAGTCTTTTTTCCCTGTTACTCTACTTGCAAAGACAGCCAAAAATGTAAAGGCAAGTAGCATCAAAATAATCATTGGGCTTGTCGCACCAATTACTGCCACATATGCCAGCATCCCCAACAGGTTCACGCTAATTTCCGGTAGTTGCTTTAAAAACATTTCAATTCCGGTTTCATTTCCTTCATAAACCGCTCTTCTAGCCTTTTCAAACTGCCGCTGCCCTTCTGGACTTTCACATAAATAAAAAGGAATTTCCAGGGATTTTTTCATGAGCTTTGTTCCCTGCCTATCTCGAAACAAAAATAGAATCTGCTCATACATGCGTACTAGATAGGTATCTACCATTTGTAAGAGTAAAATTCCCGCAATAAAAGTCAATAGCTTAATAATCCCGGTTTCTAGGTTTTCACCTTCCGTCATCCTTCCCACCACATAGCTTGGGAAGGCTGCCAGCAATAGAGGTAGCAAAACTCCAAGCAAAATATGTGGAATGGAATATACGTAAAAACTTCGAGATTTGTCTTCTCTTAACAGGAATAAAGAAAACCTCAGATTATTGAATAGATTGTATTTTTTCACGCTCCCTCCTAACTGTCAATCATTGATAATTGATAAAATTATGTACAAAATTATCCATTAGCTGTGTAACCTTTTCGTCCTGTTGGTATTCGATAATGCATTCTATACACAGTTGAAGAATATTTCTATCTTTACATTCTCCATTATCCATAACTGGCCATTCCATTGTATTTTGCATGACTGCAGCCGTACAAATTTTACATAGATACTTCGCCCAGCATAAAGCACATACCTTATTATTGTCTTTACAGTTTACCTCTTGAATGTGGGCGTTGCAAACTTCATTCTCCCTCACAGCATATTCCTTCTCACCCCAAAAGTGAAAACAATTATATTTTGTTCCATCATAATCATAAGTAACAGAAAAATCAGAAAACAAATCATCACAATAATTTATGCTTCTGGCTCCAAACGACAGCGACATCAATGTGCGATACAAGTAGGGATTAATTCCACCTGTTTGCTGATTATTGTAAACTTTTCTGGCGGATTCCCATATATTATCTTTTATTTGTTTTTCTGTTGAACAATTAATCGGCAACATTTCTCTCTCATTAGAAAGTACTCTGCTTATTGTTGCCCTCACACCTAGTCCCTTGAAGTAATCATCAATATCATCATATGTATATTTAAGCCTTTCATGATAGCCTGTATATGTAGCTAAACATTCCACATTATTGTAATTCATTTTTTTAACCATGTCAAATCCCTGCATTACCTTTGCATAACTTCCTTTCCCACGCAAAAAATCTGTAATATCCATAGGACCATCAATACTTAATGCCAATTTTATATTATGCTCTTTAAAAAACACTAACATCTCCTCATTCAAATACCAACCATTAGTTACAATTTCATAGTTTTCAATATTTCATCTATTATATTTTCAAGTGTTTTAAAAGACATTAGTCCATTTTTTTTTAGAGGCATACTTTCCTCCATCTGCATAGCAATATTTGCAATTCAAATTGCACTCGTTACTCACATTCAAGACAATTTTTGAAATACTATCCTTATTGGTAAATTGTTTTTTTCTAGTAAATTCATCTTCATCTTTCACATATTCTGCAAAATCCTCTTCATTTGTTATTTTATATAATTCCAAACTACTACCATCAAAAACATACTTTGTATCTTTAAATTCAAAAACCTTTAATAATTTTCTCATATAAACCTAACTTTTATTATAAGTTTACACTTCTCAATTATAGAGGCTACAAACTTATTTTTTATGATATAGGTATTGGATGAATTATTGGTCATCCTGTCATACCTACATGGTTGACAATATACTTTATAATCCTGAACCCAGATGATACAATTACCTTTTCATGAACTATAACTGCCTTCCGGTATCAAGCCACCAACAGAATATTTCTTATCGGAGAATAATAATAACGTAAGAGTTAGGGACGCTAACTAATCTTTGATAAGCCATGATTGATTTTTTCTTGCTATAAAAGTTGGTGACAATCTGTGAACGATAAATCGATTAACTATCTACGCTTTCTACTGTTTTACTGATATATGCTGTTCATCTGCAAATAAAAAACGCATACATAATATAGAAATGATACCATGTATGCGTTTATTATTACCTGCCTGCACCGCATGAGTGCGACTGATTTGTACATCCATGGTTTGGTTTGGATGAATATCCGTTTATCAAAACGATTCTTTCCATGCATTTTCCCTCCCTTTTTCCTCTATTTAACACAATTTCAGTATAATTGTCTATCTCTAATTTTTCAATTTTTTTCAATCGCAAATTTCTACATTTTTCGACAAACATTTGAATTATCTTTAATCGCCACATTTCAGCGGCGTGGTTTTCTACATTTTTCTGGTGTCAACCAACAAATTATGTTTCCAACCTGCTGCAGCTTTACCGCAAATTATATTCTCTAATGAATATATCCCTGCCCTGAGGTTGCCGCTTTAGAGATTGATAAATCTTGAAGCGACAGCCTCTTTTTACGCTCTTTTATAAATTGAACCAAATCACGCATGCTGCGTGATAGCCCTTCTTAAATTTTAGTCTACCAGTATTGCGTTGATTTCAATAATCCTGGAACCACCCAGTAATTGCTTAGATTTCAATAATCCTGGAACCACCCAGTAATTGCTTTATTAAATAATTGTAAATTTTATATTTTATGTTTTCAACTTCACATAAATTCATCGATGGAGTATTATAATCAGATCTGCTTTTTTCAGGACCATTAACTTCCGCTAATGCAATAATTCCTTTTTCTTGAATTTTCAAGAAATAATATGTCCATCCTTCATCTGAATCACTCTGTGGCACTGCTTTGCAACAGACAGATTATGTGTTACGATAATCAGCAGTTTATTTTGCTTTTTCACAGTTCCATCAGGATATTCAAGGATAATTGGCTGATTACATACATTCGCCCGCGCAATTGCCACACGCTGTCGTTCACCTCCGGACAGCTTGGTAACATTGCGGTGCAGCTTGTCAGCGATATAGAGGCTTTCTGCCGCTTCCGGAATCCGGTCGTAAAATCAGACCTATCATATTTAGCGCTCCGTATTCATTATTCAAGAGGTATGTAGGGTGGTAAATGTACATATCCTCGGGAGCAACGTCCAATGGATAGGCAGTGCCGTTTAGGGTAATACCGGCTACATACAGTATTTTGTTTGATATCATTTGACACCGCAAAGGTTACCGATTCCCCCTGCTTATCCTGCAAGGAGTCAGGTCAGAATAAACCCCAAGCAGCAGAACGACCTGTGTGTAACCATGCCAACCGGAGATTGATACATAACTGCCTGCATTGCCATCCTTTGAGAATACATCGTTAAATTATGCCATGCTTCCTTTCAATTTACTCAAACCTCTGCTATACAGCCCTTGAGATAAAGCAATTAATAAGACTAACCATATCACACTTTTCAAGATAACCAATCCAGCCTCTGCCACAGAATATCCTTCTAATAAAATATTCGCCGGTGCATAAATATAACATTGGAAGGGCATCAGCATAAATACCTTCCTGGCTAACACGGGCATCAATGCCAAGGGGAATAAACTGCCGGATACAATGCTCTTAAAGGCTGCGATAATTCTTATAAATCCCCTGATACGTTCCTGGGACATAGCCAATAACCCAATGGTATACCATGTAAAAAACTCCACCAGTGTTCCAACCAACCAACAGATAACAAATAGAAAAATGGCATCTGCAGATGTCTTTTTACTCATCCATATTAGTAAAATACTGGGTATAAAGATAATGGCATAAATGCTCATGCTGGCCATATATTTGGATAATTTGGGCAAAATATAATGATAGGGGCGTACCAAATAATTAAAAATCGTACCTTCTAATATATCTTCCTCAATGTCTGCGGCTATATGCACAAAAGGATATGCAAGACCTAACAGTCCTGTGATAAAATAATAAAAAATCATATATTCCAAATCAAATGCCGCTTCCCTTGCTATATATTTCCATAGAAACAAATACAGCAGCATCTGAATCGGCAACTCTATCAGTTTGAAAAATACCGTAACAGGGTATCGAAGATATTCTTTTAAATAGCTGATATATAACGTCCAATGCTTACCCCTGAATACTTTCATATCTCATTCGCCCCCTTTGAAATACTATTTTGTTAAGAATAAACCAAAAAATTAAATTTGCAATTAGCAAAATAACTCCCATGACAATCTGTGTCACTGCATATTTTTCTAAAACTACCTTTGCAGGAAACGTGCTGAAAAAATAGAAAGGAAAAATCACAGTAACAATACTCCTTAAAACCAGTGGAAAAATGTCTAATGGATACTTATTAAATAAAGTAAGGTTCTCACTAATTTCAACAATTGCTTCTACTTTATGCAGCCAGAAGGCCATGTAACTAAAAATAAATTGAATCAATGCAAAAGTCAGGCTAGCCCAAAAGACTACTGCAATACTTATCAGCAGCGGGACTATTCCAAAGCTCTCTTTTGATACCGCAAGAATCACCAAAAATTTAATAAAACTAAATACAATTCCTCCGAAGTCTGCATTCAAAAAAATAAGCCTGAATCTGGTATCCATGGGTCTGCAAATTTGAACATCAAAAAATCCGGTGTATATCGCCTTCCAATAGGAAGATGCGATTCCAAATATATTCTGGTGAAAGCCATAAAACAGCTCAGAATAAGCTACGTACACCAGCAATTTGGAAAAAGTCCAGCCCTCCACTGCAAAGCCGACATTGGTCACCAAATACCAAAACAGTATACTCCCGAGTAAAAATGCAATATTACTGATAGACATAAAAACAAAATCACGTTTATACATCTTTACCCTGCTCATCCGTAATTGAAAATAAACTCTACCGTAGACTAGTATTCTTTTCAACAAGATACTCATACACCTCTTTCACCCCCACACCTTCCTCTTCTATCTTCTGAATATTGTATGCATTGATAATTTTATGTATCATTTTACGCTTTTCGTCTTCACCATCGTATATGTAAGATACTGTTCGTGCTTCTTCATCCATATCTCTCATGCTGTCTTTTAACTCCAGTTGTATTTTTCCATCAATAACCTGATGGTACTGTACCTTTAGACAGCTTCTTTGCCGCATCAGAAATTCCATCTGTTTTCCGTCTGCATCATATAGAATTTCACCCTTTTTCAAAACAATGACTCTTTTAAAATACTCTGTTAAGTATTCTAATTCATGAGTCACTACAATCATGGTTGCTTTACTGGTTTTATTTATTTTATACAACAATTCATATAATGCTTTTTTTGACTTAATATCCAGTCCGTTCGTCGGCTCATCTAGAAAAACATACCTGGGGTCATGCAGGAGCACCGATACAATTTCGCATTTTGTTCGTTCCCCATAGCTTAATTTTCTGTATTGCTTTTCATATAATGCTTGAATATCCAGATATGCATCACAAATTTTTAATCGTTCCTTGAAAACCGCATCATCTAAACGGTACATTTCCTTAAAGAAAATCAAGTTATCCATAACCTTTAAGTCAATAATAAAGGAAGGTTTTTGGTTAAACATAACACCAAATTGAGTTCGAAATGATTTTTGCTCCTTGAATATATCTTTTCCATCAATCTCAATAGAACCTTCCGTTGGTTTTATTACTCCTGTCAAACACTTCATCAGGGTTGATTTTCCAGAACCATTATGTCCAAGTAATGCTACCATTTCCCCGTCTTGAATCTTAAGATTTATCCCCTTAAGAATATCTAATTGGCCCTTCCTATATTTTACAGACACGCCGTTAGCATGAATCATCTTTAACCCCCACCTTCTTTTCCCTTAAATATAAATCATGATATGATATCCATTCATATTGTCTTGCAAATATAGTTCTATTTAACCATTTTTCTATCTCTTGTCTCTGTTTGGATATGCTATTATCTTGATATTTCTTCAACCCATCAATATTTCTATTACTGATATTTGTCAAGACCTTACAGTATTCTTTAATTAATTCTATTATTGCGCATTGTAACTCTTCCTGTAATCCTTCTACCCTCCTATTTTTATTTAAGAAAATACAGTATGCCCTATACTTCCGGTCATAGTACTCTTCATCAATTTCCTTATGACTAAAATATAATTCTACATCAACATATATATCATACACAATATTTGTAATAATATTTGTGAAAGCATAATACTCCTGAATGTTATCAGTACCTTTTGGATATGGATGAAGAATCATTCCCTGCTCTGTCAGCATTTTTACATGAGTTAATTCGTGCCACAAATCTGGTCCGTTCTCTATATTACCTATATGTATTTCAATTTTATTATATGTGGTCTCTATTCTTGGCTTTTCATCCTCTTTTGTAATGACTAGAATTTCATAGTATCTACTTGTATTACTCCGTATAGTATTGATTGTTTCTTGTACTTTGATATTTGGAATTATTTTATGGTCATAATTGGACATAGCTGCTCCCCCCTAACTGCCTTTTCCAACGTATAGTTAAAGCAGATCAAATCTGATCCATGAATTTCCTCTGATATTCCGTGACTAAAAAACTCATCCCTATCAAGAGTAAAAATCAGGGATGGACTTGATTGTGTTCCACACATAATATACCTTGTTATTCCATCTCCTCTTAAATGCTGTACTCCCCTTTGATGAATCACTTTATTATCATCTGCAATCCATAATTTAGTGTGACTATAGTCTGATTCTAAACAAAAAGATATCATTTTTCCAAAAACCTCATTAAAAATATCGGAAATTTCCTTCTCAATAACATCTCTGTATGCAATTGTAAAATTATATAAGCTTAAAATGTCATTATAATATTCTGGAAACAACGTATGCATTCCTTCAATGGGAATTCTAAAATGTCCATTAATAATATTTTCCTTCACCGACCATCCCTTCTTATAAGATTCTCTCGCCATAGGCATCCAATATTTTTTCATGATTCGATCTGCCAATACCCAACTTCCAGAATGAATTAGTAAATAGATGTTTTGATTATCGTCTTCTAGAAATTCAAAAAAATGTCCTTGATATTGGTCCAAATCTCCACAGCAATTACAATTTCTAAAAAGACTACTGATTGGTTTCTGCAAAGCAACCTTCTCTTCTTCATACTTACTTTTTCTATCATCGTCAAAAGACGATTTTGCATACAGATGTCCTTTTTCACACATTTCAATTAAGGAAAACTTTCCCGATGAAAAATTCTTCTTTTCTCCATAATAAAGTTCCATCATTTTATCATATAATATCTTGTTATTTTTAATATCATTCCTTCTGATTCCTTCTATTCTACACAAATGAAACCCACACCCAACATCTGGAATTGCACAAGGATAAATATTACTTTCCGATTCAATAACTACTCCAGAACCTATAGTATTAGTTCTCTTTTCGCAATAATCTTGAAAAATCATAATATTTACCTCATCTAAAGAAACCAGTTTCCCACATTTGTCTAGTATTTCATCTCTTAGTTTTTCTGGTCCTTTGTATTTAATCATGTTTTTTTCTCTGATATATAGTTGAAAAATTATTCAGTAACTTATTCATTTCCAAATTCTCACATTTTGAACAATGATAAGGTGTAATAGTATCTTGATTGTCTAAAATTATTCTATCCAATTCTTCTATGTGCAAATTCCCCATTTTATTTTTTTCTTTGTCCATAGCATGACAGCAAGGATATACATCTCCATGAGCGTTAATTAGTATATTAGTTCTGTTTATATAATTATTTAGAACAAGGTCTTTATGAAATTTTCTAACAATCTTTATACCATTTACTTCAATTGCAAGATGATCATCTTTTTCTCTATCACCGATAAGATTTTTCAGCACAATACGAGATATTGCTTCAGGGAGCGAAAACAAATTAGCGAGTTCCCTGTATTCTCCTTCATTTTCCTTTATTTCAAGAAAAGAAATTTCTATTTTTTTATTACTTTTCTTATAATAACGTTCTATCCCATGAATTACTTCAATTAGCTGCATTCCTATCTGAGATCTATGTAATTTTCTATATGAATATTCTCGTCCAGCATCTAGGCTGATTCGAATCATTTCTACATATTTCCAAACATCCGTATCTACAATCCGGTTCAAACATTCTCCATTGGTACTTATACTTGAACTAATGCCATTTTTATAAAACATCTCAAACAAGGAACTATACATATTATCTTCATATATATAACTTTTAAATAATGCGTCATTACATAGTGGTTCTCCTCCTCCTGAAAAGAAAAAATATTTTACATGTTTGCCATCAACTACTTGTCTCCCAAGTTCCTGCAACTGTTCCTGACTGAACGAAACCTTTTCCTGCCTATATTCTCTCATAATACACCATACGCAATCTTGATTGCATTCATTGGTAGGATGAAATTCCGCAGAACAGGGAAATACAAATTCATTCTTCACAACCTTTTTCATATATTCATATAATTCTTTATTCATCCTTTGCCTCTCCCATTTTTTATTGATTCAGAAAATAATTCTTTGTCCATGCTTCACTCAAAATATTATATTCTGTTTCCTTTATTTCAGAATCGCTCTGCTTTAATACCTCATTAGTATTCACCTCAGATGCTCCCTCAGTCACCATTCCCGTTTCAAAATTAATATTCACCACACAATCTATATATTTTACAATTGTTTCAGCAGCAATTCCACAATAATACGGGATATTAAATTCCCTAGCCAAAATGGCAGTATGCGAAAGCAAGGTGTTTTCTATTGTTATCAAACCACCACAATTTATTATATTAAGGAATTCCTTTGGGTTCAGAGATTTTGCAAATATAATAACTCCCTGTTCACCTTTATAATCATTATAACGAATCATCCTTCCTTTGACCTTACCGGGAACGATACAAGTTCCATTACCATTATTAGCGATTTCCAATCTAAGACTAGCTGTTATGGGCCTTCTTTGAACGATACTTAATTTACCATCTATCCCATAAACCCATTCAACATCCGAATCTCTCAATTCTTTGTAAATGTTTCTCAATTCTGGAATAAGTTTCTCAATTGCATCTTTTATATTTTTCCAATAATTATACCCATATATCATATATCCATATATTATTCTACTATTTAACCCAATAATTCTCAGCCTGCAATTATCATACAATATATCTTCTGCTGGTTCATAGAATTTTTCAGTTACTCTTGGAATCTGAGCAATTCTCTGATTATCTTCTTTTGTAACCTCCCACGCACCCGTATCCAAATTTATCTTAATCCTTTTAGGTGTCGCATACCCCGAAACAAGTGTATCTCCGAGACCAAACACTGCTTCTACCACGCACTCTAAACAATCCTTAATTTTTTGCATAAAGGCTACTCCCGAATATCTTGGAATTAATTGCTCCTGAACAATGATACCCATCGCATCCAGTTTCCCTCTATTTTTCCAGCAAATCTTTATCGACTTATATAAATCTTTTTCTATATGTATATTATAAATAGAATAATATTTTCCAGCTCCTGATACTTCTAATGAATCTTCTTCCTCTGAACTTGAACGAACCATCATTGGAAAACTTAATTTTTCAATTTTCCCTTCCAATTTGTCAAGTTTAAGATTTCTGCATTCCGTATCACTTATACATACAAAATTCGGAACATTCACACCAATAGACACCAATTTAATAAGATTTTTCGCTTTATTTCCTATGATGTTTTTCATTTTGACTCCTTTTTCCCTATTCTCTCTAAGATTTCATCAATGCTGGAATATATATCTAATTGATTCATTTCCATGATTATCCTAAGATTCCTAGTAGCTCGCGCCTGTTGATAATGCCTCTCCTCTTCCTCGTCAGCACATATTCTCATTAATATTAGATTGTTTTGCACTCTTTGCAATCGTTCTTTAGACACACTTTCAAATATGTTCTTATATAACTTCTGTCGTTGTTTTTCTGATATAGCATTCTTTTTTTCGTACTCCTGTAATATATTTTTATACCGGTTTACATCTTCTAATTGAAGTTTGCAAACTAGTCTTTCTATATCCTCATCTTCATTTTTATCAATTCCGAAATTTTTTAAAAAGGCATATTCCTTTATATATTTTCTTATTGCTTCATTGCTTTTATCTGAATGAATATTTTCTAAAACATCCACGTATGCCCTTAATTCCCGAATTTGATATGGCTGAAACATAATCGGCGCAGCAAGCATCTGTATTTCATATGCTTTTAATCTTGTATCTTCTATTGTTAAATTGAGATCAAAGCTTAGCCACTGGAAGACCATCATCGACATCATTCTTTCTGTTGCTCTATACAAGTTTTCTACGTCTACCTTCTTCAGTGTGTTATTTTCAATTTTATTTTCTGTTGCATTGTTTAAAGTTCTTATGTTCTCTAGACAGCCATACATCATTCGGGTGTACCTCTTACTCGTTTCCACCAATTGAAAAGCATTTCTAATGTTCTGCTCGATTTTCTCATAAATTTTTCTATCTGCAACAACAACACCAGGAGACTTTAAATATCCTAAATTATATGATTCATTCAAAAAAATCTTTGGTATATTGTTTAATCCATATGCATATAAATTCAACTGTAACCTGGATTGGAGCTGCAACTCACAGGCATAATCAATATAACATTTTTCATTCCATACAATTGGTTTTGGCATAATTCCCCCAATCAAAACAAGGAAGAGTACTTACTCTCATCCTCACACTGCAACTTGCATCAGACTGTCTAACGATACGCTAATCAATCTAATGCATGGTGGCTTTATTTTTGCTTTCTATACAAATTGTCCCAAATATAAAATGTATATGAACTTATTTCCAAGTTTATTATTGCCATTCACACAGGTAGAAAATATACCTGTGAAAGAAAAAAGACAGAACAACAGTTAGTTTTAACCATCGACATTAAATAAAATATTTCTCGGATTTAAGTCAGAATACATTTCTGTTTTTTTGTTATATGGCAATTCATTTTCAATTCGCAATGCTTACAATAATTTCCGCAATTTGTTCCGGATAACATCATGTTTTTCCTTTAGCTTAATGACATTGCGTTAGAACGCTGACTCGCCAGTCGCACCATAATTAGATTAGGGCTATGTTACCACAGCCCTAATCTTTAATTTTCTTCCTTTTCTTCCTTTTCTTCCTCTTCCGTTTCTAATAAGTCATTCATCTCTTCAATAACCTGAGAAAAATCAAATACTTCTCCGCCTAATCTCGCCATGCTAAAACCCTCCTTTCCTTATTAATAATCTCTCGGAATCTTTATCCCTCTGTTTATAAGGGGTTTAGATTCCTTTTTTATTAAAATCCTCCACTTTTTTTCCAAAACACTTGACATGTCTATCGAAAAATGCGGCGCTTCGCGCCAATTGTTCAAAGCATATTTTTCGATTGGAGGCGATTTTATGTTACCTGTTAACTCTGGCGGTCATTCCGCCTATCAAGACTTTGTTGTTGTAAGTCTTCGTAAATATTATCCTAATCCTGATTCTGTCGCTCGTTCCATCTGGGATATCATCGATCGTTTTTGGAATCTTGATTTATCATTCATCGATGAACTCATGAAATACAAATATTCTGTCTTTTGTCCAAATCCAAGGACTCCTTCCTGTATGCAACGTACCTACCTTCTGTCTATTGATTTCAAAGTTACTTCAATCACTGATTAGACTACACAGCTTGAAATCAACCCTCTTTATGCCATACTCAGTGGTTTTGAGTTTGGTGATACTCCGGGGGGTGGAACTTTCTATAATTTTTTTCCTAGAATGTGGGATTCTGACAATAATCATCTTTCTTCCACCATTCATCCCCTTGAAACAAAAGTTAAAAATCTAAAATAAAAGGAGCTAAGACTAATTCCGTTGAAAAAGTAACCGTTGCACAGCTCCTTCCAGAACTCGAAAATACCATTTTAAAAATTGAAAACTTACCCTATGGTTCTCTTTTTCAACTATACAAAAATAAGTTTCTGAATCTTTCTGTTTCCAAAGGCCTTATAGATTCTGCATCTCTAGCACTTGCTGGTGATGGTACACCGCTTGTCACTTCTCACAGAGAACGTAAACATCGTGTATGCAACTGTGCCTCCAAAGGTATTATCGTCTGTAAATGCGACAGCCTTTTCTCCCAACCAGACTGTGATATCGGATGGGATTCTTCCAGAGACTACTATTATCATGGCTAAGATTTATATATGCTTGTTGCATCCGATTCTGAAAGTGACCTGTCTATATTCCCTTTGCTTAATCCTGCTTCAACACTTGATTCTGCTCACGTTGCAATGGTTTAGTATGAATACTGCAGACGCAAGGATATCACACCTTTTATCGACCTTAATGGTAAGGGCGGAATAAAATTGCCTTACAAAAACAACTTTACCATTGGTAAAGATGGAGTTCCTATATGCAAAGAAAATTATTGCCTGAATCACGATGGCTCGGAACCAGCAAAACATCGTATGAAATTTAGATGTCATTTGCAAGCAGAAAATATGGTTGCGCTTGTAAACACCCTTGTTCAAACTCTAAATATGGTAGACCGGTTCATGTTGCCATGAAAGACAATCCACGGTTATTCAACAATTCGCCTCGTGACAGTAGTAAATGGAAACTTGAGTATAATGCAAGAACTTCTGCAGAGTGTTCTAACAAACACCATAAACTAAACTTTAAACTAGAGGACTGCAGACACCGTTCAACGAAGTTGTGGTGCTGCCGCCTCTATCACATTCTGATGTTACAACATTTGGATGCTTTCTGTATACCATGCTGAGCACTCTACCAAATCAAAAATTTCATACATGACATTAAAATATTGTTGCCATGCAGCATCTGAAATTTTTTCATAACCATATGCAGTCTATATCATCTGAATCACTGGATTATCAGAAATACTTCCTATACCTGCAAGAAGTGGTGGTAAATCTTTCGTTTTGTTAACATACTCATTGCTTACAATTTCGTTATTTGCTTTTTCGTCTGCAGCCATTACTGTCACATTCGTCACAATTAATACGTTAGCCATAATTATGCTCATCTACTGCATAGTATAATTATACTTTCCATACATGTCAACATTTTCTGACCGCAAGATTCGACAAAATATGACATGTATGACCTAATTCCCTCCGAGTTTACTCAAGACTCCAAACAACAGTAACGGTATCTGACACATCAATATGATATTGTCAATATCTCTTTACACTTTTTCCTCAAGGATGTTTGAACTATGCAG
>JAVVVI010000016.1:0-44506 GCA_036652735.1 Lachnospiraceae bacterium
TTCTATATGCTAATGGAATGGGTGAACTCGCTATTTCTTCTATGCGAAAAAAATATCCAATCCGTAAGAGAGATTCAAAGTGAAATTCATGATTATTATGCTGTTGATGCTTCTAAATATGATGAAGAGAAAAAGCTAAAAATTAGACGAATTTACGATCTTATCCCATCCTGATATTGTCAATATCTCTTTACACTTTTTTCTCAAGGATGTTTGAACTATGCAGCATCCTGTAATGAGATGTAGTACCGGTGTCTCTTAACCATAGGAGGGAAGCCTCCGTTGGTAGAGCAGATTTTCCTGTTATTCCAATAGCGAATGAACTATCTCCAGATGAGGGTTCTCACTGTTTCAACTTTCTTTTTTGAGGCATCATAGCGCTTATAGAGAAGTGGTATTAGTAAATACGGGCGCTTTTTTTCTTGTAAAAGTAAATCATTTCATCTATAATAAAAAAAGAAATGGAAATCAAGAAATAGCAGAATAAAGTAAGGAGCGGAGGGTCAACATGAAGAAATGGATTGCTTTAACTATGTCTTTAGTTTTAATATTTTTGTGTGCGCAAACAGTGTCAGCATCACAGTTTGAGGAGGAAACCGTAGATGTAATACCATATGTGTCTCTTGGGGCGGATTTAAAAGAAGAGCAAAGGAAGACCGTGCTTCAGATTATGGGACTTACCAAAGAGGATTTGAGTAATTGCAAGGTGTTGACTGTAAGCAATGAAGAAGAGCATAAGTATCTGGATGCCTATTTATCAAAAGATGTAATTGGGTCAAGAGCGCTTTCGTCTGTTATGGTAACAGCAGAAGAAAAGGGAGCGGGACTTGATATTACAACAGAAAATATTAATTATTGTACAGTGTCTATGTACAAAAACGCGTTAATTACGGCAGGCATGCAGGATGCAACGGTGGTTGTTGTCGGTCCTTTTGAAATTTCCGGAACAGCAGCACTCATTGGTGCTGTAAAGGCTTATGCCCAGATGAATAATGTGGAGATTGATGAAACAGCATTGGAGACGGCCACAAATGAGCTGGTGCTAACAGGGAAGCTGGGAGCTTCTATGGGAGATGAGGAGAAAGCAGCAAATTTAATCGCTTACGCAAAGCAAAGAGTCATAGAAGGAAATCTGGAGAGTGATAAGGAAATCCAACAGGCAGTGAAGCAGGCGGCAAAGGAATTTAAGATTGATTTAACGGAGGAAGAATCTGCACAAATTACGCAATTATTGAAAAAAGTAAGTGCACTGGATCTTGATCCGAATGCCCTTAAGAATCAGGCAGAAGATTTATTTAATAAACTAAAAGATATGGGACTTGATATAGATACCAGGAATATCAGCAGCATATTTAATAAAATCATTGATGCAATTCTGGGATTTTTCCGCGATTTATTTTCATAGAGAATGGGAAGGACCAGTATAAGAGGGGGAGAGAACATGGGAAAATTATATAAAAGTGTGGAAGAAATGGTGGGAAATACCCCGCTGATGCAATTATGCAAGTATGAGAAAGACCAGGGACTGCAAGGACATCTCTTTGCAAAATTAGAGTATTTTAATCCGGCAGGCAGTATCAAAGACCGAGTAGCACTTGCAATGATAAAAGAGGCAGAACAAAAGGGACAATTAAAAAGGGGCACGGTGATAATTGAACCAACCAGTGGAAATACAGGAATCGGATTGGCAGCCATCGCAGCTTCAAGGGGATATCATGCCATTTTTACAATGCCGGATACCATGAGCATGGAGCGGCGAAAGCTTTTAGCGGGATATGGTGCAGAACTTGTGTTAACACCCGGAAGTGAGGGAATGACCGGAGCAATCAAAAAGGCGGAAGCCCTGGCCAGTGAATATGAGGACGCATTTATACCCGGACAGTTTACCAATCCTGCAAATCCAAAGGCACATAGGGAAACAACTGGACCGGAGATTTGGGAGGATACCAATGGTGAGGTTGATATTCTTGTGGCAGGTATTGGAACAGGAGGAACCATTACCGGACTTTCGGAGTATTTATTGGAGAAGAATCCCAAGCTGAAGATAATTGGAGTAGAACCGCTTTCTTCGCCGGTGTTGTCACAAGGGATTAGTGGAATTCATAAGATACAAGGAATTGGAGCAGATTTTGTGCCGGAGATTTTAAAACGGGAACTCATTCATGAAGTGATCCCTGTATCAGATGAGGATGCAATACAAATGGTACCAAGACTTGCATCTTTAGAGGGCATTTTTGTGGGAATCTCTTCGGGAGCAGCACTAACAGCAGCCCATATGGTAGCCAAGCGGAAAGAAAACGCAGGGAAGACTATAATCGTTATTTTTCCGGATGGAGGAGACCGTTATTTAGGATAGAAGCAAAATGGAGTGGGAGAGGTAAGAGCCAGTGAACAAAGAAGTGGAACAATCAATATTAGATGCTGTAAGTGGATTATCTAATAATTTAAGCCGTCATGAGCCCTTTACATTAAGAGAAGGAAAAAAACTTCCCAATCGAGGGGAAGTTATTCGGGTGTTAAAAGATTTAAGAAGAGTGCTGTTTCCGGGTTATTTTGGAGAAGAAGATATCTCCGGTATGATACCCGAATATTTCCTGGGAAATCGTCTGATTGATATCTACAGACGTTTAAAGCTGCAGATTGCTGCAGCACTGACTTATCAGGCAGATGGGGTCGCGGGAGAACAAGCCGTAAATGAAAGAGTGGAGGGAATTTCCACCTATTTTTTCAATGAACTTCCCAATGTTCAAAGATTATTGCTGAGGGATATGGAAGCAGCTTATGATGGAGATCCGGCCGCAAAGAATCTGGAAGAGGTTATTTTTTCCTATCCTGGATTATTTGCGATTTTTGTATACCGTGTGGCTCATATTTTATATATGGAGAATATTCCGTTTATTCCCAGAATTATGACAGAGTACGCACATAGCAAAACAGGAATTGATATTCACGCAGGAGCAACCATAGGAGAATATTTTTTTATTGACCATGGAACCGGTGTCGTAGTTGGGGAGACAACGTTGATTGGCAATCATGTAAAGCTCTATCAGGGAGTAACTCTGGGAGCAAGATCAACCAAGGGTGGACAGAAGATTGCAGGATTAAAACGCCATCCAACCATTGAGGATAATGTAACGATTTATTCCGGCTCAACGATCCTGGGAGGCGAGACGGTAATTGGTGAAGACAGTACAATTGGCGGCAATACGTTTATTACAGAATCAGTACCACCACATACAAAGGTAGTTTCCAAGAAACCGGAGTTAACGGTAAAACAGTAAATGTACCTAAAAAATAGGGATGAAAGGTATCTTTTTCAGGAAACAGCACTAAAATATTATGGAAAAGTATAGCATTTCTTGTCAAATTATGGTATAGTGAAAGCTGTGTTGGATAATTGGTTAGGGATACACAAAAGCTTAGGTGGAGGAAAGAAAGTTGATTAAAATAGCAAGAAGAATCGTAATAAGCGGTCAGATGAAGTTAGACAAACAGGATGAGGATAGAAGAGCATTAAGAGCAAATGAAGGAAACTTAAAATATGCAAAGTCTGATGATATCGACCTGACGGAGGAACAAAAACGAGCTATAAAAGAGTACTGGGACAGATATTCCTTTGCTTATGACGTAGACTATAATGCATTTAAGACTTTTTATAATCGAACCGGTGTATTTGATGTACACTTTATTCCCCATCACGTAAGGACTAAGTTTTTATCTCCTTATTTGACACCGGTGAAATACAACGCTGCGTTTCAGAATAAGGCATATTTTTCAAAATTAATGAAAAATGAAAGACATCCCAATACAATCGTAAGGAAAGTAGAAGGAATATATTATAATACAGAATTTGAGAGAATTCCAAAGGATGAAGCAATTAAAATCTGCCTGGATAAATTAGAAAGTGGCAGAGAGATTGTAATTAAACCAAGTGGAAAGAGCGGCGGTAAAGGTGTTGAGTTTATGGCAAAGGCCACAGAACGCCAGCTGCGTAGTATGTTCCGAAAAAAGGGACGTCTGTTTGTTGTGCAGGAAGGTATTCGCCAGCATGAAAAAATGGCTTCCTTAAATGAAAGCACCGTAAATACCATTCGTTTGGTTACCATGATACATGACCACAAGTTTGTACCACTTTCTGCGTTAATTAAAGTAGGGGCATCCAGTGCACGTGTGGACAATTACCATTGTGGGGGATTCCTCATTGGATTGGATTTAAATGGTGTATCACGTCCTTACGCACTGGCACTTGACCACAACAAAGTAACGTCGCTCCCAAGTGGCGTAGAACTGGATAAAGAACCATTTGTGGTACCTAATTTTTCCAAGGTGCTGGAACTTGCAAAGTGCGCTCATTTGGAGATTCCAATGCTTAAGATGCTTTATTGGGATATTGCAATAGGAGAAGATGGAGAACCCCTTATTATAGAAGCAAATTCCCATGGGGATACCAGAATGACACAGGTAGTAACAGGGCCCTTACTTGGAGAATATACAGATGAACTTCTTGATAAATACATATTAGGACGTTACTATAAACGTCATGCAAATTATAATTACAATTACCATGAATATTATGATCATATTGAGATTGAAGCTTATGATGGTAGGAAAAAGACAGTCAAGGTTCCGGCTAAAATTAAAGGCAAACCGGTAACCGCTATTTGTGAGACGGCATTCGCACACAACAAGTCAATTGTTAAGGTGATATTGCCAAAGAGTATCACAAAGATTGGAGTAAGAGCCTTTGTCAGCTGTTCAAGTTTAAGGGAAATCAACTTAAAAGAGACACTGACGAATAAAATTGGTACTGATGCTTTTTATCAATGTAGTTCCCTGAAATCAGGGAATAAAGCTGACATTGTGGCAATTCGAAAAGGTGGAAAAGCATTGAGTAAATAAATTTAGGAGGATTCAAAATGAACTTAATGATGGCTCTAGGGTGGATTGGAGTTATGCTTTTGGTAGGTGTTTTCTTAAGAGCAAAAGTAGGATGTTTAAAGAAAATGTTGGTACCAAGCTGTGTAATTGGAGGAATCATCGGTTTTATACTGATGAACACAACAGGATTAGTCGGAGGACTGACTGCAGCAGGAACGATGAGTGAACTCACACCCGGTATTTACAGCACGATGGTAACACAATTATTTACAATTTCCTTTATTTCAATTGGGCTTACCAGCTCAAAACAAGAAGGAGATGAAAGCTCAAAGGATGTACGTAAACGTGTATTCAAAGGCGCAATGGGACTTGGATTGATATGGGTTATATTATATGCAGCAACTGCTATAGTAGGCTACTTATGCGTCAGTGTATTTGGAAAACCGTTTGGTATGGATGGAATTTATGGATTAATGATTCCATTTGGCTTTTGTCAGGGTCCTGGACAGGCAGCTTCATACGGAACCGTTATGGAGAGCTATGGCTGGGCAAATGGTGCAATGGTAGGCGTTACTTTTGCCGCACTTGGATTTTTATTTGCATTTTTAGTGGGCGTTCCAATTGCAAAATATGGTTTAAAACATGGACTTGCCAAATATGGCACCGGTTTAAGCGAAGCAATTGCCAAGGGAATTATTCCGGAAAAAGAACAGAACGAAGAATCTGGATATGTAACTACACATAGTGGTAACATTGATTCTCTTGCATTTCATGCAGGAATTGTAACAATGACATACATATTGACATTCTTTATTACTTATCTTTTAGTAAAGATTGTTCCACCACTTGGTGATACTTTGTGGGGAATGATGTTTATGAATGGTATGCTGGCAAGTTATTTTGTAAAATGGGTAATGAAGAAATTTAAAATCGAATATATGCAGAGCGAAGGAACACAAAGAAGAATCACAGGATTTGCAACCGATTTCTTAATTGTAGCTGCATTTATGTCTGTAAAATTATCCGTTATTGGATTGTGGATTATTCCAATTCTCCTTACAGGCTGTGTAGTTGCTTTACTTACATATGTAGTATGTTTTTACTTTGGAAAACGTATTGGATCTGAAAATGATTTCGAACGTACGCTTGGACTTTGGGGAGTAGCAACAGGAACAGTACCAAGTGGTATTGCCTTGGTTCGTATTGTAGATCCTGAATTAAAGACCTCAACAGCAGTGGAATTGGGTGCAATGAATATTCCTATGATGCTGTGTATGGAAACTGTTACCATTGTATTAATGATGGGAGCCGGGACCATGAAAGAGGGACTGGGACTCCTACTGTTATTAATTCCAATACCAATTTGTCTGGTATTAATGAAGATATTCAAAGTATGGGGCAAGAAGACATTTTCTTTTAAGAAATAATGAGGTGATTATTATGAAGGAAACTTTATATTATAATGGAAACATTTTGACCATGGATGAGCACTACAATAATCCGGAAGCGGTACTTGTACGTGATGGAAAGATCGCAGCAGTAGGAGCTTATGAAGAATTCAAAGGAACTGAGAATCAGATTGATTTAAAAGGTGCAACCATGGCACCGGGATTTATAGATGGACATAGCCATATTAGTATGGCAGGAAATTTTCCAAGCTTTTATCCACCACCAGCAGGGGTAATTGATACCCTTGAGACTTTAATCAGGGAAGTGAAAAAAGCGATTAAAGAGGCAGATGTACAGCCCGGAAGATGGTTTATGGGTATGGGATATGACAACGCAGTATTTCCGGATAAGAAACATCCAACCTGTAAGCAGTTAGATGAAATCAGTACAGAAGTTGCAATTGTCATGACACATATTAGTGGACATGTGGCTGTCCTTAATTCAAAGGCATTAGAACTTGCCGGTGTGACCAAAGATTCTGTCAGCCCGGAAGGCGGCGTTATTGTGAAGGATCCGGTTACGGGAGAACCAACCGGTCTTTTGGAAGAGAATGCTATGAATGCAGTAATGGTTGCGGCAAAAGAGATTATGCCAACACCACAGAAGGCAGTAGAAGGACTTATGAAGGCACAGGATCTGTATGCTTCTTTTGGGTTAACAACGGTTCAGGATGGTTTAAGTTCCCCAGGCATACCGGATTTATTAAGGGGACTTGCACAGGCAGGAAAGTTAAAACTGGATATTATTGGTTATCCTCCGGCAGATCCGTTATCAAAAGATTTAGAGAATGTAGATAGTTTTGATACAAGCTATAATAATCATTTTAGAATAGGTGGAGCAAAATTCTTCTTAGATGGCTCACCACAGGCAAAGACCGCATGGCTGAGTCAGCCATTCTATGTTGTTCCTGATGGATATGATAAGGATTACTGTGGATATCCAAGATATAAGGATGAGAAAGTATTTGAAGTAATGAAAACTTGTCTTCAAAATGGCTGGCAGGTTCTGGTTCATTGTAATGGAGATGCCGCTTGTGAACAGTTTATTGTTCAATATGAAAGAGCATTAAAGGAGACCGGAGTTAAGAAGGATTTAAGACCTGTAATGATTCATGCACAAACAGTTCGAGATGATCAGCTGGATCGTATGAAGAAAATCGGAATGGTACCATCTTTCTTCCATGACCACACTTATTATTGGGGAGATTATCACCTTGCCAGTGTATTGGGTCCGGAAAGAGGACGTCGAATTAGTCCACTGAAGGCAGCATTAGATAGAGGAATTACCTTTACTACTCATCAGGATACACCGGTTGTAACACCGAATATCATCTTTGCAATACATAATTCAGTGAACAGAATTACCAGAGATGGACAGGAGATTGGACCGGAATTCTGTATTGAGCCAATGGATGCAATGCGTGCAGTAACAATTTGGGGTGCAATTCAATACCATGAAGAAGATAGTAAGGGAAGTATTACACCGGGAAAATTGGCAGATTTTGTAATTCTGGACAAGAATCCTTTAACAGTTCCAAAGAAAGAGATCAAAGATATTAAAGTAAAGATGACAATTAAAGAAGATACTGTCATTTATAAAGCAGAATAATAAGAGATAAAATATACCGCTTAGCTGGCTTGTTACAAGGCCATCGAGGCGGTATTTTTTACGAAAAAATATGCTTGGTTTTATGTAAAAATGTTCTTGACAAAACATTGCGTCTGTTATATATTAGGTATAACAAATAGAGCTGAAAGGTGGGAGGAATATGAATATTCAGAAGTTTACACAAAAATCGGTAGAAGCAGTGAATGCCTGTGAAAAATTGGCTTACGAATATGGAAATCAGGAAATCGAAGAAGAGCATTTACTGGTGGCCCTGGTTAATCAGGAGGATGGCTTAATTCTCAGGTTAATTGAAAAAATGGAAATTAATAAGGAGCACTTTATAAACAATGCCCTGACACATTTGGAGAAGCGGGTTAAAGTCAGTGGAGGACAGATCTATGTTGGTCAGAATTTGAATCAGGTACTGATTCATGCGGAAGATGAAGCTAGGCAAATGGGAGACGAATATGTATCGGTTGAACATTTATTTTTGGCCCTTATGAAGTATCCAAATCAGGCGATGAAAGAGATTTTCAAGGAATATGGAATTAACAGGGAACGATTCTTAAAGGTACTTTCCACAGTTCGGGGGAATCAAAAAGTAACCAGTGATAATCCGGAGGGCACATATGATACCTTGAATAAATATGGTTTTGATATGGTAGAGCGAGCAAAGAGTCAGGAACCGGATCCGATTATAGGAAGAGACAATGAGATTCGCAATGTAATTCGAATTTTATCCAGAAAGACAAAAAACAATCCGGTGCTGATTGGGGAACCCGGAGTAGGTAAGACCGCAGTTGTGGAAGGGCTTGCTCAGCGAATTGTCAGTGGAGACGTTCCCGAGGGGCTGAAGAATAAAAAGTTATTTTCCCTGGATATGGGAGCACTCTTGGCAGGTGCAAAATATCGTGGTGAATTTGAGGAACGTTTAAAGGCTGTATTGGACGAAGTTCGAAAAAGTGACGGACAGATTATCCTATTTATAGATGAATTGCACACCATTGTTGGAGCAGGAAAGACAGAAGGTTCTATGGATGCAGGTAATATGCTGAAACCAATGCTTGCACGAGGAGAATTACATTGTATTGGAGCAACTACACTGGATGAATATCGAGAGTATGTGGAAAAAGATGCAGCATTGGAACGGCGGTTTCAGCCGGTAAAAGTAGAGGAACCCAGCGTGGAAGAGACCATTTCTATTTTAAGAGGACTGAAAGAACGGTATGAGGTATTCCATGGAGTAAAAATTGCAGACAGCGCATTAGTGAGTGCAGCAGTGTTATCCCATCGTTACATCTCAGATCGCTTTATGCCGGATAAGGCAATTGATTTAGTAGATGAGGCATGTGCTTTAATTAAGACAGAACTGGATTCCATGCCGACGGAGATTGATGAGCTGCGGAGAAAAGTAATGCAGATGGAGATCGAAGAGGCAGCGTTAAAGAAAGAAACGGATCGTTTGAGCAAGGAGCGGTTGGATATTTTGCAAAAAGAACTTGCAGATACGCGTAATGAATATCAGGCAGGCAGGGCAAAATGGGATAATGAAAAACACAGCGTTGAAAAAGTTCAGAAGTTAAGAAGCGATTTAGAGAGCGTGAATAAAGAAATTCAGCTGGCAGAACAGAATTATGATTTGGAGAAGGCAGCGGAATTAAAATATGGAAAACGCCCGCAGCTGGAAGAGGAACTGGAGCTGGAAGAGGATAAAGTAAAGAAGGAAGAACTAGGACTGGTACACGAAAATGTAGGAGAGGATGATATTGCTAAAATTGTATCCAGATGGACAGGAATTCCAATTGTTAAGCTTACAGAAACGGAACGAAGCAAGACCCTTCACCTAGATGATGAACTTCATAAACGTGTGATTGGACAGGACGAAGCAGTAATCAAGGTAACAGAAGCGATTATTCGATCCAAAGCAGGAATTAAAGATATAACAAAGCCCATAGGTTCCTTCTTGTTTTTAGGACCAACAGGAGTGGGTAAAACAGAATTGGCGAAAACGCTGGCAGAGTGTCTGTTTGATGATGAAACGAATATGGTGCGCATTGACATGAGTGAATATATGGAAAAATATTCGGTATCAAGACTGATTGGAGCACCTCCCGGATATGTTGGCTATGAGGAGGGCGGACAGCTTACGGAGGCAGTACGCAGAAAGCCATATTCCGTTGTTTTATTTGATGAGATTGAAAAAGCACATCCGGATGTATTTAATGTACTGCTGCAAGTATTGGATGATGGGCGAATTACAGATTCCAAAGGAAGAACGGTTGATTTTAAGAATACAATCTTAATTTTGACCTCAAACCTTGGCTCGGAGCACCTGTTAAACGGGATTGGACCGGAAGGTGAAATACTGGAAGCATGTGAGAAAGAGGTAATGAATCTGTTGCAGCGCAGCTTCCGTCCGGAATTTTTAAATAGGCTGGATGAGATTATCTTATTCAAACCCCTTACGAAACAAAATATTACAGGAATTATTCGTTTGTTACTTGAGGAACTCAATGGACGGTTGGAAGACCGTCAGATTACTGTAACGCTTAGCGACAATGCCTCTCATTTTATAGTGGAGAATGGCTATGATCCGGTGTATGGGGCCCGTCCCATGAAACGATTCTTACAAAAGACGGTGGAGACAGCAGCAGCAAAATTGATTTTACAAGGAGAGGTATCGGAGGGGGATACAATCCTAATTGAGGAGGAAGATGGAAAAATAGTTGCAAAGGTGAAATAGGACACAATTTCCAGCATATGATTGAAAGAAGGAATCCCCGGGGGGAAGTATGAAAAAACTAAGATTGTGTCTGGTAGCGGCGGATCTATTATTAGGAATACTCATTTTGGGAAGACTATCTATGACACTGGAGAGCCGGCAAACCATGGCAGTACCCGTATGCCAAATGGCGGATTTAAAAATAAAAAAAGTTGCACTTTCATTCGATGATGGGCCACACCCAAAGTATACCAAGGAGTTACTGGACGGGCTGGCGAAAAGGAATGTAAAGGCAACTTTTTTTGTAATTGGGGAAAGGGCAGAGAATTATCCGGAATTAGTGGAGCGAATGCATGAGGAGGGACATTTAATTGGTAATCATACCTACAATCATGTACAATTAACCACCATTTCCATGTCAGAGGGGGAAGAGCAGATTCACCATAGTAATCAGGTTATTGAAGAAATTACAGGTGAAGAGCCGGAGTATCTTCGACCTCCGTATGGAGACTGCTGTGAGGAATTAGAGGAACGGCTGCCAATGTTTGTTGCACTTTGGGATATTGATACCTTGGATTGGACAGGAAGAAGTGTAAATGGAATTTGTCAGGAAGTATTTGAACATGTGAAAGACGGTGATATTATTCTAATGCACGATGGATATCCAAACAGTGTGACGGCAGCCTTAAAAATTGTAGATACCCTTAGCAGGAAAGGGTATCGTTTTGTTACACTGGAAGAATTATTTATAGAGGAATAAAGGCAGTTTACACAAGGAGCACTTCATGATAGGATAGTGTGGAGGTGAAAACATGAAATATTATGGAACGTTGGGACCGGCTTGTGAAAAGAAAGAGATTCTGATTCAGATGATCCAAAATGGAATGAGTGGAGTACGTCTGAATTTGTCACATTCAAATTTAAGAGAATGTGAAAAGTGGATAGAACAATTGCGGCTTGCTGAGCATGATACAGGAAAGAAACAGGAACGAATCATTGACCTGAATGGACCGGAGTTACGAGTGGAAGGAAGGCAAACCCCATTGCAGCTTACGCAGGGAGAGGTAATTTCTTTTGCCAGGATTGCTATCCCTGAGAACTGTAAAAGATATCTAACCCAGGGACAGATCATTCTGCTGGATGATGGTAAGATTCAGGTGGAAGTCTTAGAAGATAAAGAAAGCGGAAAAGTTCTGCGTGGAGGATTACTTAATCCCAGGAAAAGCATTGCATTTATAGGGCATGAGACGGAAGCACCAACCCTTACTTTGGCTGATTATAAGAATATTAAGAATATCAATAAATATGGGGTGACAGCGGTGATGCTTCCCTTTGTAAGAGGAAAGGAAGATTTGCAAAACCTGAAATCCGCCCTTATCGAGGCTGGCGCAGAAGCGGTTTCGATATTTGCAAAAATAGAAAACAGAACAGGAGTTATGGCATTAGAGGAATTGTTTCCGTATTGTGATGAAATTGTAATTGCCCGAGGGGATTTGGGCAATAGCTGTAATCTTTGGGAATTACCACGGATTCAGGAAGACATTGCAAATCGATGTAAAAAGTGGGGAAAACCATTTATGGTGGTGACTCAGATGCTTGCCAGTATGGAACACAGCAAAGTGCCAACCAGGGCGGAAGTAACGGATATTTTTCATGCAGCCAGACAAGGAGCGGCTTCCCTTATGCTTACAGGGGAGACGGCAGCAGGGGAATATCCGGTAGAAGCAATGGAGTATCTGGTTCGAACAGCGGAAGAAGCACAAAAATAACCTACCGTCAATATTAGGCTTGAAATCGGTGGCTGTTTGCGTTATGGTATAAGAAGGAAAAAGGAGGAGAATACATGGATTTATTTGATTATATGAGGAACCAGAACATGGAAAAGGAATCTCCTTTGGCTTCCAGACTGCGTCCAACAACCCTTGAAGAAATCGTGGGGCAGCAACAGATTGTTGGTAGAGATAAGTTGCTGTATCGTGCAATTAAAGCAGATAAAATCAGCTCGATTATTTTTTATGGTCCTCCGGGAACAGGTAAGACAACCCTTGCAAAAGTGATTGCCAGCACAACAAGTGGAGAATTTGTTCAAATTAATGCAACTGCTGCTGGGAAAAAAGACATGGAAGAAGTTGTAGTACAAGCAAAGAATAATCAGGGAATGTATGGGAAAAAGACGATTTTATTTGTAGATGAAATCCACCGGTTTAATAAAGGACAGCAGGATTATCTTCTTCCTTTTGTAGAAGATGGGACGCTTATTTTAATTGGTGCAACAACAGAAAATCCGTATTTTGAAGTGAATAGTGCGTTACTGTCCAGATCCATAATCTTTGAATTAAAGCCCCTGGCAAAAGAAGATATTCAGACCTTACTTCTTCGTGCTGTGACAGATGAAGAGAAGGGAATGGGAGCATATAAGGCAAAGATCGGTGGGGAGGCATTGGAGTTTCTCAGTGATATGGCAAATGGGGATGCAAGAGCGGCTTTGAATGCAATTGAGATTGGGATTCTAACAACACCCCGTGATGCAGATGGATGGATCTATATTACAGAAGAAGTAGCATCAGAATGTATCCAAAAACGAACACTTCAGTATGACAAAACCGGCGACAATCATTATGATACCATCTCAGCCTTTATTAAAAGCATGAGAGGATCGGATCCGGACGCAGCGGTATACTATTTGGCAAGAATGTTGTATGCAGGAGAGGATATTAAATTTATTGCCAGAAGAATTATGATTTGTGCTTCCGAAGATGTTGGAAATGCAGATCCAAATGCACTGGTAGTTGCAGTGAGTGCAGCACAGGCGGTGGAACGGATTGGTTTGCCTGAGGCAAAAATTATTTTATCCCAGGCGGTAACCTATGTTGCTTCGGCACCAAAGAGCAATGCCTCTTACCTGGCAATCCAAAAAGCAACAGCAATGGTGAAGGATACAGTTACGGCACCAATTCCGGCACATTTAATGGATAGTCATTATAAAGGGGCCGGGAAATTAGGCCACGGGCTTCATTATCAATATGCACATGATTTTCCAAATCATTATGTGGAACAACAGTATTTACCCGATGGACTGACACAGGAACAGTTTTATCAGCCAACAGAGATGGGATATGAACAGAAAATCAAGGAACATTTAGTAGAACAAAGGGAAAAATGGGAGGATAAGTAAAGGATGAAATCATTTCAGAAAATGACAAAGGAAGAATTGCAAAACGAGAAGGTACAGCTTACAGCAGAATATGAAAATTACAAGAAAAAAGGACTAAAGCTGGATATGTCAAGAGGAAAACCATCACCGGCACAGCTGGATTTATCAATGGATATGCTGGATGTGCTGGATTCAAAGTCTGAATTAAAGGCAGAAGATGGTGCAGATGTACGCAACTATGGAATCTTAGATGGAATACCGGAAGCAAAAAAATTAATGGCGGAGGTTATGGGAGTGACACCGGAGATGGTGATCATATTTGGAAATGCCTCTCTGTGTATTATGTATGATACTATTTGCAGAGCTTATACGCATGGTATCTTAGGCAGTACACCATGGTGCCGTCAGGAAAAAATTAAATTTTTATGTCCGGTACCTGGATATGACAGACACTTTAAGATTACGGAGCAGTTTGGATTTGAGATGATTAATATTCCAATGACAGAGAATGGACCGGATATGGACGTGGTGGAAGAGTATATAAATAAAGATCCACAGGTAAAAGGAATTTGGTGTGTACCAAAATATTCCAATCCCCAGGGTATTTCTTACTCAGATGAAACAGTAAAACGATTTGCACGGTTGAAACCGGCAGCAGAAGATTTTCGTATTTTTTGGGATAATGCTTATGTGGTACATCACCTCTATGAAGACCATAGGGATGAACTGTTAAATATTTTTGAAGAATGTAAAAAAACGGGAAATGAAAATCTGGTATATGAGTTCTGTTCAACCTCCAAGATTACATTCCCGGGTTCAGGTATTTCCGCATTTGCAGCGTCCCAGGAGAATATTGCAGCAACAAAAAAATTAATGGGTGCACAAACCATTAGTCACGATAAAATTAATCAGTTGCGTCATGTTCGTTATTTTAAAGATGCAGCAGGAATAGAAGCACATATGAAAAAACATGCCAATCTGTTACGACCGAAATTTGATATGCTTTTAGAGTTATTTCAAGAGAAACTAGAGGGCGCAGGTGCCGGAAGCTGGTATCGTCCAAATGGTGGATACTTTATTACATATGAGGCCAATGAAGGCTGTGCAAAGAGGATTGTATCTATGGCAAAAGAAGCAGGAATGGCAATGACCGGCGCAGGGGCTCCGTTCCCATATGGCAAGGATCCAAAAGATTCCGTGATTCGAATTGCACCATCCTTCCCAACATTGGAAGAGCTGCGTACAGCTGGAGAATTGTTTGTGGTCTGTGTAAAACTGGCAAGTGTCGAACAATTACTGGAAGCTTAAGATGACAATTATAATTACAATGGTAAAACTCCTGGCCACAATGGCTGTGGGGTTTTATCTGGGTAAAAAAAAGTATCTTGGAGGACAGACAAATAAAAATTTATCCTCAATGATTGTTACCATTACAAGTCCGGCTTTAATACTGAGTTCTGTTACATCTGTAAAACATGGAGATACAAAATTAGTAGTGACCTTATTGATTATGGGGACGGTGATTTATGCCTGCCTTCCTTTTTTAGGATTTCTAATTGCAAAAGCACTACATGTTGAAAAGGGATTACTGGGAATGTATACGTTGATGGTGTTATTCTGTAATAATTCTTTTATGGGATTTCCTGTGACACAGGCGTTATTTGGGGATGATGCCATTTTCTATACAGCGATTCTTCATATGCCCTTTAATCTTTTGTTTTTCACCCTTGGACTGTATTTAATTTCCAAAGATGCAGGCAGGAGCCGCACTGTAAATAAGAGAGAATTATTAAATAATGGAGTGATTGCTGCGGTGCTGGCACTCCTAATATATTTTTGCAATATTTCCCTGCCACAGGTTTTAACAGAGACCTTAGGTTTTATAGGAACGATTACAATGCCATTGTCTATGCTAATTATTGGAGCATCCATGTCCGCCTATACCTGGAAAGAGGTGTTTTCGGAAAAGAAATTATATATAATGGCAGCGATTCGCCTTGGGGTGATTCCGGTTCTGGTATATGGAGTGGCACACCTGTTTACCAATAATACCATGGTCATTAATGTAGCCACCATTACATTTGGAATGCCAATTGCAGCACTGGTGGCAATGGGAAGTGCAGAATATGAAAAGCAGGGGGAAATTGGAGCAATCAGTGTAGCTTTGACAACGATTCTGTCAATGATCACGATTCCGGTTATGGCTGTCATTCTTGGAATTTAGAGTTTCCTCCATTTAAAATCACCGGTGAAGTTTTCAGAATGTTATTGACAACAGCAGAAGAAGGAACTATAATGCAGATTAGATGAAAAGACATTGACGAAGACAGTACAGTATAGAAGAGCGTTACAGCGAGCCGGGCAGGTGAGAGCCGGTGCCAGTATTCTATAATGGAAGATCACTTCTGAGTTGCAGGCTGAACCCTTATAGAGCGTATCTTATTTGAACGTATACGTTGGAGAGGAAAGTAGGAACTGACGGAATTCCTCCGTTACAGGGAGCACATATGCGGGTAACCAAGTATGCAGTAATCGGTGGTATAATGAAGGCAGATGCCCTCATCCTTTTACGGGTGAGAGCTTTTTTTATTACATAGAAAGTGAGTCCTATGTAATGAAAAGAATCCTGTAAGCAGGTTTCTTTTTAAGAGAGGAGAAAATAAAATGTATAAGAAAGTATCAACAGATATGAACTTTGTAGAGAGAGAAAAGGAAACAGAAAAGTTCTGGGAAGATCATAAAATATTTGAAAAGAGCATGAAAATCAGAGAGGAAAATGAGACATACATGTTTTTTGACGGCCCTCCAACTGCCAATGGCAAGCCTCATATTGGACATGTATTGACGCGTGTTATTAAGGATATGATTCCTCGTTATCAGACAATGAAGGGGAAGTATGTTCCTAGAAAAGCAGGCTGGGATACGCATGGACTTCCGGTGGAAATAGAAGTTGAAAAATTACTGGGATTAGATGGGAAAGAGCAGATAGAAGAGTATGGATTAGCACCATTTATCTCAAAATGCAAGGAAAGTGTATGGAAGTATAAAGGAATGTGGGAAGATTTTTCAGCGACAGTGGGATTTTGGGCAGATATGGAGCATCCTTACGTGACCTATGATAACAATTATATCGAATCAGAATGGTGGGCATTAAAGGAGATTTGGGATAAGGGACTGTTATATAAGGGATTTAAAATTGTTCCTTACTGTCCACGCTGCGGAACCCCGCTTTCCAGTCAGGAAGTGGCACAGGGATATAAGGATATTAAGGAAAAATCAGCAGTCGTGCGCTTTAAGGTAGTTGGTGAGGATGCATATTTTCTGGCATGGACAACAACGCCATGGACGCTTCCAAGTAATGTTGCACTTTGTGTAAATCCTACCGAAGATTATGTGAAAGTAAGAGCAGATGGGTATACTTATTATCTTGCAGAAGCGTTGGTAGAGAAAAATCTGGGAGAAGAGACGCAGGTCCTGGAACGGATGAAGGGCAAAGATCTGGAATATAAAGAATACGAACCACTGTTTCCTTATGCCAATGGTTTATGTGAGCAGCAGCATAAGAAGGCATTTTTTCTTACCTGTGCAGATTATGTTACCTTATCCGATGGTACAGGAGTGGTACATATTGCTCCGGCGTTTGGTGAAGATGATGCCCAGGTTGGCAGAAGATATCAACTGCCATTTGTTCAGCTGGTAAATGGAAAAGGAGAGCTGACACAGGAGACTCCTTGGTCGGGAATATTTTGTAAAAAGGCTGATCCACTTATTCTGGATGCACTGGAGGAGGCAGGTCTTTTATTTGATGCACCAAAATTTGAACATAGTTATCCACACTGCTGGAGATGTGATACCCCACTTATTTACTACGCACGGGAATCTTGGTTTATTGAAATGACAAAAGTAAAGGAAGATTTAATTCGTAACAATAATACCATTCATTGGATTCCGGAAAGCATAGGAAAAGGGAGATTTGGAGACTGGCTTGAGAATGTTGTGGACTGGGGAATTTCAAGAAATCGTTATTGGGGTACACCTTTAAATATATGGGAATGTGAGTGTGGACAGCAACATGCCATTGGCAGCATTGAGGAATTAAAATCTATGTCCGACAACTGCCCGGAGGATATTGAACTCCATCGTCCGTACATTGATGAAGTTACAATTAAATGTCCACATTGTGGAAAGGAAATGCACAGGGTTCCTGAGGTGGTAGATTGTTGGTTTGATTCCGGTGCAATGCCATTTGCACAGCATCATTACCCATTTGAGAATCAGGAAGTATTTCAAAAGCAGTTTCCGGCAGATTTTATCTCGGAGGCAGTGGATCAGACCAGAGGGTGGTTCTATTCACTGTTAGCAATTTCAACACTGCTGTTTAATGAAGCTCCATATAAGAATGTTATCGTTCTGGGTCATGTACAGGATGAAAATGGTCAGAAGATGAGCAAGAGCAAGGGAAATGCAATAGATCCATTTGATGCATTAAATAAATATGGAGCAGATGCGATTCGTTGGTACTTTTACGTAAATTCCGCTCCATGGCTTCCAAATCGATTCCACGGGGGAGCAGTAGCAGAGGGCCAACGAAAATTTATGGGAACACTTTGGAATACCTATGCATTCTTTGTACTGTATGCAAATATTGATGAATTTGATGCGACCAAATATACGTTAGACTATGATAAACTGCCGGTGATGGACAAATGGGTATTGTCGAAGCTAAATACCCTGATTGATACAGTGGACACCAATCTCAGCAACTATAAAATTCCGGAAAGTGCAAGAGCATTGCAGGAGTTTGTAGATGATTTGAGTAACTGGTATGTAAGAAGAAGCAGAGAACGATTCTGGGCAAAAGGAATGGAGCAGGATAAAATCAATGCCTATATGACACTCTATACAGCGCTTGTAACCGTAAGTAAGATTGCAGCGCCTATGGTTCCATTTATGTCAGAGGAGATTTATCAAAATCTAGTTGGAAGCATTGATCTTAGTGCACCCGAAAGTGTTCACCTTTGCGATTTTCCGGTTTCGAACAGTTGTTTTGTGGATAAAGAACTGGAGAAAAATATGGATGCTGTATTAAAAATTGTTGTTCTTGGAAGAGCCTGCAGAAACAATGCAGCTATAAAAAACAGACAGCCCATTGGTTCCATGTTTGTAAAAGCACCAACTATGTTATCTGAATTTTATACACAAATTATCGCTGAGGAATTAAATGTAAAAGAAGTCCGTTTCAAAGAAGACGTAAGTGCGTATACCGACTATACATTTAAACCACAGCTAAAAACAGTTGGACCGAAATATGGTAAGCTTCTTGGAAAAATACAGGGAGAATTAAAGAGCCTTAATGGCAACAAGGCCATGGAGGAACTGAAAAAAGAGGGTGTATTGACACTGGTTTCCGGGGAAGTGAAGCTGACCCAGGAAGATCTTCTGATTACCATGTCCCAGATGGAGGGATATATGACCGAAGGAGACAATGAGGTTACCGTTGTTCTTGATACGAATCTTACACCGGAACTTTTAGAGGAAGGTGCAGTAAGAGAGATTATCAGTAAAGTGCAGACGATGAGAAAAGAAGCCGGTTTTGAAGTTATGGATAAAATCAGATTATCCTATCAGACAGAAGGCACAATTGCAGGAATCTTTGAGACACATGAGGAAGAAATAAAATCAGAGGTGCTGGCACTGGAACTTACAAAGGGAACAATCACCGGTTATGAAAAAGAATGGAAGATAAACGGGGAAACGGTTATCCTGGGTGTAGAAAAACAAATATAAGAAAATTCAATAAATCTATTAAAAATATACATGGAATGAATTCGTTCTATGTATATTTTTTTTGTATGCAATAAAACACGGTTCTGAAGCATTCTAATTAAGTAAGCACATAGGAGGAAAGAAAATGAAGATCACAAAAAGGGGAATACATGCAGCAGCAATCTGTTTGGGAGTAGTAGCTGCCATTGGTTTAATAGGAGGATATGGTTCTTCCAAAGAAGACTATTTCACCATGGATATTAATCCAAGTATGGAATTTAAGCTAAATCATATGGGAAAAGTCGGATCGGTACAGAGCAGTAATGCAGATGCACAGGAGCTACTTGCAGGATATAATGGAAAAAATAAAGAAGTGGAACAGGTAGTAAAGGAAGTCATTGAGTTGCTGGTACTAAACGGTTATATAAAGGAAACAAGAGAAAACGATATTTTAATCAGTGTAGAAAAAGGAAATCAATCCCAGAAGTTATTAACAAGGGTGAAAAGAAGTATTCAGGAATCGTTGGTTTTAAAGCAGGTAGATGCCATGGTCATTTCCCAAAAAATAGAGAAAAACAGGGTACTTACAAGGAAAGCGGAAAAGAATTGCATATCTCCGGGTAAGATGTCTCTGATCCATAAAATCGTGGCGGAAAATCAGGAGATAACAGAAGAGGAATTGGTTCATTTAAGAATTAGCGATTTACTGGATTTTGCGTCAGCAAAGGGAACGCAGACAAGAAAGCTGGTTGATAAAATAGAAAATTTGGAAGTATATTCTTATATAAAATAAAAAAATAAAAAAGAATGCAATAAAAACACAACTTCAAGCATTTTACTAGTATAAGAGAACAAAACAAACAAAACAGCCAATAAAGGAGGAAAAGATTATGAAAACAACAAAAAAGGGACTTATCATTGCAGCAATATGTATCGGATTACTGGTGGGGATATTCGCAACCGGGAAATATTTTACCTCAGAGGATCAGTACTTTGCATTGGACATTAATCCAAGTATTGAATTTAAAACAAATCATTTAGGAAAAATTGCATCCATTCATACTTCAAATGCAGATGCAGAAAAATTATTAGCAGGGTACAAAGGTGAGAATAAAGAAGTTGAAGTTGTAATTCAAGAAGTATTAGAGTTACTTATTGCAAATGGTTATATCGGCGATACAACTAAAAATGATATTTTAATCAGTGTTGAGAATAATGACCAATCAAAAGAATTACTTGAAAGAGTAGAAAAAAGCATTAAAGGATATCTAACCGGCAAGAAAGTAAATGCAACTGTAATTTCACAGAAAATAGATGCAAATGGTAAATTGATTGCAGATGCAGATAAAAACCAAATATCCGCAGGAAAAATGGCATTGATTGAAAAAATCATGGCAGGAGATACCACAATTACACCGGAAGAACTTACCGGATTACGCATCAGTGATTTGTTGGAATTCGCAGCAGCAAAAGGGATGTCCGTAGAAGATTTAGTGGAAAAAATTGATGGCGCAGAAGACTCCTACGATTCAGAGGCATTCGATATTCTGGAAGATGAGTTGGATGATATGGACGATGCAGATGATGAAGACGACGCAGATGATGCAGATGATGAAGACGACGCAGACGATGCAGATGATGAAGAAGATGCAGACGATGCAGACGAAGATGACGAAGACGATGCAGATGATGCAGACGAAGATGATGCAGATGATGCAGACGATGAAGATGACAAAGACGATGCAGACGATGAAGATGACAAAGACGATGCAGACGACGAAGACGACAAAGACGATGCAGATGATAAAAAAGACGCAGATCAAGAAGATAATGAAGATGATGAAGACGACGACAATGAAGACGACGATGAAGAAGAGGAAGAAGACGACGAAGATTAATCGTTAAGAAAATTGAAAAGTACAAGTAGTTCATTTCATGGAAGGGGCTGTCACGTGTGACAGCCCCTTTGGATGTGGATTATTCCTGCAGGCGTCGATTCTTCATGCCGGTTTCGTAGAGTACCATACCCATAAAAATAATGAGGATTCCAATGGTGCTGACAGCAATATTTTTAGAAAGAGTATTGCTGATGTCTTGAAATTGGATAATGGAACCCAGAAAATTAAATATTATATGAAAAATGATAGAACCCCAGATGCTTTTGGTTCGGTGATAAATATACCCCAGAAACAGTCCCGCAAGGAAAGCATAAGTTCCCTGGATTATATTCATGTGCATAATCCCAAAAAGCAGGGCTTGAAGAATATTGGCAGCCCAGAAGGGAAGGGCTTTTTCAGCATAATGCAGGGTAACTCCACGAAAGATTAATTCTTCATGAATGGGTGCACCAATTACGCTATAAATAAAAAATATAATAACGGTAAGGGTACTGCCACCGGTAGAGCTTTTCATAAGTGCATTGAAAGTCCGAAACCATTCCGGGTGAATGAGCTCAATTCCGGAATACAGATAATTAATAAAAATCTGAAAACCAAAAGATAAGAAAACAATGCCAAGAATTGCCAAGGGAGTCAGCATTTTTTTGAAAGGAATGGATTTACTGTGGTCTCTTTTTTTATTATACCAATAAGCAAAGACCAGAGAACTTAAAATTGCCCAGAATATTACAACAATAACGGAAAAATCTGCATGCAATATGGAGTCCATTAAATTATTCAGTATAGAAACAAAATTCATTTGTTCCGGGGCCGTGTTAATCTTAAATATTGCATAATAAAATAAAACGGGAATTGAAACCAAAAATTGAATTCCAAGTGATAAAAGTAAAGGTAAAATACAAAATAAAACTCTGCCGATTTTTCTCATAAAACACCCCTTATAATATGTAGTTTGAATCATTTCCAATAATTATAGCAGAATAACAGTAGAAAAACAACGGAATGTTTGATATGATAGAGGAAGAAGAGTTTAGAACCGGAGGAGATAAAATGTCTTTTGCACACTTACATGTCCATACCGAATATAGTTTACTGGATGGATCAAATAAGATAAAAGAATATGTAAACAGAGTAAAAGAATTGGGAATGAATGCAGCGGCAATTACGGACCATGGAGTAATGTTTGGAGTAATTGAATTTTACAAAGCAGCAACAGAAGCGGGTATTAACCCAATTATTGGATGCGAAGTATATGTTGCACCGGAATCAAGACTGGATCGTGAGTTGGGATCAGGGGAAGACCGTTATTATCACCTGGTATTATTAGCGGAGAATCATGTAGGATACCAAAATCTAATGAAAATAGTGTCTCTTGGCTTTAAGGAGGGATTTTATTATAAACCCAGAGTAGACAAAGAGGTTCTGGAGAAGTTTCACGAAGGAATAATTTGTTTGAGTGGCTGCCTTGCCGGTGAAGTACAAAAAAATCTTTCCAGAGGACTATATGAGGAGGGAAAATCAGCAGCACTTTGTTATCAGCAGATTTTCGGAGAACATAATTTCTTTTTGGAATTACAGGATCACGGGATACCGGAGCAGCGGCAGGTGAATCAGCAGCTCCTACGTTTGAGCCAACAGACAGGAATTGAGCTGGTTGCCACCAATGATGTACATTATACGTATGCAGAAGATGCGGATTCCCATGATATTTTATTGTGTATTCAGACAGGAAAAAAGTTAAGTGACGAGAATAGAATGCGATACCAGGGTGGACAGTATTATGTAAAGTCAGAGGAGGAAATGAAAGAATTATTTCCTTATGCATGTTTCGCAGTCGAGAATACACAGAAAATAGCAGACAGATGTCATGTGGAAATTGAATTTGGAGTAACGAAGCTTCCTAAATTTGCGGTACCGGAGGGAGTTACTTCTTGGGAGTATTTAAACCAGCTTTGTGACGATGGACTGAAAAAGCGCTATCCGGGGAGCACGGACCAGGTAAGGCCAAGGTTGGAATATGAATTAAATATAATAAAAGAAATGGGTTACGTAGATTATTTTTTAATAGTCTGGGATTTTATTCACTATGCCATGAAGCACGATATTATGGTGGGACCCGGAAGAGGAAGTGCGGCAGGAAGCATTGTATCTTATGTGTTGTGGATAACCAATATTGATCCATTGCGCTATAATTTACTATTTGAACGGTTTCTCAATCCGGAACGGGTATCCATGCCGGATATTGATGTGGATTTCTGCTTTGAACGAAGGCAGGAAGTGATTGATTATGTAGTGGAAAAATATGGGAAGGACCAGGTGGTTCAGATTGTAACCTTTGGAACGCTGGCAGCAAGAGGTGTTATTCGGGATGTGGGACGGGTAATGGATCTGCCATATACCTTTGTGGATACCATTGCCAAAAACATACCAACAGAACTGGGAATCACAATCGAAAAAGCATTGAAAATGAATCCGGAATTACGAAAGTTATATGAGACGGATGACAGCGTACGAACGCTTATTGATATGTCCAAACGCCTGGAAGGACTGCCAAGGCATACCTCTATGCATGCGGCAGGGGTGGTCATTAGCCAAAAACCGGTAGATGAATATGTACCATTGTCCAGAGCTTCGGATGGATCCATTACCACACAGTACACCATGACCGTTCTGGAAGAACTGGGATTATTAAAGATGGATTTTCTGGGACTGCGGACGTTGACGGTGCTTCAGAATGCGGTGAAGTTTATCTATAAGAGCCAGAATCAAGTGATCGATTTGGAAAAAATCAACTTCGAGGATAAGGCGGTACTGAATTCAATTGGAGCCGGCAGAACCGAGGGGGTATTTCAACTGGAAAGTGCGGGAATGACCAGCTTTATGAAAGAACTGAAACCGGAAAACCTAGAGGATTTGATAGCAGGAATATCCCTTTATCGTCCGGGACCTATGGATTTTATACCTTCATATATACGTGGAAAGAATAATGCAGAGGCAATTACCTATGACTGCCCTCAGCTGGAACCAATTTTGGCACCGACCTATGGCTGTATTGTATATCAGGAACAGGTTATGCAAATTGTGCGTGATCTTGCAGGGTATACCCTTGGCAGGAGTGATTTGGTACGAAGAGCAATGTCTAAGAAAAAAGCGGCTGTAATGGAAAAAGAACGGCAGAATTTTGTGTATGGAAATGTGGAGGAAGGGGTTCCGGGCTGTGTGGCAAATGGAATCAATGAGAAAATAGCCAATAAAATATATGATGACATGACAGATTTTGCAAAATATGCCTTTAACAAATCACATGCTGCAGGATATGCAGTGGTTGCCTATGAGACTGCATTTTTGAAATATTATTATCCGGTAGAGTATATGGCGGCACTGATGTCTTCTGTAATCGATAATTCTTCCAAGGTGTCGGAATATATACTGACCTGCAGAAGAATGGGAATTGCAGTACTCCCTCCGGACATTAATGAAGGGGAAGGCAGATTTTCAGTCTCACAGGGAAAGATTCGCTATGGACTCTCGGCAATTAAAAGTATTGGAAGACCGGTAGTGGAAGCAATCATTGCGGAGCGGGAACTTCGTGGTAAATTTTTAAGTTTAACCGATTTTATTCAGCGGCTGTCATCCAAAGAAGTGAATAAACGAACGATTGAGAATATGGTAAAAGCAGGAGCATTTGATACCCTTTCGGTAACAAGAAAACAGGCGATGCTGATTTATCCCGCAATTGTAGAAAAAACGGCACAACAGAAAAAAAATACCCTGGAGGGACAGATGAGTCTCTTTGATTTTGCGTCAGAGGAGTTAAAAGATCAATATGAGATTAAACTTCCGGAGGTAGGGGAATATGATAAAGAAACTTATCTTGCGTTGGAGAAGGAAGTACTGGGTGTTTATATTAGCGGACACCCGCTGGAAGAATATGAGGAACGCTGGAGACGTAATATATCAGCTGTGACTACAGATTTTCTATTGGATGATGAACTGGGAAAAAGCAGGGTTACAGATGGACAGAAAGCAATCATTGGTGGAATGATTGTAGGACGCACCGTGAAATATACAAAAAACAATCAGGCAATGGCATTTTTAACGGTAGAAGATCTGGTAGGAACCGTAGAAGTCATTGTATTTCCAAGAGATTATGAGAAATATCAGCAGCTCTTTTTAGAAGATGCCAAAGTGTTTATACAAGGAAGAATTACGATAGAGGAAGAGAAAGACGGAAAGCTGATTTGCGAACGAGCCTTCTCTTTTGATGATACAAAGAAGGAAATCTGGATTCAGTATCCGGATAAAGAGGCCTACCTGCCGGTGGAACAGGAGTTGTATGAACTATTAAGTAAGTCAGATGGCAAAGATGAAGTGGTGATTTATTTGTCTAAGGAAAAATCAGTGAAACGGCTTCCAAAAAACAGGTGTATTGCCTTTGACACGGAGACGAAGGAGAAACTCTATGGTTTTTGCGGACAGGAAAATGTGAAAGTGGTTGAAAAGAGCATTGCAAAGCCTTATCAAAGAGGGTAGAATAAGAACAAAATAGAAGCAGCGGAGGTGCCAGAGATGACAAAGGAAATAAATACAATCGGAGTTCTTACAAGTGGTGGTGATGCCCCGGGTATGAATGCAGCAATCCGAGCAGTGGTACGCCGGACAATTGCAAAAGGAAGAACCGTAGTTGGAATTAAAAGAGGATATGCAGGTTTGCTTCAGGAAGAAATCGAAGAAATGGAACCAAGGAAAGTCTCAGATATTATTCAAAGAGGTGGTACGATTCTCCAGACGGCCCGCTGCCTGGAATTTACAACAGAAGAAGGACAGGAAAAAGCAGCAGAAATTTGCAGACAACAGGAAATTGATGGCATTATTGTAATTGGTGGAGATGGTTCCTTTCGAGGAGCACAGAAAATGGCTGCCCATGGCATTAATACAATCTGTATTCCTGCAACCATTGATTTGGATATTGCATGTACCGATTATACAATAGGATTTGATACGGCTGTTAATACAGCAATGCAGGCGATTGATAAAGTAAGAGATACCTCAACTTCTCATGAACGCTGCAGTATTATAGAGGTTATGGGGAGGAATTCCGGTTACATTGCCATGTGGTGTGGAATTGCCAATGGTGCGGAAGATATTCTGCTACCTGAAAAATATAACTATGATGAACAGGAACTGGTAAACCATATTGTAGAGAACCGTAGAAAAGGGAAAAAACATCATATTATTATTAATGCAGAAGGAATTGGTCATTCTGTCAGCATGGCAAAGCGAATTGAAGCGGCTACCGGAATGGAGACGAGAGCAACCATCTTAGGTCATATGCAGCGAGGGGGAAGTCCAAGCTGTAAAGACAGGGTGTATGCGTCTACAATGGGGGCTTATGCAGTGGACTTACTTTGTGAAGGAAAAAGTAACCGGGTGGTAAGCCATCATAAAGGAAATTTTACAGATTATGATATTGACGAGGCATTAAAGATGGAAAAACATATTTCGGAATATCAGTTTGATATTTATCGTTCCTTTGCGATATAGGAGAGACTATGATTACAAGCACAGACAATAAACAGATGAAGAACTTAATGCTACTGAACCATAAGGCAAAAGCAAGGAAACAGCAGGGCGTATTTGTGGCAGAGGGATTGAAAATGTTCCTTGAAGCACCCAGTGAACGAATTGAAGGCGTGTATGTTTCAGATACATTTATCCAGAAAGAAGAAAATAAAAACTACCTGATGCATCAGAATTATGAAGTGGTATCTGACCGGGTTTTCCTTACTGCCTGTGATACCTTAACGCCCCAGGGAATTCTTACAGTTGTAAAACAAAAGGAGTATACACTTTCAGATATGTTTTTCGATAATGGATCCGGATGTATTCTGATTTTGGATGAAATACAGGACCCAGGTAATCTGGGAACGATGATTCGTACAGGAGAGGGCGCTGGAATTACCGGAGTCATAATGAATCAGACAACGGTAGACCCTTATAATCCAAAGACCATTCGGGCAACCATGGGCTCTATTTATCGTGTACCACATTTGATTACCGGTAATTTGGAAGATGTTATTGGTCAATTAAAGGAACGTAAAATTACAATATTCGCAGCACATTTAAATGGAACTTGCAATTACGACGAAGTGGATTTGTCTCATGGAACCGGATTTTTAATTGGAAATGAGGGAAATGGACTTGGGGAAGAGATTGTAGAGCAGGCAGATGTTTTGATTAAAATACCAATGGAGGGCCGGGTGGAATCCTTAAATGCCGCAATCGCTGCATCCCTCCTGATGTATGAAGCAAAACGACAGAGAAAGAATAAGGATAGGTAAGCGATGTTTCGATTATGGGGAAAGATAATCCACGAGAATCATCTCGTAAAAGATTATTTATATTGTGAAGAGAGTGAAGAGACAAGAACACATAAGATTTTTAATGGATTGGAAAAAATCTGTTATGAATTTGACCTGGAGAAACCAATTTGGCTGGATTCTAATATCAGTGAGTTTAATCGAGTTGGAAAAACCAGATTTCGTCAGGATAGTTTTATTGAACCAATAGAATTTGAATATCTGGAAGTTCATATTATTCAGGAAGATTAGGAGGTTCTACGAGTTAATGGATATGTTAGAGATGATTAAAGATGATGCAGATAGTTGGAAAACCGCCCGGCTGCTTTATAATTCAGCATTAAAAAAAGTGGGGACAAAGTTAGAGATTCTCAACGATGAATTTCAGCATGTACACAACTATAACCCAATTGAATATATAAAATCCAGAGTGAAATCAAGTGAGAGCATAGAACAAAAATTAAAGCGAAAAGGATATGCAAATTCCATTGAGAATACAATTAATCATGTGGAAGATGTGGCAGGACTTCGGATTGTCTGTTCTTTTACAACCGATATCTATCGTTTGGCGGAAATGATTGGAAAGCAGAATGATTTAACGGTTGTATCCATCAAAGATTATATGAAAAATCCAAAAGAAAGCGGTTACAAGAGTTTTCACATGATTGTAACCGTTCCGATTTTTTTATCTGACCGCGTGATAGAGACAAAAGTGGAGATTCAGATTCGTACCATAGCCATGGATTTCTGGGCAAGTCTGGAGCACAAAATCTACTATAAATTCGAAGGAAATGCACCGGAATATATTAGCCGTGAGCTTCGGGAATGTGCTGGAATTGTGTCCATGATGGATGATAAAATGCTATCCCTGAATGAAGCAATTGTAGAGGCTAAAATGCAGCAAAATCAGGAGTAATAATTAGAAATACGTATTCCAGTCCGTTCGTTTTCCTTTTACCAGATCCGGTATATAAAGAACAAGTGCCATGATTCCGCTAAGACCAAGGGCTGTTATTACATCAAAGACAGAATGCTGCTTCAGGAACATGGTAGACATAATAATCAGTACCATAATTATTCTGGAAGCATTGACCAGAATGTGACGATTCTTCAACTCGTCACAGTGGGTAATTGCAAGATGTATTCCAATTGTGTTGTATACATGAATGCTAGGGAAGAGATTGGTATTTGTATCGCTGGCATATAGTAGCTTTACAGCATCCACAAAAATATTATCCCGTTCAAAAGTTACAGGACGTAAATAAGCGCCGTTGGGATAAAGTGTGGATATAATAAGAAAGATGGTCATGCCTGTAAATAAAAAAATACACAACTTATAAAACCCCTGCACATTATGCAGGAAAAAGTAAATGACACCAATACTGATATAAAAAAACCAGAATAAGTATGGCACAATAAAATATTCAATAAAGGGAATGTAATCATCTAATACCATATGCACTACATGAAAATCAGTGGTTACGGTTTTCTCAAGGTAAGCAAACCATGGCATATACAAAAGTATATAAAGAAAGAGCAGACCATGTTTATATTTTTGAAAAAAAGACTTTAAATTATCTCTCATATCTTCACCTGAATCCTTTAAATATCTTGGATTAATATATTACAATTAATTATAGCATAGCTTTGATTACGGGACAATGCCGATTTTAAAAAAACCATATATTGGCATGGATTTTTTAAACTATTTTCTTTCTTTTGGTTGACAAAGAGACGGAGCACTTTATAATGGTATTGTAGGCGAACATGTTACTTACAGAAAGGTTGTCGGAAATGAGAACGACGGGAAAGAAAGTTTTATTGACATTGGGTATTAGTTTAACCGCAGTGATTGGAATCTATTGCGGCATTTCAGTATTTTTTTTCAGTCATTTTTTTCCAGATACAGTTTTAAATGGAGTAAATGCGTCCTTTAAAACTGCCAAGGGAATTGAAGAAAGTATACAGGATGAGATTGGACATTATACATTAGAATTAGTGGAACGGGGAGATAAAAAAGAGGTCATTCACAGCAACGAGATTACGCTGGTTCCCTTGTTTGGAACAGAGATACAAGAAAAAATCAATCAGCAGAATGGATTTGCATGGTTTTTTCATCTTTTTCATAAAGATGTGTATGAACTGGAAACCGTATTATCTTACAATAAGTCTCAATTAAAAACAGCAATCAAACAGTTAAAATGCATGGATGCCAGCAGGGTTATTGAACCTGAGAATGCCAGCATTTCGGACTATAAGAACGGATATGAGATTATACCTGAAGTACTGGGAACCAAAGTTAAGGAGGCAGTTTTAGTTCAGGTCCTGGATGATGCAATTATGAATTTAAAGGACAGGGTTTCTTTAGAAAAAGAGAATTGTTATGTGGCGCCTAAGTACACCAGTGAGACCAAACGCATTCAGAATGCGGTGAAAAAAATGAATGAATACACCGGGGCAGAGATTACCTATGATTTTGGCAATAATCAGGAAGTGGCAGATGGAGCGGTTATCAGCGGATTTTTGGATGTGGACAGTAAGTTCAAGGTCCATTTAAACAGAGAACGAATGTTGACCTATGTACAGAGTCTGTCATCCAAATACAACACAATTTTCAGGGATAAAACCTTTCGAACCAGTTATGATAAGACAATTACCATAACAAATGGTGATTATGGATGGTGGATGAATCAGGGGGCAGAACTGGAAGCTTTGGAAGCGAATATTAAAAAAGGTGAAAAAGTAACCAGGGAAGCAGAATACCTACAAACAGCCGCAAGCCATGATGGTAATGATTATGGAACTACATACGTAGAAATCAATATCACCGCACAACATTTGTTCTTTTACAAAAAAGGCAGGCTGATATTAGAATCCGACTTTGTGTCGGGGAATCCAAGTCTTAATAATGGAACCCCTTCCGGAGCATACAGTATTACCTATAAGGAACAGGAAGCAACGCTCCGGGGAGAAAATTATGAGACACCGGTGCAGTATTGGATGCCATTTAATGGCAATATTGGAATGCATGATGCCAGCTGGCGCACTGAATTTGGTGGGGATTTATATCAGTCAGCAGGTTCTCATGGCTGCATTAATCTTCCGCCGCCAATTGCAAAAAAGTTATTCTCTGTGATCTCTAAGGGAGATCCTGTGATTGTATATCAGCAAAAAGGGACAGAAAGTAAACCAAAAAAATAAAAAGTAGAGAAAGCAGGCGCAATTATGTTATCAAAACAAATTACAAAAGATTTATCCAACAGTTCAGCAATTCGTAAAGCATTTGCAGATGGCCAGGAACTTGCAAAGGTGATTGGAGAGGAAAATGTATTCGACTTCAGCCTTGGTAATCCGGCAACACCGGCACCGGCAAAATTCAATGAGGCTGTAAAGAATATTGTAGATCATGAAGATTCAATTCAGGTTCATGGATACATGGATAACAGCGGATATCCCGATGTTCGTCAGGCAGTTGCAGAGAATTTAAACGAACGATTTAAGACACAGTTCGATTTTAGCAATATTACTATGTCAGTGGGGGCAGGAGGAGCCTTAAATACGGTGTTGAAAGTACTACTGGATCCGGGAGATGAAGTGATTGTATTTGCTCCTTTTTTCAGTGAATATACCCACTATATTGGGAATTTTTATGGAACAAAGGTAGAGGTAGCGGCAGACACCACGTCTTTCCAGCCAAATTTAGAGGACTTTGAGAAGAAAATAACTGAAAAGACCAAGGCAGTTATTGTGAATACACCAAACAATCCATCCGGTGTTGTATACTCAGAAGAAAAGATTCAGAAACTTGCTGAGATTCTTTCAAAAAAACAGAAGGAATTCAACAAAGAAATTTATTTGATTTCCGATGAGCCATATCGAGAATTATTATATGATGGAGCAGTGCATCATTTTTTAACAAATTATTATGAGAATACATTTGTCTGCTATTCATTCAGCAAATCACTGTCTTTACCGGGAGAGCGAATCGGTTATGTTGCAATATCCAATGAAATGGCAGATGCAGCAATGGTAAAACGCGCATTGCAGACATCTACAAGAATTCTGGGATTTATTAATGCACCTTCATTGATTCAGAAGGCAGTGAAAGAATGTTTGAATGAAAAAACAGATATTGAATATTATGATAAAAATAGAAGAACCTTATATGAAGGATTGATTCGATTAGGATTTGAATGTGCAAAACCGGAAGGAGCTTTTTATATCTTCTTAAAATCACCGGAGGCAGATGAAATTGCGTTCTGTGAAAAGGCGAAAAAATATAATATCATGATTGTGAATGGAACTTCATTTTCCTGTCCGGGGTATGTGCGCTTAACTTATTGCGTATCACTGGATAAGATCCAGCGTTCTCTGCCACAATTTGAAAAACTGGCAAAGGATTACGGACTTTGCTAATGAGTAAGAAAAGGAGTCTGGATTGGAGAGTATAGTTACATGGTTTACGGTGCATCTTGCACCTTATTTATCAGAGGAAATGGCAGTTTTTATCATTTCCCTTCTGCCTATTTTAGAGTTAAGAGGAGGTCTTTTGGCAGCATCCCTGCTAAAGGTGCCTCTAATGGCAGCAGTACCAATTTGCATAATAGGCAATATCCTGCCAATTCCCTTTATTCTTTTGTTCATTAAAAAGATATTTCAGTGGATGAAGAGATTTTCTTTGTTTCGTCCAATGGTGGAATGGCTGGAAGCAAAGGCTATGGGAAAAAGTGATAAAATTGCCCGATGGGAATTTTGGGGACTGGTATTATTTGTGGGAATTCCACTGCCGGGAACAGGAGCCTGGACCGGTTCACTAATAGCGGCATTACTGGGAATCGAATTTAAAAAGTCAATTTTGGCGGAGCTATTGGGAATCTGTATTGCAGCAGTTATCATGGTATTTTTGTCTTATGGTGTGCTGGCCAATATTGTAAATTAATCGATAAAAGAACAAATAAAAAGAGGAAAAAAGGGATGTCCCCTTTTTTCCTCTTTTGAAGATTAGACAACAGTTTATTTTTCAGGTTCCGGATAATCCACACCAAAGGTATCAACGGTGATGGTCTCAATGATTTGTGGTGTTACCGGTTTATCGGAAAAGTTACGTTTGGTGTTGGCAATTGCATCCACAACATCCTGACCTTCTATTAGCTTTCCAAAACCAGCATAGCTCCCATCAAGATGAGGAGATTCTTCATGCATAATGAAAAACTGGGAACCGGCAGAATTGAAATCTGCAGAACGGGCCATGGAAAGAACACCGGCGGTGTGTTTTAGCGGATTCTTCACATTATTAACAGCAAACTCTCCCTTAATGGTGTAGCCAGGGCCTCCCATTCCGGTTCCGTCTGGGCAGCCACCCTGAATCATGAATCCTGGAATGACACGGTGGAAAATCAGACCATCATAGAACTTTTTTTCTACCAGACTGATAAAATTATTTACAGTGATAGGAGCAATCTCGGGATATAATTCGGCCTTCATAATTTCTCCGGTTTTCATTGTGATTGTTATAATTGGATTCTGCATAATAAAATACCTTCTTTCATTTCTTCTATTTCTTATATTCTATCGAAATTAGGTGAAGATGTAAAGGGGAATTAGGGGGATTGGTAAAAAATGAGATTAGAAGCAGTGGTAATTGAAGAATTTTCAAAGGAATATGCCATTCTTGTGGAACGACTGGAAGGGCAGGTGGAGGTAATCGACTGGGAGAGGTACAAACAAGGATCTTACCGGGAAGAGAATCTTCTTTTTATTGCGGAGCATAAAAAAACATTGGAATACGCCTTGGAACAGAACCTTGCAGTACTGGGATTTCCCGGTAAGGGAAGGGAAGATTTAAGCAGAGCACGGCTTATTGTAGAGGGATTCGATGACATTGATTTGCAATTCTGCATTCGACAATACCAAAGAGCGCATGGAATTCCCTGGGAGATTTTAACTACGGCAAGAACATACTTAAGGGAGCAGACGGTGGAGGATGTGCAGGAGGTATACCGGCTTTATGAAGGGGAAGGTATTACGGACTATATGGAACCATTGTTTCCTTCCATGGAGGAGGAAATTGCCTATACGAAAGAGTATATACGTTGTGTCTATGAATTTTATGAGCTGGGCCTTTGGGTTGTGATTGATCAAAAAAGTGGAAAACTGATTGGACGGGCAGGACTTACACCCATAGATTATAATGGGGAGTATCAGCTGGAACTTGGGTATGTAATTGCCAAAGAAGTTCAGGGACAGGGAATCGGAGAAGAAGTATGTCTGGGAGTGCTGGACTATGCAAAAAAGTGGCAGCCGGGGGTGAAACTGAACTGCTTTATAGATGAAAATAACCTTCCATCTATAAATCTTTCAAGAAAACTTGGGTTTTCCTGGAAAGAAGAGGCAGAAAGAGGTGGAAAGAACCTACAGAGATATTGCAATTAGCGTCAATTTTTGTTATAATTTTACTTTGTACATATAAATAAAAATAGAGAGGTCAGAAAGGTGGGTGAGCGTATGGAAGACAATCAGTTAAATGTACTGGATATTGAGACGAAAGTTGCAAATAGCGCAGACAGTGTGTTTAAAACCAAAGATTTTGTCAGTCCGGATACACTTCATGAGGAACTTATTAAAAGAGTTCAAAAATACCATCCTTCCGCTGATATCTCCCTTATTGAGAAGGCGTATCAGATAGCCAGTGAAGCACATAAATCCCAGGTTCGTAAGTCAGGTGAACCGTATATTATACATCCCTTATGTGTAGCAACGATTTTAGCAGATTTGGAGATGGATAAAGAGACAATTGCCGCGGGTCTTCTTCATGATGTGGTGGAAGATACTATACTTACCAAGGAAGAAATTCAGCAGGAGTTTGGGGAGGATGTTGCACTTTTAGTAGATGGAGTAACAAAATTAGGAATGCTGTCATATGATGCAGATAAGATAGAGGTACAGGCAGAAAATCTCCGAAAAATGTTTTTGGCAATGGCAAAAGACATTCGGGTGATTATTATAAAACTGGCAGACCGACTGCATAATATGCGTACGCTAAAATATATGCGTCCGGAGAAACAGAAGGAAATTGCAAGAGAAACCATGGACATCTATGCACCAATTGCCCAGCGCCTTGGAATTTCCAAGATTAAGATTGAATTGGATGATTTATCATTAAAATATCTGGAACCTGAGATTTATTACGATTTAGTTGGTAAAATTGTATTAAGGAAAAGTGTCAGGGAAGAGTATGTGCAGGGACTGGCAGACGAGGTCAGCACCCACATAGCAGAGGCCGGAATTCAGGCGGAAGTAGATGGAAGAGTAAAACATTTCTTTAGTATTTATAAAAAAATGGTAAATCAGGATAAAACCATTGATCAGATTTACGATTTATTTGCCATTCGTATTGTTGTGGAGACAGTGAAGGATTGTTATGCAGCATTAGGTGTGATTCATGAGATGTATAAGCCGATTCCCGGAAGGTTTAAAGACTATATTGCAATGCCAAAACCCAATCGATATCAGTCACTTCATACAACCTTGATTGGTACATCCGGTCAGCCATTTGAAGTTCAGATTCGTACGTATGAGATGCATCGGGTGGCTGAATATGGAATTGCAGCACATTGGAAATACAAAGAAACAGCAAATGGAGGAAATGTGCAGCACCAGGAGGAAGAAAAATTAAGCTGGTTAAGACAGATTCTGGAATGGCAAAAGGATATGTCGGATAACAAAGAGTTTATGAGTCTTTTGAAAAGTGATTTGGATTTATTCTCAGATACAGTATTTTGTTTTACACCCTCAGGAGATGTGAAGAATCTTCCCAATGGTTCGACACCAATTGATTTTGCCTACAGTATACATTCAGCAGTAGGCAATCGAATGATTGGTGCGAAAATAAACAATAAGCTTGTGCCCATTGATTATGTAATTAAGAATGGAGACCGGGTGGAGATTTTAATGTCCCAGAATACCAAGGGACCAAGCAGAGACTGGTTGAAGGTGGTAAAAAGCACGCAGGCCAAGAACAAGATCAACCAATGGTTTAAGACGGAACTTAAGGATGAAAATATTGTAAGAGGAAAAGAGATGATTAGTGCTTATTGTAAGGCAAAAAGCATTATTTTTTCCGATATTAATAAACCGGAATATCAGATCAAGGTATTGAACAAGTATGGATTTAAAGATTGGGATTCGTTAATTGCCAGTATTGGACATGGTGGATTAAAAGAAGGCCAGGTTATTAACAAGATGCTGAATGCCTATTTGAAGGATCATGAGGCGAAGATTACAGATGAAGATGTTCTGGAATTAAATACAAACAATAAAAATGAGCCGTTTATTAAGAATTCAAAAAATGGAATTACCGTAAAGGGAATACATGATGTGGCGGTTCGTTTTTCAAAATGCTGCAGTCCGGTTCCGGGAGACGAAATCATTGGATATGTTACCCGGGGAAGGGGTGTATCCATTCATAGAACAGACTGTATTAATATCCTGAATGTCTCCGATCTGGAAAGAGAGCGTTTAATTGATGCAGAGTGGCAGACTACAGAAGATGGAAGTGGTGGACTGTATCAGGCAGAGATTATAATATATTCCAGGAACCGTCGGGGTATGCTGGTGGATATATCACGGGTATTTACCGAACGAAGTATTGATATTACCAGTGTGCACAGCACTACCAGCAAGCAGGGCGTAGTCAGTACCTCTATTTCTTTTCAAATCAGAGGAAAGGAAGAACTTGGAAGTCTGATTGATAAAGTAAAACTGGTAGAAGGAGTTATTGATATAGAACGAACCAGAGGGTAGCAGGAATAAAAGAAGAGTGGAGAAGACGGAGAATATTTATGAAAATAGACACAAAGGTATTAGGAAAAGTTGGAACCAACTGTTATGTATTAATGAACGAGGATACGAAAGAGATTATTATTGTGGATCCTGCGGACTGGGAAGAAGATATTAAAACGATGGTGGAGCAGTTTGGGGGAAAACCAGTTGGGATTCTCCTGACGCATGGCCATTTTGACCATATTACAGCAGCGGATGCAGTCAGAGAGAACTATCAGATTAAAATGTATGCCAATGAGGCAGAAAAGGATACGCTGAAAGATTCTAAAATGAACATGTCAGGAATGGGAACTGGTCCAAGAAGTTATACCGCAGATGTGTTTTTAAAGGATGGAGAGCGCTTTGAATTAGCCGGATTTTCCATACAAATGCTGTCTACACCGGGACATACGCCGGGTGGGGCCTGCTTTTATTTTGAAAAAGAGAAGGTTCTTTTCTCGGGTGATACCTTGTTTGCGGACTCGGTGGGAAGAAGTGATTTTCCGGGAGGAAGTATGTCCGCTTTGGTTCGATCGATTCAAGAAAAACTGTTGAATCTTCCCGATGAAGTGATTGTATATCCGGGACATATGGGTGCAACCACCATTGGCCATGAACGACAATATAATCCTTTTTTGGGTTAAAGGGAGACAAACATGATAACAGTGTCTATGAACGAGTCTCAGTTTGAATATGATATCCATTCCCTTTTACGGGAATTTTTCCCAAAGGAAGAAGTAAAATTTTGCGTGGAAAAGGAACGTGAAGAGGGAACGGTGCTCCATCTTAATGTAGAATATGAAGAAGACAAAATAACAATAGCGGTTTTGTCAGAAGAAGAGACATGGCAGCAGGAAGTGAAAATAGATCAATGTGAGCGTAAAGAAGTGAAAAATCGTCTGAAGCGTCTTCTTTATCAAATGATGAAAGAGAAGACAGCACACACACTTCCCTGGGGAACCTTATCGGGAATTCGCCCTACAAAAATTGTATTAAATGAATTGCTGCAAGGAGCTTCGGAAGAAGAAACTGCCCAGATGATGCGGGAGTGTTACTATGCATCGGAAGATAAGATCAAACTCAGCATGGAAATTGCAAAACGGGAAAAACAGTTATTAGAGCAGACAGACTATGAGGATGGATACAGTATTTATATTGGAATTCCTTTTTGTCCAAGTACCTGTTTGTATTGCTCCTTTCCATCCAATCCACTGGGACGGTGGGAGAAGCGTATGGGAGAATATTTAACTGCGTTGGAAAAGGAGATTGATTTTTTCAAAGAAAAGATGTCACATAAACGCTTAAATACCATCTATATTGGTGGAGGAACACCAACCACTCTTTCACCGGAGCAGTTACAACGTCTTATTTATAAATTAAAAACGTCCTTTGATTTGACAAATCTGAAAGAATTTACCATAGAGGCAGGAAGACCGGATAGTATCACAAGAGAAAAACTCCGGGTATTAAAACAGGAAGAAATTGGAAGAATATCCATTAATCCCCAGACCATGAAGCAAAAAACACTGGATATTATTGGAAGATGGCATACGGTAGAACAGACAGAAGAAGCCTTTTATCTGGCGCGGGAATTGGGATTTGACACAATTAATATGGATATAATTGTGGGACTTCCCAATGAGGATGAACAAGATGTGAGGGATACCCTGGAGGCTTTAAAGAGACTTGCACCGGATAATTTAACGGTTCATTCCCTAGCTATTAAGCGTGCAGCAAAGCTACAGATGTTTAAAGAGGAATATGTGAATCTAAAAAGTGAAAACTCTGCTGCAATTATGAATATGACGCAGGATTATGCACAGCAGATGGGCATGAGTCCCTATTATTTATATCGACAAAAAAATATGACCGGAAATATGGAAAATGTGGGATATGCAACACCGGGAAAAGCAGGACTATACAATGTCTTAATTATGGAGGAACGCCAGACGATATTAGCAATGGGAGCAGCGGCAAGTACAAAAATCGTGTATCAATCCGGGGAAGTGGTAAAACGTGTGGAAAATGTGAAGGATGTGGAACTTTATTTAACACGTATAGATGAAATGATTGAGAAAAAATATAAAGCTCTCGTGGAAGCGGGCGTTTGTTTATAGGAGGATGGAAATGGCATTAAAGAAAAAACCGGTAACGGGAATGAGAGATATTCTTCCACAGGAGATGCAGATTCGGGATTATGTGCAAACTGTAATTCGGGATACGTATCGCAGTTATGGATTTACACCAATTGAGACACCTTGTATGGAGGATATTGGCAACCTAAGTAATAAGCAGGGTGGAGAAAATGAGAAATTAATCTTCAAGGTTCTAAAAAGAGGGGATAAGCTGAAATTAGAGACAGCAGAGACAGAAGGAGACTTGGTGGACCAGGGGCTGCGTTATGATTTAACGGTTCCTTTAGCCAGGTTCTATTCCAACCATGCAAATGATCTGCCGGTTCCATTTAAAGCATTGCAAATGGGAAATGTATGGAGGGCGGACCGTCCCCAGAGAGGAAGATACCGCCAGTTTATGCAATGTGATATTGACATTCTGGGAGACGCATCTAATTTGGCAGAAATCGAACTCATACTTGCAACAACTACAACGCTGGGAGCACTTGGTTTTCATGATTTTCAGATTCGCATTAACGAAAGGAAGATTCTAAAAGCAATGGCAGCTTATAGTGGATTCCCACAGGAAAGCTTTGATGATGTATTTATTATTCTGGATAAAATGGACAAAATTGGATTAGATGGTGTCATGGACGAACTTCTGCAACATGGATTCAGCCAGGAAGCGGTGAATAAATACAGAGGACTTTTTACTGGGCTTTTGGATACAACAGATGGAATTACTTATCTTGCACAAACACTTTTGGACTATTTGCCGGAAGATATTGTCAGGAATATGAGGGAAATCATGGATTGTGTGGAAGAAGCAAAGACAGCCCAATTTGAACTGTGCTTTGATCCGACGCTGGTAAGAGGAATGTCTTATTACACAGGTACTATATTTGAGATTACAATGCCGGAATTTGGCGGCAGCTGCGGTGGTGGTGGAAGATATGACAGAATGATTGGTAATTTTACAGGAACAGATCTTCCGGCATGTGGGTTCTCCATTGGATTTGAACGAATTATTCTCTTATTAATGGAGAGTGGATTTCAGATTCCAACAAAGCAAAAGCAATGTGCGTTCTTAATTGAAAAAGGATGCTCCGGTTCAAAAATGGTTGAGGTAATGAAGGAAGCGGCAGAACTTAGAAAAGCAGGCAACCAAGTTCTGGTAACACGAATGAATAAAAATAAAAAATTTCAAAAGGATCTGCTTCAAAAAGAGGGTTATGAGGAAATTCAGGAATTTTTTAATTAAATAAGTGGAGGAAAGAAAATGGCAGAGACAATGAAGGGTTTGAAGCGAACCCACAGATGTACAGAAGTAACCAATCAGATAATAGGAGAGACGGTAACGGTCATGGGTTGGGTACAGAAGAGGAGAAATCTAGGAAGTCTTATTTTTGTAGATTTAAGGGATCGCTCCGGTCTTTTGCAAATTGTATTTGATGAAGAAAATGTAGGACAAGAAGGATTTTACAAGGCAGGGGATCTGCGCAGCGAATATGTAATTGCCATTGTGGGCAAAGTTCAGAAACGAAGTGCTGCTGTGAATGAAAATCTGGCAACCGGTGATATTGAAATTACTGCATTGGAGCTTCGTGTATTATCTGAAGCGGATACACCACCTTTCCCAATTGAAGAGAATAGTCAGACGAAGGAAGAACTTCGTTTAAAATATCGATACTTAGATTTAAGACGTCCGGATTTACAAAGAAATATTATACTTCGCAGCAGAGTAGCAACGTTAGTCCGTGAGTTTCTTTCAGAGGAAGGATTCCTTGAAATAGAGACGCCAATGCTTACAAAATCAACGCCGGAAGGAGCAAGGGATTACCTGGTTCCAAGCCGCGTACATCCCGGTACGTTCTATGCATTGCCACAGTCCCCACAATTGTTTAAACAGCTTTTAATGTGTTCAGGATATGACCGCTATTTTCAAATTGTAAAATGTTTCCGTGATGAGGACTTACGTGCAGACCGTCAGCCGGAGTTTACGCAGATTGATATGGAACTCTCTTTTGTAGATGTGGATGATGTAATTGCAGTGAATGAAAGATTATTAGCGAAAGTATTTCAGGAGATTCTTGGTGTAAAGGTGGACTTGCCACTTCCACGTATGACCTGGATTGATGCAATGAACCGATTTGGTTCTGATAAACCGGATGTTCGATTTGGAATGGAGCTTGTGGATGTATCCGACACAGTGCGGGGGTGTGAGTTTGGAGTGTTCACAACAGCCTTAGCGGCCGGTGGAAGTGTGCGGGGAATTACTGCAGCTGGACAGGGAACCATGCCAAGAAAGAAAATTGATGCTTTGGTGGAATTTGCCAAAGGATATGGGGCAAAGGGGCTGGCTTATTTGTCCATACAGGAAGATGGTACCTATAAATCTTCGTTTACAAAGTTTATGAAGGAAGAAGAAGTAACAGCACTTGTAACAAAAATGAATGGAAAACCGGGAGATCTGCTTTTGTTTGCAGCAGACCAAACTAAAATTGTGTGGGATGTGCTGGGAGCATTGCGTCTGGAAATTGGAAAAAATATGGGATTATTGGACAAGGGAGACTTCCGTTTTCTTTGGGTTACGGAATTCCCATTACTGGAATGGAGTGAAGAACAGGGACGTTACACAGCAATGCATCATCCATTTACAATGCCAATGGAAGAAGATTTGGAATTGCTTAATACAGACCCGGGAAAAGTCAGAGCAAAAGCCTATGATATTGTATTAAATGGTAATGAAATTGGTGGAGGAAGTGTTCGTATTTCTCAAAATGACATTCAGGAAAAAATGTTTGAGGTACTGGGATTTACCAAAGAAGATGCCTATGACCGGTTTGGCTTCCTACTGAATGCATTTAAATATGGTGTACCACCTCATGCAGGTCTGGCTTATGGATTGGACCGTATGATTATGCTTATGGCTCAAACAGACAATATACGTGAAGTAATTGCCTTTCCAAAAGTGAAGGATGCATCCTGTTTATTAACAGATGCACCAAATGTTGTGGAAGAAAAGCAGCTAATGGAACTTGCACTTACGATTCAAAAGAATACAGTAAACGAAAACTAAAAAAGGGGTTGTGGCAGGAAAGAATCATTCTGCCGCAACTTTTTTTTATGCCCAAAATTGTGCTATCAGATTAAAGCAAAAATGCATTGACTTTTAAAAATAAAGTAGTATTATTAATGTGATGTTACAAATAATTAAAAAAGGAGAAAGAAATGAAAAAAAGTATGAAAAAGATTTTGGCTCTTGTTCTGGTGTCCGTAATGGTAGTTGGGATGCTGGCAGGTTGCGGCAGCAAGGACAAGAAAACAAGCAGTACAAAGAATGGAACTGAGACACAGACAGAGGGAGAGAAGTTTACTTATCGAATGACAACATCCGCTCCAAAGACCTGGAATCCTTGTGAATGGACAATGTCAAATGAAGGTGACATCATGGGCCTTACACAGATGGGATTTTATGATTTTGTAATGAATGAAGCAAAAGATGGTTATGAAATTGTACCTGAAATGGCTTCCGCACAGCCGGAAGATGTTACAACAGAGTATGCAGGAAATGAGACTTATCAGGTTCCGGCAGATGCAAAGGAAGGATATGTATTTAAGATTGCATTGAATAAAGATGCTTGTTGGGAAGATGGAACACCAATCAATGCAGATTCTTATATCTATTCCATGCAGCAGATGTTGAATCCGGATATGAAGAATTTCCGTGCATCTTCACTTTTTGAAGGTCAGTTATCAATATCAAATGCATATGGATATTATTGCGGCGGCGTCTCCTATGAAGATGTATATCAGGATGATGGAGCAAGAGACGTGTCGGATGATAAGATGATGATTACCCTGACACAGCCTGTATTTTTCTTTGGTGCTTCCATGGAAAGTAATTATAACGATGAAGCACAGGTAGAGTCCTTTAAAGACAAAGACGGGAATGATTTATATGAGGAATTAAGGGGTATGATGGACGGAGCAATGTATGCACCGTTAAAAGAAGAAATGAAACCAATTTTAACACAGATTGCAACGAACTTTGGGGACACGGCAGAAGATTCCTGGAAAGAGTTTTGTGTTGAGAAAAAAGAAATAGAAAAGGTCGATTGGGAAAAAGTTGGACTAATTAAAAATGATGATTATTCTATAACATTAGTTTTAAATAAACCATTATCTCTTTTTTATTTGCAATATAATTTGTCGTCTACGTGGCTTGTAGATGAAGAAATGTTTGAGGCAAATAAGGAACAGACCGGTGGAATTACAAAGACAACATATGGAACAGCAGCAGACAATTATAAATCCTATGGACCATATAAGGTGGTAGCTTATCAGCCGGATAAATCAATGACGTTTGCTAAAAATGATAAATGGTATGGTTATTCAGATGGAAATCATAAAAATCAATTCCAGACAACCGGTATTGAATACCAGTTTATAAGCAAGCATACAACAGAATTATCTTTATTCCAGCAAGGAAAACTTGATATAATTGCACTTGCAAGCGATGATATGGATAAATATGGAAGCAGTGATTATATTTATTTCACACCACAATCCTATACTTATAAATATACCTTTAATACTGACATTAAAGCCATTAAAAAAGGAGAGTCAAAAGGAGTCAATCATTGTATCATAGCATATAAGGATTTCCGTCATGCAGTATCACTTGCAATTGACCGTCAGGCATATGTTGAAAAATGTACTTCTTGTTCGGACCCTGGATTTGGCTTAGTGAACTACTCCTATATCTGCAATCCGGATACCGGAGAACTATATAGAAATTCAGACTATGCAATCCAAACGCTCTGTGAGGTGTATGGAGCAACTTCAGAAGATGATATTACCGGATATGATGTAAAGGCAGCATCTAAATTATTACAAAGCGCTTATGATACTTGCAAAAAAGAAGGAAATATAGCAGATTCCGATAAAGTTGAGATTGACTTCCATGTGTATGGATCTGATGATACCTATGTTCGAGTTGTTGACTTCCTTCAGGATAGTTTAAATGAAGCAGCACAGGGAACGGATCTGGATGGAAAAATCAAAGTAAATTTAGTTCAAGATGAAAAGTATTATGATAACCTAACAGCAGGAGTGGCAGATTTAGCAATCACGTCCTGGGGTGGAGCGGATATGGATCCATATTCTATGTTACAGTGTTATACGGACCCAACTTACAATCTTGAATATGGATTTAAACCAAAGTCTGAAAAAGTAACGATGACACTGGATGGAAAAGAGATTACCAAGACCTATTATGATTGGTATAAAGCGCTCTGTGAAGGTGAGTACGCACTTTCAGATTTGGATGTTAAGAATCAGATTCTTGCAAATGCGGAAAAGGCATTATTAAATGAATATCATATGGTTCCAATTTACTATAGAACAGAAGCTGGATTAAATTCACAGCGTGTGATTACCGGTTCTCCAACTTATGTGAACAGTCTTGTCGGTTTTGGTGGATATAGATTTTTAACTTACACAATGAATGACAAAGAGTGGGATAATTATTGTAAAGAACAGGGGAATAAATTAACCTATTAATTTTTACAAGTTTGGAATGTGAAAGGGCGGTTCGCCGCCCTTTTCTTTTTATTACAGAGGAGGGGGATTCCACTGTAATAAAAAAATGCTCCGGAAGAATCGCACGAATTTGTTTTTTAGAAAAAATAGGATTGGAGTATAGGTATGATAAAATATGTTGGAAAACGTATTGC
>JAVVVI010000017.1:0-43333 GCA_036652735.1 Lachnospiraceae bacterium
TTCTATGGCTAATGTCAATGGTAAATTGGAAATAATTTAAAAAAATATGGAATTTCTCAATATCTGATTGCTCATAAGGTAATAAAATGGTAGGATAAATGTAATACGTACAAGCATCCGTTTAGAAAGAAGGTATTTGAGAAATGCGAATAGATGAGTATGAAAAAATTGAGGAGCAAATTGCGGAGGATTACAAATACGCAAGGCTGGACACTGAAAATATGGCGGAATTAATTCAGGAGCTGCAGGATATTTTCAAATTAACGAATAGTAAAAAAGCGGAATTACTGATTGCTGTTTTAAAAGCAAGGCAGAGTAGCAGTATCAATAGCAGTAAAGAGCTACTAGGTTATGGCACAAAATCACTGGAATGCGCAAAGGAATTACAAGATGATTATTTTATTGTAACAGGACATAATCTTTTAGGGACTTATTATAGTGCTGTTGAAAATAACCTTACTGCCTTTGACTGTTATTGGAGTGGGTTAAATTATTTACAAAAAAATAAAGAGGTATTTACTGATTTCCTATTTCGAAATTTAAGCTGTATCTTACAAAATAATATTGGATTGTGTTTATTACAGGAAAATATTATGGATGAAGCACTTACGTATTTTAAGAAGGCAGTAAAGGGAATCGATCTAGAGACAGAGAACGGCAGAGAAATTCAGATTATTCTTTTGTATTATGTGAATTCCTTATGCTGTCATTATAATTTGCAGGAAGGCGAAACAGCAGTAATGGTTGCAAGACAGGCAATGTCTTACTTACAGGGGAAGAAAAAATCGCACTATTTGTATAATCCAATATTGATCTGGAATTTCATGATTGAATGTAAAATGGGAGATGCACAAAGGGCAGAGGAATATTTAGAGGAAATTGATCAGTTTGATACCTATGAGAATTGTATACCTGCATTAACAGATTTTATTGAATTGCTAATGGAAGAGGGGAAATTAGAATCTGCATATCGTTATTTGGAGATATTTTTAAATGATGCAACGGAGAATAATAATCTTTCCGGAATGCTTGATGGCTACAAATTAAAGATGGATTACTGTTTAAAAATAGAAAATCAGATAGAATATAAAAAAGCTTGTGTGCATGTGGCGGATTTGACGATTCGCAGAGATAAAGAGATGGCTCAGATTCGAAGCGAGAGCCTGAGAACTTATATTCATGTAATGGATCAGTCCAAGGAACAAAAAAAATTACAGGAAGCACATGACCGGCTGAAGCAAAAGTCCGAATATGATGAACTCACCGGTTTGCCAAACAGATATAAGCTGACGGAGTTTTCTACCGGGGTATTTGACAAAGCAATCCGCGAAAAGATTCCATTGTCTGTAGAGATTATAGATGTGGATTTCTTTAAACAGGTGAATGATAACTATGGTCATCTACAAGGAGATATCTGCCTGAAAACAATTGCCAGGGAAATCAAGAAATCGGTCTCTAATTTAGAAACAGAGGTATGTGCCCGTTATGGTGGGGATGAGTTTGTAATAGTTAAAATGGGCAGAACAAATGAGATTATACTGGAAGGTATGGAACAATTAAGACAGGCGATTATGGAACTTGCAATGCCCAATGAATATTCACAGGCAGCAAAAGTAGTAACCATATCCCAGGGAGGAGTGAATGGTATCCCGGTGGCGGGAGACGATCTTAGCAGTTACTTAAAGCAAGCAGATGATTCCCTCTACAAGGCGAAAAAAGCCTCGAAAAATACGGTAATTCTGAAAAAGATACCAGGTGGAGCTTGAAATGAATAAAAATATGAAGCGAGAAAAATTATTACTGAATTTATCATTGTTGGGAAGTTTGGCAGCAGTTTTTTTCGAACTTTACATGAGTTATGCAACTAGGTCCCAGGCAATATTAATGGATGGAATCTTTGATACGTTTGAATTAATTGTATCCTGTCTGTTTGTTATTTTGTTGCCATTAATTTATGCACCAATTTCGGAAAAAATGCCTTATGGATATGCCCAATTAGAAAGTGTCTTTATGATGGTAAAGGGGGCGATGCTAAGCATTATTATTTTCGCACTTATATATGAAAATATTCAAATATTACTGCATGGTGGAAGTAGTGTAGATTCTATTCTCATTGCATTTTTTGAATTTATCACAGGAATTTGCAGTATGTTATTGCTGTTCGTGTTGATTCGATTAAAGAAGGGTTTGACCTCACAGGTGGCAAATGGAGAGATTACCTCCTGGAAGATAGATGTTTACTGTTGTATGGGAGTGAGCTTTGCGTTCTTTGCACAATATTTTTTAGGAAAGCTTGGATATTCCTGGATTGGTAATTATGTGGATCCGGTGGTTGCAATTGTAATTGCGATTTGTATGTTGCCACAGACTTTGAAAATTGTATTGAAGTCACTAAAAAGTATCATTCTTCTTTCACCAAAAGAGGCGAAGGTGGCTGTCATTAAGCAGGCAGCGGATGAGAGCTTTGCCAAAAGCCAGTATCGGATTGAATTTTATGACATGGTGCAAACGGGAAGAAAAGTATGGGTAGAGCTTTATATTACAAGCAGTGACAATACCTTGGATATTAAAGAAATGAAGCGATTAAGGGAAGAAATAGAAGAAAAAATAAAGAAACATATTCCGGAGTGTTATGTAGAAATCACACCAAAATTATAAAAGGGCAACAAAAATGCAGGAGATGGGACTTGAACCCACACGGTATTGCTACCACAGGCACCTGAAGCCTGCGCGTCTGCCTATTCCGCCACTCCTGCAAAACAATAGGTAAAACCTACGAACGTTATTGTATCGTTTTTTTGAGTATAAGTCAAGAAAAAAATAAAATTAAAATAACAAGAAAGCATTGCCCATTTCTTTTAAAAAAAGTATAATGAACTGTAGTGTTAATTTTGGAGAAAAGAATATGAGAAAAAAATTAAAAAAATTAGATAATGAACTATTAAATAGTATGCTTATGGAAGTGTCACAGGAGTCGCGCTTTAATGAATCAAAAAATTATATTCAACATGGAAACACATCGGTTTATACACATAGTGTATCAGTTGCAATCTGCACATTGAAGCTTTCGAGAATGCTTCCCGGGAAAAAGAACCGCAGGGAATTAGTAAGAGCCGCATTATTACATGATTATTTTCTATATGACTGGCACAAAGAGGAAAATCGGCATCAATGGCATGGATTTCGTCATCCGGAAAAAGCGGCAAAGAATGCATCCAGGGATTTTAAGCTCAGTGAAAAGGAACAGGAAATTATTCGGCGTCATATGTTTCCCTTAACACCAATTCCACCCAATAGTATTGAGGGCGTATTAGTATGCGTTGCGGATAAAATATGCAGCATTAAAGAGATTGTATCCTAAAGAGCTGGCATAGAAGAGACACAAAGAAAGACGAAGGAAGATAAATGACGGTATTACAATTTATATTAGTTTTTTTTATATTCAGTTTTGTGGGATGGGTGTATGAATCTGTTCTATGTTCAGAGGTAAAGTATCATAAATTAATTAACAGAGGATTTTTAATGGGGCCTTATTGTCCAATATATGGAGCAGGTATTATATTAAACTGGCTGATCCTTTCGAAAACGGAGAATTTAATTGCCATTTTTTTTACCTCAGCGGTGGTGTGCTGTATTGTGGAATATGTAGCCTCTTATTTTATGGAATTGCTGTTTCATGCCCGTTGGTGGGACTACTCCCAGATTCCATTTAATTTAAATGGTAGAGTGTGTTTATTTGGAGGGATTGTATTTGGGCTTGGTAACTTGGGTTTGATTAAGTTTGCCTACCCGTTTACCCTGAATCTACTGAATAAAATGTCCGTTACCGTCCAGGCGGTAGCTGCAATTATTTTATGTTTTATATTTATAATGGATATTATTATTACAACAAAGAATGCCAGCAAATTTACCAATAAGGTGCAGCAGTTACGGGATAAGGCCAGTGAATTTACCAAGGCTGTTACCGGTGGAAAAGCCTTTACGCATGGTGAAAAACGCTTTTTGAAAGCCTTTCCTAATTTTCACTCAAAAAACTACCAAAGTATTATAGAAAAAATTAAAGAATATTTATAAATGTTGCAAAGAAAGGGAGTGAAACCGATTGTTTCAGTCCCTTTCTGGTTCCCTTAGTGGATTTATTAGCATATTTTTGCCAAAAATAAAGGAATTCGGGATTTTATGCCGAATATAAATTATAGAGGGGTGATTGGAAAGATGACAATAAGGGAAAAAATCGAACAAATGGAGCAGGACATTTTAAGTCCGTATGCCTCACTGAGTATACATTCCAGAGGCAGAGATATGGAAGAAATGCCATGTGATATTCGACCGGTGTATCAAAGAGACCGGGATCGAATTCTCCATTGTAAGTCTTTTCGCAGATTAAAATCAAAAACGCAGGTGTTCTTAGATCCCCAGGGAGATCATTATCGAACAAGATTGACCCATACATTGGAAGTATCTCAGAATGCCAGAACCATTGCAAAAGCACTTCGTATGAATGAAGATTTGGTGGAAGCAATTGCCCTTGGACATGATTTGGGGCACACCCCATTTGGACATGCCGGCGAAATGATGCTGGACAGTCTTTGCAACGGTGGATTTAGACACAACGAGCAAAGTGTCCGAATAGTTGAAAAACTTGAAAAAAGCGGAGAAGGATTAAATTTAACATGGGAAGTGCGGGATGGGATTTTAAATCATCAGACAAATTTAATGCCTCATACACTGGAAGGAAAGATTGTAAGGCTGTCGGATAAGATTGCCTATATCAATCATGATATTGATGATGCGATTCGTGCCAAAGTTATGGTGGAAGAAGAGATTCCCGTTGAAATCAAGTGTATACTTGGTAATTCAACCAGCCAGCGACTGGACACATTAATTCATGATATTGTCAGTAATAGTATGGATAAAAATGCAATTGTAATGTCACCGGATATTGAACAGGCAATGATGGAGCTGCGCACCTTTATGTTCAAGACGGTATATCGAAATCCGGTTGCCAAAGGTGAGGAAACAAAGGCAAAGAATCTTTTGGAATTTTTATTTAGCCATTATATGGACAATATAGAGATATTGCCGGAAAAGTATCTTAAGATGTACCAATCCGGTGAGGAGTTAAAAGACCGCGTGGTATGTGATTACATATCGGGAATGACAGATGAATTTGCATATACAAAGTTTGAAGAATATTTTTTACCAAGATCCTGGCAGATTTTTTAAAAGAACCGGCAATGGATGGAAGAGGAGGAATGGGTGTGTCATATTATTCGGATGATTTAGTAGAAGAAGTGCGGTCAAGAAGTGATATAGTGGATGTGATTTCTTCTTATGTAAAATTGCAAAAAAAAGGCAGCACTTATTTTGGACTCTGCCCCTTCCACAATGAAAAGTCGCCCTCTTTTTCTGTTTCACAGGGAAAGCAAATGTATTATTGTTTTGGCTGCGGGGCAGGAGGAAATGTATTTACCTTCCTGATGGAATACGAGAATTACACTTTTTTGGAGGCAATGGAATTCCTTGCAGAACGGGCGGGAATAGATCTTCCAAAACAGGAAATGAGTCAGAAGGAACAAAGAGAGGCGGACAAAAAGACCAGAATTTTAGCAATTAATAGAGAGGCAGCCAGGTATTTTTACGTACAATTAGGGAATAAGCAGGGACAACCGGCGAAAGAATACCTTAAAAATAGAAACTTAACGGAGGAGACTTTAAAAAAGTTTGGATTGGGATTTTCTGAAAAAGCCGGAGATCAACTGTATCGGTATTTTAAAAAGCAAGGGATACCAGATGATTTATTAAAGGATTCCGGACTCTTTAGTATAGAAGAACGCAGAGGGGGATATTGCAAGTTCTGGAATCGAGTGATGTTTCCAATTATGGATGTAAAGAATCATGTGATTGGTTTTGGAGGACGTGTCCTGGGAGAGGGAGAACCAAAGTACCTGAATTCCCCGGAGACACCGGTGTTTGATAAAGGAAGAAATTTATACGGGCTGAATTTTGCGAGAATATCAAAAAGGCAGGGACTTTTGCTTTGTGAGGGATATATGGATGTAATTGCCTTACATCAGGCAGGATTTGACAATGGGGTAGCTTCACTTGGAACTGCATTTACAGCGGGGCATGCCAACTTAATGAAACGTTATACAAAGGAAGTATATTTAACCTTTGACAGTGATACAGCAGGGGTGAAGGCGGCACTTCGAGCAATTCCAATCTTAAAGGAGGCGCAAATTAGTGCCAAGGTAGTGAATATGGCACCCTATAAAGATCCGGATGAATTTATAAAACATATGGGTGCAGAGGCATACCAGGAACGAATTGATCAGGCTGAGGACAGTTTTATCTTTGAACTGAAGGTTCTTCAGAAGAATTATAATATGAGCGATCCACAGTCCAAGACCGGATTTTGCACTGAAATAGGCAGAAAACTCTTGGAATTTTCACAGGAGTTGGAAAGGGAAATCTATTTAGAGGCGGCAGCAGAAGAATTTTTCTTAGACAAGGAGAATCTTCGGAAGCTGGTAAATCATCTGGGAACCCAGATTGGAATTACGGCTCAAAGAAAGCCACCATTAAAGTCCGGGATGAAGGAACAGAAAAAAGAAGATGGAATGCAGCAGTCACAAAAATTATTGTTGACATGGCTGATTGAAGATATTAGGTTATTTGAAGTAATTAAGGATTATATTAGTCCAAAAGATTTTACAGAAGACTTGTTTCATAAGGTTGCTGTAATCTTATTTGAACAGTACGAAAAGGGAGAAGTTAATCCCGCAAAAATTATTAGCTTGTTTGAACAGGAAGAGGAACAACGGACAGTGGCTTCCCTGTTTAATGCAAGATTACAGGATATAGATACCAAACAGGAAAAAGAAAAAGCATTAAAAGAAACAATTATCAGGATAAAAGCAAATGGGATAGCGGCACATTCCAAATCAATGGAGGCAACAGATATTCAGACCCTTATGCAGGTGGTAGAGGACAAGCGTAAATTACAGGAATTGGAAAAAATGCATATTTCTATTGATTAGGGAAACAATAAGGGCGTGTTGGGAAGGATGAAACATATGGAAGAAAAGGATATTAAATTTAATGAGAAGCTGCAGGAATTACTGGCTTTGGGAAAAAAGAAAAAGAGTGTTTTGGAATATCAGGAAATTAATGATTTTTTCCGTGATATGGAGTTGGAGGCAGAGCAGTTTGAACGGATTTTAGATTTTTTAGAGACGAATAACGTAGATGTTCTTCGGATTCCAGATGATGATGAAGAAGTGCTTCTCATTGATGAAGATGAAGAAGTGGAAGTAGAAAAAATAGATCTAACAGTTCCGGATGGGATTAGTATTGAGGATCCGGTTCGTATGTATCTAAAAGAAATTGGAAAAGTGCCACTTCTTAGCGCGGATGAAGAGATAGAACTTGCAAAGAAAATGGAAGTAGGCGATTCCGAAGCAAAAAAACGATTGGCGGAAGCAAATCTTAGACTGGTTGTAAGTATTGCTAAACGTTATGTTGGCCGTGGAATGTTGTTTCTGGATTTAATTCAGGAAGGCAATCTTGGTCTTATTAAGGCTGTTGAAAAATTTGATTATCGCAAAGGGTATAAATTCAGTACCTATGCTACCTGGTGGATTCGTCAGGCAATTACCAGAGCAATTGCAGATCAGGCAAGAACAATTCGAATTCCCGTTCATATGGTAGAGACCATTAATAAATTGATTCGTGTGTCACGTCAATTGCTTCAGGAGCTGGGAAGAGAACCTGTTCCGGAAGAAATCGCAGTAGAAATGGGTATGCCCGTGGAACGAGTGCGTGAAATCCTCAAAATATCCCAGGAACCGGTATCTCTTGAAACTCCAATAGGAGAAGAGGAAGACAGCCATCTGGGAGATTTTATTCGTGATGAAAATGTGCCGGTACCGGCAGAAGCAGCAGCATTTACCCTGCTAAAAGAACAGCTGGTAGATGTACTTGGAACCCTTACAGACAGAGAACAAAAAGTATTGCGGTTACGGTTTGGCTTAGATGATGGAAGAGCACGTACCTTAGAGGAAGTGGGAAAAGAATTTAATGTTACAAGAGAGAGAATTCGTCAAATCGAAGCAAAAGCATTACGTAAATTAAGGCATCCAAGCAGAAGCCGTAAATTAAAGGATTATTTGGAATAAAAAGATGAAATTATCAAAACGAATGCAGGCAGTAGCCGACCTTGTTAAAAAGGGTACAATCGTTGCAGATATTGGCACGGATCATGGTTACCTGCCGATTTATTTAATTGAGGAAAAGATCAGTAAGCGTGCACTTGCAATGGATATTAATAAAGGACCTCTTGAAAGGGCAAAAGAGCATATTCACAGCCATAGGTTACAGGAATACATAGAAGTACGACAGTCTGATGGCATTACAAATCTAATACCGGGTGAAGCAGCTTCCATTATTATTGCAGGAATGGGAGGAAAGCTAATTCTAAAAATCATAGAAGAAGGAATGCTTCATCGACCTTGGATAGAGGAATTCATACTTCAGCCACAGTCAGATGTGGAACAGGTAAGAAGGTATTTGTATGCCAATGACTATGAAATTAGTAAGGAAGACATGGTATTAGAAGACGGTAAATATTACCATATTCTGAGGGCAGTACCCGGTGTTACAGGAGAAAAGGAAGAATGCAGGGACCTTTTTTTCCAATATGGAGGTTATCTGTTAAAGAATCATCACCCGGTTCTTTTGGACTATCTAAAAAAAGAACGAGGAACATTGACAGAGATTTTAGATTGTTTAGAAAAAAAACAGCCGGAATCTCATATTGAACAAAGAATACAAGAATTACGAACAAAAATAAAGCAGAATGAAGATGCCATGAACTACATGGATGAAGAGGAGGGCATTTATGGAGCAGATGTATAAAATTACCATTGGAGACCAAATAAGAGAATATCCGGCGGGAACTCCATTTTCAGTACTTGCAAAAGAATATCAAAAAGATTACAATGATGATATTGTACTTGTATTAATCAACAATCGTTTAAGCGAATTGACGAAGAAGATTGAAGCGGACTGCAGCCTTGAATTTATAACAACAGGTGATGAGGCGGGGAAGACAACCTATCGCAGAAGTGTAACGCTGTTAATGCAAAGAGCAATCCACAATGTGGATGAATCCCTTTCCATACGGGTACTTCATTCCATTGGACAGGGGTTTTATTGTGAGTTATCAGATGGAACCAGTATTTCCAAGGATTTCTTATTGAAATTAAAAGTGGAGATGATGAGTCTCGTTGATCAAGATCTGCCGATTATTAAGGAGAATATACATACAGAAGAAGCAATTCAACTCTTTCATGATTTAGGAATGAATGATAAAGAAAAGTTATTTCGTTATCGCTTGAATTCTTCTGTAAATATCTATAAAATAGGTAATTATGTGGATTATTACTATGGTTATATGGTACCAAGCACCGGTTATTTAACGGTATTTGACCTAGCGGCCTATGATGATGGATTTGTACTTCTTTTTTCGGGGAAAAACACAAGAGAAGTTGCAGAATTTAAGCCATCCGGTAAGCTGTTCCAGACCTTAAAGAAATCCTCTGAATGGGGGAAGATGTGTGGAATTGCAACACTTGGGGACTTAAATGATAAGATTGCAGAGGGTAAAATTCAGAACATTATGTTGGTGCAGGAAGCACTTATGGAGAGAAGAATCGGAGAGCTTGCTGAAGTTCTTGCCAAAGACCGTCATAAGAAGTTTGTTATGATTGCAGGTCCGTCTTCCTCTGGAAAGACCTCCTTTTCCCATCGTTTGTCCATTCAGCTTATGGCAATGGGAATGCATCCACATCCAATTCCATTGGATGATTACTATCTGGATCGCAGGGTGACACCAAGAGACGAGCATGGAGAGATTGATTTTGAGTGTTTGGAAGCCTTAGATGTTGAATTATTTAACCGGGATATGCAAGCACTTTTAAGCGGAGAAAAGGTGGAACTTCCTACTTTTAATTTTAAAACCGGTCAGAGAGAATATAGAGGGAATCAAATGCAGCTTGGGGAGGAAGATGTGCTGGTTATTGAAGGCATTCATGGCTTGAATGATAAGCTGTCCCATACACTTCCGGCAGAAAGCAAATTTAAGATTTATATTAGTGCACTAACGCAGTTGAATATAGATGAACATAATTGTCTTCATACCACAGATGGAAGACTACTTAGAAGAATTGTCAGAGATGCCAGAACAAGGAATACAACAGCACAGGAAACCATAGCAATGTGGAATTCCGTGCGTAGGGGAGAGGAAAAAAATATTTTTCCATTTCAGGAAGATGCAGATGTGATGTTTAATTCAGCATTTTTATATGAATTAGCTGCAATTAAACCCTACGCAGAACCGCTGTTATACCAGATTGATAAAAAAGCACCGGAATACAGGGAAGCAAAAAGGCTCTTAAAGTTATTAGACTATGTGCTTCCGGTTCCAAGTGAAGATGTAAGCCATAATTCACTGTTTCGTGAATTTATTGGTGGAAGCTGCTTTAACGTGTAGCAGTTAATTAGATAAAAATTAAGCAGGGTAAATGATCGCGGCTGCAAGTGTCGAAAGACCGCAGACGAGGAAAGTCCGGGCTTCATAGGGCAGGATGCCGGATAACGTCCGGTGGAGGTGACTCCCAGGAAAGTGCAACAGAAATAAACCGCCGGGAAACCGGTAAGGGTGGAAAGGCAGTGTAAGAGACTACCGCTTATCTGGTAACAGATAAGGCTCTGCAAACCCCATTCGAAGCAAGACCAAACAGAAGCGTTGACGTTGCCCGCCAGCTTCAGGTAGGTCGCTTGAGATAACTGGTAACAGTTATTCTAGACAGATGATCATTCACGACATAACCCGGCTTATCGCCCTGCTTATTTTTTTATATATTTGTAATTTTAGTTTGTGTTAGGAGAGTATTATGAGTGCAATGCGACGGAAAAAACGACTAGGAGATATACTGATATCGGAACACCTGTTAACACAAGAACGCTTAGATGAACTTTTGGAACAGCAAAAGGCAAGCGGAAAGCGTTTGGGAGAATTCTTAATTGAAGAAGGATATGTAGCTGAGGATGACATTGCAAAAGCATTGTCGAATCAGCTTTCTTTGGATATGATTTCATTAAATGGAGTTACGATTCAAGAAGATATTATCGCACTGGTGGACGGTACGCTTCTAAGAAAGCATACGATGGTACCATTTGAATTTAAAGACAATAACCCCAATATGGTGCGAATGGCTATGTCAGATCCAATGGACACGGTAGCCATGGACAGCTTTTCCATTATAACCAATCTTCAGGTAGAACCTGTAGTTGCAACTGCACATGATATCTTATTAACCATTGATAAATATTATGGGGATTCGGAAGCAATGTTTGCAGTACAGCAGTATACAAAAGAACGGGCGGAGCAATTTGCCCAGGAAGAGGAAGATATTTATGGAGAGGACATTAATAATTCCCCTATAGTATTGCTGGTGAAATCCATGATTGAGCAGGCAGCCAGACAGAGAGCCAGTGATATACATATTGAAGCGCTGGAAGAAAAGGTAAGAATTCGATATCGAATTGATGGAGTCCTTTATGAGAAATCCACTTATGATGCCCATTTATTAAGTGCCATTATTGCCCGAATCAAAATTATATCCGGTATGGATATTTCAGAAAAAAGAAAACCCCAGGATGGCCGAATTACAATGATGGTAGATCGAAAAGAATATGATATTCGCTCTTCCATATTACCAACGGTATTTGGGGAAAAATGTGTAATGCGATTAACACAGAAACGTTTGTTGACAAAAAATAAAGAAGAATTGGGTTTGTCCGGAGAAGAACTTGAAAAATTCGACTTCCTTTTAAAAAATCCCAATGGTATTATCTTAGTTACCGGTCCTACCGGAAGTGGAAAATCCACCACGCTGTATACCGCATTAAGTCAAATTAACAAAGAAGGAATTAATGTGATTACCATAGAAGATCCGGTAGAAGCCAATGTAGATGGAGTAAATCAGGTTCAGGTGAATAATAAGGTGGAGTTAACCTTCGCAAATGCCCTGCGTTCAATTTTAAGACAGGATCCGGATGTTATTATGATTGGTGAGATTCGAGATATTGAAACAGCTCAGATTGCAGTGCGTGCTTCTATTACCGGTCATTTGGTTCTCAGTACCCTTCATACCAATAGTGCAGCGGCAACCATTACCCGCCTGGTGGATATGGGAGTAGAGACGTATTTATTATCCGATGCTATTAAAGGAATTATTGCACAAAGATTAGTAAGAAAACTTTGTCCTCACTGTAAAAAGCCCCATTTAGCAACACCGAAAGAACAGCTTTTATTGGAGTATACCAAGGAAGGTGAGGAACTTTATATTTATGAATCAAAAGGTTGTCCTATGTGCAATAACACCGGATATTTTGGGAGAATCGGGTTATTCGAGATTATGATGGTTACACAAGGGTTAAAGCAAAGCATTGTGTCCGGTGCAACCAGTGATGAATTACAACAGATGGCATTAAGCGAAGGGATGCATACCATTAAAAAAGGTGCAATGGAATTAGTTCTTGAGGGAACCACTTCACTTACCGAGATGCTGCGTATTTGTTATGAAAACATGGAAGGATAGGGTTGCATATGTTAAAAGTTGATGAATTTGTAATGGAGGCCGGTGAGCAGGGTGCAAGTGATATTCATATTGTTGCAGGACATCCGGTAAGCTACCGTATTCATGGAACCATTGTATCCCGGGATGAAACAATTCTTACAAAAGAGGAGACCACCTGTTTAATCAAGGAATATACAACCGAACAGCAGTACCATATATTTCAGGAAACAGGAGAGTTGGATTTTTCTAAGACGTCCCAAAACGGTTTAAGACTTCGTTTAAATATTTTTATGGAACAGGATTCGCCTGCCATGGCGCTTCGAATTTTGGCATCCCGAATACCATCGCCTAAAGAATTGGGGCTTCCCAAAGTAGTAACCAATTTAATTCATCTGCGCAGAGGTCTGGTGTTAGTAACCGGTGCTACAGGAAGTGGAAAATCAACCACGCTTGCTGCATTGATTCATGAAATATCTAAGATTTTTCACAAAAATATTATCACATTAGAGGACCCCATTGAATATGTTCATACAAGGGAAGCTTCTGTTGTAAGCCAGAGAGAGATTGGAAGAGATACCCGTTCTTATGCAAATGCACTTCGGGCAGCACTTCGTCAGGATCCGGATGTGATTCTGGTAGGGGAGATGCGTGATTTAGAAACCATAGCGGCGGCAGTTACAGCAGCGGAGACGGGGCATCTAGTATTTTCCACACTCCATACAAATAATGCAGCAGCAGCAATTGATCGAATTATTGATGTCTTTCCACCGCACCAGCAGGGTCAAATCAGGACTCAGCTTGCAGATGTCCTAGAAGGTGTGATTGCCCAACAGTTACTTCCCACCAAAGATGGTAAGGGACGGGTGGCAGCCTTTGAGATTCTTCTTGGTAATCCGGCAGTTAGAAATCTTATTCGTGAAGGGAAGACGTATCAATTGTCTACGGTAATCCAGACGGAGAAAAAATCCGGCATGCAGACCATGGATGACAGTCTTTATGAATTATACAGCAAGGATATGGTTTCTTCGGATACGATCTTAGAATATGCAGTAGATCCTACAGCAATGAAGAAGAGAACCATAAGCTTTTAAGTAACTAAGGGGGGAAAACATGGCTAGATTTACCTATATTGCAGCAAATAAGAATGGAAAAGAACGAAGAGGAACAATGGAAGCCTCTGATTATGCAAAGGCATGCCTGGAAATAAAAGCACTGGGACTTACACCCCTTGAAGTAACCGGCTCCGAAAGTATCTGGAGTAAGAGTATTCAGTTTAAGGGTAAGGCAGTGAAACCAAGAGAATTATCTATTTTCTGCAGGCAGTTTGTAAGCATTTTGCAAGCTGGAATTCCTGTTCGTGAGGCATTGTCCATGATGGTGGAACAAACAGAGAATAAAGCATTTGGAAAGGTAATCAATGAAGTTCGTGTGAGTATTGAAAAGGGTGAGGGATTGGCAGCGTCCATGCATTTGTATCCCAAGTTTTTTCCACCTCTTATGACAAGCTTGGTGGAAGCAGGAGAAGCATCCGGCAGTTTAGATCTGGCATTTACCAGATTAGCCATTCAATTTGAAAAAGATGCAAAGCTAAAGGGAATGATTTTAAAAGCATTAATGTATCCTGTGATTCTTTTAATAACAGCATTTGCAGTTATGATGGTAATGCTAATTAAAGTTATTCCGAATTATGTCGATATATTTAAGCAGATGGACACAGAGCTTCCGGCTATTACACAAATGGTTGTATCCGCCAGTGAATTTATGCAGAGTTATTGGTATTTTGTAGTAGTTGGGATTCTGCTTTTGATAATAGGAGTCCGTGGCTATAGTAAAACAGATAAGGGAAGGATTATTATAGCAAAAATAGCCATACATCTACCACTATTTGGAAAATTAACGATTAAGACGGCATCGGCTAGAATGGCAAGAACGTTAAGCACAATGCTATTATCCGGATTAAGTCTTCTGGAGGCGTTGGAAATTACAGCAAAATCCATGGAGAATGCATTGTTTAAGGATGCCATTATAATAGCAAGAGAAGATGTTGCCAGGGGGTTTTCACTGGCAGAGCCAATTAAGAACTGTGGGTTATTTCCACCATTGGTAAACCATATGATTGAGATTGGTGAAAAAACAGGAACCATGGATCAGATGCTTGAGAAACTTGCTGATTACTATGAAGAAGAAGTGGAGATTGCAACCCAGACAGTAATGGCAGCACTGGAACCAATGATTATTATCGTTATGGCGGCAATTGTAGGTATTTTAGTAGTGGCAATTATGGCGCCAATGACCTCTATGTACAATAATCTTGGGAATGTATAACAAAAAAATCATAGGGGAAGAAGGGAGGAAAGATATGAAGAAGAAAAAAGTTAACAAAAAAAATGCAGGGTTTTCCTTAGTGGAATTAATTATTGTAATTGCCATTATGGCAATCTTAGTGGGAGTCTTAGCACCACAGTACCTCGGTCATGTTGAAAAGACAAAACAGGCAACTGATATTCACAATGCAGAGGAGCTGGCAAAAGAGATAGGCGTCAGGATGGCAGAACTGGAGACAGAGGGGACTTTGCCGGACGAACTTGATCTGATGCAATGGTATCAAGTGGTTTCAAAATCCAACACAACCAGTAAAGCACACATTAAAGTAGATACAGTGCCGGGCTTAAAGAAATTAAAGGGAGGAAACTTTTATTATAAGGTAGAAAAAGGGCAGGTAGTGATTGCCATTGTTCCAAAAGGAATTACAAAGGCAGATCCTGAGTACGAAGTATATCCTAAGTTTGGAACAAAATCGATTGATACATATAATAAAATTTCCAATTAAATAGATTCACACAGGTATAGCATAAGAATTAAATCCCTTATAGGAAAAGGGGCTTAAGATAAAGTAAATGTAAAAATGAAAGAATGAAAAGGAGAGAAAGTATGAAAAAGCTGAAAAAAAACAATGAGGGATTCTCCCTGGTGGAATTAATTATCGTGATTGCGATTATGGCGATTTTAGTAGGAGTACTGGCACCACAATATTTGGGACATGTGGATAAAACCAAACAGTCTACAGATATACAGAACGCAGAGTCACTGGCAACAGAGATTGGGGTTAAACTTGCAGAGGCAGAAGTGAATGGAACCTGGGTGGATGGAACAACTGTAAATTGGAATTCTGTTAAGACTAGTTCAACAGATCCAACAACACAGATCTTTAACGTAACCACAGTTCCGGTGAGCAAAAAGGATAAAAATGCAACTTTTTATTTTAAAATAGTAAATAATCAGGTTTATATTGCAATAGTCCCGAGCAACGCATCAAATAGAGATGACTATATGGTTTATCCAAGTTTTGGTGGTGGTGCTAAAACATTATATGATAAAATAAATAAATAGAACCGTATTTTATGCCCGGAAAGGACCAAACTATGATACCGGAAGAAATCCCAATTTATTGTGTCATTTTTTTATATGGAATTGTAATCGGAAGTTTTTTAAATGTATGTATGGTTCGCCTGCCTTTGGGAGAGAGCGTTGTTACAACGCGCTCCCACTGCATGCAGTGTGGCCATTTGTTAAAGTGGTATGAATTAATTCCAATTGTAAGCTATGTGATGCTTCTGGGCAGATGCAAAGTCTGCAAAGAAAAAATATCACCCCGTTATCCCATTATTGAAGGGGTGAATGGAGGTATTTATGTAGGTATTTTTTTAGTGAATGGAATGAATCTAAGCAGTGTGTTGTACTGCCTTCTTTTTTCCATACTTTTGGTAGCAAGTGTAATCGACTTTACAAGCTATGAGATTCCCAATGGCTGCAGTATCCTGATTCTTATATTAGGATTGATCCATGTTGGGTTGGATTTTTCAAACTGGGGTTATTACCTGGTTGGTTTTTTTTCAGTAAGTTTCGTATTGGAACTTATTTTATTAATTTCAAAAGGAAGAGCAATGGGTGGGGGAGACGTGAAATTAATGGCTGCCTGTGGATTGCTCCTGGGATGGGATAAAATTGTACTGGGGTTTTTGTTTGCATGTGTTCTGGGTGCAGGTTTACATCTTATAAGAATGAAGTTTTTTCATGCAGGGAAGAGGCTGGCAATGGGACCCTATTTATCCATTGGTGTAATGTGTGCCGCACTATGGGGCAGACAGATTATGGACTGGTATTTTGGCTTATTAATTTTATAAAAGGTAGGAAAAAGAATGGGAAAAAAAATACTAAGTATAGAAATTGGTCAAAATATAACTTATGTAGTGGAGATGGAGGGTTCTGTTTCAAAACCCAAGGTATTCCACAGATTTTCATTTTCAACACCGCCGGGAACGTTGGATGAAGGTGGTGTAAATGAAAGTGAAGAATTTATCCGGGAACTGAAATCCGGAATGCTCAGACTGGGGATTAAAGCAAGACATGTTGTATTTACAGTATCCTCAGGAAGAATTGGTAATCGAGAGATTACAATTCCTTTTGTGAAGGAAAAACGAATTGCCGGTATGCTTAAGGCAAATGCAGCGGAATATTTTCCGGTGGATTTAAATAAGTACCAGCTGGTACATCGAGTGATTCAAACAGTTGAAAAAGAAGATGGGACGGGGAAGGGCTTAAAGCTTGTGGTATTGGCGATCCCCATTGAACTAATAGAGGATTATAAAAAGCTGGCGGTAAGTTGTGGCTTGGTGTTAGATACCCTGGATTATATGGGGAATAGTATTTTCTCTTTAATGAAAAGTGACAATCGTTCAAAAACAACGGTGGCAATTAAAATCGAAGATGAATCGACCTGGTTAATGGTGTTCAAAGATGGAAGCATTGATATGCAGCGATCTTTTAATTATGGTATTATGGAACTGGTAGAGTATTTCAAAGAAAAACACGAAGAAGAAAATTATACCTATAATCAGGCGTTTGAATGTTTGTGCAGGGAGGATTGGATTCATAATCAAGAGGACTCCGGATATGAGGAAAGTCTGGAATTAATGACCGGAAATTTATCCAGAATTCTGGATTATTATATTTCAAGAGGCAGTAAACCTGAGATTCAGGATATGATTTTAATGGGGCATGGAGCCAAAATCGCCGGATTACGAGAACTGTTATCCACGGAATCCGGACGTGAGGTTACGACTATGAAACAATCCATAAATGTTACCATAATGGGAACGGATAATGCCCAAGATGACTTTTGCTCTTATGCAGGCTGCATCGGTGCAGGGATGAATCCCTATCGTATTCTGAAAGACGAGAAAATCAATTTGTTTGAACGTACGCTGGGCAGGGGAGAACGTATGGCGGTGGGTGTATTTATTCTTTGCATTCTTGCATCTTTGGCATTGCTTGGAATATCCGTCACACAAAGGATACAATTATCAAGGGAAGTTACGGTATTGAAAAAAGAAGTGGCAGATGCGCAGGAAGAGATGACCACTTATTATAATTATCTGGATTTGAAAGTACAATTTGATGAAATGACCGAGGTGTTCGCATCCACGAATTCTGTAAATAACCAGATTAACAACTTTTTTGGAGAATTGGAAGCAAAGATGCCTACAAGTATTAGTATGATTTCTTTGACGGCGGAACAATCCGGTGTTACCATGGAGATACAGGTGGAATCATTGGATGCGGCGGCAGTAGTTCTGCTTCAGTTAAGACAGCTTGATACGATTGAGAATATTCATACTTCAGAAGTATGCAAAAAAGATACGGATGCGGAATCCAAACAAATGCAATTTACGGTAACAGCAAATTATGTTCCCCTGGAACAGGAATAGGAGGCAGATATGAAATCATCAGGAAATTTTAAAAAAGCCATGTTCTATCTTGCGGGAGTGGGTATCTTCCTTCTCACCTATTATGGACTATTTAAAGGTTTATCTGCCGAAAATGACAGACTCAATGAGCAGGTAGCCCAGTTACAGGGTGAGGCAGCGGTTGCAAGGCAGATTGCAGGACATGAAGAAGAATATAAGACAAAAATGAATGAGATGAATGGAAAGATGGACGAGATGCTTGGTGTATTGCCGGCAGGAATCAAAGAAGAAGACTGTATTATGCTGGGCTCTGATTTGCAGAAAAACACAACAATGGAGATAGCAAGCGTTGGAATTAGTGCACCAAACCTAATGTATACGGTGAATGAAGAGGGCATGGCAACGGTGGCAGGTCAGCAGACAGCCGATTCCGAAGAAGGGGAAGAACAAAGGGTTACTTTAACCGAAGGAAATAAGTATTTATTTAACACAAAGGCCAACTTTGTTTGTACAACAACCTATAAAGGAATGAAACAGGCAATTGACAGAGTATTAGAAAAAGAGAATAAAATGAGCATAGATATGGTTACACTTTCCTATGATTCAGCAACGGGTTATCTTTTAGGATCTATGGTCATTGATTTATATCATTTAGCAGGTGTAGACAAAGAATATGAACAGCCGGATGTACCGGTAATGTCAACCGGCAAGGAGAATATTTTTAATTCATTAGAAATAGGGGATGGAAATGGAACAGGAAATTAAAAGGAAGAACCCGCACAACAATTGTGAGGGTTTTTCCCTCATTGAAGTATTAATTGCATCGGCAATACTTATGCTTATTACCCTGCCACTTTTTCAGGGGTTTGTTACCTCTGCCCTTATAAATGTAAAATCCAAGAATTTGTTCCGTGCAACCACTATTGCGCAAAATGAAATGGAAGATATTAAAGCAAGTGATATGAACGAGCTTTTAACAAGACATTTGGCATTGGAAGAGACACCGGGAGTGTGGAAGTATTCTATGCCTGTTTTTGAGGATGGTAAAACATATCAGGTGTCGGTATCCTTTAATGCAAACGGATACCAGAATCAGAGCAAAGATGGTTATAATGATATACAATTGGCAGATATATCCAACATTAATTCTGCAACAGATGGAATTTTTGTACAGAATAACCATATGGATCAAGATGCTGCAAGAGAGTTAAAAACCTTTTTTCTAAAAAAAGATGATCCTTCTTTGGAAGAGATTATGGATACAATGAGTCGCACAATCACAATTACAGTGGAAAAGATAGGAACTTCGACGGATGCCTATGCAAAAATCACCTATTATTTTAATGGAATTGAAGTTGTGGGACAGGAGTTTAACCGGATTTATCATAACACCAATGAAGATGTAAAATTCAAAAATTATTATCTCTTTTTCCAACCCATGTATGGAGATCTTTTGGCAGGACCAAGAGAGACCATTCACATTGAGAACAAAGATGGAATTCCAATGGATGTATATTTGGTAAAGCAGAAAACAGTGGAAAGTACCAGTTCCAACGAAGCAAAATACAGGGTCAATGTCAGCGTCCATGAGGAAAATCGAAAACTGGAGTTGGATGAGGCGGGAATCTATCATGCAGCGACCAATATAAGAACGAACCTCCTCCATGAATTTGGCAATACGCAGTTATCTCTTCACCATTATGGGAGAGAGAATCTTACGGGAATTACAGATGCCCGACAACTATGTAATTTGAAAGGACTTGTTGCAAAAAAACAGACCAATCGATTTTATGAAGTAGAGGTGAAAGTAGCGGATGAAAAAGGTAAAACTTTGGCAAAACTTACAGGAACAAAAGAAAAATAAAGAGGGTGCAGCCCTGGTTACGGTCTTAATGGCAATGGGGATCCTAAGCATTCTTGTGGTTGTAGTGCTATTTGCTTCTTCGGTAAATTATAAGATGAAAATTGCAAGTCTGAAGGCAAAAGACAATTTTTATTCTGCGGAAGGCGCAGTGGAAGAGATTCGTGTGGGTCTTCAGTCCAATGTGTCAGATGCATTTGCAAAAGCGTATGTAGTAACAATGGAAGAGTATTCGGAAGCTACAGCAGAGATTCGAACGAAGAAGTTCCAAAGTGCCTACGAAGCGGAATTAATAAAAGAACTGATAGATGAAAACAATGGATCCGGTGTGCGCTATTATAAGACACAGATTTTGGAAAGTTATTTAAAAAAAACAGCCTACAATATGGAGAAGAAAACGGGTGCAGTGATTGTGAAACTCAAGGACCAGGTTCTAAATGTAGACAGTGATGGTGTTACATTAAAGAATGTGGACGTAAGGTTTACCGATGCAGATGCGTATACCTCAGAAATAAAGACAGATATTGTCTTGCAATATCCCGAACTTGATTTTTCCCAGTCGGGCTCTATGCCAAATCTATTGGAATATACATTGATTGCAGGTTCGTCCATTCAGGCTTTTGGAAGACTAAATGTGGCATTGGCAGGCAGTGTATATGGCGGAAAAAACGGAGTACAGTTAACCAATTCATCTGTTTCTATGGGACATTCTCTGAATAGGAGCAAGAATACCTTTGTTACAGATGCCAACATCCATTTAATGGATTCTAATTTTATTCTTAGAGGAATGGATGTTTGGGCCAATGGACTGGAGGTGAACAATAGTGCATTAAATCTTACAGGAAAGGCATATATCAGCAATGACCTGGAACTCTCAGGAGGAAATAGAGGGAGCAGTCAGGTGACCATAAATGGAGAATATTACGGATATGGAAATCCGGAAGCACTGAAAATTGCAGCATCTTCGCAACCTTCTGATTTAAAAGATGCGGCGGATCATGCAGCAGCCTATAATAGTGCAATGATTGTAAATAGTGTTCATTCAGAATTAAATCTTCAGAAGCTGAATAAATTTTTATTGGCAGGAAATTCTTATGTGGCTGTACAGCAGGAGAAAGAGTCCAATGGAAAGGATATTCTAACAGGAGAATCAGTGTCTATCAAACCCGGCCAGCTGGCGTACCTTGTTCCGGCAAAGTATATTGGACAAGGGGAAATAATTGCAAACCCCATGCCTGCAAGTCAGTATGAAGAGTTGATTCAGCAATATGGTTCGGATCATCTGGTGGATATGGAACAGGTAAAAGGGGAGTATCCGGGAATTCAATTTTCTCAAAAGGGATATCAAATGGCGGCTTATCCAATTACGGTATCAGGCCAGTCTTTTAGTATGATTTATTTGTTCTGGGATTTTGAAGATCAAAAGAGTGCCAATGCCTATAACAAACACTATTATGTTCAAAAAGAGCATCAAGAATCCTTGAATCAATTTGCCGATGGCTATGATTATCAGATACAATTACCATATAATCAAGGGATTCCAATTGCAAATGCTAATTTTTATTATAATGGAAATGTGTTAGTAAATGGAGAAACACAGTCTTTTTTTCTACCGGATATGCTTACGGACAGAACCACCGAACTTGCAAGGGAATTAGTGGGCAAGGAGGCAGCCTTTTATGATACGTTTGCAGGATTAAAATGTAAACTTATGAAGGAGTATTATCGTTTGACACCATCTGATTTAAGTGCAGGGGGAGTGTATGAGAATTTAGTTTCATTTCCGAAAGGACCGGGGAAGGTTCCCTATATTGCTCCCGGATCTTATGAGACGTTTGTAACCAAAGATGGTGGGGAATATGGAACGATTGTGATTAATGGAGATGCTGTGATTAATCGGATAAATGTGAATGCCTGGTTTGGTTCACCGAATGTAAAGCTGCGGGCAGTGATTGCATCAGGAGATGTAGTTGTGGAAGATGATTTTTCGGGAATGTTAATTGCAGGTGGAAACATAACCATAGGGGCCTCAAATATTAAAATTAAAGCGAATCCGGAGTCTGCTGCACTGGCACTAAAAGCGGAAAATGCAAGCGGAAATTGTGGATTAAACTATTTAAAAAATGCAGAAGAATATGTAACGGGAACCGGGAATGCAGACCTTTCAACGGGCAGCGTTTCCCTCTCCAAACTGATTCATTATAAGAACTGGGAAAAGAAGTAAGGGGGGAGTTACTTGAAGAGAAAGCAAGGCTTTACATTGATAGAATTAATTGTGGTAGTTGCAATGATTGGGATTCTCACAGGCATATTGGGAGTGGCGCTGTCTCATCTTGGTACCTATAAGATTATTGGAGTTACAAAAGAGACCGAAGTTTCATTGAAAGAGACCAGAACGAAATCAATGACAAAAAATGCGGCAGCTGAATGTGGTAAAACACCGGATGCAGAGACCGAATATCTTTACGCAACGAAAATTTCCTGTAAAGGTGGCACCTATTTTTTATCCACCGGGATTCTGGAAGTGAAGAAAGATGGCAGTTTTATTATGGTTAAGGAAAATCAAAGGGAGAAGAACCTTGGGAAAAATCTTACGATAACCTTTTCAACGTCAGAAGTTCAGGATGAGGGATGGCAGGCAATTGATGAAGAGGGAATCTATGTCTCCTTTGATCGCTGCACAGGAAGTACAATCGGAACAAAGTATGGAATCCTACGCCAGTTGCGCTATGAAAATGGAGCCAAAAATCATGATACGATTCTGTTTATTCAGCATGAAACAGGGAGAATTCACTATGAAAAGAAATAAAGAGGGATTTACCTTAGTAGAAATAATTGCGGCACTTGCCATATTAATGATTGTAGGTGGAAGCATACTTCTGTTTTTATTGAATGGGTTGAAACAGTACCAGAAGATTCAGACACAAACAGATATTCAGTATGATGCACAGACAACATTGAATCAATTGGAAGATTTGTTCATTGATGTGAACAGCGGTATTTACAGCAGCGGAAGTGCAGAAGAGACACAGTGCCTAAAGGGAACGGTGCTGGAAATGGAAGGCGGAGTGAATCATACTGTGGTATATCAGGTGATGTTCATAAAAAACAAGGGAGAGCTGACGTATGAAAAATACATACAGGCAGAGCAGGGAAAAGAACGGGTTGATCTGGTGAAAGAAACGGTTCTGTGCAAAAATGTAAAGCAGTTCTCCGCACAGATAACGGAGCAGGAGTGCAATACAGTGATTCATCTTACCCTGGAACTTCTTGACAAAACAAGCAGCTGTAATGCAAAGAAAAATATTACGCTGCGCAACCTGGTAGAAATACAGGATGGACAGTAAAAACCCGAATGGGAAGGGAGGAAACCATATGAAAAAAAGAAGAATAATGAGGACCGTAGTATTCCTGTGTGTGCTTCTGGCAGCCGGAATCCTTACTGCCCATGCGATTGGAAACAGTACAACGGGTAAGAACCGGATCGAAATAAAAAAAGACAGTGGGGAGACCTTTGGTACCACAAAAAATCCATTTCTCATAGTAGAAGTTGTGCCAAATCCTTCTATGGCAGAGATTGGATATCAGATTCAGGGCTGTGAACCCATAGATATGGAACGCCTGAGTGTAGACAGTCAAAGTGCAGATTATAAAGAAGTATATGGTAATGATGGAACGGCAACAGTGGAAAAGAGGGAATATGAGTGCTTTACTCATGAACTTAGCAGTGGTTCCGTGATTAATGCCTATCAGGGGCAGAATCCATTTCCGTTAAGAGAGGGAGTGAAGATCTCTCAGGAGGCAATGGAATTAAACTATTGGATGTTACTGGAAAAAGAAACAACGCTTACCGGATATTATGAGAAAACAAAGGCGGGTACCGGTGGAATTTTTATAAAAAAAGGAAGGGACTATGTGGTTTCTACTGACGCAGAAGGCACTTACATTGGAGACTATAACTGGATCACAGTGAATGAACCGGATTTATTTGACTGGACAGGAAGAGAAAAAAGGACAAGAACGGAACCTTGTGCGTATTCCTGTAAGAAAATGAAAATTACACATCGAAATAGATTTTTACAGGAGGCATTTCAAACAAGGGACGAAGATGGAGCGTTTCATACTACAGTTGTTACGTTGACACCGGAGGATTTTGCGAAAGCTGAAAATCTTGCGCTATTGGAACAGGCAGAACTGATCTCCATTCATGGATCCGGTGGAAATCCTAAATTAGAGGAGCTATGGACGAGGCTAAATAAAGAGGGTAGGGTGCTCACAGAGGAAGAACAAAAGAATACCTCTTTTCAGAATCATGATTTATCAAAGAGTGTGGTGGATACCATAGTAAAACGAATGCATTCTGCCCATCCGGCAGCATTGGTTATGGATGGATATTCGCTTTTTACAAGTGCACCCAATAGTCAGGCACAGAATCTGGTGAAGCGGCTGACAAATTTGGAGGTGCTTACCGAGAAGGATGTGTTATTCGAAAATATTTATCTGTATAATGGAACCAATGGGGGCAGCCACAGTATGAATAGTGAATTTCATACTGTGACAAATAAAACCTATGTGGATTTCAAGGGTACACAAGTGGAATCCTATGCAACCGTGAGAGAAGCGGTTGCGAAGTTACTCATTGATGCGATGAATGTGCGTCCCGATAAGACTACACTGCGAATCCTTGAAGTGCAGGCCTGCAATGAGTTTATCTATGGTTCACCTTCCTGGAAAGAGTATTACAAGAACTTAATTCCTTGGTTTCAGGGAGATTATGAAAAGGATATTACAGTAACAACCATGCCCACATGGGAATTAAATGGAAGCAGACTGGATTTAAATGCGTCCTTTGATTTGATCTTAGTTGGAATCAATCAAGATGCGACGAATGGAGGAATGGGGTATAACGATCCCCAAATGGGTAGCCTTATTTATACCTCTATTGGTGATATGGTGGTGAAAAGTGGAACGAAAAAGGAATGGGCAAAGATTCTAAGTGATGATAGTGTTCGATATTCAGGGACAGATATCAGCAGGAAGAAATTAAAGGAATTAGAAGCTTATTTACAAGCCGGATATCCAATTGCACTGGAGCCCGGATTCTTCAAGGAAGAAAACAAAAAATGGAAGGTGGATACGGATAAGATAGATTCCAGTTCCAATATGTATCAGCTGGCAGCTTCTTATATCAGTCAAAGCTACAAGACACTGGTTACAACAAAGGAAACAGACACAACTGCCCTGCGAAAAGCAATGGGTGAGGTTTGCAAACTTCATTTTAAGAAGGATAAAAATGGGAGAGAGATGTTCCCGACAAAATATACCTACCATGAAAAAAAGGACGGGACCATAGAAAGAGGAACGGTTACGTACCAAAATCAGCGTGAATTTAAGTATCAGTTTACCATTGAAGGGCTTGAGACAAAGAACTATACCGCCGCCCTTTATATTGATGGAAATGTGGATGGTATTTACGAAGGCTCACTGGAAAACCCTTTTTCATCGGGATCAGGTGAAGAGTCAGAACAGATGCAGCAAATTAAAATCACGGATCAGGAGGGCAATCCTATTCCGGAAGATCAATTAAAAGTAAATACAGTCTATACACTGACACGGATTATGGGTGAGGATTTTAAGGGGATTATTCCATGGAAATTGCAAATTTCGGATAGCAAAAACCCCCAAATTCGTGATACAAAAATAGATTATACTCTATTTAAAGTGAATGCACAGGATAAGAAAAAAATAAAAGTGCTCCAGATGAACCTTAGGAGTGATATGTGGCTGAATTCAGATGTAATGGATGAAATGGCTTACATTAATTTGGAAACAAACAAGCAATTTCAGAGATTCTTTGATGGGGTTGATGAATTTAATATTCAGATTGAGTTTTTACAGAATAAGAGTTGGTATTCAAAATTCGGAAAATTGGTTCATAAGGAGTCAAAGGAGGAATTAGTAACACAATGGAAAGCGTATCTTGACCAATATGATATGCTGATTTTAGGGTTTAATGATTGTTGTTCCTACACGGATGATGAAATTTTTAATGAAGGATTTCAATATTTTTCAGATTGTGGAAAAAGTATTATTTTAAGTCACGATATTGCAAAAGATGCCACCATGAAAGTAACGGCGGGACATTCTGCAACCGTGTTTGACCCTGTTATCAGAGATTTATTAAAGCAGAGGAAATACCAACAGTCTACTACACAATTTCGTGGGAAAACTTTAAATCTTCTGCCGGAAAATCCACTGTACCGAAGTGGAAAAAAGGGAAAGCAGGTATCCGAGTATTTTGATAATAGTATTCGGGAATATATCATATTTGGAGGAGACCAGAATTTTTCAGACCGAGATGCCATTCGGAAAAATTATGATTGGGGTGGAGGAGACAGTCTAACCAGTTTTGTGAATATCTTAAATCAGGGTGTTGTAACAAACTATCCCTATAAAATTCCGGATTTAATTGAGGTGGGCAGCACCCATGCACAGAATTTTCAATTGAATATGGAAAGTGATGTAATCGTATGGGCAGCACTTACGGATGAGTACAGCCGAACTTATGCACCCCAGATTAAATCCATTCTTGGAAAATCCTATAGGGCGGACAGTAAGACGCTTGGAAGAGGGGTATATTCCTCCAAAGAGAGTGATGCAGCAAATGGATATTATCTTTACAATATTGGAAATATAACCTATACGGGGCTTGGGCATAACCGTAAGAATTCACAGCCATATAATAAACTTACAACAGATGAAGTAAAATTATTTACAAATCTCATGATCAGCTCCTATCGTATGTCTGCTGACCGACCGGAGATTCCCATTCTTAATCAGGAAGCGGTTTCAACAGGAGAGGAGACGATCATTAGTGCAATTATAGATAAAAATCAGGAACAATTGGAATCCAAGAACTACCGAATCTGGTTCAAGATCAAAGACGAAAGTATTTTAGCCACCAGTGAACGAAGCTTTTTCCTGGAGTTTACAGATGAAAATGGGAAACCATTGAAAGCAAACCAGATACCGGAAATCTATACGGAACAGGGCGAACGGGTTTCACTAAAGGATAAATTGGATCTTAAGAAAAAATACTATTTTGATGTGAACTATGGTAAAATTGTAAAAGATGGAGGCGCTACTTCTTATATGAAAGTAAAGTCCGTTTATTATAGTCAAAAGTTTGCAAAAGAGATTACCATGTATGGATATCGGAAGTTATTGATTACACCATTGCCTTTGTTTGAATTGAATTAAATCTTATCTTTTTATAAACTTCTATTAAAAGAAAATAACTCTGTTGACAGAAGGGATGGATACTGATATAAAGGGTAAAGGATAAAGAAAAAATAAAGAGGTGCAAAATGGGTAAGATTAAACAAGGATTACAAAGATTTATGGCAGGCAGGTATGGAAACGATCAATTGAATCGGTTAATGCTGATTCTTACAATGGTTTGTTTTGTGGTATCGATGGTTTCCAAACTACAGATTTTTTATATAGTGGGAATAGGCTTGCTGGTTTGGAGTTATGTGCGCTGCTTCTCCAGAAATATTCAAAAGAGGTACGCACAGAATCAAATTTATGTTGGAATGACAAGTAAAGTTAAAGGAAAATTTAATTTATACAGGCAGCATTGCAGACAAAGAAAGACCTATCGCTTTTTTAAGTGCCCCGGATGTAGACAGAAAGTTCGTGTTCCAAAGGGAAAAGGAAAGATCTCCATTACCTGTCCTTCCTGCAAGCAAGAATTTATTAAGAGGAGTTAGACACGTATGTTTGGTTATATTAATGTCAACCAGAAAGAACTGTCAGAAAAAAATCGAGAGAGTTATCAGTCTTATTATTGCGGACTGTGCAGAGAATTAAAGCGGTTTTCGGGAATGAAAGGTCAGATGCTTCTGAACTATGATATGACATTTCTTATTATTTTGCTAACCGGCTTGTATGAACCGGTTCTTTCACAGGATGAATTTACCTGCCCCCTTCATCCCTTCCACAAGAAAAATGCAACTTCCGATGAAGCAACCGAATATGCTGCAAAGATGAACATTCTGCTGTCTTATCACAACTTTGAAGACGACTGGCAGGACGATCGTTCCATTGGGAAAAAAGCCCTGGTCAAGCTTTTTACAAAAGAGTATAAACAGATTCGCCTTCAATATCCAAGGCAAAGCAAGGCAATAGAAACCTATATGACAAAACTTTCCATTGCGGAAAGTGGAAATGAGACCAATATAGATGCGGTTGCCGGACTAACAGGTGAGATGCTTGCAGAAGTGTTTGCTTGGAAAGAAGATGAATGGGCAGGAGAATTAAGATGTATGGGCTTTTATATGGGAAAATTTATTTATCTTATGGATGCCTATGAGGATCGAAGCAAAGATTACAAGAAGGGCTTATACAATCCTTTTTATGGAACTTATAAAGAACATAAAAATGAAAAAGAGTTTGATGTATATGTTCGATTGATTTTAATGAGCATGATGTCCGAGTGTGCCAAGGCATTTGAACGATTACCGATCTTAATGAATGCAGATATTCTTCGGAATATTTTGTATTCCGGAGTCTGGACCAAGTTCGAATATAGTCAGGCAAGAAAAGATAAAAAAACAAAGAAACAGGAAGAAAAATAAATGAGAAATCCATATGATGTATTGGGAGTATCCCAGGATGCAACAGATGATGAAATAAAAAAAGCATATCGTACATTGAGTCGTAAATATCACCCGGATACCAATATTAATAATCCCAATATGGATCAGGCGGAAGAAAAGTTTAAAGAAGTACAGCAAGCGTATGACCAGATTATTCATGATAAGCAATTTGGAAGTGGATCCGGTGGATATGGTAATTATGGCGGCTATGGCAGTTATGGAGGTTATGGAGGTTATGGTCAGGAAAACAGCTCAGATTCCATTGAAATGCAGGCTGCGGCAAATTATATTCGCAGCAGACACTATACAGAAGCGTTAAATCTTTTAAATAGAATGACAGAAAAAACGGCAAAATGGTATTATTACAGTGCGATTGCCAATAATGGCATGGGGAATAATGTAGCAGCAATGGAACATGCAAAGGAAGCGGTAAACCGTGAGCCTAGCAACATGGAATATCGTCAGTTTCAGGAACATCTGGAATATGGAGGAACGTGGTACCAGAATATGGGAAGTTCCTACGAGAATCCTGTGGGTGGAATTGGCAGAATCTGTTTAAGTTTTTGTTTTATTAATATGCTCTGTAACTGTTGTTGCTGTGGACCCAGAGTGGGTGGAGGTACATTTTAACAAAAGCTTTTCATAAAGAAGTCCAACAAGGAACCAGAAAGGGGCGTAGTCTAAGCGGATTATGCCCCTTATATTTACAGTAGATTTACTGTAATCCCATGGGCAGGCACGAAAGTGGGATAACAAGCGTCCGGAAATATATTCGCAGAGATAGATGCTGCTCATATAGATCAGCCCACGAAAAAAAACATTCAGTTTTTTGATTTTATTATAGAGCGGGCCAAAAAAAGCGGCCATTCCATAAATAGGGAACATCCATAGGGAGGTTCTGGATGTAAGCCTCCATTCTCTTCGGCGAAAGGAATCAAAGGCTGTAAAAAGGATTTCAAGGCACCATCCTGTGATGCCACATATAATAAATTTTCTTCTCATAATAATAGGAAGTATAACCGAAAACTTGTAAAATACTCATTTCTATTTTATAATAGAACAGATAGTGTTAGAAAAGAGGTATGGTAGAATGATAAAGTTAGAAAAATTATTGGAACGTATGGAATATAAATGCATACAGGGTAAGACAGATATTGAAATAAAGGATCTGGTATTTGATTCCAGAAAGGTCACAGAGGGTTCGCTTTTTGTGTGTATTCAGGGTACTTCCGTGGATGGACATGATTATATTGACCAGGTAATTCAAAAAGGAGCCGCTGCAATCGTGGTGACAAAAAAAGTAGAGGTAGACAGTAGCGTTTGCGTAATCCTAACAGAGGATTCCAGAATGGCTCTTGCCATGCTTTCGGCAGCATACTTTGACTATCCGGCAGACCATTTAAAAATAATTGGAATTACAGGAACAAAAGGAAAGACAACTACGGCCTATATGGTAAAAGCGATTCTGGAGCACGCAGGGTATGGAGTAGGCTTAATTGGAACCATTGGAGTTGTAATTGGAGAGGAAGTAATAAAAACCAATAATACAACACCGGAGTCCTATTCGATCCAATTGTATTTTGCAAAAATGCTGGAAGCGGGATGCCAGTGTGTAGTAATGGAGGTATCTTCACAGGGACTTATGATGCATCGAACAGCGGGATTTTTATTTGAGATAGGTGTCTTTACCAATATTGAACCGGATCATATCGGACCCGGAGAACATGGTTCATTTGAAGAATATATGGCCTGCAAAGGGTTACTATTCAGACAGTGCCGTTTCGGAATTGTGAATATAGATGATGCGCATTGGAAAACGGTTCTGGAAGGGCATACCTGTGAACTGGAGACCTTTGGATTTACAAAAGAGGCAGATTTACGTGCCTCTCATATGCAGCTGGTACATAGACCCGGGTATCTGGGAGTGCAATATCAGATTGAGGGTAGTCTTAACGCCGAGATGGAAATAGATGTACCGGGAAAATTCAGTGTATATAATTCTTTAACAGCAATTGCGGTCTGCCTTCATTTCCAGGTAGCACTGAATGATATGAAGGAGGCATTAAAGACTGCGAAGGTGAAAGGCAGGATAGAACTGATTCCGGTCTCACCGGAGTTCACATTAATGATTGATTATGCCCACAATGCCATGGCACTGGAAAGTTTACTCACAACATTAAAAGAATACCAGCCGGGACGCTTAGTCTGCCTCTTTGGTTGTGGAGGAAACCGTTCAAAGCTTCGCAGATATGAGATGGGAGAAGTCGCAGGAAGATTAGCTGATTTTACGATTATCACCTCTGATAACCCAAGATTTGAAGCACCTCAGGCAATTATTGATGATATAAAAATTGGAATGGAAAAGACCAATGGACAATATATAGAACTGATTGATCGAAAAGAGGCAATTCGATATGCCATTCATCATGGAAGGCCAGGTGATATTATTGTCCTTGCAGGGAAAGGACATGAAGATTATCAGGAAATTGAAGGCAAGAAATATGCAATGGACGAACGGGATCTCATTGGAGACATTTTACGGGAGGGTTAAAAGGAGAGTATAAATGGCAAAGTATGCCAATATTATTATTGATATCACATCCGGAAAATTGGATCGTACCTTTCAATATCTAGTGCCGGAGGAATTGGAACATCAGTTAAAAGAAGGAATGCAGGTACTGGTCCCCTTTGGAAAAGGAGAGCATCTGCGAAAAGGATTTTTAGTTGAGTTAACGGATAGGCGGGAATTTTTTGGGGATGGAATGAAAGCAGTAGGTGGGATTGCCCCGGAACAAATACCTGTAGAATCTCAGCTGATTGCACTTGCTTCCTGGATGCGTGAGAATTTTGGCGGAACAATGAGTCAGGCATTAAAGACGGTACTTCCGGTGAAACGAACCCAGCGGCAGAAAGAGAGCAGAGAAGTAAGACTTATAGTAAATGAGGAACAGACAAGAGAGTTTATGGGAGTTTTTGAAAAAAAACATGCAGTTGCACGTATGCGTCTTTTAGGTGCACTGGAAGAGAATAAACAAATTCCCATGTCTGTGTTAATGGACCAATTGAATATTGGAAGTGGGGTTATTACTGCTTTAGAAAAAATGGGTATCCTAGAAGTAACAGCTAAGCGCACATATCGGAATCCCTTTTTAGGGACAGATGGAGATAGTTACCGCCCCCAGTTGAATGAACAGCAGAAAACCGTATTTGAACAGATAAATGAAGAAAGAAAGTCGGGAAAAAACAGGACATTTCTTCTTCAGGGAATTACAGGAAGTGGGAAAACAGAAGTTTATATGGAATTAATTGCCAAAGTATTGGAAGAGGGAAAACAGGTAATTCTTCTTATACCGGAGATTGCACTTACCTTTCAGACTGTTATGCGTTTTTTTCAGCGATTTGGGGACCGTGTGTCAATTCTGAATTCAAAATTATCCCCGGGAGAACGGTTTGACCAGCTGCAAAGAGCAAAAAATGGGCAGGTGGATGTGATGATTGGACCCAGAAGTGCATTATTCACACCATTTTCAAATCTTGGTCTTATAGTAATAGATGAAGAGCATGAAGCGTCCTATAAAAGTGAGACGGTTCCAAGATATCATGCAAGAGAAACGGCGATTGAACGGGCAAAAATGACGGACGCCAGTGTTGTACTAGGATCCGCAACACCATCTGTTGCAAGCTATTACAGGGCACAGAGAGGGGACTATAAACTCTATAAACTCACGGCACGCTACGAGGATCGTGAACTTCCAAAGGTTCATCTTGTGGATCTGCGAGAGGAATTAAAGAGGGGAAACCGTTCCATTTTTAGTGAGCAGCTGGATAATTTAATGAAGGATCGTTTGGAAAAGGGGCAGCAGATCATGTTGTTTTTGAATCGCAGGGGAAGTATGGGATTTGTAAGCTGCAGAGCCTGCGGACATGTAATGAAATGTCCCCACTGTGATGTGTCTTTAACGGAACATAATAATGGAAGGTTGGTTTGTCATTATTGTGGATATGAACGGCCCAAGGTTGTGAACTGCCCGGAGTGTGGATCCACTTACATTGGAGGATTCAAAGCTGGAACAGAAAAGATAGAAGAACTGGTAAAAAAACGATTTCCCAATGCGCGAGTCTTACGAATGGATGCAGATACCACAAAAAAGAAAGCAGGATATGAGACAATTCTATCTGCTTTTGCCAATCAGGAAGCGGATGTGTTGATCGGCACCCAGATGATCGTCAAGGGACATGATTTTAAAGGGGTAACATTGGTGGGGATTCTTGCAGCAGATTTATCGCTCCATGTGAATGATTATCTCGCAGCGGAACGAACCTTTCAGCTACTTACCCAGGCGGCAGGACGTGCAGGAAGAGGAACAGAGAAGGGCGAAGTTGTGATTCAGACTTACAGTCCGGACCATTACAGTGTAATTACGGCACAAAACCAGGATTATGAGGCGTTCTATGAACAGGAAATTAGTTACAGACAATTGCTGCAGTATCCACCGGTCAGTCATTTAATGGTTCTGCTGCTATTTGGGAAAACAAAGGAACGAGCAGAACAGGCAGCAGAAAAAATATACAATAGATTAAACGAGATTAAAGATCCGGAAATGCAGCTAATCGGACCGGCAGATGCCAGTGTGGCAAAGGTATCTGATATTTACAGAAAAATTATTTATTGCAAAGACAGCCGGTATCAGAATCTTGTGATGGCAAAAAGGAAGATAGAACCCTGTATTCAGGAACAAATGAAACAACAGGATATTACGGTACAGTTTGATTTTAACCCAATGAACGGGTTTTAATAGTAAAATTAATTTGGAGGGAAAAAAATGGCAATTAGAACAATTAGACAAATGGGGGATCCTGTCCTTTTAAAGACGTGCAGACCAATTATGGAGGTAACACCTAGAATTCGTCAATTGGCGCAGGATATGCTGGATACAATGTATGAGGCAAATGGAGTGGGCCTTGCAGGTTCCCAGGTAGGAATCTTAAAGCGAATTGTTACCATTGACATAGGAGAAGGACCAATTATACTGGTAAATCCGGAAATTCTTCAGGTGGATGGCGAACAACTTGGAGAAGAGGGTTGCCTGAGTCTGCCGGGAAAAGTAGGGATGGTGAAACGACCAAACTACGTAAAAGTGAAAGCATATGATTTGGATATGAAGGAATTTGTCATAGAAGGAACAGAACTGCTGGCAAGGGCATTTTGCCATGAGCTGGATCATCTGGATGGACATATGTACGTGGAACGAACAGAAGCGGGTGTATATGATTCCGCAGTAGATGAAGAGGAAGAAGAATGCGAATAATTTTTATGGGAACACCGGATTTTTCGGTTGGAACACTGGAAGCACTAATTGGTGCAGGGCATGAGGTAGTGCTATGTGTTACACAGCCGGACAAACCAAAAGGAAGAGGAAAAGAGGTGCAGTCTTCGCCGGTAAAACAGGCAGCACTTGCACATGAGATTCCGGTATTGCAGCCGAAGAAAATAAGAGAAGAATCCGTTATCCAAGAGCTGAAAACGTATCAGGCGGATGTGATTGTAGTAGTGGCATTTGGGCAGATATTAACAAAAGAGATTCTTTGTATGCCAAATTATGGCTGTATCAATGTACATGCCTCACTGCTGCCAAAATACAGGGGAGCAGCACCGATACAGTGGGCAGTGATGAATGGAGAGAAGGTTACCGGCGTAACGACGATGAGAATGGACGAAGGAGTGGATACCGGAGATCGGATTTTATCCAGAGAAGTTCCACTTGCCAAAGAGGAGACCGGGGGAAGCTTATTTGAAAAGCTTATGAAAGTCGGAGCAGAACTATGTGTGGAGACCTTACAGCTGCTAGAAGAGAATAAAGCTCAGTTTCAGCCCCAGGATCATACAAAGGCAACAAAGACGGTATTAATTAAGAAGGAGCTTGGTCAGATTCAGTGGCAGAATTCAGCAGAGACAATTGAGCGATTAATAAGAGGATTGAATCCGTGGCCCAGTGCGTATACTACTATAAATGGAAAGACATTGAAACTATGGAAAGCAACTAGCGTGAGTGGGGAAAATTGTATGCCGCCCGGAACGATTGTAGAAGTAGGAAGTGACAGCTTTACTGTAGCCACAGGTGAGGGAAAATTAGAAGTTCAGGAAGTTCAGTTAGAAGGAAAGAAGCGAATGAGTACCAAAGAATTTCTTCGCGGACATTCGATCATAGTTGGAATGGAATTGAAATAAGGAGGAAACAAGCATGGCAATTTTAGGATTTTATGGAATGCATGGAATGATGTATTCATTCTGGGACCCAACGTACTGGCTGATTATTATAGGCTCAATTATTTGCCTGGCAGCATCAGCAAAAGTTAAAACAACCTATAATAAATATTCAAAGGTTCGAAGTGCTTCGGGCTTGACAGGTGCAGAAGCGGCGGAACGTATTCTTAGGGAGAGTGGAATATCCGATGTACGAGTGCAGCATATCTCCGGCAATTTGAACGATCACTATGATCCAAAGAATAAAGTACTTAATCTTTCCGATGCAGTGTATGGATCAGCCTCCGTTGCAGCAGTTGGAGTTGCTGCCCACGAATGTGGCCATGCAATTCAACACGCCCAGGCATATTTCCCATTGAATTTAAGAAGTACCTTTGTTCCAATTGCAAATTTTGGATCAATGCTGTCCTGGCCAATGATTATTATTGGTATTTTATTAAATGGATTTACAACAAGAGGAAGCTTAGGTGGATTACTGATTCAAGCAGGTATTATTTTCTTTTCAATGGCAGTTATTTTTCAGTTAATTACATTGCCCGTTGAATTAAATGCATCCAGTCGTGCAGTACGTATTTTAGGTGGAAAAGGAATGTTAAACCAGGAAGAGCTTCAGTGTACAAGAAAAGTGCTTACCGCAGCGGCATTAACGTATGTAGCCAGTGCGGCAGCAGCAATTCTTCAGCTTTTGCGTCTGGTAATTCTGTTTGGAGGACGTGATGACCGTGACTGAATCCGTAAATATAAGAGAACTTGTTCTGTCGGTCCTGCTTTCGGTGAACAGGGACGGGGAATACAGTCATATAGCATTAAAGAATGTGCTGGATAAATATCGTTATCTATCCAAGCAGGAACGGGCATTTATAACCAGAGTATGCCAGGGAACACTGGAGCATCAGATTAAAATTGATTATATCTTAAACTTGTTTTCAAAGGTGAAAGTGCATAAAATGAAGCCGGTAATTCGAGAAATATTAAGAAGCGGCGTATATGAGCTTTTGTATATGGATTCGGTTCCACCTTCGGCAACCTGTAATGAGGCGGTTAAATTAACTGCAAAAAAGGGATTTCAGACTTTAAAAGGCTTTGTAAATGGTGTGCTGCGCACGGTGAGCAGAAATGCTCAGACGATAGCGTTTCCGGGAAAAAATGAGAACTTATTAAATTACCTGTCTGTAACATACTCCATGCCGGAATGGATTGTGTCACTATGGTTAAAAGAGTATGATGAAAAAAAAGTAGAGGGCATGCTACAGGCATTTCTTTTAGAGGGACCAACGTCCATTCGTGTGAACCAAAACCGGATTTCAGTGGAAGAATTAACGAAGGAATTAGAAGCTCAGGGAATTAAGGTAGAGAAGAATGAAGAAATTCAATGTGGACTTTATATTAGTGAATATGATACACTAGATGCTATCAAAGAATTTAATGAGGGAAAATTCTACATTCAGGATACCGGATCTATGCTGGTTGCTGAACTTGCAGAAGTAAAACCGGATGCGTATGTGATTGATGTTTGTGCAGCACCGGGAGGAAAAAGCATTCATCTTGCAGAGATATTAAAAGGAACCGGAATGGTAGAAGCCCGGGATTTTTCTGATTCCAAGGTACAACTGATTCAGGAAAACATAGAACGAATTGGAGTATTAAATATGTGTGCAGCTGTAGTGGATGCAAGAATAACACAGGTATCTTCTTTAGAGAAGGCGGATTTGGTTATTGCAGATTTACCTTGCTCCGGACTTGGGGTTATGGGACACAAAACAGATATTAAATATAAAATGACAAAGGAAAAGACAACTGAATTGGTACTGCTTCAGCAGGAAATTCTTGCAGTGGCTGCAAAGTATGTGAAACCCGGAGGAACACTGATGTATAGTACCTGTACCATTCACAGGGCGGAGAACGAGGACATGGTGTTATGGCTTTTAGAGCACCAACCGGAGTTTTCTCTGGAAAAGCAAATCCAGAGACTTCCAGAAAATGGGAGAACCGATGGCTTTTTTATAGCAAAGCTTAGAAAAAAGGGATAGAATATGCAAAAAAGAGATATGAAATCCATTTCATTGCAGGAATGGAAAGAAATCATCACACAGTTGAAGGATCAGCCATTTCGGGCAGAGCAGATCTACCAGTGGCTTCATGTTAAACAGGTGGAATCAATGGATGAGATGACGAATATATCGAAAAGATTAAAAGAAGAACTAGAGAATGAATATACATTAAACAGCCTGGAACTGGTAGAAGTGCAGGAATCCAAACTAGATGGCACGAAAAAATATTTATTTGGGTTATGGGATGGCAATGTAATTGAAAGCGTTCTGATGAAATACAAATATGGTAACTCCGTGTGTATTTCGTCACAGGTGGGCTGTCGAATGGGCTGCCGTTTTTGTGCATCGACCATAGATGGATTGGTTCGCAACTTAACAGTTGGAGAAATGCTGGAACAGGTATACAGGATTCAGCGGGATACAGGGCAGCGAATCTCCAACGTAGTGATTATGGGAACCGGAGAACCGTTGGATAATTATGAGAATTTAGTACGCTTTTTGAAGATGATATCCCATGAAAAGGGATGCAATATCAGCCAGCGAAATATTACGGTATCTACCTGTGGAATTGTTCCAAAAATGAAAGAACTGGCAAATGAGAAGCTTCAGATTACGTTAGCACTGTCCTTACATGCATCCAGTCAGGAAAAAAGATTAGAACTAATGCCAATTGCCAATAAATATAACCTGGATGAAATCATAGAAGCATGTAGGTATTATTTTGAACAGACCGGAAGAAGAATTACATTTGAATATAGTTTGGTGGGAGGGGTCAATGATAGCGAACAGGATGCACAGCGCTTATCAAATCTCATAAAACATATGAATTGTCATATTAATTTAATTCCTGTAAATCCTATAAAAGAAAGGAAATTCGTGCAATCGGACCATTCCGTTATTGTTGCATTTAAAAATAAGCTTGAAAAAAGTGGAATAAATGTTACTATAAGAAGGGAAATGGGTAGAGATATTGATGGTGCCTGTGGACAATTAAGGAAAAGATATATGGAAAGGCAGGTGGAAAGATGAAGTTACATTCAAATACTGACGCAGGCAGAGCACGGGAGGAAAACCAGGATTATGTATATACCTCGGAGAATCCGGTGGGAAATCTTTCCAACCTCTTTATTGTTGCAGATGGTATGGGTGGTCATAATGCGGGAAAATATGCATCCAGTTCTGTGGTTGATACAGTTGTGGAATCCATACAGCACTCGCATAAAAAGCAGATATTTGAGTTATTCGAGACAGCAATTCAATTGGCAAATACGCATCTTATGAAGAATGCAGATGATGAAGTATCCAAGCAGGGAATGGGAACTACACTGGTGGCGGCCACAATTGAAGAAGATAAACTGTATGTAGCAAATGTAGGAGACAGCCGTTTGTACGTTGTTAATTCAAATGAAATCAGACAGATTACAAAAGATCATTCCTTAGTGGAAGAGATGATTCGTCTGGGACAATTGGACAGGGAAAAAGCAAAGGGACATCCGGATAAAAACATTATAACCAGGGCTGTAGGCGTTACCAAGGAATTAAAAATTGATTATTTTGAAGTCACTCTTTGTGAGAACGATTCCGTACTTATCTGTTCGGATGGATTAACCAATATGGTGGAAGATAATCAAATCAAATTGATTATGAATGGCCAGCGTGATGTGGTGGAAAAAGTCGAAAGACTCATTGAAGAAGCAAATAATAACGGAGGAAAGGATAATATTACAGTTGCTGTAATAGAACCGTATTAAAGAGGTGAACATATGTTAAGTGAAGGAATGTATATTGCAGATCGATATGAAGTACTGGGAAAGATAGGAACCGGAGGTATGTCTGATGTCTACAAGGCAATGGATCATATTTTAGGTCGTCATGTAGCAATTAAAGTCTTAAAACAGGAATTTAGTGAAGATACGAATTTTGTAACAAAATTCCGTACAGAAGCCCAGGCGGCGGCAGGCTTGGAACATCCCAATATTGTTAATATTTATGATGTAGGAAGCGAAAACAAGATGCATTATATTGTAATGGAATGCATTGAAGGAATTACACTTAAGACTTATATTGAGAAAAAAGGAAAATTAAGTTTTAAAGAAACCATCAGCATTGCAATACAGGTATCCAATGGTATTCGTGCAGCACACAATAAACAAATCGTCCATCGTGATATTAAACCACAGAATATTATTATTTCCACAGAAGGAAAAGTAAAGGTTACGGATTTTGGAATTGCCAGAGCGGCAACCACCAATACCATCAGTTCGGATGTGATGGGATCCGTACATTATACCTCTCCGGAACAGGCAAGAAATGGATTTGTAGATTTTAAAAGTGATATTTACTCTTTAGGAATTGTAATGTATGAAATGGTAACCGGAAGAGTTCCTTTTTCCGGAGATAGTGCGGTTGCAGTGGCAATTCAGCACCTTCAGGAAGATATTATATCACCTGGTTCTTATGTGCCGGACCTTCCGGTGAGTCTTGAAAAAATTATTTTAAAGTGTACTCAGAAAAGTCCGGACCGCCGATACAGTAGTGTGGATGATTTGATTGTGGATTTAAAGAAGGCATTAATTAGTCCAAATGAAGATTTCGTATCTATTTTACCAAATATCAGCCAGGATAAAACCCGTGTCATTAGTCAGGAAGAATTGAATAAAATCAAAAATGAAACCAGCAGCGTGCACTATAGCCAGGAGGACGAAGTGGAAGAAGATGGAGACAACAATGGAATATTGAATCCAAAGATGGAAAAGGCAGTTACCATTATGGGAATTGTTGCTGCAGTAATTATAGTTGCAATTATAGTGGCAATTATTGGCTATACTTTGGATTGGTTTAAATTTGGAGCAGGAAATAAGGATAACAAGAAAGATGATCCTAAGCAGGAAGAAGAGTCCGGACAGGTAGAGATGATTAATATTACCGGGCAGGATTTAGAAGAGGCACAGGCAGCATTACAGGAGCTTGGTCTTGGCTTGCGTGTAAATAAGACCGTTGATTCCGATGAATATGAAGAAAATCAGATTGTGCTGCAGGATATTGAAGCAGGAGAGATGGTAGCAGTTCATACAACAATTAATGTTACCCTGTGCAGTGGAGCACAGACATTTGAACTTACTTCTGTAATTGGTAAGACAGAAGATGAGGCGAAGAAGATTCTTGCCGATTTAAAACTCCATGCCACCATTGATTATCAGTATGATGACAAGGTAGAAGCAGAAAAAATTATCTCCATGAGTCCAAGTGAGGGATCACTTGTCAAAGAAGGCGATGCAATTACCCTTATTGTAAGTCGGGGATCCGAAGCGAAAAAAGTTCCGACTTGTGTTGGCTTATCAGAAAATGCTGCAAAAACAGCGTTAAGCAATGCAGGGTTTGTTGCAGTAGTCAAAAGTGCAAATAGTGATACTGTAAAAGAGGGAACGGTTATCAGCCAGTCCATAGACAGTGGAAAAGAAGCGGAAAAAGGAAGTAAAGTTACAATTGTTGTAAGCTTAGGAAAGCAGGATGTGCTATATAATTTAAATTATCAGCTTACAATTCCGGACGGAGATTACAGTTCTGTAACAGCAAAAGTAGAAATCTATTTGGATGAGAGCGATGAAAAAATTTATTCCGGTACGATTACTTCATTCCCAAAGACAATTAAAGTAGGTGGAATAAAAAATTGTTCAAGAGGCGTCATGTATATTACCTGGACCTATCAGAGTACCGATGAAAATGGTGAAACGGTAACTTCAACAGAGACGGAGGAAACCACTGTTAACTTTACAAAGGCAAATTAAGATGCAGGGAAAGATAATGAAAGGAATTGCCGGATTCTACTATGTACATGGAGTAGAATCCGGAATTTATGAATGTAAGGCAAAAGGAATCTTTAGAAAAGAGAATACAAAACCTTTGGTTGGGGATAATGTGGAGATTGAAATCCTAAGCGAAGAAGATAAGCTTGGAAATATCAATAAGATTTTACCAAGAAAAAATGTATTAATTCGTCCGGCGGTGGCAAATGTGGATCAGGCAGTAGTTATCTTTGCGGCAGCTGCGCCAAGTCCAAGCTTTAATTTGCTGGATCGATTTTTAATTGAAATGAAAAGACAGGGAATCTCCTGTGTTATTTGTTTTAATAAAACGGATTTGATTAGTCCGCAAGAGCAACAGAATCTGGAAGAACTTTATGAAAAGAGTGGGTCAAAAGTTATTTTTTCAAGTACAGTTACTGAAGGGGGACGCAGTCAGTTAAAGGAAGTGCTAAAGGATAAGCTGACAACCGTTGCAGGACCTTCTGGTGTTGGAAAATCTTCTTTAATTAATCTTTTGCAGACAGATGTATTAATGGAAACAGGTGTAATCAGCAGAAAGATTCAAAGAGGAAAACATACTACCAGGCACACACAATTAATTGCAATTAATGAAACTACGTACATTATGGATACACCCGGATTTAGTACACTCTATGTGGAACATTGTGAAAAAGAGGACTTAAAAGAATTTTATGAAGAGTTCAAAGCCTATGAACCCTATTGCAGATTTAATGGGTGTAATCATAGAAACGAACCCAACTGTGGTGTAAAAGAGGCTGTAGAGCGAGGAGAAATTCCAAAGACACGCTACGACAATTATACTCTTATTTATGAGGAACTTAATGAAAAAAAGAAATATTAAGGAGAAAAGTATGAATTATTTAGCGCCATCATTATTGGCATGTGATTTCGCAAAACTTGGAGAAGAGATTAAGATTATTAGCGATGGAGGAGCACAGTATATTCATATTGATGTGATGGATGGATTGTTTGTTCCAAGTATTTCCTTCGGAATGCCTGTAATCAAAAGTATTCGTAAGTGTACGGACCATATATTTGATGTGCATTTAATGATTGAGGAGCCACAACGATACATAGAAGCATTTGCACAAGCAGGGGCAGATATTATTACCGTGCATGCGGAAAGCTGCAGACATCTGGACAGAGTGATTCACCAGATTCATGAAACCGGGAAAAAAGCAGGAATTGCATTAAATCCGGCAACATCTTTGACTGTTCTGGAACACATACTCCCAGATGCAGATATGATTTTAATTATGACAGTCAATCCAGGATTTGGGGGACAGAAGTATATCCCATATTGTACACAAAAAGTCAGAGATCTCCGGGAACTTATAGAACGCAAAGGTTTAACCACAGATATTGAAGTGGATGGTGGAATTACCTTACAGAATGTATCGGAAGTCCTTGAAGCAGGTGCGAACGTAGTTGTAGCTGGAACGTCTGTGTTTAAGGGCGATGCAAAGGAGAATGTAGCGGCATTTTTAAAGAAAATGGAAGTAAGGATATGAGAACATTAATTGTAACCGGAGGTGCGATTCAGGATGCGTTTGCGTTGGACTATTTAAGACAGGAAGAATTCTCCCTTAAGATAGCAGTGGACCATGGCGCAGATTTTTTCTACCGTAATAAAATTTGTCCGGATTATGTAGTGGGTGATTTTGACTCTGCCAGTGAACGTGCAATCACAGCATTTTCTCAAATGGATGGAGTTACGGTTTTGTCTTATCCATCCGAAAAAAATGAAACCGATACAGAAATTGGTATCGGGATTGCAATTGAGAAAAAAAGTACAGAAGTAGTGATTCTTGGAGCAACCGGAACAAGAATGGATCATGTACTGGGTAATATTCATTTATTGGGTAGATTTATGAAAGAAAAAATCAAAGCCTGTTTAGTGGACGAATTCAATCGTATTCAAGTGGTAGATCAACCGGTGATCCTAAACCGTTCTTCGCAATTTGGAGACTATGTGTCGATTCTTGCTTTTTCACCGGAAGTAAAGGAGATTACACTTACCGGCTTTAAATATCCTTTAAGTAAATATAATCTCAGTTGCTTTTTACCAATTGGAATTAGTAATGAAATCATGGAAGAAACAGCAGAAATTTATTTTACAGAGGGAATTCTTTTGGTAACCGAGTCAAAAGATAGCTGCGTGTGATGCTTAAAATATAGGTATATATGAAAGAATACAATAAGAAATTATAAAGAAAGGCAGAAGCCCTTGTAATACAGGCTTTCTGGATAGATATAGGAAAATATGAAATTAGGAATT
>JAVVVI010000018.1:0-10452 GCA_036652735.1 Lachnospiraceae bacterium
TCACACTACCGCCTGTTACTGTGGTGCTACAGTCTTTATAGTCTAGCACAGGAATGTCAAAATTACCCTTGTTCCAATAATAATAATAGCCACCACCGATTTGGCAGATTATCTTAGCTGCATCTGCCACACCGCCGATTGAATAGCTTCCGCACTTTACGATGCCGCCGGTGATAGTGATGTCAGCTTTACCATAATGCTGGCTCTCCTTGTCACCCGGAGTAGCTGTGCTTTTGCCGCCACCGATGTCAAAGCCGGCTGCTCTGGTGGAGGTGATGTCGCCGCCGTTGATGGTAATTGCTGCCGCGCCGCCCGCTTTAGCCTCCGGAGCCGCTCCCTTACCGTCTGAGCCACCGATGCCATTGGCAACAATGGTGCCGCTGTTGATGGTGATATTGGCGGCAACACCGTCATAGTTGTCGGCAATGCTCCCTGTGACTGCCTGCCCACCGCCGATGCCAAGGCTTTTTCCATTGGCGGTAAGGCTGCCTGTTCCGCCAATGGTGAGCAGACCTGCTCCACTGTTTTGCTGTAGTCCGGCATACTCGCCGGTGCTTGTCAGGGTATTGGTTCCCACTAAGGTCAGATTGACTATGCCGCTTTTGATCTCAAAGGCACAACCGGCACTGATCTTGACGTCGGTCAAGGTGATATTGGCAATTTTGCCCATGCCCGCATCTACAATAATGCGCTGGTCCGTGCTACCTGCTCCCTGTCCCATGGAAATGGTATAGGTGCCATTACCGGTAAGCTTGAGTGCCTTGTCGGCTCCACCAATTACTTCTGCTTTGTTACCTTCTATGACTGTACAGGCAAGACCTGTGCCCCACTGCGCCGTCAGACCTGTTACCGTATTGGGCACATCTGCCCCCGGTGCATAGGACTGATTACCATTGGTATCCATCCAACTAATAAACGTTTGATTATTTTGACCCTGAGGTGCAGTTAGGCCGGTGGCACTTGGGGCTTTAAAGGTATCCCCTGCACAGACAATGTAAATATTGTCTGTTTTACCATTCAAGGCGGCACCGCCAAGGTTCACCGTCACTGCGCTCAGGGCATTATTATTTAGCACCTCAAGTGCGGGCCGCCAGCAAGTCCAGTTACTATTATTTGCTAAAATGGTCGACATATCGCTATTTCTTATGCCTCCCCGTATTGTACGCAAATCTTGTTTACTACGATCGGTATCCTGTGTCCAGGAGCTGTATTCAGTGAGACAGTTCTTAATCCAGTCTGATTTTTTGGCAAGAATGCTGTCCCATTCGTCATTTGTAATGGGGCTATCGTTTTGTTTCATGCCGCCACCGCTTAAAGAACGCAGAATGTAGTTTGCGTCAAAGGGTTTGCCAAAAATCAAGTCTGTAGCATTTAAGGCATCCCAGGAAACATCCGTACTCACATTGTGTTCCGCAAGAAACAGGCTGTGGTCCCATGTTGTTTTTGACGCCTCCTCAGACGATCCGGTATTGCCGCTGCTGTTTGCAGCAAGGCTGTAGGCATTAATGGTGCCGGTATAGACAAAGGGCACATAGTGCAGGGTCTGATCGGGAAGCGCAGGGTTTATGGTGCCAACTACTCCTACCGTCGAGAGGTCAAAATAATAGGTATTCCCTTCCACCACCGGGGCTGCAAGCTTTTTCTCCCCACTCCGGCTGCGGTCAGCCGAATGCTCCTCTGCCCATACCGGTGTTCCCATATTCAGAATCATGGCTGCCGTTAACACCAGGGCTATAACTTTTTTATTCCATCTCATAATTCAATTCCTCCATACTATTTGATTTTGTCTTCCGGCGCAGTGCCTCACACATACAGATACCGATAATTTCCCCGGGCTTCTCACTTCTATAGAAGCGACAGGAGCCGCAGTCCTTGTACGCAGGATTCTCTGCTGACACACCCTCATGGTATGGGCAGGCATCCTGCACGGTACTGACCCATAGAAACCCGGATTTGGTGTAAAGAAGATGCTCTTCAAAATCCGGACAATCCCAAAAATACTCATTCAATAATTCGTCTAAGCGAACCGGCACTTTTAACGTACTTTTATCCAGATGGAAGGTGTGAAATTGCTCTTTTGTAACACTCATACTGCCTCCTGTCCCCTATATTCACTGGTTTTATACTTTTTACTACAGATTCTCTTTCTTTATGGTATACTACTATTATACCATAAAAAAAGCCATAGGTGTACTGCCATTTGAACCTTAAAAAGGCTATGTTTTCTTAAGATTTTCATTGAACAATTGGACGCAATGGGGTATACTTATCTGACTAATCCGTGAAAACTGTGAAAGCTGTAAAAAGAAAGGAGTTCTGATATGGACTATATATCCGCCAAAGAAGCGGCTGAAAAATGGAAGATTTCTGTACGCTGGGTACAGATTTGCTGCAAACGCGGCACAATACCGGGGGTAACCCGGGTAGGACGCGATTGGATGATTCCCGTGGAGACAACGAAACCACAGAACACCGGAGCGTCGGCCGGAGCGAAACAGATTCCCCTGCCGCTGCTATGCAGCGCCTTTCCTCCGGGGAAATGCAGGCACTTTGCCAATAGCTTTGCCGATGCAGATACTCGGGCAATTGCCAAGGGAGAGTATTATTACTTTAGCGGGCAGGCGGAAAAAGCCTGTAAGGCAGTAGAACCTTATCTAAATAGCAAAAATAGTGCTTTGCAGCTCTCTGCTGTTCTGATTTACGCTTATGCCAACCTGTCTCTGGGACGCACTCAGCTCTCGGGCTATGCCCTTACTGCCGTGTTGGAAAGCGTCCGCAGCCACTGCAAGAAAAAAACGCCACCACAGATCCGTGCGGTCAGTATCTTTATTGCGCATACCGCTTCGGTTTTATTACACCTGTCCATACCGGACCTTCCTCCAATGTCAGAGGTGCTGCCGGCTCTGCCTCCGGGCTTACGCTTTTTTTCCTGCTATATTTCTGCACATCAGGCCTACTTAGATGGAGACTATAGCCGCTCACTGGGGCTATGCGAGGCAGCCTTTGCTGTGTCACCACTGCTTTATCCCATTCCCGCCATCTATCTGCATTTGATTTCTGCCGTAGATTATATGAGTTTAAAGCGTCCCCAGGAAGCAAAGGACGCCTTTTATCGGGCATGGGCATTGGCAAAGAAGGATGATTTGATTGAGGCCTTCGGGGAGCACCACGGACTTTTAGAAGGACTTCTTGAAAGCTGTCTAAGAAAAGATGCCCCTGAAGAATTTCAGCGTATTATTGCAATTACCTATTCCTTTAGTGCCGGCTGGCGACAGATTCATAATCTCCGCACAAACGAGGAGGTTGCCGATAATCTCAGCACCACAGAGTTTACCATTGCCATGCTTGCAAACCGTGGCTGGAGCAATCAGGATATAGCGGAACACCTTGCTCTCTCCATTGCCACGATTAAGGCCTATATGTCCAAGATCTATCAAAAGCTTGGCATTATAAACCGCAGTGATTTGAAAAAATATATGCTGCGGTGAACGTGAACCGCAGCCACCTACTCCGCAAAGAGAAACTTCCAAAGTTCTTTTGGTATCATGAATCGCCAGTTTCTGCCCCCAACCGTTCCGGGTGTATTCATTCTTGCCCAGGAGGGCAGAGCAAATAGATCCTGAAAGGGTACCATGACCCAGGGAGAAGCGGTTCGTTCCAGGCGCTCAATTACGGTTTTACAGAATGCATAACAATCTTCCCGGCTTGGTAAGGTCAAGGCACTGGTTTCGCACTCCTTTAAATACCAGCCTGCCAATGTATCATTATCATGAGTCCCTGTATAAAGCACCGTATGCGACAGCCCGGACGTATCTCCTCCATATCGCAGAACATCTGAGAACATATAGACTTCCATGCCGGGCAGATCAAATTGATTTTTTAAATTCTGAACCGGCGGGGTAATATGTCCCAAATCCTCTGCAATAAAGGGCAGACTGCCGAATTCTTTTAAGAGTTCCTCAAAGAGCTTCTGCCCAGGTGTCTTGTGCCAGCTCCCGCTATCGCGTTCACCCTCTTGCTGTTTTCTTGCATAATAGGCTTCAAATCCTCTAAAATGATCCAGCCTAATATAATCATAGAACCGAAGTCCATGACCAATTCTCTCTTTCCACCATGCAAACTGTGTCTCTTCCATTCGGTCCCACCGAAATACAGGACAGCTCCAATCCTGTCCCTGTGGACTGAAATAATCTCCCGGAACACCTGCACTATATAGGATTTCTCCTTTTTCATTCAACGAAAACAGTTCCCGATTTCCCCATACATCTGAAGAATTACCGGACACATACATTGGCAGATCGCCTATGATACAGATCTTTTTTTTGTGACAGTATGCTTTTAATTTCCTCCATTGAAGCTCTGCGATAAACTGTACAAAGCAATGGTAATCCACCTCTTCTTTATAGGTTCGTAACGCCTGTTCCATGGCGGTCTTTTCCCTGTTTCGCAATCCCTCTTCCTGCCATTCATACCAGGGACGCCCATTATTTTTTTCCCTTACCGTCATAAATAGGGCAAAATCCAAAAGCCAGTCTTTATTTTGTTCCAGATACTCTCCATACTGCTGTGAAAGTTCCTGGGATGCCCCCTCTTCCAATCTCTTATGTGCCCTGTGAAGCAATCGGGTCTTGGATTTTGCTGCCTCCTGAAAGCAGGCAAGCTCCTGGGGAATCTCTGCTGTTGCTGCTCTTACTACTTGCAATTCTTCTTCCAGCTCCTCCATTGTAATCAGTCCCTGCTTTTCCATATCCTCCATGGATATTAAGAGTGGATTTATGCTTTTACAACACAATGCCTGATAAGGGGAATCTCCGTAATCCGGCATTTCCAGAGGAAGAATCTGCCAATAGCGCTGTTTTCTTTCTGCAAGATAATCCACAAACAAATAGGCGCTATCCCCCATATCTCCGGTTCTCCATGGGGAGGGCAGGGATGTTGGGTGAAGCAGTACCCCTTTTCCCGGTGGCATTGACTCAAGATTCTTTATGGGTAGGAAGCAAAGAATCCGGGTGGTAAGGGGTGGTACTGTCACCGGGAAACAATCGCCATTTGGTGTGATGCGTTCCCCGGACAATAACTCCATACACTTTTCATTCTGAACCCTATGGGAAACGATACAGTTCACTTCTTTATCTTCGCTGGCATTCATACACACATACACCCAGTGACCTGCTGCTTTAAATTGAAATCCCATGCAGTTTCCGGGCAGTTGTAATGGGCGGAAGGTGTCGCCTTCCATCTCGGTCAGATAGTTTTTTCTCATATGTAGAATATCCCTATACCAGTCCTGAAGAATCAAGTCTTCCCGTCCCCACGGATAGGTTCCGCGGTTATAAGGGTCGGAAAAGCCTTCCATACCGGCTTCATCTCCATAATACACACAGGGTGTTCCGGGAAGCGCCATTTGGAATGCAGACAGCATCTGTAATTTTCTCCGCCCCAGTTCATATTGTTCCTTTGTAAGATGATAGGTTTCTTTTTCTGTATCCGTCAGCCCCTGGGGCAGGTTCTCTAATTGATCCGTCTCTCCCAAACCCAGTAAGGTAAGGATTCTTGGTCGATCATGGCTGCCAAGCAGGGTTAACGAACCCAGTAGATTCTCCCGGGGATAATTCTCAATTATGCTCATAATAACATACTGGGCCTCTTCACCGGACATTCTTCCGCCGGCAAATTGTAGTAAGGCCTCTCGAAATGGATAATTCATCACCCCGTCCAGCTCACTTCCATAAAAATACCGTCGACGCACCTCGTAGGCCTTTTTATTGGACGCATCTTCCCATACCTCTCCAATGAGCATTCCCTGGGGATCTTCTTCCTTAATGGCTGTTCTCACTAATTCAATAAAGGCATCGGGCAGTTCATCGGCAACGTCCAAACGGAATCCCTTTACTCCCCGCCGCATCCAATAGCGGACCACGCTGTCCTTGTCCTCACAGATGAACGCACGGTATCCGGGATTCATTTCATCTACATTGGGAAGATCTTCAATGTCCCACCAGCATTCATAGCTGCTGGGATACCGGTCAAAGTGATACCAGGAGTAATAAGGAGAATCTTTATCTCTGGCTGCTCCTCCTTCTCCATACTGTCCATATCGGTTAAAATAAAGACTGTCACTTCCTGTGTGGCTGAATACCCCATCTAATAGAATGTTGATCTTATGTGCTTTGGCTTCTGCGATTAACCGGTCGAACTCTTCCTCGGTTCCAAGTAATGGATCCACCTGCTTATAATTTCCCGTGTCGTACCGGTGATTGCTGCGTGCCCGAAAGATCGGATTCAAATAGAGAATCGTGATTCCCAATTCCTGTAAGTAATCCAGTTTTTTTGTAATCCCCGCAAAGTTCCCTCCAAAGAAATCCCAATGATTAATCTTCCCATCAACATCTCTATGATAACTTGGTGTATCATACCAGTCCGTATGAACCAAACTTCCCCTGTGTGCCGGATTGATTCGTCCATTCTCATTTCCATTGTAAAAACGATCCGGAAAAATCTGATAGATACAGCCCCTCTTCCACCAGTCCGGTGTGATTGTCGGTTGGTATACTGTAATCTGGTAGGATGGGGGCGGCCAATCCACAACCCGACTGCCGCCTCCATGCTCCGGTGACGCCGGTCCGCAGTATAGAAGTGAGCTCTCCTGGCGAATAAAAAAATAATACCATATTAATCCCGGTGTATCCGGCATGACCACCGTGGCTTCTAAAAGACGCCCACCCTCCGGTAGTGTGAACCGGGAAGGCTTCATGTCAATTAATTGTGCGTGATTGTCTACCCATAACCTTAGGGAACAACTGCCTGCGAACTGCTCCATCACAGAGATTCGCAGCGTAACCTGCCCTCCGCAGGGAATTGCGCCAAAGGGCTCCCGATATAAGGTGTCATAGGAATCATGTAAAAAAATTGTCTCTGCCAACTAGATTACTTCCCTTCTTTCTCTTCCGGATGAAGGATTGATTCATACAGCTCCCTATACTTCCCGGCGGATGCCTTCCAACTGAAATCTGCTGCTGCTGCCTGACGGCGAATGGACTCCCAGGCTTTCTTATCATTCCAAAATACATAGGCGGCATAATTAATTACATGCAGGAATTCATAGGCATCATATGGGCGGAAACTAAATCCGGTACCTTCTCCGGTAAATTCATTATATGCAATTACGGTATCCTGTAAACCACCGGTTTCTCTCACAATTGGCAGCGTACCATACCGCATTGCAAGCATCTGGGATAATCCACAGGGTTCAAATAGCGATGGCATAAATAGCACATCTGCTCCCTTGTACAATGTATCTGCCAGTGTTTCATTATACCCCAGTGAGAGTCCAAGCTTATTCGGATAGCGGTAAGCAAAATCACGGAACAGATCTTCATATTCTTTTTCCCCGCTTCCCAACACTATAATCTGAATATCCCCCTGTAACAATTCATCTAAAATCGGTTCCAGCAATTCGATTCCCTTTTGCCGGTCTAGGCGGGTAACAATTGCCGCCAGCATTACTTCCGGACGGATGGGCAGATTCAGCTCTTCCTGAAGGCGCTGTTTGTGCTCCTGTTTGAATCCCTCTAATTTCTTTGGCATAATGGTTGTCTCTTGGGCTGTCTTTTTACAAAATGGCAGCTTTACATCCGGGATTCCATTTAAGATTCCCCACACTGCTTCCCCTTTGCTGCAAATCACAGAATTCAATCCTTCTCCAAAAAAATCCTCTTTAATCTCCTGTGCATAAGTCGGACTAACGGTAGAGACACAATCCGCAGACAGAATTCCACCTTTCATAAAATTCAGGCAGTTATGATATTCCAGCTTATTCCAGGCATACTGACATTCTCCCAATCCAAGCAGGCTATCATAACAGTCTAATGAGAATCTTCCCTGATGACGTAAATTATGTATGGTCAAAACCGTGCGCATGGTTGACAGCATCGGATTCTGCCAATAGAGTTCCGTAAGATAAAGGGGAATCAATGCCGTATGCCAATCATTGCAGTGAAGTACCTGAGGCATCATGTCCGGATACATCCGAATACACTCCAATACTGCTTTTGAAAAATATGCGAACCGTTCCCCATCATCTGGATACCCATACACTTTATCCCGATAGAAATAATATTCATTATCAATAAAGTAAAACTGGATTCCGTCCAGATATAATTCTTCCAGACCGCAATACACCGTCTGCCATCCCAAAGACATATCAAACTGTGTTACATGGTTCATTCTACTTCTATATTCCTCCGGTATGACAAAATGCTTTGGCATAATAACAGCTACCTCCACCCCCGGTGCTTTTAATGCCGGTGGAAGGGAATGCATAATATCTGCAAGTCCCCCTACTTTTGCAAAGGGAAATACCTCAACAGCAGCAAATAAAATCTTCATAGACCGAATCCTCCTTATACTCTTGTTTTCTTGGACAGCAACAGTGGTGTATAACCCTGTCCTTTTACGATGGCACCCTTACTGATATAGACTTCTTTATCACAAATTACATTTTCCAATACACCATCCTGCGATAGTATTCCTTTTTGCATAATAATACAATTCTTAACCGATGCCCCGGCTTCCACCGTAACTCCCCGAAACAAAATACTGCCGGTAACCTCTCCTTCTATTCTGCAGCCACTGGAAACCAGGGAATCACTTACCTGTGCATGCACTCCATATTGCGTGGACGGATTATCTTTTACTCTTGTCTGGATTCCAAGTTCCCCCATAAACAATTCTTCTCTGATGGTATAATTTAATAAATCCATACTGCATTTATAATAATCCGCTAAGGAATTAATGGTTTCCCAGTATCCCTTCAGTGCTGATATGCGAACATGGAACGTATTTAGGTTACTTGCGATTACATCTAACAGACTGGTGAATTCCATATTCTCACAATGTTCTATAATTTGAATCAGTCGTTCTCTATTAATAATATAGGTATCTGCGAAATGATAAGATTCCTGATTTCCACTATATGCTTCCATTGTAGAGGGCAATACAATTGCCGTTACTTTTCCTTCTTTGTCCCCCTTTACCCAGGCTGTGATAATTGGATTCCCCGCAGGTTTTAATTTACATGCCAGGGTTACGTCTGCCCCTGACCGCTCATGTTCCTCTATCATCTCTCTGTAGTCCATATTGCATACATGATTACAACCGCTAATAACCACATACTTACTGTCGGAGCAGGATAGATACTCTATGTTTGCCGCAAAATCCTTAATGCAGAATTTATGAATTCTTAATTGCAAATCCGGAACCGGCCCGGGCAGGAAGAAGAGTCCTCCTTTTTTTCGATCCAGATTCCATGCTTTTCCGGATCCGATATGATCTAATACTGGTCGAAACCAATAGGGCGTTATAATTCCCACTGTGGATATTCCGGAATTCACCATACTGGACAAGGCAAAATCAATCAGACGATAGCGTCCTCCAAAGGGTATCACCCCTGCCGGACGTGCTGTGCTTAACGTTCCTAGACCTGTCACCTGATAATTGGTGCTTATAATCCCAATTGCTTTATTATACATTTGTCCGCCCCCCCTGATGTTCAATAATCTGCCCTGCTTCATAATTGGAAAATGGTGGTACAAAATGTTCATTCTCCACAACGGTGATTCCATCATTGTGCATTTGTTCTCCCTTTTCTGTTCCCAGAACACAGGACTCCTCCACCACTGCTTTTTCACCCACAATTGTTCTTGTAATACTGGCCCTTCCCATAACCTTACACTGTGGTAACAGAATGGAATCCCGAATCACGGTTCCTTCTCCCACATAGACTCCCGGTGCCAGAATTGAATGATAGACTTCTCCAAGAATGGTACAACCATTACTAATGAGACAGTCTTCCACCTTGGCACAATTCCCAATGTACTGGGGCGGCATCATATTTGTTCTTGAGAATACACGAAAGGTCTCATCGAATAAATCCAGTGGGGAATTCTGATCTAATAACTCCATATTTGCCTCATAATAACTGGAAATGGTACCTACATCTTTCCAGTATCCGTCAAAGTGATAGGTATATAAGCGTTTCCCGTCTGCCAGTAATTTGGGTATGATATCCTTTCCAAAATCATTGCTTGACCCAGGGGTGTTCACATCTTCCTCCAATGCCTCCCGTAAGATACTCCATTTGAAGATGTAGATTCCCATAGATGCCAGTGTACTCTCGGGATATTGGGGTTTTTCCTGAAAACGTGTAATCTTTCCCTCTTCATTACAACTCATAATTCCGAATCGTGAGGCCTCACTAAGCGGAATATCCAACACCGCAATGGTTGCGTCTGCACGATTATGAATATGTTCCTCTAACATCTTGGAATAATCCATCTTATAGATGTGATCTCCCGAAAGAATCAACACATATTCCGGATTATACCGATTAATAAAATCCATATTCTGATAAATTGCATTTGCTGTGCCCTTGTACCACTCTCCACCCTCTGC
>JAVVVI010000018.1:10552-41714 GCA_036652735.1 Lachnospiraceae bacterium
AAAAGGGAGTGGAATGCCTCCTGGTAAGACTGAAAGTCTTCCAATACAAAGAACTGGTCATTGTAGTTTAAAAGTGAATCCGACAACTCCTTAAATTCTTCCTTGGGACAATCAAAGAATCCATTGGTTAGCTGGTCTATGACTCGCTTTAGTCTTGGCTGTGTCTCATACACCGAAACGGCTCTGTAATCCCCCTGCTGTTGGTGTGCAAGCACTTCCTCTGCTCTAAGGCCAAATATTCGAATATTCTCTTCACCTACCTGCTGAAAGAGTTCCACATTGGCCCCGTCCATTGTTCCAAGTGTAATGGCTCCATTCATCATAAATTTCATATTGCCGGTTCCGGACGCTTCCAGACTTGCGGTTGAGATCTGCTCGCTGATATCTGCTGCCGGATAGATGAGTTCTCCCAGTGATACTCCAAAATTCTCTAAAAATACCACCTTCATTCTTCCATCAATATCCGGATCCTGATTGACTTTATCTGCAAGGGTGGTAATCAATTTGATTACCGTTTTGGCATACCCGTAACTTGGTGCTGCCTTTCCTGCAAATAGAAAGGTACAGGGTGGTGTATCCAGTGTGGGATCCATTTTCAGCTGGTCGTACATATCCATAATCTCCAGTACATTCAACAGCTGCCTTTTATAGGCATGAAATCTTTTTACCTGTATGTCAAATATGGAATCCGGGTTCACCTCTATGGCACAATGCTTTTTAATATATTCGGCCAAAACGATTTTATTCTTCTTTTTTACTTCTGCCAGCTGCTGCAGCACTCTGTCATCTTCCTTAAATTCCATAAGCCTTTCCAGACAGGACAGATCCTGCTGCCATTCTTTTCCAATGGTGGTATCCAAAAGTCCGGTAAGCTCCGGGTTTGCCGCAATAAGGAACCGCCGCGGACTGACTCCGTTGGTTTTATTATTGAATTTATGAGGGTAGATCTCATATAAATCATGAAACACCGTTTCCTTTAAAATATTGGTGTGTAGTGCTGCCACTCCATTGACGGAATAACTTCCAATAATTGCCAGATTTGCCATATGCACCTGTCCGTCCCGAATAATTGCCGTTCGATCCACCAATTCCTGTGCCATTGGATTTAATAATAAGAGCCCCTCCGAAAAACGATGGTTAATTTCCTGTATAATCTGAAAGATACGGGGCAGAAGATACCGCATTAAATCTACGGACCATTTTTCCAGAGCTTCCGGTAATATGGTGTGGTTGGTATATGAAATCGTCTTACAGGTAATTGCCCAGGCAGGTGACCAGTCCAGTCCCTCCTCATCCATGAGGATTCTCATAAGTTCCGGAACTGCCAGTGCCGGATGCGTATCATTAATATGAATTGCTACTTTATCTGCAAGATTTTTTACAGAATCATTGCTCTTTTTATGCCTGCGGACAATGGAGGCAATGCCTGCTGCCACAATGAGGTATTCCTGCTTTAATCGCAGTTCCCGCCCTGAGGCGCTGCTGTCCTCCGGATAGAGGATATAAGAGATTGCTTCTGTCTCACTTTTATATCCCACGGCTTTTGCAAAATTTCCGGAATTAAAGAAATCCATATTTAACTCATTTTCCATAGGCTCCGCACTCCACAATCGTAGATTATGAATATTCTGGGGTGCATTTCCACCTATAATGGGAACATCATAGGGTACTGCCAGTACGGATTCATAGTTCTTCTGTTCAAAGACTAAGCGTCCATTCACCTCTTTGCTGACCACTTCTCCCTTATATTTAATCTCTACTGCCTTATTTGCCTTGCGCCTTTCCCACGGATATCCATTCTTCAGCCAGTTGTCCGGCACTTCTACCTGGCGTCCGTCTACAATCTTTTGTGTGAACAGTCCATAGCGATACCGCATTCCATTCCCATGTCCGGGAATCCCAAGAAATGCCATGGAATCTAAAAAGCAAGCTGCCAATCGTCCTAAGCCACCATTGCCCAAAGCCGCTTCCGGTTCCTGCTCAATTAAGACATCCAGATCAATATTCAGCTCCAATAGACAGTCTCTCACCTCTTCAAAAATATCCAGCTTCTGTAAATAGCAGCGCAGCAATTTCCCGATGAGAAATTCCATGGAAAAATAAAACACCTGCCGTTCATTACTTTCCGTAATCTGCTTAATGGATTGACTCCATTGCTTACTCAGCCTATCTTTCAGAAGAATAATCAGTGTGTCACAATATTCCTGATCCGTTCCTTCTGAAAATGGTTTCTCGGTAAGCTCCACGAACTTCTTCTCAAAATCGTTCTTGAATACTTCGTTGCTGATAAATAATGATTTCATTTATTCGCCTTTCTTTTTAGGTTTTTTTTCTGCTGTGCCTGCATTTAAAAATAAGTCCTCCCAAGGGCGGAAGCTTTACCACTACGGAACATTCTTTTCCATGGAAGGGTACCGGTTCGCTTTTCACCACTGTATTCTCATGATATCCGGCTCCTCCGAATGGACTACTGTCTGAATTTAATAGCTGGTGATAGTTCCCTGCTGCACTGACTCCTATGCGGAACTGGTTATAAGCCTGTGGTTTGAAATTAATTACCACCAGCAACAGTCCCTTTTTTTCATCTCTGCGTTCAAAAGAAATTACGGATTGTTCTTTATTATCTGCATCACACCAGAGAAACCCCTCCATTGAAGAATCCTGCTGCCACAATGCCTTTTCCTGTCCATACAGTTTATTGCATGCTTTTACAAACTCCTGAAATCCCGCGTGCAGGGGATAGTCTAACAAAAACCATTCCAGGGACTCGTCATATCTCCACTCAATGTATTGTGCGATTTCATTGCCCATAAAGGTTAATTTTTTACCCGGATGGGTCATTTGGTAGAGAAAAAGAGCCCGATAGCCGGCAAACTTCTTCCAATTATCCCCGGGCTGCCTGTCCACTAAAGAGTGCTTTCCATGTACCACCTCATCATGAGAGAATGGCAGGATAAATTCTTCGGAAAAAGCATACATCAGGGAAAAGGTAAGCAGGTTCTGATTCTGTTCCCGCTGTTCATATTCCAGCTGGGAATACTTCAGTAAATCATTCATCCACCCCATATTCCATTTAAAGGTAAACCCCAGTCCCCCATCATAGCCGGGCTTTGTCACCATGGGCCAGTCTGTGGATTCTTCTGCTATCATCATTGCCTGTGGATAGGATTCCAGTACCACCCGGTTCACCTTGCGTACGAAGTCTATGGCTTCCAGATTCTCCCGTCCTCCATAACGATTGGGTACATAACCGTCCTTTCGATCAAAATCCAAAAACAACATACTGGATACGCCATCCATTCTCAATCCATCAAAGTGAAATTGATCAAACCAGAAGAGTGCATTGGAAATAAGGAAACTGTTTACTTCCTTTTGTGCAAAATTAAACTTATAGGTCCCCCATTGCAAATGTACTTCCTTTTCATATAATGCTGTTCCATCAAATAATCCCAGTCCATGTGCATCTTTACAGAAATGCCCCGGTACCCAGTCCATTATCACTCCGATTTTGTTCTGATGACAGCAGTCAATGAGATACATAAGCTCTTCCGGTGTTCCATAACGACTGGTGGCTGAATAATAACCGGTTGTCTGGTACCCCCAGGAACCATCAAATGGGTGTTCCGATAATGGCATAAACTCAATATGTGTATAGCCCATCTCCTTCACATAAGGAACCAGCTGTTCTGCCAGCTCTACATAGCTAAGCATGCTTCCATCTTCTCTTCGCTTCCAGGAGCCTACATGCACTTCATAAATCAGCATGGGGCCCTTTCTGGGTATATACTTTTTCTGATCTTTTTTCCATTGCCGGTCCTGCCAGTTGTAATGATCAAGAGAATAGACAATGGAGGCGGTCTTTGGGCGAAGCTCTGAATAAAAGGCATAGGGATCCGATTTATACAGGCTCTCTCCCTCTTGTGTCTCAATTCGGTATTTATAAAGGGCTCCTTCGGATAGATTCTCTATAAAGATGCACCAAACACCCCCTTTTTCCCTTTGCATTGGATGGGATTCTTCGTTCCACCCATTAAAGTCACCCACCAGATTTACTGCCTTTGCATGTGGTGCCCATACTGCAAAATGCACGCCCCACCGGTTCTCTATCTGAATACAATGTGCCCCAAATCTCAAGTAACTGTTGTAAAAGGATCCTCGGTTAAAGAGATCGATCTCTTCCTCACTTATAAAGCGGTTCATTGCTGCCACACCTCCTCCATCCAAGCGCATACTCTAAGATATATGCGAGAAAATCTCTGCTATGCCGGTATTATTAATTGTTTATTGTCAACCATTTTTCATCATCTGTAAATTTCCAATGGTTTTGTCTGCTATTGTTAGATAATTATAGCACGTTACTGTTAACTATTCAATAATGATTTAAGGGCGCCCGAATTAACGGACGCCCTTTTTGCTTATTTTATTTCTTTTATATCGCGAATCTCATTCTCACCCAAGGAATACGTAACCTGGAGTTCGTCTCCCACATTTAATAAAATCATATTTGGATCTTCTTTAAATGCTCTTCGGTAAATGTTCTTCTCCGGATCTGTAACATATACGTACGTGTTCCCATCAATATCCACATACTGAATCCGTTCAATCTTTAACACGGCTTCTAGTACCTCACGATTGTCTTCCACCGGAATCTCCTGCTTATCCGCTGTGTTCTTTGAGTCCTCTTCCTGACTCTCCTTTCCATGAATCCGGTTTCTGTATTTGGTATAACACTCGTCTAACTCGGTTGCCGTCACAACGATATTGTATTGTTCTACATTTACCATGGAATATAATTTCACAATGCCATTTGCATCTTTCAATACCATAATATAAGTTGCCGTTCCATCTACATTAATCAAAGATGGGAACGATGCCCGGAATCCCTTTTCCTGTACCTCGCCCTCTGCTGCCTGCATGGCGGAGCTCTCATCTGCTCCCGGAATCTTAAAGAATTTTGCCTCACCCGTTCGCTCATTGACCATAATAAAACCAATATTGGACGCATCATCATTTACAGACGTAACTCCGGTATAAATCCAGATATCTCCATCTTTGGATATATATCCGTAATCCGGTGCAGTAGATTCCGTATCCTCACTGTCGTCTGAGGATGCCTCCGCTGCGTACACTGTCTCCGTACATTTTTTACATCCTTTTTTTCCAAACAGACTATTCATATAGCCCCCGGATAATTTTCCATACCAGTTATACTGTTCTACCAAGAGATTGCCATAGAATACATTATCTACCCAGGTTGGCACATCTTTGATCTTATAATACTTACACTCACCATTCACCGGGTTGCATACAATTGCTCCCTTAATGGTCTCTCCACCAAACATACCAATGGTATAGTCTCTTACACTGGCAACGTAGAATGGATTTCCTTCCTCGTCAATTTCAAAATGTACATTATTGAATATGGCTGTAGGATATTGAAAGCGTATATGCCTTTGTAAATCTTTTCCAAAATAAGAGGACGGAATATACTTCATTCCCTTATCAAGGGTTACATACGTTGCATTCTGCCCCACCGGGTCCACTTGAACATATCCTCTGGCACCCTTATCTTTGTTCCCCAGATATTTAAAGAATCCAGCGTATTCCAAGGCTGAGACCTTCATTGGAGAACCCTGGTAATCAATCTGGCTGTAATCACTGTTCACATTAAACTGACTCACTACCTCCGTAAGACTTCCAATCTCACGATTTCCCAAGATTCTTGCACTGTCGGTATCCATTAGCGCAACCTTGGTAACTGCAGATGCCTCATCAATATCTTTGGTAAAATCCCCATCTTTTATTGGTAAAAGTGAGGCATATCTTCCTGCATGAAACATGGGGGAACCAAAGAACACCAATAGGATCATTATGATAATAATACCCCCACCGGCCCCTATAAAACCAAGCCCAATCTTTCCTGCCGACTTGCTTTGAAACAGAGTTCCTCTTATCAATATAATTAAAAATGCTGGTACCATTACAGCAAATACTACAAACAGCCAAAATTGCTGGGAGTGAATATTTACTGCCGGAATAAAAATGTAATACAGAATGGCCACAATACCTGCCCACAAAACTGCCGAAATTATATAACTACCGGTCTTTTTCATCCTTGTCCTCCTGTTTTATAAGCGAATTTGTTCGCTGTTATTCACGTTAACATTATAGCATCTTTTTTCCATTTGTCCACCTTTGTTCTCCAATTTCTGCCATTACCTGAATCAAAGTCAAGGCTGCCAGGCGAACCGTAACTCCACTTGGATCATACTGTGGTGCAACTTCTGCAATGTCAGCACCTACAATGGTACCTTTTTTGGCAATTCCCTTTATAATCTCTGTAACCTCTTCAAAAAGCAGCCCTCCCGGATAGGGCGATGCCACTCCCGGTGCGATGGACATATCATAACCATCAATATCGATGGTGAGAAAATAATTTTTTCCTTCCGGTATTTGTTCCAGAATGCCGGAGGCTCCGATTCGATGTGCTTCCTTTGCGGAGATTAGCACACTGCCATAGGACTGTGCATCCTGAAAATCGGACCGTGTGCTGCTGCCAATTCCCCGCAGACCAATCTGTGTCATGCCCTCCACATGCTCCAGTTCAGATGCTCGCCGCATGGGACTGCCGTTCCCATACCGCTGGCCAGCCACCTGATCTTTCCAGTCCAGATGCGCATCAAACTGCACAATATGAATGGGCTTTCCCAGCTGTTTGAACGCCTTTACTACCGGTATCGTAATGGAATGATCTCCTCCCATAATAATAGGAACTGCCCCTTTTTCCAATATTTTTTTAACGCTGTACAAGATACTGTCAAAGCAGTAGGCAACATCACCCTGAAGCACATCTACATCACCGCAGTCTACGATTTTAATGGGTGCCTGCAGCAGCTGACGATCACTTTCAAAGTCATAAAATCCTGCATCTCCTCTTGCATATTGTGTGGATGCCTCCCGAATCCTTCTCGGTCCCAGTCTGGCACCACTTAAAAACCCCACCCCTAAATCATAGGGTACACCCAGCACTGCCATATCCGCCTGAAGCTTGTCCAAATCGGTACAAATCTCATACTTTCCAAAGGAGCAAATCCCTGTAATCGGTAAATTTAATCGTTCCATATTCCTGTCCTTCTTTCTCTTCTCTTCTCTTTCCAAAGTATAGAACGTTTTTTCCTACAGGTACATGGCTAAACTTCTGACCTTCTCCTTATTTTATTTATTTTCTTAAGTATTTTTCTGTTTTTCCTTTGAAAAATAAAACCGGGTTTGCTATACTAAAAGAAACACATTTTTTAAAGGAGTTCTTATGGATACAACCGATTTGAAGATTCTGAACATTCTTCAGGACAATGCGCGAACCACACTAAAAGAAATTGGCTTTCAGGTAGGCCTCACTTCCCCTGCTGTCTCTGAACGAATCCATCATTTAGAAGAAGAGGGAACTATTTTAGGCTACAGTGCTAAGATTAACACCCTTCACCTGGGGCAGAATGTCAGTGCTTTTGTGGAAGTCGACGTTCCGCCAAGACAATATGATAAGTTTCTCCAGTTTTGCCTGGATCATTCCGGTATCGTAGAACATCACCATATTATCGGACCCTATAATTCTATGTTGAAAATCTCCGTCCATGATTCCTTTGAATTAGAACGCCTGTTATATCAAATAAAGACTTATGGGAATTCCCAAACAGCCGTTATTTTATCTACCTACTTTACCCGCAAAGATATTTCTTCATAAAAATACAGCTGCAAGACTTCTGCCCTGCCGCTGTATTTCTATGCTTCCCTCTATCTGCGTCACTCTCTCCTTGAGACAATTCTTGACCATGGCCCATACACCTTAACTGCTCCACGTATCTTGAATCCCCGAACCCGGTAATACACCGGAACCTCTTCACAAAAATCCATGTACTTCACTTCATTTTCCGAAAGGCTCTGAATCAAGTTCCATTCGCCTGTTCTTCCTATTTTTCTCCAGACCTCATATCCATTTTCTCCCTTGATATTGCTAAAATTCAATCTCTGCTGGCTCTGCGCTATGGAATGTAAATTCAGCCAGGGTGATTTTAGGACAATAAAAGTGTTCTTTGGTATAATACGAATATATTGATACGGTTGCGTAATCCGTTCCATGGGAATGGTCCTGGCAGTTGCAGCATTGCTCCCGCCATAAATCATTAGGTCCTGCCCCACCTGAATCTGGAACTCTCCGCTTCGAATCTCTTGGTTATAAACTGCGCTTGCAGTCTCCTTTATCACTGTGGCAACAACTTCTGAGAATCCCCATACGCTTATTTTTCCGCCGCTGCGAATACCAAAGGGTGTTTCATTTCCGGTTCCAATTCCAATCAGGGTACTGTTATCCACGAGCACTTCTCCTGTCTCGCAGCTGATTCCATTCTTTTGTCCTACTCCTTTTACAAACGAACCCTGCAATACCTGGATTCCTCCTGCCTCTAGGACAATGCCATTACTGCTGCCCTGGGCAATTAACTTTCCTTCTATTACCTTTAGGTTCCCGGCTATCACTGCATTCATATTGGTACTGCTATTACCCAGGCATCGAACATCCACTGCCGCGGTATCAATTGTGAATAAACCATCTACTTGAATTCCGCAGGAAGTTCCCTGTGCACCATCTGTCCGCTGACCACTCACACAGGAAAGTGTGCCATTTCCTGCAATCGTAAGTCCATCTTCAATCCCATCTTCATTGCGTTCTATCCTTATACCATTGACGCCACGAATCCGATTTTCTCCAATCAGCTCGATTGTGAAATCACCCATTCCTTTGCAGGCAATCTCTCCTCCCGGCTCATCCTCTTCCAATTGTGCTCCATAGTTCGTCAATAATAATCTATTCTCTTGTGCATTATAGGAAAATGTTCCTCCTTGAAATTCGCCGCCGAAAGCCAGCTGTACTCCTCCGGACACTAACACCACTCCATCTACTACAAGACTATCCCCCGATGTAAATTGAGCATTAGAAGATGCTGCAGTTGCCATGAATGTGTTATAATTCAATACCAAAACGGCTGTCAGAATCATTGCTCTAAGTTTTACCTTAGTTTTCATAATACATCCCCCCTATTCAGCTGTTATCTGATATCTCATTATACTCTTCTTTTTTTATAAATGCATCTATTTTACTTTTCTTTTTTATTTTGGAAAAACTGAAGGAACTTTCCTACCTCGATCCATGCCTTTTTGGACTCCGGCATATAGAGCATTGCCATTTGAAAGATATGAAACATCCCTTCATACACGCTTAATCTTACCTTCACACCCTGCTCTCTTGCCTTTTGTGCTACCTGTACCGAATCACTAAGGAGCATCTCATAGGAACCAACTTGTATTAACATTGGGGGAAAGCCCTGATACGATCCAAAAAGAGGTGAGATATAGGGAAGCCTTGGATCCTGTTCTCCCACATAATCCTTATTATATAAGAGGCTGTCTCGTGTTCTTCCAAATAAAGGATCCAGTTCATAGTTGTCATCATAGGACGCTCCACTGGCTGTTAAATCGGTCCAGGGTGACATCAGAATAATACCTCCCGGAAGTTTTCTATGATTGTCTTTTAACCACATACAAAGTCCCAGTGCCAGACCACCTCCTGCGGAATCGCCTGCAACTATAATATTCTCCTCTTGATATCCCTTTTCAATAAGCCAGTCATAGGATGCTATGGCATCCAAAAGAGCTGCGGGATATGGATTTTCCGGAGCCACACGATAATCTACCGACAAGACACTGATTCCTTTGCCCAATTCGTTGTAGAGTCCAGCAAAGGAGCGGTATGCATTGCGCATCGCTCCTATATATCCCCCACCATGTAATTGTAAAATAATTTGTTCGCAGTGGGGCTGTTCCCCCTCCAGCAATTCCATATTAAAATTCTCCATTGGAATCACCGTGAGGCTTAAATGTTCCGGACATTTCCACTGGGGCTCGACCATATTCTTACGCAATTCACCGGACTTTAATTTCCTGCCAATTTTGTTATCCGAGGAAAAACGGGCAATCAGATCCCGCATCACCCTTCCCTGCGTACTTACTTCATTCTCCTTCATACTTACTCCCTATATATAGAATCTTCTTCTTAACTCACTTCTTGCCTTGGCATCTCCTACAATCAATGTCCCCAAAAAGACACAGAGTGAAAATCCAATTGCTATAAATCCAAGAAATGGTCTTGTAACAATATGCACACCATATAGAATTATAGGTGCCACGCTGCAAATTACCATAAACATCTGAAACAGAATATAACTTTGCCAGTTCCGATAATTTACGATCATTAGTATCACAATTCCAATATCTACTGCTATAATTGCCGCCGGCAGCACATAGTTCATGGACCAGCCCCGATACCCAAGACAGGCATCAATCACTAAGACGTACACCACAGCAAATAAGGTTTGCAGTACAATTTTAGTTTTATATCCGGAATTATTGATAATTGTAAATCGCATGGTTAAATAGGCAAAGGCAAACGCACCGCCGGTAATGGTTGACCACCAGTATTCTGTGCCTGTTTTGTAGTTAATGATAACCAGCAGTAATTCTATGACCAATGCCAGAAAGGTATAAACCCGCAGTGAAAAGGTGAGTTTATCATAGGTCTTTTTTACATCCGGATATCCATTTGCACAAGGAAGTGCATCCTTCTTTTTCTCCAATACACAGTGGCAGAGGGGACACACATTTGTATCATCTAATATTTCTATTTTACAATTACTGCACTGACTCATTATATACCCCATTACTTTCTATTCTTACAGGAACCCCGTCAGCGGCTATTTTCTTGAAAAATGCTTTTTGAACGTTGGTATCTTTTAGGACTGAGCTAAAGGTAAAGGTAAGGGTGTCTCCATAGGAACAGATACAGCCTTTTATATTCTGCCCTCTTGATTTTGTAAGAAATGCTGAAAAGTTCTCAATATAGGGCTGATATTCTTCTTTTACCTGAATGTTGCCTATATTGGTAATTGTTGACGTATTTGCTCTTGCTGACGTGTAATATACATACTTAATTACTATCCCCTTTACAAACAGGGGAACTGCACGCAGCATGATATTCTTCTCATTGGATACATTATAGGAAAATACCTGTTCCAAATGTTCTTTGGTGATTTGCTCCCGTAATCCTGACGTTACTGCCAAAAGCACTTCTTCAAAGGAATAGCTGTCCTCCTTTGGTTCAAACACCGCTGTTACCATGACAAAAAAATTCTTTGTGGTGACGGAATTAAAATAGGGACGCAGGTTCACCGGAACCGCGCAGGTAATTGGCTGTTTGGAGGGCATTCCCCTGAGACATTCCTGGTACACGCTCCAGATAAACACCGCCACCAGATATTCGTTAATACTGGCACCATTTTCACGGCTCACCTTCTTTAGGGTGGGAACATCCAGGTATCCATGAATGACTCCAAGTTCTGTTGGTTTCATTCGTTCCCCTTTTATAATATATGCTTTTTGTGTTTTATAACCTTTTGACATACTCTTTTTGTAGTTTTTTACAAAACTATCTTCTGTATTTAAGGATGTACTGCTTGATAGCTCATCACCCAGCTGCTCCATTAGCTCCGGGTGTGCCAGACGAAGGTATTGATAGGTTAATTCCCTTAAAAAATTGATTCCGCCCATTCCATCTGTCAGCACATGAAACACCTCCAGATTAATTCGCCTTTCATAATAGGTCACCCGAAATAAATAGCTGTGATTCTTATTGGGCACAATATATTGGCAGGGATAGGTGGCTTCCTTTACCACTTTTGGTGCCTTCTTTCCATTGGTTTCAAAATAATACCAAAAGATTCCCTGCTGTAATCTTGAGTTGAAGATATCAAAGTGAAACAGTACTTTATTCAATGCCTGTTGTAAATATTCAGGATTTATTTTCTCATTTAAAATCACAGAAATACGATACACATTACTCATGGATTCTCCTGCAATGACAGGGAATAAATGTGCTGTATTGTCTAACTTATCCCAGCGAATCTCTCTGGCTGTAAATGTTTTTTTTATTCGTTTTTTCTTTTCTTTTTGTTTCCTTAACTGCTCCATGTAAATCCTCTTCTTATCTGCTGATTACTTCCAGATTCCCTTACTCTGCAAATACGATTCCTATATCAGTTACTATTTTACTATCCAGTTCCCCTTTATTTGCCAATGCACGCATCATCTTCAATACGGTTTTCTGTTGAAAGCCCTCTTTGTATGGTCGTTTTTCGATTAATGCCTGGTATATATCGATGCATGCCATTAATCGTTCTTCCATTCCAAGTTCCTCTGCGGTCTTGCCGAATGGATAACCGGTGCCATTGAGCTTTTCATGATGGTAGGACGCCCATCCAACCACTTCACCAAGTCCGGATACTTTGCTTAAGATCTCATAGGTATACAAGGCATGGCTTTGAATATGAAGATATTCTTCTTTTGTTAATTTTCCGGCCTTCTCCAAGATCTCTGTATTAACGGCCAATTTCCCAATGTCATGAAGGGCTCCCGCAAAATACAATTTGATTAATTTTTCTTCGTCATATCCATAATATTGTCCCATTTGTACCGCTTTTTTTGCCACTCCTACCGAGTGTTCCTTGGTGAAATGAGATTTATAATCTACAATACGCGCAAACATTGTGGAAAATCCTATGATTTCTTCTTTGGAATGTTCTCTGCTTATATTGGGTAATTCCATATTTAATAAAGAGCCTATCTCTTTTGTCTTGAATTCCATCATTTTTGAACAAGTAAAGGATTCCAGAAATAAGTCCACAAGATCATTGGAAAACAGACTTCCTTTCTTCTCTGTTACGTAGTTCCTTACCTTATTGTATCGTTCTTGCGTCATTTGATCCAGATGAAAGGTTGCATCCACCATGTCTCCCAGATGAATTAATCTTGCATAGAGGGACACCTGGTTATCCAGCTTGCCAAAGGGACCTGTACCATCTGCATTCTCGTGATGATACAGAATCGCTCCTTCTGTATCTTTTCCAAAATTGAGTTCTCTTAAATTCCGCTCTCCCATGCTGCAATGGGTTCCCAGTCGAATCTGACCGGTATTTGCCACTACATCATTTCCCTCACTGTATTCTTCTTCAATGTATTCCGTCAATGCATTGTCATGGAGGATGGCACAGGCCGCCAGATTTAAAAGGGAGTTGAGGTCAAATCCTAATTTTTTCCCAAGTACAATACATATGTATGCCACACGCTTGGAGTGATTGGACGTTACCCCCAGGAGTTCATTTTCCACACAGTCCAGTGCAAAGGAAAACGCATACAGCATATCATTTCTACTTATAATCATATTACAACCCTTCTCATTAATATTCAAGAGTCCGGTTTACCAGACTCTTGAAGTAATCTCCTATTAGTAATTTTCTCCTCGAACTTCAAAGTAACTTTGTGGATGAAAACATACAGGACATACATCCGGTGCTTTTTTACCCATAACCAAATGTCCACAATTGCGGCATTCCCATATCATTTCATCTGTTTTTTCAAACACCTTCTGAAGCTGTACATTCTCCAGAAGCTTGCGATATCGTTCCTCATGGGAGCGTTCAATCTTGGCTACTTCACGGAACTGTTCTGCCAGCTGTGTGAAGCCTTCTTCTTCTGCGTCTTTTGCAAAACGGTCATACATATCGGTCCACTCATAATACTCGCCTTCTGCGGCGTGCAATAAGTTCTCTTCTGTTTTTCCAAGCTCACCTAAGGCTTTAAACCATAATTTTGCATGTTCCTTTTCATTCTCTGCTGTCTTGGTAAAAATAGCCGATAACTGCTCATATCCCTCTTTTTTTGCTGCTGAAGCAAAGTAGGTGTACTTATTTCTTGCCTGTGATTCTCCTGAAAATGCTTCCATTAGATTCTGCTCTGTCTTTGTGCCCTTGTACTGATTCTCCATTCTTATTTCCTCCTGCTCTCATTTTTATTATTCTGCTATCCGGTGGTATTTACATACTTTGCAAATGCCCTTCCAGCCAACGATTCGTTTAATCTTCTTTTGCAATTCTTTTCCGTTCTTTTCTTTATAGGATTCCTGAATAATGCACCGGCACTCTTCTTCTGTAATCTGTTCATTTCCTAATATTAAACACTCCATCTGGTTCCTTCCTGCTGCGCATTACGCCTACGAATATCTGACCAATACAACTACCCGTAAATTATATCATATCCAATTAACGATGTAAATATTATCCTAAGATACCCACTAATTCCATTAAATACTTCCCATTGGTTACCGTGGACTTGCCCGGGTTCATTTTATAGTCAAAACAAATTTTTTGTGCTTCATAGTATTCGGAAAAACTATAATTTTTTATACCGGAATACTGTTCTTCTAATGAACAAAGCTCTAAATCATGGGTTGTGATGATTCCCATAACCCCCAGCTCCTTTAATTTTTCCAATACTGCCCTGGCACCACTCATTCGATCCACCGAATTGGTTCCTCTAAATATCTCATCAATTAAAAAAATCAAATCTCTTCGGGTCTTTGCCACTTCCATTATTGCCCGAATTCGCTTCAATTCCGCATAAAATGTGGAGATTCCCTGGTTTAAATCATCTGCAATCCGCATTGAGGTCATGATTTTAACCTTTGAGAACTCCATACTTTCCGCACAAACAAATCCGCCTGCCTGGCCAAGCACCAGATTGATTCCCACGGTTCTTAAAAAGGTTGTCTTGCCTGACATATTTGACCCGGAAATAATGAAGATATTGTCTTTCATCTTCAGACTGTTTGTAACTCTCACCGTATTATTTAACAGGGGATGTCCCAACTCTTCCCCCGCAAGCCGACCTTCTTCCTTTAAGATTTCCGGCAGACAGGTTCGGTTGCAAATCTTTCCAAGGTTGGAAAAACTAATAAGGCTCTCTAACTCCCCCATCATAAGAAACCAGGTCTTTACTTCCCCGGCATAGTTCTTTTTCCATCCCTCCAATAAGAATGCACATTGGTAATCCCATAAGAAAAAAAGATTCAGAAGAACATATAAGAGCTCATTATTTTTCACGCTCAGACACTTTGCAATTCTTCCTAATTTTCTGATTGCCTGTTGTGCCTCCCCGGTGGGTGTTCCCAGCTTCTGTTTCATTTTCTGTAGCTTTTCCGATGTAAATTCCTGTTCCTCCACCACGCTCATGGCTTCCCGGTACGCACCAAGCTTATTGGATAAATGCTGGGCGGTTGACAGATATTTTTTCAGTCTTGGTTTTCCTGCAATGAGTACCACGCCATGAAGCAGAATGCAGCCCAGGCCCAGGTACAACAAAGCAGTTGTATTACTGATGCTCATCCAAACCAGGACTCCCACCGTGATCATTGGGAATAAGGAAAGTAACCATTTCAGACCTCTCGTTCTGATTACGGCTTCCCGATCCTGTAATTCCAGAACCAGCTGTTCTATTCTCGGATCTTTTCCAATCTTAGATGTATAATATTCCATCCTGTTGCCCAGCTGGACCTTCCCTCTTAATTCCTCTACTGCTGCCTGACGGAGCTGAATCTCCTGCCTTGAATAAGAGGAATCCAGCAAATCCTCTGCAAAAGCCTTCCGTCCATACCAGGTATTTGTTGTATTCAATAATTGAAATATGGATTTTTTACCAACAATATCCAAATCACAGGCATAAGGGTGATTCGGGTCCTTGAATTCCTCTCCCACATCCTGGAATTCACTCCAGGTTCCATTGATTCGGTCCAGGTAACGTTGATTAATTTGAATGATTCCCTGGGAATATTGTATCTTTTCCTGTAGCTTTCCCTGATATATGGATACCACAATTAACATCAGCAGTCCCAGAAGATCCAGAACCAGTAAACCCGTTTCTAATTTTTTCTGGAACAAAAAATAGACACCGATACAAAGTAAAATCACCAGCATAAGCTTCACATATCCAGCGATGAGAAAGGCTTTATTTTTCTGTGTTAAATTGTCTTGTTCTTTCTTTATTCCTTCGCTGAATTCCCTTGTCAACGTTACCCTTCCTCCTACTATCCTCTTGCAAGACTCTCCAATAATTCCATTACTTTTTCGTCCATTTGATCATCTGAAAATTGACAGGTGCCCACCTTTTCATGACCGCCGCCTCCGTATTTCAACATAAGGCTTCCTACATCAAGGGTTGCTGTCTTATTCAGGATACTGTAACCCACTGCAACGGAACAGCCTTTTCCTTCTTTTCCATTCACTATCCATGCAGAAATATTCTGTTCCGGATACATGCTGTAGATTAAGAACCGATTTCCGGAGTAAATTGGTGTCACACCTCTTAAATCTGTTACAATCAACTTATTTTTCACCATTGTATGGGTTGCTACCATCTCGGTAAACTTTTCTGTCTGCTGAAAATAAACGTCCACTCGTTCCTGTACATCGGGCATCAACAGGATTTCATCAATGGATTTTGTTCTGCAGTCATCCAACAGTCGTTCCATTAACTGATAATTAGAGATTGTGAAGTTCCTCCATCTTCCAAGTCCTGTTCTTGGATCCATGATAAATCCGATTAAAATCCATTTCGTTGGGTGTTGAATCTCCTCAATGGTAAGATTACCGGAATCTACCCGATCTACCGCTTCCATCATTTCCTTAAACTGTGGGAACCGTTCTTCTCCACCATAATACTCATATATGATTCTGGCACAGGACGGAGTCAGTCTGCTTTCTCCCTTATATTTACCGGCTAACTGATTTCTCTCAAATTCACTGGAATGGTGGTCAAACCATAATCCACACCCCTCTACATAGGGTACGTTTGCCAGACAATCCTCTTCGCTTACCTCCACCAGTCCATCCTGTAAATCCTTAGGATGTGCAAACTTCCAATGGTCAATAATTCCGGCTTCCTTCAACAAACTTCCGCACGCTAATCCATCAAAATCTGAACGTGTAATTAATCTCATATGCTACCTTCTTTCTATCTTTTTATTCTTATCTTTATTTTATTAAAATTCCTCCCTTTTGCTAGGAATTTTTTAATGATACCATGCTTCCTGTGGGGCTTTTTGTAACAATAATCTGGCGATCAATACGTTCCTTTAATTCTGCCACATGTGAGATAATTCCAACCATGCGATTTCCATCGGTGAGCCCTGCCAGTGTCTGCACCGCCTGCTCCAATGACTCTGCATCCAATGCGCCAAAGCCTTCATCAATAAACAGCGTGTCTACTTCAACCCCTCCTGCATAACTCTGTATGACCTGGGAAAGTCCAAGTGCCAGGGAAAGAGATGCCTTAAAGGACTCTCCTCCGGATAGGGATTTTACGGACCTTATTCTTCCGGTATATTGATCCAGCACATTCATCTCAAGCCCGGTTTGGGATCGTAAATCCTCTGGGTTTTCTCGTCGCAACAATGCAAACCGTCCATTGGTCATAATCTTAAGGCGCTTATTTGCCTGGGACAAAATCTGTTCAAAATAGGATGCCTGAACATATTGTTCAAAGGCCAGCTTTTCTCTTCCGCTTAACTCTCCATTGGCTGTTCTGGATAAATTACTGAGAAGCAGATATTGATCCTGCTGTTCCTTTGCTTCTTCCTTTTGCTTTACTAATTGCTTTTGGGTTGGTTCATTCATTCCAAGCCTTGTAACAACCACCTGTATCTCATCGTTTAATTGTCTTTTCTGCTCTTCTGTCTCTGCCTTTTCTTCTAACAGTTGGGTTATATTCTGTGATTCCTTCCCTGCGATTTCTAATTGAAGCCGTTCTGAGCGCTGCTTTGTTTCTTTTACTTCCTGTCGGTAGTTCTCCTGTTCCAGACGCAGTTCTTCCAATTGTGCCCGGGTCTGAATCAACTGTTCATATCGTTCCTGTGTAAATCCACAGCTTTGCAGCTGTTCTGTAAAGAACGCTTCTGCCTTTTGTTTTGCGGCAGTGCCTTCTTCCAGCCGCCTTTTTTGATCCACTAACAATCGCTCACAACTCTTCAAACTGCTTTCCCTGGCATAAAACTCTTCTTCTGTTCGCTTTCGGTCCGCTTTCATTTTATTGCATTTATGGGTCCACTCTTCTATGGCCGCTTCTGCCATTTTCTTATTGGCATAGTCCAATCCTTCACGCTGGGATTGTAGTTCTCCCCTTCTTCCGGATAATGACTGGGCTAATACTTGATTTTCTTTTTCTGTCTGATTAATTTGTTCCCGATTGTGTTCCATGGATTCTTCTATTCCATCCAGCTGTATTTTTACTTGTTTTTTTCTCTCCTGTTTTTTCCCTAACAGAAGCCATTCCTTCTTTTTTATTTGAAGGTTCTCTTTTACAAGCTGAAGTGCTTTTTCTGCGGTTTCCCGGAATGCCTGCAACGTATTCTCAATGTTCTTACCCGGGAAAAGCTCTGCTGCCTTGTCCATAAGCTGCTTTCCTGACAGCTGGAATTCGGTTAATTTGGATGCTGATTCCTGGCTGAGCAGCTTTCTTTGTTCCCCTGCTTCCTGGCACTTTTTCTTTTCCCTTTGCAATTCCGCTTCCGTTGGCGCTGCTGCCGCCGGTTTTGCCTTCCTGGGATGTTCTCTGGATCCACAAACAGGACAGGGTGCTCCCTCTTGTAAATCAGACGCCAGAATTCCCGCCTGTTCTCTAAAAAAGGCTGTTTCCATTTCTCCATACAACTGACTTACTTTTTCATAATCGGAATCCGACTTTAAGAACCTCTGCTGTAACGCTGCACTTTCTTCCCGGAGCTTTCCGGTCTGTAGAATACACTCCTGCCAATAAAGCAGCTTTTCTCTTTGAAGTTCCAGCTCTCTTTCTTCCCCGGAAACTTCTGCTAAGAGAAGCTCTACCTCTGCCAGCTCTTCCAGTTCTCCTGCCAGTGCATTCTTTTGTCCCACCAATGAGAGCTGCTGCTGTTCGTATGCTTCCAGCTGTGACTCCAACACTTTTTGCCGGCTTTCCATTGTTTGAACTTCTCGTTCGCCTGCTTCCAGTCGCTCATACCGGGAAAGAGTGGTTGTTAGATTCTCAATTGCATATGCAAGCTTCTCTCTTTCTCCATCTCTGCTGCACTCCTGTTGGTACACTTCCCTTAATCGCTCTAATTCCTCCGCCCTTGTCTTACGCTCTGTCTCCTGTAAGACAATTGCATCTTTTAATTCCTCCTGGTTCTTCTTCTCCCTTTGAAACTCCTTCTCAAGTGGTGCCACTCGCAGCAATGCTTTTTCCAGGTCGCTGATCCATTCCTTTTTTTCCTGCCATTCCTGTCTTTGGGCTTCCAGTGCTTCCATTCGTTTCTGTACTTCTGAAAATTCCCCAATGGCTTTATTGGTATATTCTGCCTGGGTGATTTCATGTATTTGCTTTTGCAGCTGTTGTTCCAGCTGCTGTAGTTTACTTTTATTATCCCGAAGCAGTGTTTGATCTTCCAATATCAGACTTTGCAATTCTTCTGTAATTTCCTCCAGCCGGTAAATGGACTCCGGTTGTCCTTTTTCCAAAAGACATGGATATCCTTCCTTGTCTCCTAACATAATTCCCGTCATATATTGGAGAATCCCCTGCTTGGTCTGTTCACATCTGCGTTTGGCTTCCTTCTCTTTTTCTTTTAGCATACGCTGGGTATTTTGGTATAGCTCCGTATTGAAAATACGTCTAAAAATATCTCCTCTTGTCTTACTGTCTGCTAATAAAAGCTGCAAGAACTCGCCTTGTGCAATCATGGTAATCTGTTTAAACTGGACATAGTTGATGCCCATAATCTCTTCTATTCTTCCGGTTACTTCCTTTGAACCGGTTACAATATCTCCATTTGGCAGCTGTAACACCGCATCTGCATTTTCTCTTGTGGTTCCCTCACCATTTTTCTTGGGCCGTTCATAGCGGGGATTGCGGGTAATTGTATACAGTTTCCTCTGATGAAGAAAGGACAATTCCACATATGTTTTAACCCCCGGTTCTGCAAAATCACTGCGTAATGTCTCAACGCCCCTTACCATTCCACTGGCAAGTCCATATAAGGCAAAGGCAATGGCATCAAAGATTGTGGTTTTACCTGCACCGGTGTCTCCTGTAATTAAAAATACCCCCTGACCTCCAAATGAGGAAAAGTCTAATTCCACCTTATTGGCGTAGGGGCCAAATGCACTCATTACGATCTTTAAGGGTTTCATTCTTCCTGCCCTCCTGCCTGTCTGATGGTATCTTCCATTACTTGAATTTGTTCTCTTGATAATTCTACCTGATTCTGTCCCTTGTAAAACTGTGAAAAAAGTTCCATTGGGCTTTTTTTCACAGACTCTCCCAACAGAGGGACCTTACATTCCTCTGTTCGTTTACTTCGGCTGTTCTCAAAATTAAGTGCCATTAAATTAGGATAGACCTGACGCAGCTTTCCCAAAGCGTCGTAGATTTCTTCCTCATCTGTTAAAATTACCTGAATATAATCTTCTGCACCCTCCGGCTCCTCGCTTCCGATTTTAAGCAGTTCCTCTATGGGTCCCTTCACCGTCCGCATATCATGAATTGGGGTAAGCGGCAGTAATTGAATCCTTATCTCCCCTTTCTCTCCAAGCTCCAGTAACGTTACAGACTTCTGATGTCCTGCCTCCGAGAAAGAATATTTTATAGGAGAACCTGCATAGCGAATGGTATCCCTACTCATTCGCTGAGGTCCATGAAGGTGTCCCAAGGCAACATAATCAAATAAAGAAAAAGCCTCCGCATCCACATTCTCAAGTCCTCCAATGGAAAGACTTTCTGAATCCGACTGTTCCGGCTGCTGTGCTCCACTTGTTACATATTGGTGTGCAATCAGAACATTTCTATCCTGTTCCTGTATCTCTGCCGTGGACAGAGCCAGTCTAACTGCTTCTTCATAGGATTCTATGGGTTCCTCAAAAAATGGTTTTAACATCGCCGGTTTCATAAATGGAAGAAGATAAATATGAACGGGTCCATATTCATCTTGCAGCACTTCACTCTGTATTGTTCCATTATATACGCCCGCAATAAAGACTCCATTTTTTTCCATAATGCGGCTTCCAAAACCCAATCGCTCCGGTGAATCATGATTACCACTAATCATAAATATTGGTTTTCCCTGTTTTGTTAAATTTGTGAGAAATTCATCCAGTAATTCTACTGCCTCCGCAGATGGCTGACTTTTATCATACACATCTCCGGCAATTAAAATTCCATCCGGTCTCTCCCTTTGCACAATCTCAATCACCTGTGCAAATATCTGCCGTTGTTCTTCCAGCATACTGAATCCATTGACTCTCTTTCCAATATGCAAATCGGCCATATGAAGTAATTTCATTGCACCCTCCCATTGTCTTTTTTTAGACTGCTGATGGACAATTTACTTCGTCTTTTTCTGCTTTTTAACCAATTCCGGCTGTGTCATAACCGGTCTTTGTACGGAGGATACAAATGTATCCGTTGTCTTTTTATCCGACTTTTTCATTTTCTTAGTTTCTTTTCGAATGCTTCTATCACCCATAATTCACTCCTCCTTTTCCCTTTCATGCTTTCCAGGTTAGTTTCATTTTAATCTATCCCCGTACTTAAATCAAGCAATTGCTGGAATTTATCGGCGGGAACCGGTTTTGAATAATAATATCCCTGACCGGTCTCGCAGCCACATTCCCTTAAAAAAATCACCTGTTCTCCGGTTTCAACTCCTTCTGCAACCACAGACATTTTTAATTCCTTTGCCATACGAATCACATTGGCAACTACTGTTTTTCCCCGTTCTGAATTTAAGGTCTCACTTAACATAATACGATCCAGCTTCAATGTGTCCACCAGCAGATCTTTCAATACATTGAGCGAGGAATAACCGGAACCAAAGTCATCCAGTGAAATTCGGAATCCCTCTTTGTGAAGTACGGATATCACACCGGTTAGTTGATCCATATCCGTGTATACCATGTTCTCTGTTATTTCCAATTCGATCATTTCCGGTAAAATATTTTTTTCATTGAGAATCTTCATAATACCTTCCAAATAACCCGCCTGATACATATAACGTCTGGACTGGTTAATGGATATGGGAACCGGCCGACGTCCACTGTCCGTCAGTCCATGTATAAAGTCACAGAGTTGTTCCAGCATATACAGATCCATCTGATAAATTGCACCCGTTTGTTCAAACAATGGTATAAATTCATCCGGCATCACCATTGTTTGATCCTCTCGGATCCATCGAACCAATGCCTCTCCGCCTACAATCTTCTCACTTGTTAAATCATATTTGGGCTGAATAAATAATCGGAACTCTCCATTTTTCAATGCCTGTGGCATTCTCTGCTCCAGTTCTTTTTCAAACTCCATTCGTTCCTGCATCTGATCGCTGTAAAATATCACCTGGGATTCATAACAATTTTTTGCTGCTTTTCTGGCAATATTTGATTTTTCAATACAGGACATGATCTCTTCTTCCTTATCCTGCATCTCATAGACCCCGCATGCCATTTGTACGGAATAATACCCTCCGCATATTTTTTCCCACTGGGTTATGGTTGTACAAATCTGCTCGATATACTGTTTTGTTTCTTCTTCATTCTGTTTACTGTAGAATAAAAATAAGAACTGATCCGCGCTGACTCTGGCAAACGTCTCCCCCTTCTCTGCTTTTGCAGCAAGGCAGTATGCAATATGTACCAAAAAATCGTTACCCATTCCATATCCCAGTTCATTATTAAAATATCGAAACTGCTTTACATCAAAGTTTAACAGTGAATAAGCACCTGTTCCGGGTTCTCCAAATAACTGCTCTGCTTCCCCCTTAAATCCTTCTATGTTCAATGCACCTGTAAGGGCATCATAATAGGCCATTTTACGAATTTGTTTCGTTGATTTTTTCTTCATTCTCCTTATGAAAACTGTGGCTGTTAAAAATACGAAAAACACAATTACCATAAGAATAATGGTCAGTGAAATAACCTTTCGCGACCGTTCAAATACAACCCGGGCCGGAAGAGACGTAACGAGGTTCCAATTGTCTGTTCCCTTAATTGGTGCATATGCGAAAAACCGTTCATCTTCTTTCATAACCAGGCGGGACACGCCCCGTCTGCCCAATTGAAGATCCGTTTGAAACTCCATCACCTTTGCCGCTTTATTTCTTGTCTTTGCAATCTCAATGATGTTCCTCCCCACGCGTTTTTCAATGGGGTGCAAAAGAACGGTTCCCTTGGAATCTGTTATAAAAGCGAGGCCACTTTTATGATAAAATGAGACATCTATTCGTTGTGTAAGTGCCTTTAACTCATATCCCGAAAATAACACTCCGGTAATCTTTCCCTGATAATAAATTGGTACTGCGTACACAATTCCCTGTTTTTTTCCTCCCACCTTATCTGTTAATGGTTTTGATAAATATGCCCTTCCCTGAATGGCTTCCCTGAAGAACTTGCGATCTTTCACGGAGAATTCATGTCCATCACTGGTTCTTGCAGTTCCATTCTTGTCCACAATTCCGATTCGATATAAATTGAATTTATCCGCCTGCTTTTTGATTCGTTCTAATTTATCTTCCAGTGGAATCTCCGGATTGGAGACAATGCCATCTGCCAGAATCTCCAGCAAATCAAAGTCCCGGTCAATTTGTCTCTGTACCGAAGATGCGCCCTGGGTTGCCACCTCTGAAAGGTGCATCTTGGACTCACCGGTAAGCAATCCTGTAATATAGTTTGAATAAATTAAATCCAGCATAACCAGTAAAAGCATACCTAAGGCTATTAAAAACAGACGTTTTTTCCCTTTGAATTTCATAACCTTCCCCCTCATATTCCTTTTCCCGGGTTCTATCTCATTGCTTTTTTTGCATTTTTTTGTGCATACATTTTTTCATCTGCCTGCTGCAAAACTACTTTCGCCGAGAGCGGTGTCTCCGGTGTAATCCATACCACTCCATAACTAACAGACATCTCATATTTTTTCTCTATCGATGCCAGCTTCTCATTCAGTGTATCCATTTTTTTCTCAACAAGCTTTTCTTCACAATCCAGAAATAGCATTAGGAATTCATCTCCGCCTATACGGCTTATAATATCTGCCTTGCGGACAATTTTACGCATTTGTTCACTAACCGTTTTTATGTATTCATCACCTGCTCCATGACCATAGCAGTCATTTGCCACCTTTAGCCTGTCCAAGTCAATCATACATGCACAAAATGTTCGTTGTTCCTCAAGGAACTCATTCAACTGCTGCATTCCATACCTGCGATTATATAATCCCGTTAAGGTATCTTTGAATACCATTTCTTCCAGTTCTTCTTTTTCTTCTCTGGCACTTGTGACATCTGCAATTAAATGAGCATAGGCCATTCTTTCATCCCACTGAATTAAAAAGGACTTTGCGTATAAAAAATATTCATTCAGTGGACAATGATATTCATACTCCTGTGTCTGGTCACTCATTTTATAGGAACGCAGATGATTCAATAAGTCACAGCTTTTTCCACAGCTTGACTTCCCCGTCTCCGGATTGTAGAATAATTTCTTTGCTGATGGATTGGTGTAGAGAACCTCACCACTCTCTATATCCGTAACCACAATCCAATCACTGAGTGCCCCCATAATTGCCACTAATAAATCCATGGATTTTGTAATCACCTGGGTTTGTTTTTTTAATTTTTCCTCTCGTTCCTGTAATTGGCCCGTCATTTTATTAAAGGAGTCTGAAAATTCCCCAAGAAAGCTTACTCTCTGTCCATAATCTCCGTTTGCCACCTGATTTGTCTGCCAGGTTAAATGGCGGAGCCCTGCGTGTAAATCCTTCAGCCCCCCTGCCAAAAAATTATGTCTGTCAGGCGTTGGTGCATCCAAATTGCCACAGGATAAATTCTTAAGAAATTCATCCGACTCCCTTAGGCATTGAGCAAGATAGTCGATTAATTCCTGGAGTTCACTTAATTCTTCCGCTTCACTCTTCATCTCCGGTAAGATTGGCTTATTTAATATAATCCTTTTTATTTGCAAACTCAGCAGTTCGACATCATGCTCATTCATTTGCTCCATCTCCTTTTTATCCTTCGTTTGGATTCTGAATATGGGCTTCAAATCTGCATACCCTTGCGCCGGTTGCCCAGCAGTCAATCTCCGTTACAATATAATCTTTTTTGGTATAAGCCTTTAATACCCCTGCCAAAAAGCCTTCATCATAATTACATACGGTCTCACCTGTAATTGGCAATCCGGAACAATCCAGATCTTCTCCCATTGTTACTATCGCTTCCCCTGTTTGGGTATCAAACTTTTCCACTCTTAAGATTCCCACTCTGCTGCTTTCCAGTACCTCTTGCAGCTGTGCTATAAATTCAGGAAATGGAAGGGATAAGTCCAGAAGGTGATTGGCAAATTCTTTCCCTGCCAAATCCCCTGCACTTCTGAAAATATCAATCATGGTCTCGTTCCCAAAACGACTTGAAATCACATCTTTAATTGTATATTGAAGTAAACGATATGCAAACACAGGCATACCTTCTCCCAAATTCTTGCGTCCCTCCACTACGTCACCAATGAACTCCCAGGAAAATTTATTCTCTTCTTCATTCGCAAAAAGATTCAGCATCTATCGTTCCCCCTTTTTTTGTATTCAAAACTCCTGATTTATCATTTATGGTACAAAAATCTGTGTAATATATAGTATTGCTCCATCCTCTATAACCGCTGTTGTGGCAAACTGTGTAAAACAATTCTCACTGTCTTTCATTTCTGTTAAAAATTCTTTTCTATGTAAGGTTTTCTCCGGCTGTCCAAAATCCGAGCTATCTGTATAGACAAAATTCTTGCTTAAAGGAAGTGTAACCTCTTCAATGGCATAATAACTTTTCGCACCATCCATTCCCACTTCGTAATATACACCATTTTCGCTTGTTTGCAAATAGCAGCCGCCTTCTTCCAATCCACCATTAATGATCAGTTCACCCTGTTCTCTCTTAAGAGAGTTCACCTTCATCTCTTTTTTATTAATCACAAGGATATCCCCTATTTTCAGTTTCCCAATATCAACCAGATCAAACAATTCATAGTCATATAAGGTCATAGGTACAAAGGATTCTTTCTGCTGATTCTCATAAATATCCGCTGCCGAAAAGGATACCGCTACCGTACAGTTGTTCAAAGTATCCCCACGAAGAGTCGCCGGGAGAGGTGTTATTTTCTCTCCTTCCTCATTTTCCTCCTTGGGAGCCGGCACGTCTGCTGTTGTCTTTGCATCTGCTGCCTTCTGTGTATCTGCTGCCTTCTGTGCATCTGTGCAGCCCGCCAACGCCATGAGATTCATTAAAATAATAACGATTGCAATCTTTTTTCTAATCATCTTATCTCCTCCTAAGTTGCTATTTTCTGCTCTGTGAATAGTACCCTATTTTTTAAAAATTGAAAGAGACCCAACGTGGTCCGCATCAATGAGAGGCGTGTTGGGTCCTACTAATAGTAGTATATTCTATTAAGCTTCTTTTCGTCAATGGTTATTCCTATATTTGTGCGAATAAATTTGAGAATCCCAATTTACGTATCAACTGTTTGCCTATTATCCTTCAAACGCTGCGTAAACAGGTGTTAACTTTATATTTCCCGTCATAAATGGTGGCACTTCCAGAAATGGTCCGTACGTCTTTCCTTTACAGGTGATCTTCCATCCCTCAAAAAACTTTGTTCCTTTGGAATCCAGCTGTGGCAGCGCTGTTGCCTTTCCTGAAGTATACTTTCTAATTGCATTTGAAGGCAGCTTTGCTCCATTTAGCGAGACATAACTGATCTTGTATTTTGCAGGTTTTACCCACTGTGCATAAAGGGTTACGTTCTTATTTCCCCGTGCTAAATAGTCTCCACGTGCTCCTACCAGGAAAAAGTTATCATATCCGGTAGCCGCCTTTTTAAAACTCCATCCTACAAATTTGTAACCTGCTTTTTTAAATTTACATTTTGGATAGGTGTAGTCTGCCTCAGTAATATCCTTTTTCATCTTCCCGGTACCGCCATTGGCATTGTATGTAATTGAATGTCCCCATTGTGCTTTCAGATGCACATTTGGTCCCATTCCCGGTTCATATCCGGAATACTTTCCTCCATTACTATGATACCAACCAATGAATTGGAAGCCTTTTTTCGTGGGTATTGGAAACTTGAATGCCTTTGTAGAAGCATCAATTTTATGTGCTTCTATCTTGTTCCCGCCATCTGAGTCAAAGGTAATACTATACTCTTTCTTAGGATCAAATACAGCAAGCCCAAAGTATGCCTTTGCTCCTTTATAGGTAACTGTAACCGGTTTCCACCCTTCCTGTTCAAACGGTCTGCCCTGGGTTAATTCTACTCCGGAGTAAAATTGCAATTCTGAATTTGCAATTACTTCTGTCTTTCCATTGGACATCTTTGCTTTTACAACAATTCCATTGGACGAAAATCCATCTCCAATATTGTATGCACATTTGTCAGGAAACTTGGTAACCTTTATGGATTCCACCTTTGCCTCTGCATGTACACTCCCGATGTTTATACCTCCAAACAAAGAAATCATTAGTACCATACACAACATTCCAGCTATTTTTCTCATAATACTCCTTCCTTATCCGTTTTTTTTACGCCCTATATATAAAAATTTTTCTCTGCTCCCCTGGTTCTTCCGTACACTCATTGCAGTATGAACTGTACTATTTTTTAAGCATACACTACTTCCTTCGAACGAACCTTTTACAGCACGAACCGTGTTTTCTGCTACACGAACCGTGCTACGATTCTGATTCCTCTTTCATAGGTATCATAAGTTGTAATATAAATATGCTGCCCTCTGTCTCAAAAGAATATAATCCACCATGCTTCTCCACAATAGAAGCCATACTCTTCAAACCGTAGCCATGTTCCTTTTCTTCCCGTATAGAGGTAGGCCATTCTCCCTGCATCTTAATTACACCTTCATATGCATTTTCTGTAGAAAACACTAATTTATGATTGTTAATAAACGAACTCAGATACACCTTTCGTAACTTTTCATTTTCTATTCCGCTTACTGCACGAAAGGCATTCTCCAGACTATTATAGAATATGGAGCAGATTTCTATATCGCTGATTGGAAGTTCAGCGGGAAGTTTCACATCTATAAATAAGAGAATCCTGTCCTCCCCGGCTTTTGACTCAAAGTTCGATAAGATTAGATTTACCGTATCATTCTCACAATAGCGATGTGGAACAACCGAATCAATACTGATTTCCACACCGGCAAGATAATCTATTATCTTTTGAAGTTCCCCCTTAGAAGCATAACTTCCAATTAGTGACAGATGGTGGCGCAGATCGTGACGATAAATTCTTGTATGCTCTTGCAATTTACGCATGGATTCCAATTCCTGTTTTGATAATTGAAGCTGCTTTGCTGTAAAATCCCGTTCTTGTCTTGCATCGGATTGTTTCTGTATTTCGATATGATATAAAATCACGAATATAAAATAAAATACACTTACTACTGAGGGCATGAACTGAACCGCCCACTTAGAGCCTGAGTATAATAAATTAGTATATATTGTGGTTACATAATCAAATATATAATACATAAAAGGAATGGAACAGAACAAAAGACATGCCTGGGCTGATTTTTTCATTAACTGGAAAACGCTTTCCGCCACATACTTAGACAGTAAGAAAAACAATATCGGAACCGCTATGGTATAACCGATATGGTTCATAATCATGCTTCCAAATAGTTCGCCAAATACAGCACCGATCCATCTGGGCGCCTGACAGCATAAATATGCCGATAATACACATCCGGTTGAAACCAGCCAGGAACGCCTGAGATACAGATGTAAGAATAAAACCAGTGGTAAATGTGTAATAAAAGGGTAAAGCTTGGCTGTTATGGAAAAGCCAACTACTTTCCCGCATATTACCTGAATGCATAATAGAAGCAGCGATAAGACAAGAAGAACGGCTCTATTCCTTTTGGTATCTGTGATACCGGCAAAGGATACGGATACGGCTACACCGAATAACAATGCGAAACCATAACGCAAAAAACTAAATAGTACTACACTCATCTGTAGGGTCCTCCTTCTTCATGTAAAAGCAAATATTTCATATATGCAGTTTTTGCTTTTACAAAAGAATCTCTTGCTATGGGAATCACTGTGTTCAAGGTTGTTAGGAAGCCCTCCTTACGAAGCTCGCAAACATGGTTTAAATTAACCACAAAGGAACGATGGGGTTTATAAAAGGAAGGATTCAAGAGCAGCTTATCTTCAAAATCCGCAAGGTACCCATAGGTTTTTCGCAGCTCACCATTGGAAAGGGTGAACTGAACATTACGATTCACAACCTCTACACTTACAATCTGGGAATAGGGGAGTTTGATAAGACCATTCTTTGTCTTAAGTATGATATAAGCTTCTTCCTTACGAAAATTGGCAAGTTCTTTCTCCAAACAAGGAAAAAGCTCCTCCTTCCTTGCCGGTTTTAATATGTAATTCTTTGCATTCACGCGATAGCTTTCAAGCGCGAACTCCCTGGAAGATGACAAAAACACAATTGGTATTTTTTCATTATAACTGCGAATCTCTGCTGCCGCTTCCATTCCAGTTACACCAGGCATAAGAATATCAAGAATTAACAGGTCGAAACTTCTCTTGTTCATCGTCTCTAAGAGTTCTAAGGGACTTTGAAACGTCTCATATGTAACTGCATTGGCATGTTTTCTTCGGAACTCTTCCAGTAAGGAAGAGATACATGCTAGTTCTTCTACATTATCATCACAGATTGCAAGATGCATACTACTCTCCTTTGTTAACTAATAGCGTCATTATAGCAAATAGGGTGTCGAAAAACAATGGGCAATCCACACACCCAAAAAGCTATTGCCTCCTGCATTCTTATCTAGTTCCGATTATATCGTTTGAACCTGGTTCAGAGTTGTTAATATCGAGACCACCGGGAAATTAGCAGGCCTTTTAAACAATCTTGGAGAAGTAATTGTTCGAGGTGTATTTGGCGGTTCGCACTCTGGAAGCGACCTAATACTGGAAGGTTCCGGCTGCCTGAAACAGCCTATTTTACTTCTCTTCATATTTCTTCGTAATAACCAAAAGATAAATCGCCATAATTACAATCGTTTCAATCATCACGCCCACAATAGACAACAATATATAGGGCGTATTTTGCTCACTAAGTAATGGCATTCCTAATACAATAAAAACAATTCCATATAAAATATACAGTTTACCCGTTGCATGATTATATCCCCTTATATCATTCACATGAAAAGTTTTAATATTTGCCCAAAAACCTACTGCCTTCTTTGAGAAAAAAGCACTAATACCAAGTCCAATCATCAAACATCCGCATAACGTCCATACAATAAATGCAAGAATGCTCCCGTCCATATCATATCCTCCAATTCTTAAAATTAATTTTCTAAAACTATCTTGGAATTTGAAAATTCACTTACGAATGAATCTTATTTTCAATACGCAAGCAGGCCTCTATATGCATAATCCAATGTCTTGAAAATGGCATTTGAATTAACCCTTGAATATCTTTATTACACCAATAATCAATCAACCACATTGCATTTTCATCTGCACTTACCACATTTAATGCTCTTAAAGACTCTTTTCTTTCTTCTGATATTTTTCTTTTCAATTCGTCATAAGATAATTTCCCAAGCATTTTCTCGGTAGTTTCTTGTACTTCGAAGATGTATGAATATAGTTCTTTTAAATTAAGCTGTTCTGAGAAGTCTGCAATCTGTTGTTTTATAAGTTCGTTTCCTGTTGTAATTATGGGCGAATTGATACGCTTTTGATAATTACCAGTAAAAAACACTTGTTCGTCTCCACTGATCACTGTGTGCGCCACTATATCTTCTATACGGAAAATATGCCAAATGGAATAGGCAATCGTTTTACTCTGATAACCATCCGCGTTTATGAAGGGAATTGCGTTAAAATCTTCTCTGCATAATTCCTTTTGGAACGATATTAAGGTTTGCATTAACTGATTTCGCAAATTCAACAAACTATCAATACCCTCTCTATAGGTATCTTTCTTCCTTATTTGTATTTGCATTGTTTTATTAAGTTCAGACCAATCCTTATTCATAATCAATCACCTTCCAAATGTCAATTATATTTTCAACTTCTACATAATTATACTGTATTAGAATTGAAAATTCTACTACCTTTTTACTTTAG
>JAVVVI010000019.1:0-40543 GCA_036652735.1 Lachnospiraceae bacterium
GGGATGTGCATCTTCAATGGATGTTGGAAAAATCGTCACCTTTAATCCTTTTTTTTCTGCAATCATTAAACTGTCTCGAATCTGTTCATCATCCGGATTCATTCCTAAAATACCGCCTACCAGCGCACGATCCGTTCCATGCCCCTTGTATGTTTTGGCAAATGACCCATGAAGCTTAATTTCTGCTTCTGTTATGGTTCCTCCAAATAACTGTCTTGCAAGCTTTCCAATTCTTGCAGCTCCTGCAGTGTGGGAACTGCTTGGTCCTATCATGATTGGTCCTACGATATCAAATACATTCATGTATCTACCTCATCCGTAGTATTTTTACATACGATCCGGTGCCTCAAATCCCAGAACGTCAATACAAGTTTCCATTATATTTTTTGTGAGAATCAATAATTTAATGTATCCACCTTGAATTTCCTGATTTTCCTCTATCATAATCTTTGTCTCATGATAAAAATGATTGAATGCATTTGCAAGTTCATAAAGATAGGAACACACCTTGTGGGGTGCATTTTCCAGCGAAGCATTCTCCATCATTGCATTAAACCCGGAAATTACTGTCATTAGTTCCTTTTCGCTCTCCGAATGTGCCGGAAGTATTCTATATTGTTCCGCATTCTTTCCAGCCTTACTATATTTTGTCAATATGGATTTCATACGAACTATGGTGTATAGTAAATAAGGTCCTGTATTTCCTTCAAAAGAAGTAAACCGTTCCAGATCAAACACATAATCCTTGGATGCCTGATTGGATAAATCCCCATATTTAATTGCGGAAAGTGCAACCATTTTTGCTGTCTTTCTTCCTTCTTCTTCTTCCACCGTGTGATTTTCTGCTATCTTTTCATACATTTGTTCATTAATATCCGAAAGCAGGGTTTCAAGACGCATCACTCCGCCTTCTCTTGTTTTAAATGGTTTTCCATCTTTGCCATTCATGGTTCCAAATCCAAGAAATTCCAATTTTACGGTATCCGGTATAATTCCTATTTTACGTGCACAACGAAATACCTGAACGAAATGCATATCCTGACGTTTATCTACAACGTAAAGAATCTCATCCGGATGATAATCCTGCATTCTCTGAACCAGCGTAGCTAAATCTGTTGTGGCATACAAGGATGCACCATCTGATTTTTCAATAATGCAAGGAGGAATCTCTTTGGTATCCGTGTCTTCCTTAACATCCACTACCAATGCGCCCTCACTAACATGCGCAAATCCATCTTTTTTCATTTTTTCAACCATTGCGGGAATAAATGGCTGGGCATCTGATTCTCCCTTCCACAATTCAAAAGAAACATTCAAATTACCATAATTTTTCTTAAGATCCTCAACGGATATCTTAAGTATCTGCTCCAATAATGCTTTATATCCCGGAATTCCCTGTTGAATATACACGGTCGCCTGCATCGCATCTTCTTTATATTCCGGATGTTCTTTCGCATAGCTACTGGCATATGGATAAATTTCTTCCAGCTCGGTAAGGGTAAACGGCGCTTCTTTTGGATATTCTCCACAATAACCTGAGTCAAAATAAGACAACTGTGGCTTTCTTACCTTTAATTCGGTCATAATCAGTCCCATTGGAAGACCCCAGTCACCCATATGGACATCTCCGAATACCTCATGTCCCATAAACTTCTGGATTCGTTTGATACTCTCTCCAATAATTGCCGTACGCAAATGCCCCACATGTAATGGTTTTGCCACATTTGGTCCACCATAATCTATCACAATTGTTTTCTTCTTTTTGGCTTTATCACATCCATAACGTTGATCGGAATCCATTCCATTTAAATAGTCTGCCAAAAATTGCTTATTTAAAATGATATTCAAAAATCCCGGTTTTACAGATTCTACACTTTCAAACAGTTTGTTGTCGTTTAAAGCTTCTTTTATTTCATCAGCAATTAGAAAAGGTGCTTTATGATAGACCTTTGCTGCGGCCATTGCACCGTTACACTGATATTCACATAAATCCGGTCGATTGGAGCTGGAACTCTTTCCAAAGTTTTCGCTATATCCTTTTTGCGCAAATGCTTTGGATACCTCTTCTGTTATTAAGCTTAATATTTTATCCATGTTAACCTGCCTTTTCCCTATTTCTGATTTTAAAATTATAATACTTTTATAGTTCCTTTACAAGAAGAAATTCTCTGTTATCATCATCATTCCCACAGCTTCCACTGTCCCGGTCATAATAATCGTTTCATCCTGGGTAAGTTCTATGGTCAATTCGCCTCCCGGCATTGCAACCACCACTTTCTGATCTACCATTCCAAGGCGGTGCGCTACCGCAGCTGCTGCACAGGCTCCTGTTCCTGAAGCAAGTGTATAACCTGCCCCTCTTTCATATACTTCAATTCTAATTTTATTACGGTCCTGCACCTCTACAAGCATACAATTGATTCGGTCCGGAAAACAAGGTGCACTTTCCACATATGGTCCGATTTCCATTACCTTTTTTCGTGTTACCTCTTCTGTAAAAATTGCACAATGGGGATTTCCAACGCTGAGACAGGTAACCGGATATATTGTTCCATTAAATTCCATTGGTTCTTCAATTACCTCTCGTTCCACCCCACTTACCGGAATCTTTGTTGCATGAAAATCTGCTTTTCCCATCTCTGCACGTACGAGTGTTGCTTCTTCATTTAAAAACTCAACCAGTACCTCACCACTAATTGTAGAAAAAACAGCCTGATTCCCGGTTACATAACCTTCCTCTTTTAGATACTTTCCAAAAATCCGAACGCCGGTACCACTTTTTGCAGCTTCACTGCCATCGGGATTAAAACACTGCACTTTCATTTTTCCATCTTCTAAAATTGGTCCAAAAAGAATTCCATCTGCACCAATGCCAAAGTTTCTTTTACAAAGTTTCTTAATCTGTCTTGTCTTAAGTTCTACATTGTTTTTATTTGGGTCAATTACGAGATAATCATTTCCCAATCCATGATATTTTTTTATTACAAGTGATCCCATTCCTGCCTCCAACTACCTTGATTTTTCTGTTTTTCTTTTATAAAATTGGCGCAGCAGTGTGGACTTATTTATATCTTCCACTTCCTACCGCGCCTTAGTATCCCTATTCTTCCATCACACCTCTATTGGCTTCGAACATATTCTCCATAAGCTTCTCACGCTCATGTATGATCTCATCGGCTTTTATTCTCGCATGTTCATCTACATAACCCTGACCGTATATACCGGAATAAGCACCCGTTGCTGAATTATATAGCTTTTGTTTTTCTTCATCGGGGCGTTCCTGTAGAAGCTTCTCGGCCCATTCCGCACCCTTTGCTATATTATCTTCCTGTGCCTCTTCCATTAATCTGGCAACAATTTCCTCGGCTTTTCTCAATGCTTCCTCGTCTGCCTGGTTTTTCTTCTGTTCCTGTTCATCTATGGGTTCTTCCAACTCTTCCTGCTCTTCCGGTGGCAATTTTATTTCTCTTACCATTGTTCCTAACGGCTCAACTACAATTGAACCTGATGATTCTTCCTCTTGAGGAACTACCAGATTAACATTGTATCTTTTAATAATACTTTTTCGGATTTTTTCCTGAAAATCCCGCCGGTCAATGGGATCCGTAAGCGGCGTATGGTAATTCATACCGTCACCTCTTTTTCCAAACAATAAAACATGCTTTTGTAGTAAACATATTATATCACCCTTAAACCAAAGATGCAACATCTGGAAAAACTTCCAAAGTCCTTTCCAATATTCCATTCATATATGCGATACAAGTCCCATAGTTGGTAATCGGAACAGCTGCATCCTTGGCACAGGCAATTCGATATTGCATTTCCCGCTCATTTAACATACAGCCCCCGCAATGGACAATCATTGCGTATTCCTGTAATTCCATTGGGAATTCTGTTCCACTGGTAAATTCAAATTGAAGTTCTTTTTGGGTAAATGCAGTAATCCAGTTTGGCATCTTAACGGTTCCAATATCTTCACACTGACGATGATGGGTACAGCCTTCTGCAATTAATATTTTGTCAGAATCCTTTAATTTTTTTAGGTATGCTGCTCCCTGAACCATTTGCTGCAAATTCCCCTTATATCGTGCAAATAATATAGAAAAAGAAGTCAACGCAATCTCTTTTGGCACTTGTTTCGCCACTTTTTTAAAAATCTGGCTATCGGTAATAACCATCTTTGGCCGTTGTTTCAGGAAATCCAGTGTCTCTTGCAAAGAGTCTTCTTTTGTAACCATGACAATCCCTTCTGCATCTATGATATCCCGGATTGTCTGCTGCTGTGGTAAAATCAACCGTCCTTTTGGTGCCGCCGAATCCACGGGCACCACTAATACAACCACATCTTTTGGTGCAATCAAATCTCCCACAATCATTTTTTTATTTCCGGTAGTATCCACCTTCGCTGCAATCAGTTCTTTTAATTCATTGATATTATTGTGCCCGGTTGCACTTACAAATATAGTATTCTCCAAAAATCGTTCCTGTGACTGCAGACTTCTAATTTGTTCCATTGTAAGTAAATCAGCTTTATTTATAACCAGAACATAGGGAACTCCCTTTTTTATAAAATATTCAATTAAGTTATCTTCTGTCTCGTTGGTTCCCACGGTTCCATCAATCACCAATAATGCAAGATCCGTCTTGTTTAACACCTGATAACTTTTTTTCATTCGAAGCTCCCCAAGTGCGCCCTCATCATCAAGCCCGGGGGTGTCAATTAACACCACCGGACCCAATGGCAGAAGTTCCATTGATTTTAATACCGGATCTGTTGTTGTGCCCTTTACGTCTGAGACAACAGCCAGATTTTGCCCGGTAATTGCATTGATAATACTGGATTTTCCTGCATTTCTCCTTCCAAAGATTCCAATATGAAGACGCTCTGAAGACGGTGTATCATTCATTCCCATATCCATTTTCCTCTCCTGTACTGACTCTGAACTTCCCTTTTCTTAAAAACGGAAATCCCGCTTTCCATTATCAATATCCAGCAAATGCTCCTGTGCTAATTTTCTTGCATTTTCATTTGGTATCTTTGGCAATTCCCTGGCAATCAGTTCCTTTCCAAGTTTTCTAACACCTTCCGACGCATAGTCATCTAAATACTCATTCAATGTCATTAAGGCATTTGGATGGCAGCAATTTGCAATTTGTCCACTTTTCACCAGTTTCATAAAACGGTCTCCGGTTCTGCCCTCTCTATAGCAGGCCGTACAGAAGCTTGGAACATAACCGCCTTCAATTAACCAGCCCACCACTTCATCCAGTGTTCGATTATCGCTTACATCAAATTGTTCCGTATTTTCTTCTACGCCCTCTGCATATCCACCTACACTGGTTTTACTTCCTCCACTCACCTGTGAGACACCAAGCTGCAATACCTTTTCTCTGGTTTCCTTGGATTCCCTGGTGGAAATAATCATTCCGGTATATGGAACTGCAATACGAATACAAGCTACAATCTTTGCAAATATTTCATCGGTAATGCCATTATCAAAGGCTTCTGGATCAATATCATCTGCTTTTCTCACACGTGGAATGCTGATTGTATGTGGTCCTACTCCCTTATATGCTTCTAAATGCTCTGCATGCATTAGTAATCCAGCAAAATCATAACGATAGAGATTTAAACCAAACAACACACCGATTCCCACATCATCAATTCCACCGTCCATTGCACGGTCCATTGCCTCTGTATGATAAATATATTTGCTTTTGGGTCCGGTTGGATGAAGTCTTTCATAGGCTGCTTTATTGTAAGTCTCCTGGAATAAAATATAAGTTCCGATTCCTGCCTCTTTTAACTTCCGGTAATTTTCAATTGTTGTGGCTGCAATGTTCACATTCACTCTTCGAATGGCTCCATTTTTATGCTTTATACTATAAATTGTTTGAATGCTCTCAAGAATATACTCAATCGGAGAATTCACCGGATCTTCTCCTGATTCAATTGCAAGACGTTTATGTCCCATATCCTGCAGGGCAATTACTTCCTTCACAATTTCTTCCTGGGTTAATTTTTTACGGGTAATGTGTTTATTTCTTGCATGATAGGGACAATATTCACAGCCATTCACACAATAATTAGACAGATACAGTGGTGCAAACATTACAATTCTGTTTCCATAAAAATCCTGTTTAATCTCTTTTGCAAGTTTATAAATTTCCTGATTTTTATCTTCCAATTCACATTCCAGCAATACCATAGCTTCTCTGTGACTGACACCTTTTCGAAGGCGCGCTTTTGCAATAATTTGATCGATCAGCTCTTCATTTGTTTTGTTTTCCTGGGCATAAGCCAAGGTCTCTAAAATTTCCCCATCATCAATAAATTCCTCTGCATTCGGTGATTTTACATTATACATAACTTTCCTCCTTGTAGTCTCCTCTGTGGGTGACTATTTCATATTCTATTTTTTTCATTTGTTCTTTTAAAAGTTCTAATCCTTCAGCAGATTCGCCTCCGGAACTTTTTTTATTATTATATAAACTATATTTTTCTCTGCTTTCTACTGGCGAAAGGTTCGGCATTATTACATTTGCACCCGCAAGTATTCCTTTTTCCCGCCCATTTTCCGCAATCGTTGCCAGCGCCGTTGTGGCCGGCAGCAATACATTTGGCAGCATTAATCGAATCAGTGCGATTGTATAAACTGTATCCTCCATATTCCCCGGGGTTTCCTTTGCAAATGGTGTCTCCCTATGGGGAATAAATGGTCCAATTCCAACCATCTGGGGGTTTAGTTTTTTCATATACACCATGTCTTTTGCCAGGCATTCCGATGTCTGTCCCGGACTTCCAATCATCATTCCACATCCGGTCTGGTATCCAATTTCTTTTAAATCCTTTAGGCATTGCAAACGATGCTCCAATTGCAGTGCATTCGGATGTAAAATCTGGTAATGATTGGCGTCTGCTGTTTCGTGACGGAGAAGATAACGGTTGGCACCCGCTTTAAAGAATCTTTGGTAACTTTCTCGTTCCCTTTCCCCAAGAGACAGTGTAATTGCACAATCCGGAAATCTTTTATGTATCTCTCTAATAATTTCCTCCATGCGTTCATCTGTGAAGTAGCCATCTTCCCCTCCCTGTAATACAAATGTTCGAAATCCAAGGGAATACCCATTCTCACAGCAGGAGAGAATTTCTTCCTTTGTAAGGCGATATCTTTCTGCGGCTTTATTACTCTTTCTAATTCCACAATAATAACAATCGTTCCTGCAATAACTGGAAATCTCAATTAAACCACGAATAAAGATTTGTTTTCCAAACTGCTTTATCGTCTCTTTTACCGCACATTGATACAGATACTCCTCTGTTTCAGAATCTCTTTCTGAAAATAACTCGATCCATTCCGGCTCCGACAATTGACGTTGTTTCATCAATTGTTCAATCAATCTTACTTGTCTTCTCATACTGTCTCCGTTAACTTTAAATAGGATGTCTTTGTGGATATTCCCTGTAATCGTCCAAGCTTTCCTGACAATGCACTAATTACATCTCCCGGTGCATCCATCGCAACTGTAATAATGGAAATATTTCGTTCTTTATAGGGCATTCCTACCCTCCCTATAATATAGGGCCCATATACATGAAGAATTTCATTTAACTTCATAATACAGTCTTGATTTTCTACTGCGATTACCACTACCGCAACTCTGTTTTCTTCCATATTTTCCTCCGAACTACCCTTATTCGCAATGAATCTTTCCTATTGCATAAAAAAAACCATGCCAAACGGCATGGTCATATACATAAAAAGTGTGTCCTTTTACCTGTATTTGACTTTGTCGTCAGGAATCCCTTCTAACTCAGTAATACTTCAATACTTCTTTATTATAAACCGTCAGAACAACTTTCGATTTATTTTTACAAATTCATTATACCCGATTTTTTTTGAAAAGACAAACTGTTTTTACACAATTCACAATTTTTTAACTTTTTAACCGACACTTAAATATTTTCTCATGTTATCCAATGCGGATTTTTCCAATCGACTAACCTGGGCCTGGGAAATTGCAATTTCATTTGCGACCTCAACTTGTGTCTTTCCTTCGAAAAATCGTAATTTGATAATATGTTTTTCTCGCCCCCCCAGTCTGCTCATTGCATCAGACAAAGACAGCTCCTCTATCCAGGTATCTTCCTTGTTTTTTTTATCACTTATCTGATCGTATACACAAAGGTTGTCCCCATTATCTGAATAAATGGGTTCATAGATGCTTACCGGGCTCTGTATTGCATCCAATGCGTATAGAATATCTTCCTCCGGTAATTCACATTCCTTTGCAATTTCAGCAAGCGTCGGCTCCTGCATGGTTCTCTTATAGATTGCTTCTTTGGCATAAATAGCTTTATAGGCTGTATCTCTTAAAGAACGTGATACTCGAATAGCGTTATTATCTCTTAAATAACGTCGAATTTCACCGATTATCATAGGGACAGCATAGGTACTGAACTTCACACCCATATCCGGATTAAAATTATCAATGGATTTAATCAAACCGATACAACCTATTTGAAATAAATCATCCACGTTTTCACTGCTATTGGAAAATCGTTTGATTACACTAAGAACCAGCCGCAGATTCCCTTTAATATATTTTTCCCGTGCATTAAAATCCCCTTCTTTAATTTTTTTAAAGAGCTGTTCTTTTTCCTCATTTTTCAAAAGAGGGAGTGTAGATGTATTTACACCACAGATTTCAACCTTGTACATTGCCATATAGCACCTCCCAACGTTTATATAGCAATGATGCACATTTTCAAATTTTTTTATTCATTTTAAGAAAATTTCACATTTCCTATCAATGACATTTTTTTTTACTTGTGCTATAATTTTAACAAACAAGAACAATAATAGGAGGATTCATTTATGAGTGATTTATTTAACAAACTTCAGCCTATGCTGGACAAATCCAGTGCCTACAACATGGCCTTAACACTGTTCAACTGGGATAGTTCTACCCTTTCTCCAAAATTATCTATGGAGAATACTTCAAAAGCGATTGGCATTCTATCCATGGAAGCCTATAACACCTTAATTAATGATACCGTTAAAGATCTTCTTGGTCAATTAACCACAGAGGAAGAAAACGCAAAATTAACTGCCAATGAAAAATCCATTGTCAAACTCTTAAATAAAGATTTTGAGGAAATGGTTAAGATTCCACCAGAAGAATATCAAGCTTACAGCGAACTGTCAGCAAAAGCCGGTGGAATTTGGGAAGATGCCAAAAATAACAACGATTTTGCTTCTTACAAAGACACCCTTTCCCAGATTATTTCTTACCAGAAAAAATTTGCGGGCTATTGCAAAAAAGAAAATCAATCTGCTTATGACTATATGTTAGATCAGAATGAAGAGGGATTTACCGCAGCAATGGTAGATGAATTTTTTTCAAAATTAAAAGCTGCTATTGTTCCACTTATGAAAAAAGTTGCCGATAAAAAAGATTTTGTCTCAAATGATTTTCTATTTCAAACCCTGGATATTCCTCGTCAAAAAGAATTCTGCACTATACTTGCCAAACACATTGGCTTTGACTTTAACAAAGGTGTGATTGCAGAGAGTGAACATCCCTTTACAACCAGTCTTCACAATAAAGATGTTCGTATTACCAACCATCTTCATGAAAATGACCTTATGTCTGCTGTATTCTCTGTTATTCATGAGGGTGGACATGCCTTATATGAAATGGATGTAGATGATGCAATCACCATGACTCCTGTTGGTGGTGGAGCTACCATGGGTATGCATGAGTCACAATCCCGCTTATATGAAAATAATCTTGGACGAAGCAAAGAATTCTGGAGGCCACTTTGGGATCAGTTACTGACAACATTTCCAGAGTTTAAAGGTCACACCTTAAATGAATTCTACCACGCTATTAATAAATCCCTTCCAAGCCTGATTCGTACCGATGCGGATGAGCTTACCTACTCTCTCCACATAATGATTCGCTATGAAATCGAGCGCATGCTCTTTCAGGATGAACTCTCAGTTGATGAGCTTCCTGCTGTCTGGAATAAAAAATATCAAGAGTATCTTGGCATTACTCCAACCACGGATACCGAAGGTGTATTACAGGACAGCCATTGGTCCTTTGGTGGATTTGGATATTTCCCTTCCTATGCCATTGGAAGTGCTATTGCTGCCCAGCTCATTGTCACTATGAAAAAAACACTTCCTGTAGATCAATATCTTACTGAAGGTAACCTTGAACCAATTCATCAATTTTTAAAAGAACATATCCATAAATATGGTGCAACAAAAACCACAGATGAATTATTAAAAGAAACCACCGGTGAAGGATTTAACCCGGATTACTTTATTGAATACCTTACCCAAAAATATACTGATATTTATGAATTATAAACAGCACCTTTTCCTATACTAGAAAAGCAGCTGCCATCAAGAAACTGATGGCAGCTGTTTTATTATGCAAGGGGAAATCGCCCCGCTTTGAATGCCCCTGGTCACTGAAGTGACCTCGCTCATCCTATATATTTTCTTAATGTCTCATAAAGAATGGCTGTATCTATTGGCTTTGCAATGTGTCCATTCATTCCACTAGACAATGCAGAAGTTACATCTTCTGTAAATGCATTTGCCGTCATTGCTAAAATAGGAATGGTATCACTCTGTGGGTGCGTTGCCTTTCGAATCATTCTAGCTGCTTCATGTCCGTCCATAATGGGCATTTGTATATCCATCAGAATCGCATCATAAGTTCCCGGTTGGGAATGAATGAATTTTGCAACTGCTTCCTCACCATTCTGTGCTGTATCAACTTCCATCTGAACCATATTCAGCAGTTCCACTGCAATCTCTGTGTTCAATTCATTGTCCTCTGCTAAGAGTACCCGATGTCCCGAAAAATCATACTCTCCCATATGAACCGTTTTTTTCCGGAAGTTTCCCCCACATAAGGACGATAATACATTAAAGATGGTGGATTGGAACAATGGTTTTGTTACAAATAAATCTGCTCCTGCTTCTTTTGCTTCCTCTTCTACCTCTGATAAATCATACGCCGAAATCATAATGACAACCGTCTCTTTATTAAACAGTTCCCGTATTCTCCTTGTAACATCAATTCCATTTAACCCCGGCATCTTCCAGTCCACAAGACAAAGATCGTATTTATGACCGGCTTTAAATGCCTGTGTCAATCGTTCAACGGCTTCTTCTCCGCTGGAGACCATCTCAAAATCAACACCGATTCGATTCAGAACAATTTCCGTATACTCCCGGGTGTCCTTATCATCATCCACTACCAAGGTTTTAATATTTTTTATTTCTTCCGGTTCTAATACCTCTTTGAGTTCTACCATTTCAAATGGTAAATCTACCGTAAATGTAGTCCCCTTATTTTTTTGGGATTCCACCTTAATTGCACCATGCATTAAATCCACCAGATTCTTTGTAATGGACAGTCCCAGTCCGCTTCCTCCATGCTTTTGTGCTGTTTCTGCATTTTCCTGCTCAAAAGGAAGAAAAAGTCGTTCCATAAGTTCCGGTGCAATTCCAATTCCCGTATCTGATACTATAAAACGCAGGAATACTTTACTCCCATTCTTTCCCGTCTCCGATAAAACAACCTTAATCGTGCCTCCGTTTGGCGTAAATTTGTATGCATTCGATATTAAGTTTAAAAGAATTTGATTCACTCTCAGTGAGTCTCCCAAAATCAGCTCATGTTCTATATTTGAAATCAACATTTCAAATGTAATATTTTTTTCTTTACATTGAGTATAATATAAAGATGAAAGCGCCGATAGTATCTCTTTTAAATCAAAAGGGCTTTGTGCAATATGAAGCTTTTCATTCTCAATTGCGGACATATCCAGTACATCATTGATGATATTTAATAAAATCTTAGACGATGAATTGATTTTATCCAGATATTCTTCTGTCTTCTCTGCTTCACTAAGGTGATGTTTTGCAATTGTGGTGATTCCAACAATTGCATTCATTGGCGTACGAATCTCATGGCTCATTCGTGATAAGAACTGACTTTTCGCTCGATTTGCCTGTTCCGCTTGAAGCACCGCCTCTGCCAGATCTCTATTTTTACTTTGAATTTTTTTTAAATTATTTTGTTTATTCAATGCAATGATTACAGCCATTCCAAGACTAAAAAAAATCAGAAAACCAATCATCAGAAACGTTACCCAATACTTGTAGAGAATATCACTCAATGTAAGTTGATAGGGCTTTGCCGTAGTATTTGCCTGAATAATTTCATTGATTGATTCTTCTTTCAGCAATACAATTGCTTTATTCAAAATAGACATAAGTCTTGGATCTGCGGAACTTAGCGTTGCCATACAGTTTTCTTCTGTAAACAGGGAGGTTGGAATCATTTCCAGTCTCTCATAGCATGGCTTTTGAAGCAAATAATTCATAACATATATATTCTGAAGATAAATATCTGCTTTTCCATCCAGAATTGCATTCAAACACTCAGAATCATTGGAACCAAAAATTGTTTGAAAGTCAGGATAATTCTGGGCGATATATTCCTGCATTGCCTGAAATGATTTTTTTAAAACAACTGTATTCTTCTCATCCTTGTTAAATCCTCTTCCTTTTTTTGCAACCACCGCAAGCGTGGTCTCTAAAAAAGGATCGGATAATCTTAACTCTGTATCTTTCAAAAAATTGGGTGTAGAAAGAATTCCCGCAACCATATCTACCTGATGCTTTTTTAACGCCTGAATTGGTTTTTCATCCACCGCAAGTGCTTGAAATTCAAATTCTATGCCGGAAATGTGTGAGAGTACATTCAATATGTCTTCCGTTATTCCAGCAAGGTTTCCCTGTTTCTCCATAACACTTGACATGGGGTATCGGTTTGGAAGCTGTCCAACCTTAATTACTCCGCATTTCTCCAGGTATTGTGCTTCCTCCCTTGTAAGATTCAGTCGATTTCCCGCTAATGTATCCCCGTAATATTTATCAAATAATTTCTGTTCATATCCCACATCTTTTGTATTAATCTCCCCAAGCGCATAATTCATATCTCCAAGAAATTCATTCCCAATATAAGACATTAAGAAAAACGGTTCACTTCCAAAATTGCCAATTAATCTTAAATCATTGTGTCTTACCAGGTGTTCCGCTGCCATTGCATCCACTTCACCTCTTAACAACGCCTCTTTCATCTCCTGGTCAGTTTCATAAAACATGGGGGTATAGGTAAAGTGATTGCGCTTTGCATACTCATGAAAAAGATCGACATTCATATTTCCTTTCAGCATTGCAATTTTTTTCCCATTCAGTGCTTTATGATCATCATAATACAAGCTCTTATTATTCATTCTGGTGTACAGTACCGACTGTACCCATCCAAAATTCTGTCTGGAATACTCATAATTTTTACTGCGCTGTGCAGTAAGCTTTGCTGAACAGATAAGATCAATTTCATGATTTTTCAGCATCTCCAGTGAATCTTCCCAGGTACAATACACATACTCATACGAGTCTCCCGTATAGTCTGCAATCTTTTCCAAATACTCAACTGCATAACCTTCAAATGCACCATCTCTATTCTTGGTTATAAATCCGTCATAGCCTACATAGCCTACTCGGATGACTTTTTTCTCTTTCGCTGCCAGCACAGGCATCGTACTTTGCAATGCAAACAGAGCTATAACTAACAGGCATACATATTTAATACTGTTCAACTTAATTTTTTTCATTTGTTCTCTCCTATGAAACTATTATATCATGAGTAAGTTTTAATATCACCCTCCTTTTTATATTTTCCCTGCTTATTCATATCGTACAATCTCCTTTTTTAACCGTTTCATAATCTTTTTCTCTATACGGGATATATAAGATTGGGATATTCCAAGCAGATCAGCAACCTCTTTTTGCGTCAGTTCTTTTCCCGCACAGGAATTCAAACCAAACCGCAGTTCTATAATCATCTTCTCTCTTCCTGAGAGTCTTGAAATAGCAGTGGTTAAAAGTTTGCGTTCTACCTCCGTTTCCATATCTCGATATATAATATCCTCTTCTGTCCCTAAAATATCCGACAGCAGTAATTCATTCCCGTCCCAATCTACGTTTAATGGCTCATCAATGGATACTTCCATCTTTGTCTTATTATTTCTTCTCAAATACATTAAAATCTCATTTTCAATACATCTGGATGCATAGGTCGCCAGCTTAATATTCTTTTCCGGATTATACGTGTTTACCGCTTTCATTAAACCGATGGTACCAATTGAAATCAAATCCTCTACTCCAACTCCGGTATTATCAAATTTTTTTGCAATATATACTACTAAACGTAAATTATGCTCAATTAATTTGCTCTTTGCTTCCGGTTTTTCTTCCTGATAAAGAAGACGAATGCATTCCGCCTCCTCCACTGCCTGTAATGGTGGTGGCAGCACTTCCGCCCCACCTATGTAATGTACTTCATTCTGACCCGAAAAAAATAATCCTTTAAATGTTGGAATCATTTTTAATTGAAACCTCTCTGGAACCGATACTTTAATATACATATAAATCTCCTTCCTACTCTCCCTGTTTTTCGTATTTCAATGGTTTAAATGTGCAGCATTCAAAATCAACTGACAATTATTTTTTATTATAGTTTCCTGTGTGAACCCAATCACTGCATGTTCCACTATATGCACTTTCCGATTGTATTCCGTCCTTATTTCATCTACAATTACTGTTTCCATCATTCCATTCTGGGCTATGGTATGATAAGGAATCATGCCCTTGACTCCCAAATAACTTTCAAGAATTGGTTTGCCGGCTTCTTTACTTAAAATACTCACCGGACGATGGTGGTATGGTTCCGTTAATAAATTACCGGTATCGTAAAAGGCTTTCACCTGAAGTTCAATGTTCCCGTATTTAATAATGGTATTGCAGGTTTGGTTCCATATAAGTTTCTGCTTCCGATTCAGAATAAACGCAGGTACTAAAATTGCTGTTTCTACTCCAACACTAAGAAGCATGTTCCATAATGTAAAAGAATCTTTCCATATCCAATTCAAAAACCCTCCAAGCAATAAAAAAACCATATAAAACCGAAGCAGCTCTTTGAAAAAATCTTGTAATTTCTTTATGTTTAAACCTAAAATAAGTAAAGCCGGTATCATAATCATATAATTCAATCTTACATTCATCTCAAAGGGCTGCACCACAACAACTAGAATCGTCTCAATTAGGGCAAACACCAGACTGACAATACTAATCCGTCTTATACTGGCTGCATATCCACCCCAGGCTGCAGTTAAAACCAAGGCAGACAAATTCATCACACCGTTTAGAAAACAATAGGTATCTGCATAAAATATGTAAATAGTCCCTCACCCCCCATATTCACATTATAGAAACATTAAGCCAAATAATTTGTCGAATTAAGAATCGAATTTCTTCAAATTCATCTTCTCAATTCGACAATAAAAAAAGCCACTATGCACTTCTGCATAATGGCTTCCATTTATTATTTTAATTTCTTGTATTTTTTAAGAATTCCGGAATCTTAATATCTTTTTGTGGAACTTTGCTCTCCGGCTGACGAGGTCTTGTAATTCCACCAAGTGGTGCCATACTAGGGGTTCCCATTGCTCTTCCCTGTGCTGTAGGCGGTGTATATTTCAACTGTGGCATAATCTTACCCTGCATACCATTTGCGTTCTCTAAACCGGTAGCAATTACAGTAATGGTTGCCTCATCCGGCTTAACATCATCATATTTTGCTCCAAAAATAATATTTGCATTCTCTCCTGCTAATTCCTGCACATAACTTGCTGCATCATTGGCATCCATTAAAGAAATATCTCCGGAAATATTAATGATAATATGTGAAGCACCGGTAATGGTAGTCTCAAGTAATGGACTGGCTACTGCAAGCTTCACAGCCTCAATTGCCTTGTCATCCCCTTTAGAGGTTCCGATTCCAATATGAGCCATTCCTTTTCCCTTCATAACGGTCTGTACATCTGCAAAATCTAAGTTAATTAATGCAGGAAGGTTAATTAAATCTGTAATTCCCTGTACTGCCTGCTGAAGAACTTCATCTGCTTTCTTCAACGCATCCGGCATGGTTGTCCTACGGTCTACAATCTCAAGTAATTTATCATTTGGAATAACGATTAGAGTATCCACACTGTCTCGTAAATGTTCAATACCCATTAACGCATTTGTCATTCTTGTCTTTGCTTCAAATTTAAATGGTTTTGTAACCACTCCAACGGTAAGTATTCCCATTTGTTTCGCGATCTCTGCTACTACCGGTGCTGCTCCTGTTCCTGTACCGCCACCCATTCCACAGGTAACAAATACCATATCCGCACCTTTCACTGCCGCCGTAATCTCTTCTTCACTCTCTTCAGCCGCCTTCTGTCCAATCTCCGGCTGTGCGCCTGCTCCAAGTCCCTTTGTAAGTTTCTCCCCTATTTGAATCAATGTCGGAGCTTTACAAAGTTGCAATGCCTGCTTGTCTGTATTAATTCCAATGAATTCTACTCCACCAATACTTTCATCAATCATTCTATTCACTGCATTATTGCCAGCTCCTCCAACACCAATTACAATTATCTTAGCACTGGAATCCACCTCTGTTGTTTTAAGCTCAATCAAGGTTTCTCCTCCTTCTTCGTCAATATTTATATAAATTTTAATAAATATTCAATTTTCAACTATACTCATATAGTCTATAATATATTCTTTTACCTAAATAATCAACCTAAATTTATATTTTATTTCTGTTTTATTTTTCTATTTGTATTCTCTATTTCTTATTTTGAATAAATGTGATATCTGAGGCGTTATCGATCCAGTTTTCCATATGTAGTGTTCCACTCAACTTCTTTATACTTGGCATGATTTTATTTAACCTTAAAACCTTTTCATTGAGATTTTCTGTATTGCCAAATATCACTCTAATTTTCCCATAACGCAGTACAATATTGTTCTTTTCATCTATTTTCAGCGACTTTGGCATTAAACTATATTTTTCAAGAGAATGAGACAAACTCAGTAATGATTTAAAAATAGTCTTGTCCTCCACGGGAAGTTTATCGTAGAGTACCACCTGTTCAAACTCCAGCCCCCTGACTCTGACTGCATCCTCAATTAAGTCTGCTGAAATCTCAACCACAATTCCATCTTTATCAAAATATGCATTCTGCCCTGTTGTTTCCATGTACACATAGCCCACAATACCTTTTTCATATACCGTAATTCTGATTTCATGTGGTGGTTTCAACGTAATCTCCATGGTATCCACAAAGGGAATCGACTCCGGTTTGGAGAATTTATACTTAAGATATACATATAAGGAATTCCATGAATACTTGTCATTTAGGATGCTTTCTCGAATCACTTCATCTTCATAAAGTCTATTTCCCTTGACTGTAACTTTTTTTACGGTAAAAACAGTCACTACACATACTCCCGCAACCAGAATCAATGCCAAAAGATTCAAACAAAGTACAAGCACATATTTTCTTCGTTTCTTCTGTTGTCTTTTTTCTTTTATCATGGCTTCACCTGTTCCGGATCAATTTGAATTCCCCTTGATACACTTAATGCCAATCCCATCTCCGACAGCAAGAACAACATACTCGTACCGCCATAACTAACAAATGGAAGCGTAATACCGGTGTTCGGAATTGTATTTGTAACAACTGCTATATTTAAGATAACCTGAATGGAAATATGTATCATAATTCCCACAACTACCAGCGAACCAAATAAGTCCTGTGCATTGTTGGCAATAATCATAAAACGCCAAATCATTAAAAGGAATAATAAAATAACGCATATTGCTCCAAATAATCCCAATTCTTCGCAAATAACCGAAAAAATCATATCGTTTTGAGGTTCCGGTACAAACCCCAGTTTCTGCATGCTCTCTCCTAGCCCTTTTCCAAAAATTCCTCCCGATCCAATTGCATACAATCCCTGCAGCGTCTGATAGCCTTTTTCAAAATTCTCCGGGTGAAACCATATTTTTATTCGGTCCATACGATAACTTTCAAAAAATATAAAGCCCGCGCCTCCTACAAATGCAATAATACCCATTATAATAAATTGTAAATATTTCGTGCTTGCAACAAATATCAGTCCTATTGAAATTCCTGCAATTATAATTGCTGTACTTAAGTTGGAGAATGCAACCGGAACAATAACAAGCGCGGCTAATAGAAGAACTTTTAAAATGTTTTTTATGCTTGACATCTTTTGCGGCATTCTGGATACAAGCGTAGCCAGAAAAATAATAATGGCAAGTTTTGCAAATTCTGATGGTTGAAAAGAAATGGGTCCTATTTTTAACCATCGCTGGGATCCATTAAATGAACTTCCCGCAACTAAAACCGCAATACCCAGTGCTACAGACACCAGATAAATCAAAACCGCCAATTTCTTCCATACTCTATAATCCACTTTTGCAAAAAAGGTCATTCCAACCAATCCAATCATAGTGGCTACCAACTGCTTCTTAAAATAAAAGGCGGGATCTGAGAATTTAATTCTTGCATTGTAGGAACTTGTGCTATAGAGCATAACTAAGCCAAATGCCACCAAAAATAAAATGATAAACAGCAAAGTATAATCAAAGTAATTGTTCTTTTTAATTTGTTTCCTGGGGGTTCGGCTCATCCACTCACTCCTTAAGTCTTAATACGATTTCCTTGAATTTATCACCTCGTTCTTCATAATTGGAGAACATTCCCCAACTTGCACAGGCCGGTGACAATAATACATTATCTCCCATTTCCGCATTGTGAATACAAATGTCCATTGCTTCTTCCAGACTATCTGCAAACCGGATTTGCTCATAAAGTCCATAACCCTTTGCCGTCTCCGCAATTTTTTCTCTGGTTGCACCGATTAAAACAAATAGCTTAACCTTGCCATCAAAGGATTGAATCCATTCATCATACTCGCTTCCTTTATCATACCCACCACCAATTAACAGTGTTGGTCCTTCCATCGCTTTAATTCCCTGAATTGCAGCATCCGGATTGGTTCCTTTGGAATCATTATAATAACGTACACCTGCTTTTGTTGCAACATATTCAATACGATGTTCCACTGCATTGAAATTTTTCACCGTTCTAAGGATGGTATCCATTGGTACATTCATTGCCCTGCCCATTGCGATTGCTGCCATAACATTTTCCACATTGCACATTCCTACCAATTTCATTTGTGATGTATCAAGTAGTTCTTCCTGAATCCCCTTTTCTGCCGCTATAATTTTTCCATCTTTATAAAAATATCCATCTGAAAGTACTGTTTTGGAAGAAAAAAATACAACTTTGGCCGGACAGCGATTTCCAAATTCCCTGGTATATTCATTTTCATAGTTCAACACACAGGTATCTGATAAATCTTGATTTTTTGTGATGGCTTCCTTTATTGCTATGTAATTCTCCATGGTATAGTGTCTATTTAAATGATCCGGTGTGATATTTAATATCGCACTTACTTTTGGATGAAACTCTGATATCGTCTCTAATTGAAAGCTGCTAATCTCCGCAACGGTTACCGTATCATCCTGTTGTTCATCCACAACCATGGTATATGGAATTCCGATGTTTCCCACTACCTGGGTATGGCAGTAATAAGCAGCCATAATCTCACCCACCAAAGAGGTTGTAGTGGTCTTTCCATTGGTTCCTGTAATTGCCACAAGTGTCCCTTTTCCCAATTCATAGGCAAGCTCAATTTCACCTAAGATCCCAACGTTGTTCTCTCTTAACTGATTCACAAACGCTGCATCTGTTGGCACACCCGGGCTTAAAACTGCTATATCCGTCTCTTTCATCAACGCTTCTGTTAACTCTCCCGTAATAATCGAGACATTTTTCAGCATTGGGGATTTTTGATAAATTTCTTCTGCCAAAACACGTTCATTACTATCATATAGTGTAACCTTAAAATGGTGCACGTATAATAATTCGGCAGCGGCAATTCCACTCTTTCCGGTTCCAACTACTAAAAATCTTCTGCCCTCTAAATTCATACCGGTTTCCTCTCTATTCTATGTCTATATTCCTAAAAATGCAATCAAACAAAGCAATGCTGTAATAATGGAAAATACTGCAACCACTTTTGTTTCCGACCAGCCACACAATTCAAAATGGTGGTGAATGGGTGCCATTTTAAAGAACCGTTTTCCACCCGTTTTTTTAAAATACGTAACCTGTATCGCAACGGATATTACCTCTGCCAAATAAATAAATCCAACAATAATAATAAACAAAGGCATCTGCATCATATATGCGGTTGCAATTACAAAGCCACCTAACGCAAGTGAACCGGTATCTCCCATCATTACACTTGCAGGGTATACATTAAACAACAGGAACCCCAAAAGCGCACCTACAACGGCGCAGGTAATTGGTGCCAGGCCACTTGCTGTTCCAACTGCAACAACCGAAAAGAATGTGGCAATCATAATTGTAACACTGGTAGCCAGTCCATCCAGCCCATCTGTAAAATTTGCTCCATTTACGGTACCAAGAACTGCGATAAAAAGTACCGGAATTGTAAGCCATCCTAAATTTAAGTACATTCCATTGGAAAATGGAAGCAAAATCGTCATAGGTACCCCTGAATATTGCACCATATAGAATGCAAAGATTCCGGTTACCACTAATTGGCAAAGCATCTTCTGCCATGCAAGCAATCCATCGGATCGTTTCAGCACCACTTTTAAGTAATCATCAAAAAATCCAATTATACCAAATCCAACCGTTACAAAAAGAATGGGAATGATCTTTGGATAGTCTTTCATATAAATCATACTTGTTATGATGATACTGGCAATTATCATAAGCCCACCCATAGTAGGCGTACCCGCCTTCTTCAAGTGTGATTTCAGTTCTTCCCTCTCGGTTTGGCCAATCTTAAGTTTTTTCAAAAAAGGAATGACAATTGGTCCTAATATCGCACTGATTGCAAAAGAAATAATAATTGGGAATATCATATCATATACCATTTTTCCTACACCTCTTCATATGTTTTTAACCAGTCTAGTATAAGACTTTTTCTACTGAAACGCAACCCCCATATAGGGAATAATATTTTGAAAAATATCACGAATGACCGGTGCCGCAATGGTTCCGCCATAATAAATTCCTTTCGGATTTGTAATTGTAATCAAGGCCAGAACCTGTGGATCATCTGCCGGGTAAAATCCCAGAAAGGAAGAAATATAGCGGTTCCTGCTTCGTGGGAGTGTTTGTGAGGTTGCTGTCTTTCCTCCAATTCGATAGCCCTCCAGATAAGCCTTATTCCCGGTTCCTTCTGAAACAACCTTTTCTAAGAGGCTGCATAATTCAGCAGATGTTTCTTCACTTACAATTTTTTCTACTTTTTTATATTTAAATTCCTCCACGGTCTTTCCTTCTGCATCCGACACGGATACACCCAAATGCGGTGTAATTCTGGTACCTCCATTTAAAAGACTGGCCGCTGTAGCAGCCAGCTGTATTGGAGTAATTTGAAAGGACTGTCCAAAAGACACCGTAGCCAATTCCACCTGCCCCATTTTCTCTTTTGCATGCATAATAGTTCTGGCTTCTCCGGGAAGATCAATTCCAGTTTTATTTAAGATTCCAAATTGATCAAAATAAGAATAAAACCTCTCTACTCCAAGACGCATTCCAACTTCAATAAACACAGGATTACAGGAATTCTTAATTCCATCCACAAAAGTTTCTGCTCCATGTCCACGTACTTGGTGACAGTGAATTCTTCTGTCCTCAACAACTTTATAACCGGGGCAGTAAAATTGATCGGTTTCTTTCAAGACGCCTGCCTCAAATGCTGCCGCTGTTGTGACGATCTTAAATATAGATCCCGGTTCATAGGTATCATTCAGACACGTGTTTCTCCACATCTGATTGAGTTTATTCTGTTGCTTTTTTGTATTTTTTTCTTTTCCTATAGTATCTTCTTCAATTTTATTCTGTTTATCCCCAACAATTTTAAATGGTTCATTAAGATTAAACTCCGGAACCTGTACCATTGCCATAATTTCACCATTTTTCGGATTGAGTAAAATAATGCACACATTTTCTGCGGATTTTTCTTTCATAACTTTTTTTGCTGCCTGCTGTGCATACATTTGTATATTATAGTCCAGGCTAACGTGCAAATTCAATCCGCTAATCGGATCCTGTCTGTTCTCACCGGCATTTTTGATTTCCATTCCCCTGGCATCCGTTAACGTTAGAATTTTACCATTTTTCCCTTTCAGATACTGGTCATACCATACCTCCAAGCCTATAATTCCCTGATTGTCTCCACCGGTAAAACCCAGTACTTTGGAAGCCAGCGAATCAAAGGGATAATACCGTTTGTAATCCTCATCCACTTTTATTCCGGAAAGACCATAAGATCGAATACGGTCTCCCACTTCTTTGCTTACATTTGACTTAATTCGTTCAATCGAACTGACTTTTTCTACACGCTTACGAATTTGCTCTTCCGGTAATTCCAATTCCTCTGCTAATATCGTTATGGCACGTTCCTTATTCTCAATCTGGGAATGAATTACAGATATTGTGCAAACTGTTTTGTTTGTGGCAAGAACCTTTCCATTGCAATCAACTATCTCTCCCCGTGCCGCTTTAATATCACGTTCTCTTTCATGAAGATTTTCGGCTTTCTGACCATAATATTCAGAACAAAACACCATTAAATAAACCAGTCTCCCAAGTAAAAAGAAGAGCACAAATACAACAGCCAAGAATAGAATTAATATTTTTTTTCGATTATATTTTTTGCTTACAGACAATGCCATACCTCATGCATCCTATTTCTATAATCTATTTCTCTTTAGTCAAAAATATCACCGTTATAATTTTCGTCCGATCCGCTTCCCTCTTCCCCTGTATAGGTATCTTCCTTTCCTTCATCCGGATATACATTCATATATGGAAGAATTTCTTCCAGTATTTCTTTTGCAAGTGTGGTCGCATAACCACTTTGTGCTTGATTTTCGTCATTTACTTCATCAATAACAACATATACAAGAACCTTTGGATGATCTGCAGGTGCATATCCGATAAAGGATACCAGATATTTACGATTTCCCCTTGGAAGCTTCTGTGCTGTTCCTGTCTTTCCACCCATGGTATATCCTTTGACTTTAGCACTTTTAGCTGTGCCTGCCTGAACAGTAGAATAAAGGTAGCTTTTTACCGTCTCACTGGTTTCTTTGGATATCGTCTGTTTTAAAAGCAAGGGTTTAACCTTTTCAACAACCGTTCCATTACTGTCTTGAATTTCTTTCACTAAATGTGGCTGATAATAATTTCCTCCGTTAATTAAAGAAGAAAATGCGCTGGCTACCTGAATCATGGTCACGTTGAAGTTCTGGCCAAAAGAATTTGTTGCAAGAGATGTTTTTCCAATTGTATCCTCTGTATAAATCAGGCTGTCCGTTCTTGCTTCTCCAGGCAAATCAATGTTTGTCTTTAATCCAAATCCAAAGGTATTTTGATATTCACAGAATGTTTTTTCCCCAACCTTTTTTCCAATCTGCATTAAGGCATCATTACAGGAATTCATAATTGCCTGTCGGATTGTTTCTTTTCCATGTCCGCTGCGGTTCACGCAATGAATATCATGACCTCCAATACGTTCCACTCCATTGCATAAAAAGGTTTCCTTCCCTTTTAGCTTCCCCGAATCAAGCCCCGCTGCTACCGTAAATGGTTTTACGGTAGATCCGGGCTCATAGGTGTAGGTAATACTAAAATTCTCCCATAATTTATTCAAGAAATCCAGTTTGGACTCCTCGCTCATTTTGTCGATTTTTTTCTGTTTGAAAAAAGGCGTTAAATCCCAGGGCTTATTAAGGTCATAAGAAGGATAATCTGCCATAGCAAGCAATTCTCCGGAATTAGGGTCCACAACCAGAACCGATGTGCTTTTACTTCCCGGTCCCTTTTTTTTGGCATTTTCATGTTCCTTGTTAAAACTGAGTACCTTTTTTTCCACAATAGACTGTATGGTTGTATCAATCGTGCTTACTATTGTTTTTCCATTTTCTGCATTTTTAACTGTTGTCTCAAAATTACTATCTGAATTTAAATACCCATATTCTCTTCCATTCATTCCATTAAGAACGTCATTATAAGAATTTTCAAGTCCATTAATACCCTCATTCCCTGATGTGGTAAACCCGATTACCGATGCTGCAAGTGATTGGTAGGGATAATTTCTCTCATATTCTTTTTCAAACCATACTCCTGCAATATTGGGATTCTTATCCTTTTCATCCTGAAGATTAATAAACGCTTGAATTTTTTCATAAGGAAGCTTCTTAAGCAAAACCGTATACTGACTATTGGCTTTTTCTTCCAATATCTCATATAATTTTTCTTCTGTTAATTCATCAAAGCACTTCGTCAATGCACTTATTGTTGGCTCTCTATTTTCCTTTTTTGCATTTAAAACCTTGCAATCCAGAATTAAATTATAGACATCTGTACTTGTAGCTAATATTGTTCCATTGCGATCAACAATATCCCCACGCTGAAATGGAATGACACGACTGGTATATTCCTGTTGGTCTAATACTTTTTTCGTGTATTTCTCACCGCTGACAAAATTAATATATACAATTCTTCCCACTAATACCAGCAGCGCCAATAGCACTGCTAAAAAAACTACAACCAGTTTCTTTTGCATTTTCTTTGAAAAATTATATTGCTTTAGTTTCCTTCTGGCCACGTTTTCACCCACTCCTTACAAATCCGGTTCTCTTATCTGTTAAATATTAAATCAAAGACAGTCCTTCTGCTTGCCTGTGGTATTTCCTCCACTTGTTCCATATAATCACTATTTTCCACTTCATAGTAAATGATTTGTTCTTCTTTTGGATATACCATTCCTAATTTTTTTGCTGCTGTTTTCCTTATTTGATTTAAATTTACAGATGTTTGTAAGCGTTTGAACGCGGTATCATTATCTGCTTGTAAATCAACCAGCTGATTCTCCAGCGTATTAATATGTTCCATCCTTTCATTTACCTGTGCCTGCAAATTAACATAAATAGCACAAATGCCAAAGACCAAAGAGGTCGCCATACACAAAAATAATACATAGCCTAAATTCATACACTTTGCATTCTCTCTGTTTCGTCTTACCGCCCTTGCTGAGGAGGTCTCAGGTTTTGCTGTTTTCCGCCTGTTGTATTCCGCCGCCGTCTCAAATTGTGGTGCTGCATTTCCATATATATAGTTCTGCTGTGTAGTGTTGTTTCTCTGTTTTGCCATCTAACCGCATCCTTTCTGTTTAGGCCTTTTCAAACACTCGAAGTTTTGCACTTTTACTGCGTTTGTTATATTCTAATTCCTCATCACTTGGAAGAATGGGCTTCCTTGTCACAACTCTTCCCTTACTCTTTTTCCCACATACGCATACCGGAAAATCTTTCGGACAGGTACATGGGTTCTCATTTCTTCTGAAATTCGTCTTAACAATACGATCTTCCAAAGAATGAAATGTTATAATACAGATTCTTCCCAATGGATTAAGCAGATCAATCATCTCATCCAAAGAATCCTGGAGTACTTTCAATTCTTGATTCAACTCAATGCGAATCGCCTGAAAGGTTCGCTTTGCAGGATGTCCACCGGTGACCTGTACCCGCATTGGTATGGCACCCCGAATAATTTGTGTTAATTGTCCGGTAGTCTCGATTGACTGGGTTTCTCTGTATTTAACAATGTGTTTTGCTATATTTTTTGCAAATTTATCTTCTCCGAAATCGCGAATCATCCGATATAGTTCCTGTTCCGTATACTCATTGACAATCTCTCTTGCTGTCTGGCTCTGCCTATTATCCATACGCATGTCCAATGGAGCATTTTCCTCCATATACGTAAATCCCCGTTCCGGTGTATCTAGTTGATAGGATGACACCCCTAAATCAAGTGTGATTCCATCTACTTTATCGATACCAAGCTCCTTTAGGCACTCACGCATCTCTCTGTAATTACTCCGTATGATTGTTACTTTATCCTTAAATGGTTCCAAACGTTGGGTTGCTGCACCAATTGCATCTTCGTCCTGATCAATTCCAATTAACCGTCCCTGTTCGGATAGCCTCTGGCATACCCCATAGGCATGTCCCCCTCCGCCAAGGGTACCATCTACGTATATTCCATCTGCTTTTATTTTAAGTTCTTCTATTGTTTCCTCAAATAAAACGGATACATGTTTAAAGTCCATATGCTCGCCTCTCTATATGCTCCGGTATGTATTGCTATATACTAAGTCCTAATTCTGCCATGTGCTCCGCAATCTCATCCATATCGTCATATTCATTGCTCTCGGTCCATTTTTCCTTGTCCCAGATTTCAATTCGATTCAGTACTCCAACAGAAACAATATCCTTCTGTAATTCAGCAAATTCCCGTAAAACTCCCGGAAGTAAAATTCTTCCCTGCTTATCCACCTCACAGGTTGCCGCACCTGCGAAAAAGAAACGGGAAAATTTTCTTGCATCCTTTGTTGTCAGCGGCACTTCTTTAAACTTGTTCTCAATGTTCAGCCATTCTTCATTGGGATACACAAATAAGCATCCATCCAGTCCCTTCGTAACAACGAATTCATCTCCCAGTTGTTCTCGAAACTTTGAAGGAACAATAAGTCTGCCTTTTGCGTCGATTATATGACTATATTCGCCCATGAACATTGAACTCACCTGCCCTTGTAGGATGGAATGGATTTATCCACATAGTTGTCAACTTATCCACCACTTTGAACCATTCTCAACCACTTTCCACCACTTGTAGGTATATTTTACCCCATATGTCTTTAAAATGCAAGTAAAAAAAGACCAAATCACTTTTAAAGCTGTGATTTAGTCTTTCTCATTCCATGTATATCTTTCTGTTGTTCTAACAAGAAACGGTTAGTCCGTCTCTTCTTGCTGAGACGGATGTTCCGGTTCCTGCAAATCAAGATACTCTTCTATTAACTGATCTAATTTTAAGCTCAAATCATAACAGTCCAATACTTCTTTGCTATTACTTAAAGCATTATCAAGCTTCTCCCTTGCAATTTCTATTTGCTCTTTTAACTCTTTACTTGTCTTCATACGTCCACCTCTTCTCCCCACAGTAATTTTTTCTACTGCTTATTTTATTTTGCATTTTTTTGAATTCCTTCGGCCAATTATGAAAATCACAACACATACAACCATTAACAGGATGGATAGCGCCTGGGATACCGGAAAATTCATACCCGGTATCAAAAGCGGATCGGTACGAAGTCCCTCAATCCACACTCTGCCCAATGCATAGCCAAATAAGTACACTACAAAGAGTTCGCCTTGAAATTTCTTTTTATCACGTACCAATAACAGAATTACCAGTAATACTAAGTTCCATACGGATTCATACAAAAAAGTTGGATGTGCTTGAATATAAGCGGTTCCATTAATTGTTTGAATGTGCTGTGCCAGATTTTCCGAAATGTCATGATTACGAACTGCATCCACCGGCAGCTGCATTGCAAATAATCCATTTGTATAATCTCCGAATGCTTCTCTGTTAAAAAAATTTCCCCATCTTCCTATGATTTGTCCAGTCACCAAACCCAAACAGCCGGTATCCAGCATTTGTGGAAATGATAAGTGTTTTGCTTTTGCAAAAATGATAACGGTAATTACAGCTCCAATTATAGCTCCAAATATCGCCAAACCACCCTGTCGAAGATTAAAGATACTTAAAAGATTATCCTTATATAAATCCCATGAAAAAACAACATAATAGAGTCTGGCTCCTACAATGGAAAACAGAACCGCAAACAATGCTAAATCTAAATAATCTTCCTGATTCTGTCCGGTACGTCTCGCCTCTTTACAGGCAATGATAATGCCCACCAAGATTGCAAGGGAAATAATGATTCCATAATACGCAATTGTAAAACCTTTAATGTTAATTTTTTGCCCAACATTTGATAAGTAAATATGTAGATTTGGAAAGTTAATACTTGTGTTCATTTTTTTTCTTCCTTTCGTCTTTTATTTTACACATAATGACAGCAAAAATCAAACAAAACCTCCTTTTTTCGTTCGCCAAAATTCGACATTTTAGGCGAATTTTGACATATCCTGTCGTATTTACAACATTGTATGCCGGTTTTCCTGACTAAAAGTAAAAAAGACATCCCTTTTCCAATTGTGGATGTCTTTCTTTCCCTTCACACTTTGCAGTTCCATTACACAACTGTCTATTTGTGTTTAAAACTTGAACACTCTGTTTCTACAGACACGCAGGCGCTGCCCCCTGCGATATCAATGTGTCCTGCTGTACAGCTGCAATTATTATTATACGCACAATTACCGGCCTCGCAGTCCACCTCAATGGTATGGCTTGAATGTTCCAATGAATTTCTTGTCGCTCCCTCAAGTTTCTTTCGAAAACTGCCACAGCAGGTACTTGAACCATTCTCTGCAGCCTTTCCCTCAATAAAAATCTCACCTTTGCAACAGCAATGATCTTCATTGTGGGTACAATTATCTACGTTACAACTTAATTCTGCCATTCATACTCTCCTTTCTACTTCTCATAGGATAGTATTGACTGGTTTGATTCTTCTTATTCTTCTTCCTGAACTTTGCGAATCTCCTTGGTACGAATTTCTTCCGAAATTTCATCTATAAATTCTTTTAACGTCTTCTGTCCTTCATCTCCGGCATATCTGCTTCTTACGGAAACCAAATTGCCTTCCTCTTCCTTTTGTCCCACAACCAACATATAAGGAACTTTATTCAATCTTGTTTCTCGAATTTTATATCCAATTTTTTCAGAACGATTATCAATGGTTGCAGCTAATCCATGTTTTTTTAATTCCGCACAAACCTTAGCACCATAGTCCTCATATTTTTCAGAAATTGGCAGCACACGAACCTGTTCCGGGCAAAGCCAGGTTGGAAAGAGACCTGCATATTTTTCTATTAACCAGGCAAGTGTTCTCTCGTAGCATCCCATACTGGTGCGATGAATAATAAATGGGCGTTTTTTATCTCCATTTTTATCAATATAGTACATATCGAATTGTTCTGCCAAAGCAAAATCAAGCTGTACCGTAATCATAGTATCTTCTTTACCATACACATTTTTTGCCTGAATATCCAGTTTAGGACCATAAAACGCTGCTTCTCCATCTGCCTCTTTGAAATCAAGTCCCATCTCCGTTAAAATCTGACGCATCCTGTCCTGGCTGCTTTCCCAATACTCTGCATCACCAATATATTTTTCCGTGTTTTTCGGATCCCATTTAGACAACTGATAGGTTACATCTTCTTCCAGTCCAAGTGTCTTCAAACAATAAACCGCCAAATCCACACAGCCCTTAAATTCTTCGTTAATCTGCTCCGGTGTGGTAATTAAATGACCTTCTGAAATGGTAAACTGACGTACTCTTGTCAATCCATGCATTTCTCCTGAATCCTCATTCCGAAACAACGTAGAGGTCTCTCCATATCGAAGTGGCAGATCTCGATAGGAGTGCTGTCCTGCTTTATATACATAATATTGAAATGGACAGGTCATTGGACGAAGTGCAAATACTTCCTCTCCTTTTTCCTCATCACCAAGCACAAACATACCTTCTTTATAATGATCCCAGTGACCGGATATCTTATACAGATCGCTTTTAGCCATTAAAGGTGTCTTGGTCCGCACATATCCACGTCTCTCTTCCTCGTCCTCAATCCATCTTTGCATAGTCTGAATCATTTTTGCACCCTTTGGCATTAGCAATGGAAGTCCTTGTCCAATTACATCTACCGTTGTAAATAATTCCATCTCCCTGCCAAGCTTATTATGGTCACGTTTTTTAATATTCTCCAAATATTCCAGATACTCTGTAAGTTCTTCTTTTTTGTTAAATGCAGTTCCATAAATTCGAGTCAGCATTTGATTCTTCTCGCTTCCTCTCCAATAAGCACCGGAGGAAGAAGTCAGTTTAAAGGCTTTTACACCCTTAGTATTCATTAAATGAGGGCCTGCACAAAGATCTGTAAATCCGTCTCCCTGACTATAAAAGGAGATTACTGCATCCTCCGGAAGATCTTCAATCAGCTCCACCTTGTATGGTTCTTCCCTCTTTTTCATATACTCAATTGCTTCTTGTCTTGGCATTGTAAATTTTTCCAGCTTTGCGCCTTCTTTTATTATTTTCTTCATTTCCTTTTCCACTTCATCCATATCTTCTCTTGAAAAAGGTTCCGTTTCAAAATCATAATAAAAGCCATTCTCTATACTTGGTCCAATTGCAACCTTTACATTCGGTCGAATTCTACGTACTGCTTCTGCCATAATATGGGAAGCCGTATGACGAATGGTTGCAAGACCTGCCGGATCATTGCCGGTTAAAATACTCAGTTCACAATCCTCGTTAATAGAGGTTCTAAGATCCATTACCTTTCCATTCACTTCTCCTGCGCATGCCATCCTTGCAAGTCCTTCGCTAATATCCGCTGCTATTTCGTAGATTGTTTTTGCACTGTCATACTCCTTGACAGTTCCGTCTTTCAGTGTAATTTTCATAATTTACTTTCCTTTCCACATTCCATAATTGTTTTGCTTCACAATGCCGGAACTTTTCTGAAATATAAAAAAGTCCCTGCATTACGAATCATGTAATGCAAGGGACGATATTATCGCGGTTCCACCCTAATTGCCTTGGAAGTTCCAAGACCACTTATCATGATGATAACGGAATCACCGGACCGGATTGGGGCCACTCAGAGGTAGTTTTCAAGAAGTTCCGGAAAAAATGCTCTCATCACTGCTTTGCAGGCATTCTTCTCTGTTTCCTTTCCTAATTTACTCTTCTCTTCAACGTGTTATTGTAACCCATTTTATACCAAAATCTTTATTTTGTAAAGACTTTTATTTGAAAAGATTATTTCCCTTTTCCACAACAAAATTTATATTTTTTTCCACTTCCACATGGGCAGGGATCATTTCGGCCAATTTTCTTTTCTTTAATGATTGTTCCGGAAAGCTTTTCTTCTTTGTAAAGTTCTTTTCGTCTTTCCTGAGCAATGAGCGAATCCCACTGTGGTAATGAATACAACCAGTCTGCTTTTGCTCCAATCATATTCTGATACAGTTTCTCTTTATCAAAGGCAAGGCTTACTTCTGTATCTTCTTCCATTGTGTCAATTGGATTGGGTGTTAAAAGACTGTCATTGATTCCATCTAAGAATCCTGTCATTGCCATAAGTTCCAATCCATATTTTTCTGCCAGTTCTTTTACGGTTCCAGTCACCTTTTCGTCCGGATGATCTAAAAGTGATTCATAGACTCCCTGCTCTAAGTCAAAGTATCTCTGCCAAAATCCCTGCATTTCACCTTTATCTGCATCCTCATTATAGGCAATTTCTCTCCATTGTTCTAATAATGCCATTTTCTTACCATCCTTTATCTTCGTACTTGCGTCAGTCGCATACAGACAGTATAACCTATCTGCTCAAATAGTTCAAAATATTTCTTTCGAGAATTGAAAAAAAATTGAATAAAATCAAAAAAAGCGTCAATACTAGAATTAGCCGCAGAAATTGATCCCCCCAATCGTTTTTGCGGTCTCACTCAAAAGATAAATGAAATACTTATCCTCCCCCTAAAAAAGAGGCCATCCACTGGATGACCTCTTTTCATTTCCCTTATAAGCGATTATAGGAAAATATATTTTAGAATAAATAAAACAGTCAATATGTACATTAAAATACTCATCTTCTTGTTTTTAATTTTTCCTGTAAGGACCTGAATCAAGGTATAAGAAATCACACCTATGGTAATACCTTCTGAAATACTGTATGCCAATGGCATTACAAGAATACATAAAAATGCAGGAATTGCTTCTGCCATATCACTAAAGTCAATTTTAACAACTGCACCCATCATGTAGAATCCAACAATTACCAATGCCGGTGCTACTGCAAAGGAAGGAATAGCCAGAAACAGTGGGGAGAAAAATAACGCCAGTAAGAACAATAAACCTGTAACTACTGCTGTAAGTCCTGTTCTTCCGCCTTCTGTTACTCCTGCTGCACTTTCTACATAGGTTGTGGTTGTAGAGGTACCAAATATTGCACCTACTACCGTTGCTACTGCATCTGCTAATAATGCACCTTTAATTCGTGGTAATTTTCCATCTTTATCCAATAAATCCGCTTTTGATGCACAGCCAATTAAAGTTCCAATTGTATCGAACATGTCCACAAACAAAAATGCAAACATAATTACAATAAAGTCGCCTACATTGAAATGTCCCCATGCACTTGGATTAAACACCTGTCCAAAGGTTTGCCCAAAGGAAGAAAAATCAAAGCTTACAATTGCTGTTGGGAATACAGAATAAAATCCTGCGGAAGGATCCGGCACATAGATTCCAACTGCCTGAAAGATCATTCCTAAAATCCAGGTAATGGCTATTCCAAGAAGAATTCCACCTCTGATCTTCTTCACCAGCAATACAGCCGTAATGGCAATACCAATTAATGCAAGAATAGCTGCTACAGACTCTACACCACTATGAAACTTCTGATAGGTAACCAGGGTTGCACCATTTGGAATAATAAGCCTTGCATCCTGTAAACCCAAGAATGCAATGAACAAACCAATACCAACGCTGACTGCTGATTTCAATGACATAGGAATGGCATTGAAAATAGCCTCACGAACATTTGTAAGTGAAAGAACAATGAAAATAATACCTTCCACTAACACTGCCAGCAATGCAAACTGCCAGGAATATCCCATATTTAACACTACCGTATAGGCAAAGTAAGCATTCAAGCCCATTCCCGGTGCCAGTGCAAATGGATAATTTGCAAAAAGAGCCATAAACATTGTTCCACAAAAAGCAGCTAATGCTGTAGCAATCATAACTGCCTGTTCATTCATACCTGCCGCACCTAAAATACTCGGGTTTAGCGCAAGTATATACGCCATTGTCATAAATGTGGTAACGCCGGCCAGAACCTCTGTTTTAACATTTGTGTGATTCTCTTTCAGTTTAAAAAATTTTTCCAACATGAATTATGTTCCTCCTTTTATTGTTTCACATAATTCTATTATACAGAAGTTCGACAAAAAATCCACATTTATTTTATAGAAATTTCATTTTTCGTTCACAATTGAAACATGACTTAGTTATTTTTTATAGCAATCCATTAAATGTTTAAATCCCGGAAGTGAATTTTTTATCGTTTCTTCTGACACACAATAGGAGATTCTCACATATCCCTTTTGAGAAAATGCCGAACCCGGTGCCATTAAGATTCTTTCTTCCTTTGCTTTCTCGCAAAATTTTTCATCATTTTCATCCAATGAACGGACAAACAAATAAAACGCACCATCCGGATGCACACATTCATATCCCATACTGGTTAAATTATCATATAGCAAATCTCTGTTTTTTTGATAAATGCTAATATCCACTACCTTGTCCACAACTTTTGGTAATATTTTTTGCTGTAAACTCGGTGCACAAACAAACCCCATATAGCGAATAGAAGCAACCAGTCCACTTCGCATATCTTCCAGATCTGCCATACCGGGTGTCATTGCAATGTAACCAATTCGCATGCCTGGGATAGACAGTGTTTTACTATAAGAATATACTACCATAGTATTTTTATAATAATCCGGTAAATATGGCACGGTTATATCTCCATAAGCCAGCTGGCGATAAGGTTCATCTGCCACCAGATAGATGGGATGTCCATATTTTTCCTGCATTTCTTCCATTACTCTTGCAACCATTTGAATGGATGCTTCGCTATAAACCGCTCCCGTAGGATTATTCGGTGTATTAATAAACACCAATTGTGTATTCTCAGAAAATGCAGCACGAAAGGTTGCCTCGTCCGGCTGTAATGAGCGACTGTCGCAGGCTGCCTCTACCACTTTTCCATAAGCACATTCCACATAATTCTTATATTCCCAGAAATAAGGAGCAAATACAATGACTTCATCTCCCTGATCCAATACCGTATTTGAAATTAACGCAAGCGCTGCTGCAGCTCCACTGGTTATAATGATATCTTCGAAACCATATGGTACCTTAAATTTATCATTTAAAAAATGAGCAACTGCTTCTCTTGCTTCCTGATGACCTGCATTACTTGGATAACTGTGTAATGCCATGGGCGGTTCGTTTTTTAAAATATCAATCATACTTTCATTCACAATTGCCGGTGGCAATACACTTGGATTTCCAATGCTGAAGTTGTATACATTTTCAGCTCCATAAATTCCAGCCAAACGCTTTCCTTCTTCAAAAATATCCCGAATGGAAACTGCTGAATCCAGTGATTTTTTCATTTTCTTTGAAATCATTTCTTTTCCCTCCATCATTCCATTGATTCGTTGATTGTACTTTCATAGACCGGATAACTAATTGCCTATGTCAGTCTTGATATTATATAGGTATAATTTGAATTATAAAAGGAAACCTATCGGTTGTCAACTTTTTCCGGATATAAATCATGGTTTTCCAATCGATTCAGTGCCGTCTGTTCCCATCTTGTCCCCGGTTTTCCATAATTGCAGTAAGGATCTATTGAAATTCCACCTCTTGGTGTAAATTTCCCCCAAACCTCAATGTATTTCGGATCCATAAGATGTATTAAATCCTTCATAATGATATTCATACAGTCCTCATGAAAATCCCCATGATTGCGAAAGCTAAATAGGTATAATTTTAAGGATTTACTCTCTACCATACGGGTTCCAGGTACATATGATATAATCACATTTGCAAAGTCCGGCTGACCGGTAATGGGACAAAGACTGGTAAATTCAGGACAGTTAAACTTAACAAAATAATCATTATTGGGATGTTTATTGATAAAGGTCTCCAATACCTCCGGTGCATAGTCATCTGCATACTTGGTTCCTTGATTTCCCAACAATGTAAGGCCCTGTGTCTCTTCTTGCTCTCTTTTACTCATTTTCTTTTCCTCACTTATCATAAAATTGGATCTACAGCATTATTTTCATCAAATGCTTTTTGGCGGTCCAGACAGGTTCCACAAACACCGCATGGCTTTTCATTTCCTTCATAACAACTCCAGGTTAACTCATAGGGTGCCTTTAACTCTAATCCACAGCGTACAACCTCGGTCTTTGTCCAGGTGACAAAGGGTGCTTCTACAGTAAGCTGTCTTCCACTTCCCTCATAAATTGCCGTACTCATTGCCTGATGAAATACCTGGCTGCAATCGGGATACGCACTTCCCGCAGCATCATCACTATGTGCGCCATAATATATAACATCACAATTTTTGCTTAGTGCAATGCTTGCAGCCGTTGATAAAAAGAGTCCGTTTCGAAATGGTACATACGTAGAAACCGGCTTCTCTTTTGCTTCTTTTTGCTGTTCTGCATAAGAATTTTTAGGAATTTCCGCATTGGAATGGCTTAACAAACTACAATCACTAAATTCAAATATTTTAGCCATATCCACTTGCAAATGCTCCACTTGATAGAAGTGTGCAACCCGGTTCCCGGCTTCAAGTTCTTTTGTATGTTTTTGTCCGTAAAATATGGAGAGTGCAACTACATTTTCTTTTCCAAATTTTTTCACTGCCAATGCAAGACAGGTTGTGCTGTCAATTCCTCCGCTTGATAATACCAATGCTCTCATCTTTTATTTTCTCCTATTGGTGTACCCATTCCCATGCTTAATTGCATTAAAAGGGATACATCTTCTCTAAATTTTCCTCTTAAGGTTACGGTGCTGGTCTTTGTTCCGGGTTTTTTGATTCCCCTGGCGCTCATACAACTGTGACAGCCTTCGATCATAACTGCAACATCCTCTGTTTCGGTAATTTCTTGAATAATCTGGGCAATATCTGTTCCAATTCGTTCTTGAAGCTGAAGCCGCCTTCCCACCATATCTGCTACTCGCGCAATTTTACTAAGACCGATCACCTTCTTATTGGGCAGGTATGCCACCGAAACCTTCATATCATACATTAAAGCCATATGATGTTCACAATAACTAAAAATATCAATATCCTTTACAATTACCATATCATGACTCTCATCTTCAAAATCTAGGTCATCCTCAAATGTTTTATCAAACATCTGGGCAATTTCATGATTACTATAATTTATTCCCTCAAATATTTCTTCATACATCTTGGCAACACGATGAGGTGTTTCCAATAATCCTTCCCGCTGGGGATCTTCCCCTAATGCAATAAGAATTCCTTTAATATGTTCTTCAATTGCCTTTGTATCAATTGCCATATATTATCCTTTCTATACACCCTTTTGATTTGGATCCCAAATAAATTTGTGCATTTGCAGCTGCATATTCACGCCATTTAATTTATTCTCTATTAAAAAATCTACAATTTTTGTAAGTTCAATTTCACCAAAAACCGGGCTTATATATACCTGTGTTTTGGAAATTAAACCATAGTCCTCTATCACTTTTTTTGCCACTGCCAGATCCGTTTCATCTGCTACTACAAATTTAACAGTATCTTCTCTGGAAATCAATGAAAAATTATTTTTTTTCATATGTTTTTCCATTTGGCTAAATGGTAATTTATAGTCCATTGTAACTGTGAGCCGCTGCTGGTTTCCTTTCCTAATTGCCAAGAAATCACTCAGATCTATACTGCCATTGGTTTCAATCTCAATCTGAAGCTGGGGTACCGCTAACAGTTGTCTTATTAAGTCTCCAATTCCTTCCTGTAATAGTGGTTCTCCTCCGGTTAACGTTACATTTGTAATGCCCGTTGCCACTACATATTCAACCAACTGCTCCGGAGATTCACTTTCATAGGATACGTCCGCTTCATTTGCCCATTTTGTATCACAAAAAATACAGTTTAAATTGCAGCCTGCAAATCTCAGAAAAACAGCCGGTTGTCCCGCTCTAACCCCTTCTCCATTAATACTCACAAATTTTTCTACCACTTTTAAATTCATTTTATTATCCTCGCATATTTCCTATTTTTCATAAACCGCACAATTATTTGGTGTCTCATAAATTGTTACATCTGCAACAGCATATCCCCTTTTTTCCATTGCTTCATAAAAATATTGCGCCAGATTTTCTGCCGTAGGTCGAAACTCAACCCATTGCAATGTAAATCCCTCGCTTTCGAGAGCCGCTACCGTGGTATCCTTTAAGGTCCCTTTTTCCACAACGAATACGTGGTCAAAACACTCCGCTTCTTCTTTTAATTCTGCTTTTAAAATTCCAAAATCCACTACCATTCCACAGTTCTGACGATTTTCTTCTAATTTTTCCCCAAATACCCGCAGTTGAATCTTCCAGCGATGGCCATGAATGTTGCCGCATTTTCCCTGATAACCAGCCAAAAAATGTGCTGCATCAATACTGCATTCTGTTTTTAATATATACATAGACTTCCCTCATTTCATAAAATAAAGCAGGCACTCCTGCCTGCTTTTTATCGGATTAAAAATAACAAAAAACAGCCCTGGTTTTGTTTATAGACAGGATGGTACAAACGAACTGTCTACGCATAAGCGCTTCCTGATTATAGTTCATTTTACTCATCTTGTCAAATAAGGGCTGTTTTTTTGCTTGTCACATAGAAACCATGTGCGCGTTCATTTTGATTTTAATTAAATCTCTGTCTTCCATAATCCATGTATATTGCAATAAGCATATACCGCAATTGGCTTGTCTTCTGCAAATTGGAAAATCGCAGTTGGTTTTTCTGAAACGTCCAGACATTTCCGCTGTCCACCATGTTCCGTCTCCACATAAATAAAGACAATATGATGTTCCGCCAGCATCGGATGTTCCACACTCCCAATCGTTACTGTTATCTGGTTCTCTGATTTTACAACAACCGGAAGATGTTTTTCTACAGCAGCATCCACAGTATTTGGAACTAATTCCTGCATTTCTTCCCCACAACAAACAAGTGGAACACCTTTATTATCAATTAATCCTACCATATTTCCGCAATGTTTGCAGATGAAAAATTTTTGTTCTCTACACATTTTCATTTTCTCCTTTATTTCTATTATTTGTGTTACAGTCTGGGCACAAACCAACCAGTATTAATCTATGCCATTCGGTTTTACATCCGGGGATATTCGCAGTCTCTAGGTTTAATGCGTCATAATAGGGAATCAAAGTATCCAGCACACGGTTACAATTTCGGCATAAAAAATGATAATGATTCTTTGTATGATAATCATAATGATCCGGTCCCAAAGGCATTTTAAGCCTTGTAATCTCCTCATTATCTGCCAAAAGGTTTAAGTTCCGATAGACGGTTGCCCTGCTAATAGACGGATTTTCTTTTCTCGCAAGCTCATATACCTCATCCGCAGTTGGATGGGACGTATTTCCTTCCAATAAGCTGCGAATTAGTATCTTTTGAGGTGTATTCCTAGTCTGCTTCATTCTATTTTTCCCCCTTTATGCGTTTTCTCTTAAGAAAGAGTTGCCTGAATTAATCCACTATGATCCAGCTTTGAAAGTTCCTGTACTTTATTAAAATCAAGTCCAGCCGCTTCAGTAAATCTTTTTCCGTATTCCGGATCCCCAAGATAACAATGTACTGCATGACGATACTTAATATTCTCCGTGCAGGATGCAATATCCCCTGCTGTATTTTCAATCAAAATCTGTTTTTTCTCCTGGGTAAGAACTCTCCATAAATCACCTCCTGCACGGAAACAATCATCCGTAGGGTCTTCCTTTGGATCATAACGATACATTGCACCACTTAACTCCAATGGTGGTTCCATAACATCCGGCTGCGCTGCCCAGACACCCATGCTATTTGGTGTATATGCCGGTGCTCCGCCATAATTTCCATCTACCCGCATTGCACCATCACGATGATATTCATTTACTTCAACTTTTGCACGGTTCACCGGAATTTGGTTGTGATTTACTCCTAAGCGGTAACGTTGTGCATCGCCATAAGCAAACAATCTGCCTTGTAAAAATCGATCCGGGCTAAATCCAATTCCCGGAACGACATGTGCAGGTGAGAATGCGGACTGCTCAACCTCTGCAAAATAATTCTCAGGATTACGATTCAGTTCTAACTCTCCCACTTCCATTAATGGAAATTCTTTATGACGCCAAATTTTTGTGATATCAAAAGGATTCTCATAATGATTCTCTGCCTGTTCTTCTGTCATAATCTGCACGTACATCGTCCATTTTGGATACTCTCCTCTTTCAATGGCTTCATATAAATCTTTCCCATGATACTCACGATCCATACCATTTATATGTGCAGCCTCTGCATTGGATAAATTTTTAATTCCCTGCTGGGTTTTAAAATGGAATTTACACCATACGCGCTGATTTTCTTCATTATAAAATGAAAATGTATGCTCGCCAAAAAAATGCATATTACGGAAAGATGCCGGAATTCCTCTATCACTCATAACAACCGTAATTTGATGAAAACATTCCGGAAGAAGGGTCCAGAAATCCCAATTATTCTGTGCAGAACGTCTTCCAGTTGCCGGATCACGTTTCACCGCACGATTTAAGTCTGAAAAATTATGTACATCCCGAATAAAGAAGGTGGGCGTATTATTTCCTACCAGGTCCCAATTTCCCTCTTCTGTATAAAATTTAACACCTACACCACGAATATCACGCTCACAATCCGCTGCGCCACGCTCTCCTGCAACGGTAGAAAAACGAATAAAAACTTCTGTCTCTTTTCCTTTTTGCAATACTTTTGCCTTGGTAAATTGTGAAATATCATGAGTTACAGTAAATTTACCATAAGCTCCCCATCCCTTGGCATGCATACGCCTTTCCGGAATTACCTCTCTGTTAAAATGTGCCATTTTTTCCATCAGCCACACATCGCTCATTACAACCGGTCCACGGGGGCCTGCTGTAAGAGCATTTTCATTATCCGGTATTGGAGCACCTACTTCATTGGTTAATTTCTTGAATTCATTCATTCTTTTTCCTCCCGTTTTTGTTATTGATAACTGTTCCTAATAACTAATTTTAATATAGCACAGGACTGTCTTGCCGTCAACAATTTTATTGGATATTTTTTCATTATTCTATTTATCTTTGTTTTAATGCTGCCTGTGCAGAAAGGCAAATACAGGGGGCTTTTACATCTGCTGTTCCGCTAAAATCAATCATTGAATTTAGCGTCGAGATAATTTCGTCTAACTTCAATCCCTTTTGTGGATGTTCCTCAACATCAATACTGTCGTGCTGACCTTGCAATTGACAATATCAACAGGTAGTTTAGGTATTCTTCCAGAAGTGGAAAGCTTTTGTAATTTTTTAATGCCATGGGGATCTCCTTTCAAAGTTTACATTTGATTGATTGGAATAGCTACTTTACTGTGGTAAAATAATTATATATAAAAATACCCTCGGAAAAACCGAGAGCGTAAATCAATAAATAAAATCCTTGTTACCTTGTAGTGATAACAGAATGGGTGTAATTGGGAAATTGTTTATATTAGGTGGTGTAAAAATATGGTTAGTCTTAAAAAAATAAGCTCAAATAA
>JAVVVI010000020.1:0-40099 GCA_036652735.1 Lachnospiraceae bacterium
GTGGAATTGTCCTTGCTTTTTGCATTAAATATGGTAAAATATAAGCAGTAACTTTGCATTTAGGAGGATTTATGATACGGATAGCCACATGTGACGATAGCATGATTGATCAAAATATATTAAAAAAAATGGTAAACGAAATTATTAAAGATAGAGACTTGGGGTGTGAGATTACCACTTATACCAATGGAGAGCAATTACTTGAAAGCTATCATCCGGGACAATTTGACCTTATTTTTATGGATATTTACATGAAGGACATCAATGGAATAGAGACAGCAAGGCGGATAAGGGAAATAGATGTAGAAGTAGAAGTTGTATTTTGCACCTCAAGTTCTGAATTTCTTCTTGCCGGATATGATCTGTTTGCATTAGGCTATTTACTGAAGCCCTTTAAACGTGGGAAATTAGTGGCAATTATTGATTATTATTTGCAAAGAAATCCGGAACATATAAAAAAATGTATTGCAATTAATGCAAGGAAGAAGACACATACCATCCAATACAGAGATATTATATTTATAGAGTCGAATGATAAGATCGTAACTTTTCACACATCAAGCCATGGTGATATTTCATTACCGGGACAGTTGAGCAAGGTACAGGAAGAATTAAATGACAAACGGTTTTTAAGATGTAACCAAAGTTATATTGTGAATATGGATATGATTGTAAAGAGAGAAGATGCAGAAGTTATTATGATGAATGGTCAGAGAATACCACTGCGTATGCGGGGACGTAAGCTATTGGTGGATACAATAAAAGAGTATCTCCTATCCAACAGTGAAGCGCAGTTATGCTAGAGGGTTAGAAAAGCCATTGCAGTTATCGGTAAAGATAAAGGCAATGGCTTACTATATTCTATAGATTTGATTCGTCAGAATTAACAATACTTATCCAGCATCATACCCGAATATATGCTGCTGATATAAGGCGCATTAAAGGCTCGCCCCGGATTCTTATAAACCACAATCGTTTTATCCACATAAGACATTGGATTCAAAGAAATGCGGGAGGAGCGAACACGCAGGCTGTTCTTGAAATTATTCAGGTCTTCCAAACCAACAGATGCATGCTCGGAAGTAATCCCATCTTCTAAAAGGGCTTTGTCAATACGAATAAAGCCATCATCTGCAACGGTTAGTCCCATAGAATCTAATTCATTTTTATAAGATTTTGCAACGGAAGTGATATCATGGTATAATTTCGAGTGCTGATTGCTGTCTTCAAAATTATAATTTGTGGAAGTCTGTACAACTTGATTATAAGCATCTACAAGAGTTTGAAGATTCTCGCTTATGGCATCCACGTCATTTTTAAAACCAATAGAAGCCGGATTATGTTCCGGACTAATGCCTTTTAAAGTGACCTCAAATTCCTTGTTGATGGTGAAGGTATTGGAAAGAGAGGAACGTTCATTTCCATTTAATAGGAATTGAGAGGAACTGGCATCTTTGGAAATATGGTCAAATGCCAAAGTCTGCATAACACTTTGGGACTCTCTGGAAGTTCCGGGGAGAATCTGAAAAAGAGATTCTTCATTTCCGGCAAGACCTGTTTCGGTGGAGGTTAATTTAATCGCACTACATCCGGAGTCATCATCAACAACCTCTGCCTTTACACCAACATTGGCAGAAGAGATTAATTTAGCAATTTTATTCTGGACATTATAATTGGTATCTCCTGAAGATACGGCATATTGAAACTCAAAACCGGTGGTTGGAGTGTTAAAATCAAAGGTATAACGTCCAAGGGGAATATCCTTATTATCTTTTTGCAGAAAATTGCCCATGTTAATCTGAGGAGAAGCTAAATGCTTCACTTCTATATTAAACGTGGACGATAAGTCTGAGTCTGAAGAACTGTCTCCAACAAAAATAGCAGAAACAGTATCTTCCAGGGAGGAAGTGGCAATGCGCTTTTTAAATGCACTTAAAAGACTATCCTCTTCTCCACTTAAAGCTGCGGTTACTTTTTCCAAAGTACGGGAACTTTCTTTTACATCAATGGCAAACTTCTGAATATCCCCGGATTCCAGATTTTTTATCTTTACAAGAGGGGATTCTTTATTAAGCTTGATCATATTGTTGTAAATCGTACGCAGTTCACTTTTCTTGTGTGTATCATAGCGATTAACACTGGAATTGCCATAGGTACTTAAATAATAGTTAAAAACGGTATCAATAGCAGCCAAAAATATCCCCTCCTTTCCTTAATAATCATGTGAGAATATGGAATTCTAATAGACTACAATGGGACGTTTGTATAAAGCAAAATATATCCACTTTTACAACTATATTATATCGCAATTTAAAAAAAATGTCACTATAAAACTTGCGTTTTACGAAAGAAAATGATAGAATGGTAAAAGCATATTGCAGAAATGAATATTTCCATAAAAAAGAGTTGACGATGGACGAATGGTATGCTATAGTAGACTAGCGATGGAAGTAGGTCTTTTTTTTATGCCTAAAACGCAAAGAAATTTAAGTGGAGGTGGAAGTTGTGCGCACAAAGATAACATTGGCATGTACAGAATGCAAACAGCGTAACTACAACATGACCAAGGACAAAAAAGCTCATCCCGACAGAATGGAAACGAAGAAGTATTGCAGATTCTGCAAGACTCATACGTTACACAAAGAAACGAAGTAATAAGGATAAGAGCAAAGGAAGTGAGATTATGGGCGAAACCGAAAAAGTAGTAGGAGCTCCAAAAAAGAGCTGGTTTACCGGCCTGAAGGCTGAATTTCGTAAGATAATTTGGCCGGATAAGAAATCACTTGGAAAACAGACAATGGCAGTAATCGTAACATCGATTGCGCTGGGTCTCATTATTACCGTTATTGACATTATTGCTCAGTACGGTGTTAATATCCTAGTAAACTTATAAAAAGGCAAAGGTGATTTTTATGGCAGAGGCAAGCTGGTATGTAGTTCATACCTATTCAGGATATGAGAATAAGGTAAAGGCTAACATTGATAAGACAATTGAAAACAGGCATCTTGAGGAACAGATTTTAGAAGTTCGGGTTCCGATGCAGGACGTAATTGAGTTAAAAAATGGAGCAAGAAAGCAAGTTCAAAAGAAAATGTTCCCAGGTTATGTACTTATTAATATGGTTATGAATGATGACACGTGGTACGTAGTCAGGAATACCAGGGGCGTCACCGGATTTGTCGGTCCGGGGTCAAAGCCGGTACCACTTACAGATGCCGAAATGGGCTCGTTGGGTATTAATTCAGGGGAAATTATTGTAGACTTTGAAGAGGGTGACACCATTGTTGTTACGGGTGGTGTTTGGAAAGATACAGTTGGTGTCATTTTAAGCATCAGCCATAATCGACAGAGTATTACAATGAATGTAGACCTGTTCGGTCGCGAAACACCGGTAGAAATAAGTTTCGTTGAAGTAAGAAAAATGTAAAGATGTATTAAATTTTTAAAGGAGGCAATTCCAAATGGCAAAAAAAGTAGAAGGATATATCAAATTGCAGATTCCTGCAGGCAAGGCAACACCGGCACCACCAGTTGGTCCGGCACTTGGTCAGCACGGAGTAAATATCGTTGAATTTACAAAACAATTTAACGCAAGAACTGCAGATAAGGGAGATGTATTAATCCCTGTAGTAATTACCGTATACACAGACAGAAGTTTTAGTTTTGTAACTAAGACACCACCTGCAGCTGTGTTAATCAAAAAAGCATGCAACATTAAGTCCGGATCAAATACACCGAATAAGACAAAAGTTGCAACTATTTCCAAAGCAAAACTTCAGGAAATAGCAGAAACAAAAATGCCGGATTTAAATGCAAGCTGTGTTGAAACAGCAATGAGCATGATTACCGGAACAGCAAAAAGCATGGGCATAACAGTAGAAGAATAAAACGTTGGAACGTGGGAGGGTCCTCTCCCGATATTACCACTAGGAGGTTATTTGAATGAAAAGAGGAAAGAAATATTTAGAAGCTGCAAAGACTTACGACAGAGTTATGCAGTATGAACCAGAAGAAGCAATCGGTCTTGCTAAAAAAATGGCCGTTGCTAAGTTTGATGAGACAATTGAAGCTCATATCAGAACAGGTTGTGATGGACGTCATGCAGAACAGCAGATTCGTGGTGCAGTAGTACTGCCACACGGAACAGGAAAAAAAGTCAAAGTATTAGTATTCGCAAAGGGTGAAAAAGTTGATGAAGCTTTAGCAGCAGGAGCAGATTATGCTGGTGGAGATGAATTAATTCCAAAGATCCAGAACGAAGGATGGCTAGATTTTGACGTGGTTGTAGCTACACCGGACATGATGGGTGTTGTTGGTCGTTTAGGACGAGTATTAGGGCCAAAAGGATTAATGCCAAACCCAAAAGCTGGTACAGTTACTATGGATGTTACAAAAGCAATTAACGACATCAAGGCTGGTAAGATTGAGTATAGATTGGATAAAACAAATATTATTCATGTGCCAATTGGAAAAGCATCATTTACAGAAGAAAAATTAGCGGACAACTTCCATACCTTAATGGATGCAATCATTAAAGCAAAACCAAGTTCACTAAAAGGTCAGTATTTAAAGAGCGTTGTATTAGCTCCAACAATGGGACCTGGTGTAAAGATTAGCACAGCAAAACTGATCTAATCCACGAAGCTTTGCAATAAAGATTGACATCAATAGATTGAAATGCTATAATCATTTTCGTGCTTATAGTAAACACGACCGAAGACAGTAGGTGCCGTAAGGCATAACAGTGAAACCTACCGAGGGATTTAGGAATACAGATTATGTATGAATTTAACGCCCTCTTGTCTTAAACAGGAGGGCTTTTTGTTACTTGATAGATATAGAAATCAAATTCTATAGAGCAGCAAATGCCTCGCAGAAAGCGCACTCGTGTAGGAAACATGTTTTAAAAAATAGTAAAAGGAGGTGCACGATTCGTGGCAAAAATAGAATTGAAGCAGCCAGTCGTACAGGAAATTTCAGAACAGATTAAAGATGCACAATCAGTAATCCTGGTTGACTATCGTGGTTTGACGGTAGAACAGGATACACAGTTACGAAAAGAGTTAAGAGAAGCAGGTGTTGCTTATAAGGTATATAAGAACACAATGATGAATTTTGCATTTAAAGGAACTGACTTTGAGAGCCTTGGCCCAGTATTGGAAGGACCTAGTGCTATTGCAATTGGAATCACAGATGCAACAGCTCCTGCAAGAATTATTGCAAAATTTGCAAAAACAGCTCCGGCACTGGAATTAAAAGCAGGTGTTGTAGAAGGAAGATTCTACGGACCGGAACAGATCGCACAGATCGCTCTTATTCCATCCAGAGAAGAATTACTTTCCAAGTTCCTTGGAAGTATTCAGTCACCAATTACCAACTTTGCACGCGTTCTTAACCAGATCGCTGAAAAAGGCGGAGCAGCAGATGCAGAAGTAGCAGCACCGGCAGTGGAAACAGCAGATGTAGAAGCAGCAGCACCGGCAGCAGAAGAAACAACAGAAGCATAGAAGTATTCTGAAAATAAAAAATGAAATCAATTTATGGAGGTAAATTATAATGGCAAAATTAACAACAGCAGAAATGATTGAAGCAATCAAAGAATTAAGCGTATTGGAATTAAACGAATTGGTAAAAGCTTGTGAAGAAGAATTCGGTGTGTCCGCAGCAGCAGGTGTTGTAGTTGCAGCAGCAGGAGATGGCGGAGCAGCAGAAGAAGAGAAAACAGAATTTGATGTAGAATTAACAGAAGTTGGACCAAACAAAGTTAAAGTCATCAAAGTTGTTCGTGAAGTTACAGGATTAGGATTAAAGGAAGCAAAAGACTTAGTTGACGGAGCTCCTAAAATCTTAAAAGAAGCAGCTGGTAAGACAGAAGCAGACGAAATCAAGGGAAAACTTGAAGCAGAAGGCGCTAAAGCTACTTTGAAATAATTCAAATCATTTAAGAGAGACAGAATACAAGGCTATTCCGTCTCTTTTTTTTATGCAAAAAAGCCTTGACGGACAGGAAGGCTTGTGATATTATGTAGGGTGCACTATTGTGGTGACATTGGCCTATTTTCTTATCCTGTTTTTGGGCAGCCTACCCTTTATCCGGGCATGTGAGAAAAGAAGCGTTAAATATAAAAACGAGAGGTGAAACGTCAATGGAGAAAAACAGAATACGTCCGATACAATCCGGAAAAAGTGTTCGTATGAGTTATTCAAGACAGAAAGAGGTATTGCAGATGCCGAACCTTATTGAGGTTCAAAAAGACTCTTATCAGTGGTTTTTAGATGAGGGTATGAAAGAAGTATTTGCGGATATCTCCCCAATCGCTGATTATAGCGGACATCTTAGCCTGGAATTTGTGGATTTTACATTATGTGAATCAGAAGTAAAATACTCAATTGCAGAATGTAAAGAAAGAGATGCCACTTATGCAGCACCTTTGAAAGTCAAAGTGAGACTTTACAACAAAGAAGTGGACGAAATTAGTGAGCACGATATCTTTATGGGTGACCTGCCCCTTATGACAGAGACCGGAACATTCGTCATTAATGGTGCTGAACGAGTTATCGTTAGCCAGTTAGTACGATCTCCCGGAATTTATTACGGGATAGCCCATGATAAAATCGGAAAGACATTATATTCGGCAACCGTGATTCCAAACCGTGGAGCATGGTTGGAATATGAGACGGATTCTAATGATATCTTCAGCGTTCGAGTAGACCGAACAAGAAAAGTACCAATTACAGTTCTTATTCGTGCATTGGGAATTGGGACAAATGAGGAGATTCTTGAACTCTTCGGAGATGAACCAAAGATTGTAGCCAGTCTGTCTAAAGATGTGGCAACAAATTATCAGGAAGGTTTACTTGAGTTATATAAGAAAATCAGACCCGGAGAACCATTGACGGTTGAAAGTGCAGAAAGCTTAATTACTGCAATGTTTTTCGACCCTCGCCGATATGATCTTGCAAAAGTAGGCAGATATAAATTTAATAAAAAGCTAATGCTGAAAAACCGCATTACCGGACATATTCTGGCAGAAGATGTGGCAGATCGCACAACAGGAGAGATTCTTGCAGAAACCGGTGTTGAGGTTAGCAGAGAACTTGCAGATAAAATACAGAACGCAGCAGTACCTTATGTATGGATTCAGACAGAGACCAGAAATGTTAAAATACTATCCAACATGATGGTAGATATTACTAATTTTGTGGATGCAACAGCAAAAGAGCTTGGGGTTACGGAACTCGTATATTATCCGGTATTAGAGACGATCCTTACAGAGATGGAAGGGAGTTCACCGGAGGAGTTAAAAGAAAGAATTAAAAGAAGTATTCCGGATTTAATTCCAAAGCATATTACTAAGGATGATATTTTAGCATCTATTAATTACAATATTCACTTGGAATATGAGATCGGAAATGAAGACGATATTGATCACTTGGGAAATCGACGAATCCGTGCAGTAGGCGAATTGTTACAGAATCAATATCGAATTGGATTATCACGTTTGGAACGAGTGGTACGTGAAAGAATGACAACACAGGATCTGGAAGGAATCAATCCACAGGGACTGATTAATATTAAACCGGTTACGGCAGCGGTAAAGGAATTCTTTGGATCATCCCAGTTGTCACAGTTTATGGATCAGAACAATCCATTGGGTGAGTTGACACATAAAAGACGTTTGTCAGCATTGGGCCCTGGTGGATTAAGCAGAGACCGTGCAGGATTTGAGGTTCGAGACGTACATTATTCCCACTATGGAAGAATGTGCCCAATTGAGACACCCGAGGGACCAAACATCGGACTGATTAACTCCCTTGCAACCTATGCACGTATTAATGAATATGGTTTTGTAGAAGCACCTTATCGAAAAATAGATAAAACAGATCCGAAAAATCCACGGGTTACAGAAGACGTGGTATATATGACAGCAGATGAAGAGGACAATTACCATGTGGCTCAGGCAAACGAAGCCCTGGATGAAGAAGGACACTTTGTAAGGAATTCTGTATCCGGTCGTTTTAGAGAAGAGACACAGGAATATGAGAAGACCATGTTTGATTATATGGATGTATCTCCAAAGATGGTATTTTCAGTAGCAACCGCATTAATTCCATTCTTGGAGAATGATGATGCAAATCGTGCACTTATGGGATCCAACATGCAGCGTCAGGCAGTTCCACTTTTAACAACAGAAGCACCCGTAGTGGGAACCGGAATGGAACCAAAGACAGCAGTCGATTCCGGAGTGTGTATCATTGCAAAAAGAGCAGGAACAATTGAACGCTCTACGTCTAAAGATATCACAATTAAATATGATGATGATGGTTCTAAAGAGGTTATGAAACTTACAAAGTTTGCACGAAGCAACCAGAGTAACTGTTATAACCAGAAACCAATCGTATACAAAGGGGATCATGTAGAGGCAGGAGATGTCATTGCAGATGGACCAAGTACTGCGTTAGGAGAACTGGCCCTTGGAAAGAATCCACTGATTGGATTCATGACTTGGGAAGGATATAACTATGAAGATGCAGTTTTATTAAGTGAGCGTTTAGTGCAGGAGGATGTGTATACTTCTGTCCACATTGAGGAATATGAAGCAGAAGCCAGAGATACAAAGCTGGGACCGGAAGAGATTACAAGAGATGTTCCGGGAGTCGGTGATGATGCATTAAAAGATTTGGACGAACGTGGAATTATCCGAATCGGAGCTGAGGTTCGTGCCGGAGATATTTTGGTGGGAAAAGTTACACCAAAAGGAGAGACGGAACTTACCGCAGAGGAACGGCTTTTACGTGCAATTTTTGGTGAGAAAGCAAGAGAAGTTAGAGATACTTCATTAAAGGTGCCACATGGAGAATATGGTATTATTGTTGATGCAAAAGTATTTACAAGAGAAAATGGAGATGAACTCAGCCCGGGAGTGAACCAGGCGGTGCGGATCTATATTGCACAGAAGAGAAAAATCTCTGTAGGAGATAAAATGGCAGGACGTCATGGTAATAAGGGTGTTGTGTCCCGCGTATTACCGGTAGAAGATATGCCATATCTGCCAAATGGTCGTCCCCTTGATATTGTATTAAACCCACTGGGTGTTCCATCACGTATGAATATCGGACAGGTACTGGAGATTCATTTGAGTTTAGCTGCAAAGGCGTTGGGCTTTAATATTGCAACTCCTGTATTTGATGGCGCAGACGAGAATGACATTATGGATACCCTGGATCTGGCCAATGACTATGTGAACCTTACTTGGGAAGAATTTGAAGAAAAACACAAAGAAGATATTATGCCGGAAGTAATGGACTATTTATCAGAACATAGAGAACATCGGGAATTATGGAAAGGTGTTCCAATTTCAAGAGATGGAAAAGTAAGACTCCGTGATGGAAGAACAGGTGAATATTTTGACAGCCCTGTAACCATTGGTCATATGCATTATTTGAAACTCCATCATTTGGTTGACGATAAAATCCATGCACGTTCCACAGGACCATACTCACTTGTAACCCAGCAGCCATTGGGTGGAAAAGCACAGTTTGGTGGACAGCGTTTTGGAGAGATGGAAGTTTGGGCTTTGGAAGCATATGGAGCAGCCTATACACTTCAGGAAATCTTAACGGTTAAATCAGATGATGTGATTGGACGTGTTAAGACCTACGAAGCAATTATTAAAGGTGACAATATTCCTGAACCGGGAATTCCGGAATCCTTTAAGGTACTTCTAAAAGAGTTACAGTCTTTGGGACTGGATGTGAAGGTTCTAAGAGAAGATCAGACAGAAGTTGAGATTATGGAAACCAGTGAATATACTGCACCGGACCTGAACTCAATTATTGCCGGAGATCGTGATTTCGCTTTTGAAGATGGTGAATCATTTGAGACTCATGGATTTTCTAAGCAGGAATTTAATGAAGATGAAGAATTGGTAGCAATCGAAACAGAGCCGGAGGAAGAAGATTCCTTTGAACTGGAAGCCGCAACTCTTGATGAAGAATAACAAGGAAGGGGTGTCATGAATGCCAGAAACAACGAATAATGAAACATATCAGCCAATTAGCTTTGATGCAATTAAAATTGGGTTAGCATCACCGGAAAAAATCAAAGAATGGTCTCGTGGAGAAGTAAAGAAACCTGAGACAATTAATTATAGAACTTTAAAACCGGAAAAAGAAGGTTTGTTTTGTGAGAAAATTTTCGGACCAAGCAAGGACTGGGAATGTCATTGCGGAAAATATAAAAAAATCCGTTACAAAGGTGCAGTCTGTGACCGATGTGGTGTAGAAATTACAAAAGCCAGTGTTCGAAGAGAACGTATGGGACATATTGGCCTTGCAGCACCGGTATCTCATATTTGGTATTTTAAAGGAATTCCAAGCAGAATGGGCTTAATTCTTGATCTTTCACCAAGAACACTGGAAAAGGTATTGTATTTTGCGTCTTATATAGTGTTGGATAAAGGAATTACAGATTTACAATATAAACAGGTATTGTCCGAAGCGGAGTATCAGGAAGCCAAAGAAAAATATGGAACTGAATTCCGTGTTGGAATGGGCGCTGAGTCCGTGTTGGAACTATTAGAAGCAATCGATCTTGAAAAAGAGGCAGTAGAGTTAAAACAGGGATTAAAAGATGCGGCAGGACAGAAGAGAGCAAGAATCATTAAAAGATTGGAAGTTGTAGAAGCGTTCCGAGAATCAGGAAATAAGCCGGAATGGATGATTATGACTGTGGTTCCTGTAATTCCACCAGACTTAAGACCTATGGTACAGCTGGACGGTGGACGTTTTGCAACCTCAGATTTAAATGATTTATATCGTAGAATTATTAATAGAAATAACCGTCTACGGAGATTGTTAGATCTTGGAGCACCGGATATTATTGTTCGAAATGAAAAAAGAATGCTTCAGGAAGCAGTAGACGCTTTAATTGATAATGGTAGAAGAGGAAGACCGGTAACAGGACCAGGAAATCGTGCACTTAAATCACTTTCTGATATGTTAAAAGGAAAGACCGGACGTTTCCGCCAGAACTTACTTGGAAAGCGAGTAGATTATTCCGGACGTTCTGTTATTGTTGTAGGACCGGAACTTAAAATCTATCAATGCGGCTTACCAAAAGAGATGGCAATCGAATTATTTAAGCCATTTGTTATGAAGGAATTAGTTGCAAATGGAACAGCTCATAATATTAAAAGCGCCAAGAAAATGGTAGAACGGGTACAGCCGGAAGTGTGGGATGTACTAGAAGGTGTAATTAAAGAACATCCGGTAATGCTCAACCGTGCACCTACCCTCCATCGACTGGGAATTCAGGCGTTTGAACCAATACTGGTAGAAGGAAAAGCAATTAAGCTGCATCCATTGGTATGTACGGCATATAATGCCGATTTTGATGGTGACCAAATGGCAGTCCATCTGCCACTTTCCGTAGAAGCACAGGCGGAATGCAGATTTTTATTACTTTCACCAAACAACTTATTAAAACCTTCAGACGGAGGACCGGTTGCTGTTCCTTCACAGGATATGGTACTGGGTATTTATTACCTGACTATGGGTAAGATGGTGGACCATACTGGAGAAGAGGGAATTGAACCGGAAAAATATTCAACGTATGATTCGATTCCGGCGTTGGAAAAGGATTTATTAAAAGTAAATGGACTTTCTCCAAGTGGATATATTAATTTTAAGGTAGATGAGCATACAGACCGCTATGTAGTATGTACACCATTGGATTTGTTAGGAGAGCATTTTAATGGAACGAATCATGCACTTTTAGCATATGAAAATGGAATTATTACACTACACCAGAAAATCAAAGTGAAGAGAGTGGTTACCGGGGAAGATGGAACCACATACACGGGAATGCTTGACACTACCCTTGGAAGATTGATTTTCAACGAAATTATTCCTCAGGATTTAGGATTTGTGGATAGAACAGAAAAGACGTTGCTGGCAGATGCAGAAAAAGCAGGCTGGACCAAGGAAGAGATAGAAGCAGAACGCTTAAAAAGAAATATTTCTCTGGAAATTGGATTCCATGTTGGCAAGAAGCAGCTGAAACGAATTCTTGAGAAAGTCATTAATATTCACGGAGCAACAACTACAGCCGAAGTGTTGGATGACATTAAGGCAATGGGATATAAATATTCTACAAAGGCAGCTATGTCAGTATCCATTTCAGATATGACCGTACCTTCAGAAAAGCCTGCGCTAATTAAAAAAGCACAGGACACAGTAGATGTGATTACAAAGAACTACAAACGTGGTTTGATAACAGAAGAAGAGCGTTACAAGGAAGTTGTGGATACGTGGAAAGCAACAGATGATATCCTTACAGAAGCACTTCTTTCCGGACTGGATAAGTACAATAATATCTTTATGATGGCAGATTCCGGAGCCCGTGGTTCAGATAAACAGATTAAACAGCTTGCGGGAATGCGAGGATTGATGTCTGATACAACAGGTAAGACCATTGAGTTGCCAATTAAATCAAACTTCCGAGAAGGATTAGATGTACTGGAATACTTTATGTCAGCCCATGGGGCACGTAAGGGATTATCTGATACAGCACTTCGAACAGCGGATTCGGGATACTTGACCAGACGTTTGGTAGATGTATCTCAGGAGTTAATTATCCGTGATACGGATTGCTGTGAAGAGGGAAAAGAACTTCCGGGAATGACAGTATCAGCGTTCATGGAAGGCAAAGAAGAAATTGAGAGCCTTCAGGAACGAATTACGGGACGTGTGTGTTGTGAAGATATCTTTGATAAAGATGGAGCAATTTTAGTATCCAAAAACCACATGATTACACCACGCAGAGCAGAAGCAATTATGAAGTCCGGTGTAGATAAAAATGGGGAACCATTAATGGAAGTCAGAATTCGTACGATATTAACCTGTCGTTCACATAATGGTGTTTGTGCAAAATGTTACGGAACCAATATGGCCACAGGCCAAACGGTTCAGGTGGGAGAAGCAGTAGGTATTATTGCAGCACAGTCCATTGGAGAACCCGGTACACAGCTTACCATGCGTACCTTCCATACCGGCGGTGTGGCAGGAGATGATATTACACAAGGTCTTCCACGTGTGGAGGAGTTATTTGAGGCGCGAAAACCAAAAGGACTTGCAATTATTACTGAATTTGGTGGAGTTGCCAATATTAAAGACACCAAAAAGAAACGTGAGATTATTGTTACAAGCAATGAGACAGGAGAGACAAAAGCCTACTTAATTCCTTATGGATCAAGAATTAAGATTCAGGATGGAGATATTATGGAGGCAGGAGATGAGCTTACAGAGGGAAGTATTAATCCGCATGATATTTTAAAAATCAAAGGAGTACGTGCAGTACAGGATTATATGCTTCAGGAAGTACAGAGAGTGTACCGTCTGCAGGGTGTTGAGATCAATGATAAGCATATTGAAGTCATTGTACGTCAGATGCTGAAAAAAGTTCGCATCGAAACAAACGGAGACTCTGAATATTTACCGGGTACGTTGGTTGACATTCTGGATTATGATGATGTGAATGAAAAATTATTAGAAGAAGGTCTGGAACCAGCAGAAGGAAAACAGGTAATCCTTGGAATCACAAAGGCTTCTCTGGCAACGAATTCCTTCTTGTCGGCAGCATCCTTCCAGGAGACCACCAAAGTCTTGACGGAGGCTGCAATTAAAGGGAAGGTAGATCCTTTGATTGGACTTAAGGAAAATGTAATCATAGGAAAGCTTATTCCGGCCGGAACCGGTATGAAACGATACAGAAATCTTCATTTGGATACGGATCAGGATATGCAGCCGGATGAGGCAGAAATCGATGATTTTGATGTAGAATTTGCTGAATTTAATGATAAGGCATCTGCAATCATGGAATCAAAAGCTGCAGCCGCTCTAACAGAGGTATAGTATTTATATAAAAATAGAACTGAGCCATATTCCCAGTGAATTGGCTCAGTTTTTTCAAAAAGTTACAAAAGGACTTGACAATGACAAAGCTTAAATATATAATGATTTAGCATGCATACGAATATGCATTTTTTTAAATACTATATAGGAGGTGAAAATAATGCCAACATTTAACCAGTTAGTAAGAAAAGGAAGACAGACCATAGACAAGAAGTCTACAGCGCCAGCACTTCAAAAGGGATACAACTCATTGAAGAAAAAAGCGACCGATTCTTCTGCACCACAGAAGAGAGGGGTTTGTACAGCAGTTAAGACCGCTACTCCTAAAAAACCTAACTCAGCTCTTAGAAAGATTGCCAGAGTTCGTCTTTCAAACGGAATGGAAGTAACAAGTTATATTCCGGGTGAAGGTCATAACTTACAGGAACATAGTGTTGTTCTGATTCGTGGTGGTCGTGTTAAGGACTTACCAGGTACAAGATATCATATTATTAGAGGTACTCTTGATACTGCCGGTGTCGCTAACAGAAAACAGGCCCGTTCAAAATACGGCGCTAAGAGACCGAAAGCAGCAAAATAGGAAAAGCAACCAATAGTATCACAACAACTATGGTAAGTGTTGGAAAGATTTTTACATTTGTAGAATAGCTTCCATATGGAAGTTGACATATATTTCCGCACGAACACACCGTAAATGACATGTGAGTACCGTTGAATTAATTAAATTTGATTAAGGAGGGAAGTATCGTGCCACGTAAAGGACATACACAAAAAAGAGAAGTTTTAGCAGATCCAATGTACGATAACAGAGTGGTTACTAAGCTTATCAATAACATTATGTTAGATGGTAAGAAAGGTGTAGCACAGAAGATTGTATACGGAGCTTTCACAAAAGTAGAAGAGAAAGCGGAGAAACCTGCTGTCGAAGTATTTGAAGAGGCAATGAATAACATAATGCCAATGTTGGAAGTTAAAGCCAGACGTATTGGTGGATCAACCTATCAGGTACCAATCGAAGTAAGACCGGACAGACGTCAGGCTTTAGCACTTCGTTGGATAACATTGTATTCTCGCAAAAGAGGCGAAAAGACAATGGTAGACAGACTGGCAAATGAGATTTTAGATGCAGCGAATAATACTGGTGCATCAGTTAAGAAAAAAGAAGATATGCACAAGATGGCGGAAGCAAACAAAGCATTTGCTCACTATCGTTTCTAATTTAAGGAGGAAATACCTTGTCTGGAAGAGAATACCCATTAGAGAGAACCAGAAACATTGGTATTATGGCGCACATTGATGCTGGTAAAACAACATTAACAGAGCGTATTCTTTATTATACCGGTGTAAACTATAAGATCGGTAATACCCACGAAGGGAATGCAACCATGGACTGGATGGAGCAGGAACAGGAGAGAGGTATTACAATCACATCAGCAGCAACTACCTGCCATTGGACACATCAATTGCAGTGTCAGCCACAACCGGGTGCTTTAGAGCATCGTATCAATATTATTGACACTCCGGGACACGTTGACTTTACAGTAGAAGTTGAACGTTCACTGCGTGTACTGGATGGTGCAGTCGGCGTTTTCTGTGCAAAGGGCGGAGTAGAGCCACAGTCAGAAAATGTATGGCGTCAGGCAGACACTTATAATGTACCAAGAATGGCATTTATTAACAAGATGGACATTTTGGGTGCTGATTTCTTTGGAGCAGTAGAACAGATTAGAACCAGATTGGGAAAGAATGCAATTATTCTTACCCTGCCAATTGGTAAAGAGGACAATTTTAAGGGCATTATTGATTTATTTGAAATGCGTGCTTATATCTATAACGATGAAAGAGGAGATGATATCTCCATTACAGATATTCCGGAAGATATGAAGGAAGAAGCTGAAACTTATCGTTTAGAATTAATAGAAAAAATCTGTGAATTAGATGATGATTTAATGATGCAGTATTTAGAGGGCGAAGAGCCTCCTGTAGAGGAGCTCAAAGTCGGATTAAGAAAAGGAACCTGTGAATGTACAGCAATTCCTGTATTATGTGGAACCGCATATCGTAATAAAGGTGTTCAGAAATTATTAGATGCAGTAATTGATTTCATGCCATCACCAACGGACATTCCTTCGATCAAAGGTGTTGATATGGAAGGAAACGAAGTGGAAAGACATTCTTCAGATGATGAACCGTTCTCTGCTTTGGCATTTAAGATTATGACGGATCCGTTTGTTGGTAAGCTGGCATTCTTCAGAGTGTATTCAGGAACCATGAATGCAGGATCTTATGTACTCAATGCAACAAAGGGTAAAAAAGAACGTGTTGGACGTATCTTACAGATGCATGCAAATAAGAGGGAAGAACTTGACAAAGTATATTCCGGAGATATAGCAGCAGCAGTAGGATTTAAGCTTACAACAACGGGAGATACCATTTGTGATGAACAGAAGCCTGTAATTTTAGAGTCAATGGAATTCCCGGAACCGGTTATTGAATTGGCAATTGAGCCAAAGACAAAAGCCGGCCAGGGTAAGATGGGTGAAGCACTTGCAAAGCTTGCAGAAGAAGATCCTACTTTCCGTGCTCATACAAATAAAGAAACAGGACAGACAATTATTGCCGGAATGGGCGAGCTCCATTTGGAAATTATTGTAGACAGACTTCTTCGTGAATTTAAAGTAGAAGCAAATGTAGGAGCACCACAGGTAGCATATAAGGAGACATTCTCTGAAAGTGTTGATGTTGACAGTAAATACGCAAAACAGTCAGGCGGACGTGGTCAGTATGGTCATTGTAAAGTTCGATTTGAGCCTATGGATGCCAACGGAGAAGAACTCTTCAAATTTGATTCTATGGTTGTTGGTGGATCTATTCCGAAAGAATATATCCCAGCAGTTGGAGAAGGTATTGAAGAGGCTACCAAAGCAGGAATTCTTGCAGGATTCCCTGTAGTCGGAGTTCATGCAACTGTATACGATGGTTCTTACCATGAAGTCGATTCCAGTGAAATGGCATTCCACATTGCAGGATCACTTGCATTTAAAGATGCTATGAGTAAAGCAAAACCTATACTTCTTGAGCCAATCATGAAAGTAGAAGTGACAATGCCGGAAGAATACATGGGGGATGTAATTGGTGATATCAATTCCCGCCGTGGACGTATTGAAGGTATGGATGATCTTGGTGGCGGAAAGATTGTACGTGGATTTGTTCCACTTTCAGAAATGTTTGGATATTCCACTGATTTACGAAGCAAGACTCAGGGACGAGGCAATTATTCTATGTTTTTTGAGAAATATGAGCAAGTTCCAAAGTCTGTACAGGAAAAAATTATTTCAGCCAGCACAAAATAGTGAAAACTACTTGAAAAACACTGAATTATCCCGTATAATCGGAGATAGTTGATAAATGAAACAAATAAGAAAAATAAAGCCCATAGGGCATAAATGTTAAGGAGGACGAAATAAAATGGCTAAAGCTAAATTTGAACGAAACAAACCACATGCTAATATTGGAACAATTGGGCACGTAGATCATGGTAAAACAACTTTAACAGCAGCAATTACAAAAACCCTTGCTGCAAGAGTAGCAGGAAATGCAGCAGTTGATTTTGCTAATATCGACAAGGCTCCGGAAGAGAGAGAAAGAGGTATCACAATCTCCACATCTCACGTAGAGTATGAAACAGACAAGAGACACTATGCACACGTTGACTGCCCGGGACATGCTGATTACGTTAAGAACATGATCACAGGAGCAGCTCAGATGGATGGAGCGATCTTAGTTGTAGCAGCAACAGACGGAGTTATGGCTCAGACAAAAGAGCACATCTTATTATCCCGTCAGGTAGGTGTACCTTACATCGTTGTATTCATGAACAAATGTGATATGGTTGATGATGCAGAATTATTAGAGTTAGTTGAAATGGAAATTCGTGAATTATTAGACGAATATGAATTCCCAGGTGATGATACACCTATTATTCAGGGTTCAGCTCTGAAAGCACTTGAAGATCCATCAGGTGAATGGGGAGATAAGATCATGGAGTTAATGGATGCAGTTGATAGCTGGATTCCAGATCCACAGCGTGCAACAGATCAGCCATTCCTTATGCCTGTTGAGGACGTATTCACAATTACCGGACGTGGAACCGTTGCTACAGGTAGAGTAGAGCGTGGAACACTTCATATCAATGAAGAAATTGAAATTGTTGGTATCAGAGAAGAGAAGAAGAAAACAGTAGTAACCGGAATTGAGATGTTCCGTAAATTACTGGATGACGCTCAGGCTGGTGACAACATTGGAGCATTACTTCGTGGTGTTGCAAGAACAGATATCGAAAGAGGTCAGGTTCTTATTAAACCGGGTTCTGTAACTTGTCATACAAAGTTTACAGCTCAGGTTTATGTATTAACAAAAGATGAAGGTGGACGTCATACTCCTTTCTTTAATAACTATAGACCACAGTTCTACTTCAGAACAACAGACGTTACCGGTGTTTGTAATTTACCAGAAGGTGTAGAAATGTGTATGCCTGGCGATAACGTTGAGATGACAATTGAATTAATTCATCCAATCGCTATGGAAAAAGGTCTTACATTCGCTATTCGTGAAGGTGGACGTACAGTAGGTTCAGGTCGTGTTGCTACAATTATTCAGTAATTTTGAGTGGTTGTTCATAAGGCTAATCATAGTAAGGCTTCCGAGGTTTTCCTCGGAAGTCTTTTTTGGCAGAAAAGTTCTTTAAAAAAGCAATTGTTGTGTCCGGGAAACTATAGTATAATAAATAGCACAAAAGAGAAAAAGGAAGACAGAGAATGAACACAATTATTTTTGATTTAGATGGTACATTGTTAAATACCCTGGATGATCTGGCGGATGCGTTGAATCATGCATTGGAAGTATTCGGCTATCCGAAATGTACTTTAAAGCAAGTAAAGGGATTTGTAGGAAACGGTGTTAAAAAGCTGGTAGAGCGAGCATTGCCCCCTGACCTGAAACAAGAAAAAAAGAATGAACTATATCAAGTGTTCTGGGATTATTATAGCAAGAACTGTGCGAATAAAACCAAGCCATATGAGGGGATTTTGGAACTCTTAATACAATTAAAAGAAAGAGGAATCAAACTGGCAATCGTATCGAACAAGATGGATTCAGCGGTACAAGAACTGAGAAGTCTCTATTTTGATGGAATTGTTGACGTAGCTGTGGGGGTAGGAGATGGGGTAGCCACGAAACCGGATCCAACAGGTACCCTTCGTGCAATGGAACGACTGGGAAGCACCAGTAAGGAGACTATTTTTGTGGGAGATTCAGAGGTTGATATTGAAACAGCAGGAAGAGCTGGACTCGAGTGTATTTCCGTTCTTTGGGGATTTAAAGAGAAAGATTTTTTAATAGAGAATGGAGCGGTGAAGTTAATAGAAAGACCGGAAGAGATTTTAAATTACTTATAGAATAAAAAAAGAAAGAATTGCTGTGGCTTAGTCATTTGCAATTCTTTTTTTGAAAATTGTTGACAAAGAAAAACTATAGTAGTATAGTTAACTACATAAGTAACTAACCAAACAAGAGGTCGTTAGGAGTGATGAAATGAATGGAATATTAACACAGGAGAAGTCTATTTATCTGCAGATTAGTGAAATGATAGAAACAGATATTTTACGGGACATTCTTCTGGAGGAGGAGCGGGTGTCCAGCACCAACGAATTGGCGAAACAATATGCGATTAACCCGGCCACGGCTGCCAAGGGAATTAATATATTGGTAGACACAGGAATTCTTTATAAGAAAAGAGGGATTGGAATGTTCGTAGCTGAGGGAGCAAAGGAAAAGATTATGAATCGAAGACGACAAGAATTTTATGATTGTTTTATTAAAAAATTAATGAAAGAAGCCGCAAGCATTGGACTTGAAAAAGAGGAAGTAATTCAGATGATTGAACGCAGCAAACAGGAGGATGAAAAGTAATGAGCAGAGGGGAATTAGTATGCAATGATGTAAGTAAGAGATATGGTAAGAAGGAGGTTCTTCATAAGATAAATTTAACATTGGAAAGTGGGAAAATCTATGGCATGATAGGACGAAATGGGGCAGGTAAGACAACATTACTTTCCATTATGTCTGCTCAAAATCCATTAAGTGAGGGCAGCGTAAAGCTGGATGATGAAACCGTATGGGAGAACAAAAAAATGTTGGATCAGATTTGTTTTTCCAGAGAGTTAGCGACGGGTTCCAATGCCGGAAGTGGTTTGAAAGTGAAGGAATTTTTAAAGGTAGCTTCTATTTATTACCCCAACTGGGATGCGGCATTGGCTGCTGAATTGGTAGAAAAGTTCGAATTACAGCCAAAGGATAGAATCAATAAACTTTCCAAAGGAATGACATCCATGGTTACAATTATTGTGGCACTGGCAAGCCGGGCAAAGTTTACCTTTTTAGATGAACCGGTGGCAGGATTAGATGTAATTATGAGAGAATTATTTTATAAAACGCTCTTGCAGGAATTTGCAAAGAATCAGAGGACATTTGTTATATCCACCCATATTATTCAAGAGGCAGCGGATTTATTTGAAGAGGTAATTTTAATTGACAAGGGTAGACTTATGTTAAAAGAAAATACGCAAAATCTTGTGGAACGTGCAGTTCGAATAAGCGGCAGGGAAGAGGTAGTGAAGGAAGCCATTGCAGGATTTTCTCAAGAGCAATGTCATAGTTTTGAGACAGTGGGCAGAAGTAAAGGGGTAACGGTTTTATTGGAGCAGGGGCAAAAGCTTCCAGAAGGATATGATGTGACAATACAGCCATTAAACTTACAGAATGTGTTTGTGGCCCTGTGTGGAATGGAGGAATAGTATGATGGAATTGCGTAGGAACTATGCACGGAGTATACACTACTGGAGCATAGTAGCAGAAAGAGCCTTTGGTGGAACGATTATTCTTGCCATTTTGTATGCCTTTTTATTTCCCAATATGAGAGGAGAAAGTGGGCATTTTATTTCAATATTAGAAAGCCTTCCGACTCAGATGATGTTCATGGGTATCCTGTATACGGTAATTTTGCAGCTTTCTCAAAATGGAACAGGGATTTCACTGGTTCTTTCTTTTGGATCCAGCAGAAGAGAAGCATTATGGGGATTACAGTGGATGAATATTCTTTTCATTGTTCAGCTTGTGGTGTCCGTAGTTCTCCTTAATCTGGTTATTGGAACACATAAAAATGTTCTTATTCCACTTATGATTTGTTTTAGTATTGTGTTGTTGTTTTTTTTAGCAGTTAGTCAAATGATTAGTGCTTGTTTAATGAAAAAGAAGGGAAGAAGTTTGATCGCGATTATGGCTATTGTTATTGGAGGAATGATATTTGCCATTGGAGCTGTACTGGGTTTTCATTCTAAGAGTGTTATGCACTTAATGACACGCTGGGTGGAGACAGAAGGATTATGGTTGTTGACAGCTGCAGTCGGAATTCTAGTTATTTTAATATATGGTATGAGTGTGGTTTTCATGAGACATGCACTTCGGACATTTGAAGTAAAGGGATAGAGAGTGAGAGAAAATGTTAAATATGGTTAAAAAAATGATTCGAATAAGAAAAAAAGAGTGTATTTGGTTGACAGTAACAGCACTTTTAGGATTTCTGGTGGGAATAATAGTCGTAGCAATCATCAGTGCAGTCTTTGATATGGGAAATGAAATTGTAGAAGTTGGCACGTTATTGGCATTGATGGCGACTGGCATGTTCGTGATTTTTGGAGGAATCTCTTTTTTCACACAACAGTTTAAACTGGCAATTGCCATGGGGCAGACAAGAAGGCAATTTTTCACTGCGTATGTATTAACCACCCTAGTTCAATTAGCAGCGGTTCTATTGATTATTTATTTCTTGCATTGTGGAGAAGCTTACGTCTATAGAACGTGCTTTCCCGGTTATGGATATCCCATAAGGATAGATAAAATCTTCCGAATGATGTATATGGTGCCGGCAGTGGTGATAATTGTGGTCGTTCAGCTTTTTTTACAATCCATAGTCTTACGGTTTGAAGGAAAAGGACTGTATGCAATTTTTCTTTGTTGGATGGGTTTAATTTTATTGTCAAAAAGAGTGCACAATCTGCCATTTGCACATGAGATTGAAGCGACATTAGCGAAGATTCCCAATGCTGGATGGATTCTTATCGGTGTAGCCGGTGTGGTATTCCTAGTGACGATCGCGTGGAATATAATAAGAAAGCAGGAAATTAGGGGGATATAGGTATACATTCCAATACTATCTTAAGGAAAATTAAGAAAGTATAAAGGTTATATTTAGAAAGGTATGATATAATATTTCTATTGAAACTTTTACTTAGACAGAAGAGTCTAAAGGTATACGGTAGCAAAATAGATATGAGATTGGGCGACACAAAAAAAGAAAGGGTGAGGAAAAAAGAATGAAGAAAAAGAACTTAATTGGAAGCATCATCCTTATATCATGTTGCTGCATGATGTTCAGTGGATGCGGGAAGGAACAGAAAAAGAAAACGGAAGGACCTAAAATTCCTGCAACGGAGGTAATGGAGGTAATGCTTAAGGCCGCCGAAGATACAGAAATATCAACCACAGTTTCTTTTGGAGAAGAAAAGTACGGGGATAACTTTGAATTTTTGTATAACTTCTCAATGGATGAGATTGGAGACGGAAGTATTTCTTATGCCCAAAAGGGTAAATCTGCGGACGAAATCTCTCTACTTTATGTAAAAGATCATAAAAATATGGCCAAGGTAATGACGGCTCTAAAAGCGCGAATTACAAGAAGAATACAGGATTTTACCGGGTATGCACCGGAAGAATTAAGCAAAATAGAAGGCGCGAAGGTCATAGAAAAAGGAAACTATGCAGTCCTGATCATTACCGATAACACAGATGAAGTAAGCAAGGCTTTTGAAAAAGCCCTGAAGAAATAGGAGAAAATATGAAAAAAGGAAAAATTATAATTGTTATTGCAGCAACTGTGCTGGCAGTGACAGCGGTAACAGGGTTAGCAGTAACCACAGGAAAATTATACACAAAGGTTGTTGCAATGGAGAAAAAAGATAAAAAGATGGCAAAACAGATGAAAAAGGCCGGATTTAAGTGGGATACATTTTTTCTAAATTATTCAGCAGGAGCATTACATGATATTTATGATGATACAAAAGTTGTGGACGCATATAATAGTGAAGATGATTCCAAATTAGATGAGAAAGACAAATTTGTATTGGATACAGCAAAAGGAATTATTAAGGACGTAATCAAAGATGGAATGACAGATTATGAAAAAGAGCAGGCTATTTATGATTGGCAGTTTAAGTATATACATTTTGATGAAGGTAGTTTGGCAGCAATTCCGGAAGGTACGGAGCTAAATTATACTCCATATGGCGTATTAAAATCACATTCCGCAATCTGTGTGGGAAATGCAACCACGTTTAAGTTGTTTATGGATTTGCTGGACATTGATTGTAAAATTATTCACTCTACTACTCAGGGAGAACATGCATGGAATATGGTAAAAGTAGATGGGGACTGGTATCACGTGGATTTGACCTTTGATGGCGGTTCAGAATTGCCGGCATATAATTGCTTTAATGTACCGGATTCTGTGAAACAGGATGGATCTTATCCATACAATACAGAGGATTTCCCAAAGGCAACCAGCTACAAGCATTGGCTTAATTATCAAAGCGCAGAAATAATAGAAGACTATTACACAATTCCAAAATTATTAAGTGAAGCTGTGAAGGAAAAGAAACCAAGTTTAATTTTGCGTTACAAGGATCCAAACCCACCTGCAGCAAAAGAAGATACCACAACAGGTGAGAATACTACAGATGATGGAACCGTTATTGCAACAAATACCAGTGAAGAACCATTAAAGGACAATACGGTGAATTCACCGGAATATGTCTATACAGAAGTAGCACAAATGATTGATTCTATTGCAAGTCAGTTTCTTACAGAGCAGTATTATGTAAGTGTGAACGAACAGCGTGTAGACGGTGAAGTCATGGCAGTTGTAACAATAAATGTCTATAATCCGGACATTTCCACACCAAAGAATCCGGTGATAGATATGGAAAAAGCAATAAAAGAAGCAGAAAAATATTTCAAAAAGAATTAGGAGAAAAAAATGGTTTTTAGCAGCTTTACCTTTTTGTTTGCATTTTTACCGGCGGTTTTACTGCTGTACTTTATCTGCCCTAAAAAGTTCCGCAATTTCATTTTGCTGGCATTCAGCTTATTGTTTTACGCATGGGGAGAACCCATTTATGTGTGCATTATGTTGTTTTCAACAGTGTTTGATTATGTTAACGGATTACTCATAGGGAAGTTTCGAGAAAATGAGAATGAAAAAGCTGCGAAGGCCGTTTTGATAGCTTCTGTGGTTATCAATCTTGGAATCCTGTGCTTTTTCAAGTATACCGATTTCTTTATAACAAATGTGAATACACTTACAGGAAGTGGACTGAACCTCCTTGGCATTGCTCTTCCCATAGGAATATCATTTTATACGTTCCAGACGTTGTCCTATACAATAGATGTATACCGGGGAAATGTAGAAGTTCAGCATAATATCATTAATTTTGGAACGTATGTTACCCTGTTTCCGCAGTTAATTGCAGGCCCCATTGTACAATATAAAACGGTGGAAGAGGATTTAAACAACAGAAGAATCAGTATTCCGGAGATCTCAAAGGGAATTCAGCGCTTTTTAATTGGTCTTGGGAAAAAAGTGTTGATTGCCAATCAGGTTGGAGCAATTTGGGAACAGGTTCACAAAATGGTTCCTCAGGAAATGAGTGTTCTAACAGCATGGGTGGGAATTCTGGCATTTACATTTCAGATTTATTTTGATTTCTCAGGTTACTCGGATATGGCAATTGGCCTTGGCCATGTGTTTGGATTCCGCTTTTTGGAGAACTTTGAACATCCATATGAGTCCAGGAGTATTACAGAGTTTTGGAGAAGATGGCACATCTCTCTGGGCGCATGGTTTCGGGAATATTTATATATTCCCCTTGGAGGAAACAGAGTTTCGGTGCCAAGACATATTTTAAACCTTTTCATTGTTTGGTTTTTAACCGGATTTTGGCATGGGTCAAGTTGGAATTTTGTGGCATGGGGCTTATATTTCTTTGTGATTTTGATTTTGGAAAAATATTTTTTATTGAAAAGATTGCAAACTCTGCCTGCCATAGTAGGGCATGTTTACAGTGTTCTATTAATTGTGTTTGGCTGGGTGCTGTTTGCCAATGAGAGTTTTGCCCAGATTGGGGGATATTTTGCAGGTTTATTTGGTGCATCCGGAATGCTCTTTGACAGTCAGGGAATTTATTTGCTGCAGAACAGTGCCTTGATTCTGCTAATTGCTGCCATTGGATCTACACAGCTATTGAAAAAAAGCTATCACTATCTTATGAAGAGATTTAATAAACACACATGGATAATTCAGAGAGTAGCGGATGTCTGCGGAATCCTTTTGTTTCTTCTTTGTGTGGCGCACTTGGCAGGAGATACTTATAACCCATTTTTATACTTTAGATTTTAGGAGGGAACAAAATGCGAAAATCTTCGCTTATTACAGTGATTGCGTTTTCAGTCCTTTTAGGATCGCTTACACTAATTAATTTTATTGCACCTCAGAAGGAGATGTCGGAAAATGAGAACCGGTATCTGAAGCAGTTTGCAAAACCTACGTTGAAGACGGTATTTGATGGGAGCTTTGAACGTGACTTTGAAAGTTACATGAATGACCAGATGGTGTGTCGTGATTCCTTTATTACATTGAAACAATATACCCAGCGTTTATTGGGAAGCAGCGAGTTGAATGGCGTTTATGTGGGAAAGGACGGCTATTTTATTGAAGCAATCACCAAAGAAAGTGCAAATTGGCCGCAGTATGAAAAAAATTGCCGTGCAATTACAGAATTTCTCAAAGAAAGTGGATTGGAAAAAGAACACCAGTCGGTAATGGTGGTGCCAACGGCGGGACTTGTTTTAAAGGATAAATTACCGGAGAATGCACCAATGATAGACCAAAATGTACTCTTAAAAGAGTGGAAAAATAGAGCATTAAATGGAAGCTTTATTGATGTGAGAATGCCTTTAGCCAATTGTGAAGCACCTTATTACAAAACAGATCATCATTGGACCACAGAGGGCGCTTATCAGGCATATATTGAACTATGCACCCAGAAGAATCTATCCAATCAGGATGCATATGAGCATCATACGGTTACAACCTCCTTTTTTGGAACCCTATATTCCAAAGCACTGCTTCCTTGTAAACCGGATACGATTACACTTTACACAAACAAGAATCAAGAGGAACTTTGTCTTACGGGTGATGGAGAACCCATATCCTTATATGAGAAGCCAGCATTAAAGACAAAGAGCAAATATGAAGTTTTTTTAGGTGGTAATTACAGTGAAGTACAGGTAAAGACCAAGGTGAAGAATGGTGGGAAACTTTTAATTATAAAGGATTCCTTTGCAAATAGTTTTCTGCCCTTTTTAACCGGTGAATTTGAAGAAATCTCCATGTTGGATTTAAGATACTATCAAGGATCGGCATTGGAGTATATAAAGGAACACAAAATTACAGATGTTCTATTTTTATATGGTATAAAAACACTCTTTGATGACACGAATTTACCAAAATTAGGGTTTTAATTTCAAGTTCTGGTTTTTTTCTATAGAAGACTGTGGTATGATAAAAGAAAAATAGCAGGAGGCAATAGTATGCACGTATATGATACAGTAAAAAAAGAGGAATTAGAATTGGACACCAAGGGACTGATTGATATTATGATTGCAGGACGTCAGGTAGATTGTGTGCTAAAGGAAAAGAAGTCAGATGACATGGGTTATCTTACCTGGGACATAGAGCATTGGAGTACCGTGAATGGCAATCGTTTTATTCGTTGTTATTCTCTTGAAGGAAGAGTGTTGGGCGAATCTACGGGACATAATATTTATGATTTACAGAATGACTTTAAGCCGGAAGAGGCTTTAAAGGTACAACTTAGCTAAAATTATTACTCATCTCTATAAAGGACAGCAGCGGTATTGAAAACAACAATCGCTGCTGTCCTTTTTTTGTGATACACTTAATCTTAGCATAGAGTGCAAAAATCAAATGAGAATATTGGAGGATTTTAGGATGGCAGATTACCGAAAAATGTGGGAAGAACTGGGAATGGATGTGGAAACCCATGATCAGTTATGTGAAGTATTACCGGCAGCCTTTGGGGACGTATTTTTATCACAGGAAAACAGACCGGAAGCGATGGATTATTATAATTTTGTAGTATCAGAGATTCATGGGGTTCGTCCGGCTGAATTAATAGAACATCAGAAAAAGGGCGGAAAAGTATTTGGTACGTTCTGTGTGTATGTTCCGGATGAAATTATTTTTGCAGCGGATGCAATCGCAACCGGATTATGTGGGGGTTCTCAATTCTGGGTAGCCGGAGGGGAAAAAGTATTACCAACCAATACCTGCCCATTAATAAAAGCATCTGTTGGAGCTAGATTAGACCGTACCTGTCCATTTTTCAGAATTGCCGATATGTATGTTGGTGAGACGACTTGTGATGGTAAGAAAAAAGCATGGGAGATTTTAGCTGAGGATGTGCCTCTTCATGTTATGAATCTTCCACAGATGAAACGTGCAAAAGATATACAGGCATGGATGGAAGAAATCGAAGATTTTAAAGGTATTGTTGAGGACTTTACAGGGAATAAAGTCACAGCAGAAAAGCTTTCTGAAAGCATTAAACTTATCAATGGAAAAAGAAGAGCATTACAGCGTCTGTATGATTTCAGAAAAAATGAAATGGTTCCAATTAGCGGAAGAGACTGTCTTGTAATTTCACAGATTGCATTTTACGATGACCCAACCAGATTTACAGAAATGACCAATAAGCTTTGTGATGAATTGGATCAGAGAGTAAAAAATGGAATCAGTGTCTGTGAAAAAGGAACAAAAAGAATACTTTTAACCGGAACACCTCTTGCAATTCCCAACTGGAAATTGCATAATGTAGTAGAGACCAGTGGCGGAGTAGTAGTATGTGAAGAGATGTGTACCGGAACCAGATACTTTGAAAAACAGGTAGATGAGACACAGACAACACTTGAAGGTCAGATGAATGCACTGTCGGAGCGTTATATGAATATTAACTGTGCTTGCTTTACACCGAATACAGGAAGAATTGATGATATTATACGTCTTGCAAAAGAATATAAAGTAGATGGAATCATTGATGTAAATCTGAAGTTCTGTAATCTATATGATTCAGAAGGATTCCTTGTAGAGAGAGCAATGAAGGAAGCAGGAATTCCTGTTCTTGGAATTGAAACGGATTATACGGACAGTGATGCACAGCAGCTTCGTACCAGAGTAAGTGCGTTTATAGAAATGTTGAATAAATAACGGATAGGAGAACAAAGAATGGGAGCAAAACAATGCTATGTCTTGTTTCCCAATCATGATAACGGTATCCGTCTTTATAATCACCTAAAAGAAGCAGAAATTAAAGCCACGATAGCACCGACGCCAAGAGCACTGAGTAAGTGCTGCGGCATTTCCCTCCTTATTCAGGAGGAAGATGTTGAGAGGGTTCGGTCCGTCGTGGCTTTTTCTAAGGTAGAGATTATTGATATCATGAAATTGGAAAAAGACATAAATCCCCAAAGGGATAAATATTGTTAAAGGAACGAGGGGAATAACATGAATTACGTTGGAATAGACATTGGTTCAACCGCATCGAAAGTATGCGTACTTGGGGGTAGCGAAGCGTATTTTGTACTGCCTACGGGTTGGAGTAGTAAAGAGACAACTCAGATTATTAAAAAACGTCTTGAGGAAATGGGAGTTGGTATTGGTAACAAGGAGAGTGTAATTGTTGCAACCGGGTATGGAAGAGTAGCTGTTGATTTTGCAGATCGTGTAATTACGGAGATTACCTGTCATGGAAGAGGGGGCAGAGAACTATATGGAGGAGACTGCACAATTATTGATGTAGGTGGACAGGATACCAAAGTAATACTTATTGAGAATGGTTTGGTAAGTGATTTCCTTATGAATGACAAGTGTTCTGCCGGAACAGGAAAATTTCTGGAGATAATGGCAAATCGTTTGGGAGTTACCATTGATGAGTTATTTGAACTTGCACAAACCGGTAAGATTCTTCCAATTAGTTCGCTTTGCACGGTATTTGCAGAATCTGAGGTAATTAATTATATAGGAGACGGACAGCCAAGAGAAAATATTGCCGCAGGTGTGGTGGAGTCGGTTGTTGCCAAAGTGGCTGCTTTTGCCCAGAAAAAAAGAATTGGAACTACCGTTACACTTACAGGAGGATTAAGCAGCAGTCCTTATTTTACAAAACAGCTTGGACATAAATTAGGAGCTGAAATCCTTCCAAGAACACAGGGAAGGTATGCAGGAGCATTGGGAGCGGCACTTATTGCAAGAGAAAAAGGAGGAAATGAATCATGACAAAAGAAGAAGCAGAAAGAAAGCTGGAACAGAACGGACAGAATCATATTTTGAGATTTTATGATGAATTGTCAAAAAAACAGCAGCAGGAGCTTTTGACACAGATAGAAGAGACCGATTTTCAACAAATCAAACAAGCCCAGGGAATAGAAACCGCAAGGGGTAACATAACACCTATTGAGGTTATGCAAAGGGAAGAAATCACTCGACGGGAAGAGGAGCTTACAAAGATTGGTTTAGAAGTGTTGAAACAGGGAAAGGTTGGACTGGTGCTTTTAGCAGGTGGAATGGGAACCAGACTGGGTTCAGATGACCCGAAGGGAATGTATGACATTGGGGAAAAAAGACCCCAGCCAATTTTCTCAAGAATCATAGCAAACCTACTGGAAGTAACAACCAGAAGCGAGACAGTTCTAAATCTGTTTATTATGACCAGTGAAAAAAATCATGACAAAACAGTTACCTTTTTTCAAGAGAATGAATATTTTGGCTATCCCAAAGAATACATCTATTTTTTCCCACAGGAAATGGCACCGGCAACGGATTTTGAAGGAAAGGTGTACCTGGAAGAAAAGGGAAGAATTGCAACATCACCAAATGGGAACGGAGGATGGTTCACATCCATGGGGAAGGCTGGATTATGGAATGTATTAAAAGAACAGAATATTCTCTGGCTCAATGTCTTTGCTGTGGATAATGTGCTTCAAAGAATGGCAGATCCAATTTTTATAGGTGCTGTGACAGCAGGAAATTACGCTACGGGGTCCAAGGTAATTAAAAAGGCAGACCCGGAGGAAAAAGTGGGTGTGATTTGCTTGGAGGATGGAAAGCCTTCTATCGTAGAGTATTATGAATTAACCCAGCAAATGTTAACCGAGAAGGGGCCGGATGGAACACTATCCTATAATTTTGGAGTTATCCTTAATTATTTGTTCCATGTGGAAGAGCTCTATTCCATTGTGCAAAAAAAATTACCGTTACATGTAGTGGAAAAGAAGATTCCTTATATAAATAAGGATGGACAGCGGATAAAACCCCAGCAGCCCAATGGACATAAATATGAATCTCTTATATTGGATATGATTCATTTTATGGATCATGCACTGGCATTTGAAGTGATTCGAGAAAAGGAATTTGCACCAATTAAGAACAAAACCGGAATTGATTCTGTGGAAAGTGCTAAAGAACTGCTAAGGAAGAATCAAATCGAAGTGTAAAATGTTAACACTTCGAAAAAAATGATAGACAAATGAAGGAAAAGCGAATATACTGTTGCGTGGAGAAGTAAATATTACATATACAAGGAGTACAGAATGAAGGCAAAAAAAGAGAACACAGTAGTGACAGGGGAAGCTGAACCCCGTACAAAAAAAGCAGTCAGTCTAGAAGGATTTATTTTTATTATTTGTTTTATGGTATTTTTTTGCGCAATAGAACATGTCATGGGTGGAGTCAATATGCTGAACACCATGATGAATACAGCATTTGATTTGCTTATGAACACGGTTTTTTACATTATGTCAATTGCAGTGCTTGCGGGTGCCGTATCAGCATTGCTTTCTGAGTTTGGAGTGATTGCCTTAATTAATAAGTTATTATCACCGCTTATGAAACCATTATATGGGCTGCCGGGTGCAGCAGCAATAGGAGTTGTAACAACTTATTTATCAGATAATCCTGCTATTTTAACTTTGACAGACGACAAAGAGTTTAAAAAATATTTCAAAAAATATCAACTGCCTGCATTAACCAATATTGGAACGGCATTTGGAATGGGACTTATTATTACCACATTTATGATTGGTGTGAAATCCCCTACCGGCGAGAGCTTTTTGGCAGCAGCATTAATTGGTAACCTGGGAGCTGTTATAGGTAGTGTAGTAAGTACCCGTATTATGTTACATTTTACATCTAAGATGTATGGAAAGACAGATTATGTAATTCCAAGAGCGGAAGGTGAAGGTGATGCCTCCCTTGCAACCAGACAGATTCGTAGTGGTGGTGTAGGTGGACGTTTTATTGAGGCGATGCTGGAGGGCGGAAAATCAGGCGTAAGCATGGGAGCTGCAATTATACCGGGAGTACTGGTTATTTGTACCCTTGTAATGATGCTCACCAATGGGGCAAGCGCTGATGGAAGCTTTACAGGAGCTGCTTATGAAGGAATCGGATTATTGCCAATGATTGGAGCAAAATTAGATTTCATTTTAAAACCAATCTTTGGTTTTGCAAGCCCACAGGGAATCGCAGTACCAATTACCAGTCTTGGTGCAGCAGGGGCAGCAATTGGTCTTGTACCAAAATTAATTGCAACGGGACAGGCAACTGCTCATGATATTGCAGTCTTCACATCTATGTGTATGTGCTGGAGTGGATACCTAAGTACCCATGTTGCCATGATGGATGGTCTTCACTACAGAGAAGCAACCGGAAAAGCAATTATTAGTCATACGATTGGTGGTTTGTGTGCCGGATTCGCGGCAAACTGGCTGTATCAGTTGTTCACCCTAATATTTTAGATTAGAAAAAGAATGGAGCTTTTGCATAATTTGCGAAGCTCCATTCTTGTGCTATCCTTAAAAAAATAGTATAATTGGACAATACTGTGGAATAAAGATAGGAATAACGAGAAAACAGTTAGGGGAATACATGACAAAGAACAGGTTGTTGGTTCTGCTGATTTACAAGTTCCTAAGGCGAGAAAGAAAAAATTCCATAGAAACAAGTGAACTAAAGCGATATCGAAGCATTGATCAGGAAGAAGCACAGGATAGGATGGAGGAAGAAGACAATTATCTCATTGTGGATGTGAGAAGACCGGATGAATATGAACAGGGGCATATACCGAACGCAGTGAATCTTCCACTTGAATTTATAGGAAGAACAAGACCAGGTTCGCTGCCGAACTTGGAACAGCGGATTTTTATATACTGCGGAGGTGGAAATAGGAGTCGTCAGGCAAGTGAAAAACTAGGTGAGATGGGATATACCGGAATATATGAATTTGGTGGAATTAATTTTTGGACCGGAGATATCGTTAAGGATTAGAGCGTGGAAAGTGGGCAACACTGATAGGAGAAAAGAAAGCAATACAGGAGGTTTTTTATAGATGGACGAAAAGATGGAATTTCTAAAGAGACTGGATGAAATAGCAGAGAAAGGACTTGAAAAGGGCGGATTTTTATTAAGAGAAGAAGTAAAGTCCCAGTTTCAGGAAGTGGAACTTACCCAGGAGCAGATGGAATTGATTGGAGAGTATTTACTAACCAAGCAGGTTATTTTAGAAGGTGTGCAGCCGAAAGAAATAAAGCCCAAAGAGGAGCCGGTTCTAACGCCGGCCGAAGAGGGATTTCTGAATCAATACAGAGAAGAACTGGAAGGAATTAAAAAATATTCCATGGAAGAACGCAAAGCACTGGCAGCCCAGGTTCAGAATGGAAAGGGAGAATCGGCACAACTGTCAGAAGCAATGCTTGCACCAACGCTGTCCATTGCATTGGAATATGTTGGTGGCAAAGTATTGGTAGGAGACTTGATTCAGGAAGCCAACCTGGCATTATTACTTGGAGTGGCAGAGTTACCGGATACAAAGGAAGAGGCTATGGGATTTCTGGAAAAACGAATTCGTCTGGGTGTTGAGGGAATTCTATTTGAAGAGACGGATATGAATTTGGAAGGGAAAAAAGTTGCAGAGAAACTCAATGCGCTGACGGATGCAATTACAGAACTCACAGAAGAGCTGGGAACAGAGGTCTCACCGGAAAATCTGGCAGAGCATATTGGAATGTCTATAGAAGAGATTGAGAATCTAATCAAATTAGCAGGAGAAGTATAAGGAGGATCGCAATGGGGGCATTTATTGTAATTTCCATTCTGTTTGGAATCAACACACTGATTACAACATATCTTTTGTGTAAAAAAAGAGATCGTGACTATATACGATCAAAAATAGTCACCAGCGTTATGTTTGTATTGCTGGGAGGACTGGGACTTTTTCTTACCCAGAAAGATTTATTGGCGGAGTTGTTGCCGGGACTTATTTTCTGCTTAATTGGAGATGGTTTGCTGGGAATGGCGGGAGAAGCGGAGAATGGATTAAAGAAAGCTCCATTTTGGGCGGGAATCGTCAGCTTTTCATTGGCACATCTGATTTTCTCCAGAGCTTTTTTGGGGCAGGTTCCAATGAACACAAGCTTGATTCTATTGGTGGCCGGGGCAGTAATTGTAATTACCTGGATTACAACGATTAGCAGAAAATTCGATTATAAGAGTCATAAATTGCCCTGTCTTATATATTCGGTATTTATTGGACTATTATGTGCAAGCGGATGCAATTTGATTCTGGGGGCAAATGGAAATATGCATTTTGTGATTCTTGGAATTGGCGGAATATTATTTATGATCTCGGATTTACTTCTTTCCATGAAGCTCTTTTTAATAAAAGAACCAAAGGGAATTCGAATCTTCAATCTGCCGGTTTATTATTTGGCCATTTTTTTAATCATTTATGGAGCTGCTTAAATAAGCAGCTCTTTTGATAGTTCAATAAACTCAATGGCAGCCTTACTCAGGTAGCGGTCACGGTTATAGCCAATTGCAAGTGTCTCAATGGTGGAAGCACTTTGTAAAGGGAAAAAATCCGTTTCTCCAATTTTCCCAACTGCGGATAAACTGGATAATGTATGAACACCACGCAGGAACATCTCCGGATAAACAGCAATCCCCACACCTTCTGTTGCCAGAGCAAAAGCAGTTTGTATATTTTCAGTTTCTAAAGCAATAATGGGAGTGATCGTCCGCTTTTTAAAATAATCATCCATAATGGTACGAACACGGTCCCCCTTTTTTAATAGAACAAAAGGCATGGATTGAAAAGCTGAAATATCTGCGCCGGAAGCATATTTGGCTCGAATTTCATTGGCTTTTTCACCATAAATGGTATTCATAAAGGCCTTAGGAACAACCAGAAAGAGGCGCTCCTTGGTAAGCTTGGTAATAACGGCACTTTCCAGGCGAAATGGCATAAATCCAAGGAGAAGATCGATAAATCCATGTTGGAGACTTTCTTCCAAATCTCTGGAATTCCCTTCTTCAATTCGAATATTAATAAAAGGATGGGTTTGCATAAACTGTGGCAGGAGTAAGGGCAAAATTGCCTGTCCTCTTGTATGGGAGATTCCAATTGCAAGTTCACCTCGGCAGTTGCCATTAATATCTTCGATTTCCGTTAAAAACTGGTGCTGCAGGTCTAGAATTTGAGAACCGGATTGAACCAGACATTTTCCGGAATAGGTAAGACTTAATGTAGGTACTCTTGAAAAAAGTTCTGTGTCTAGCTCTTTTTCTAATTTTGTGATATGATTACTTAGAGCCTGCTGAGAAATATGCAGTCGTTCCGAAGCTCTGGTAATATTTAGTTCTTCAGCAGCTACGAGAAAATATTTAAGATTCAAAAAATTCATAACAGCCCCCTCATGTCTGATTTATTGGTTGTATGTTGTTGATAACCTTAGTGTACACCCTGGGAATACAGTGGTCAATATGCCACAACAAAAAAGTTGTGAGCATCACCACGAAAAAAATGTTTTAAAATGTCGGGTGATAGTGCTACTATAGGCGTTGGTGGGTAAAGATACTATATTTTACAAGTATATTGAAAAGAAAAAGGAAGGTAAAGTTATGGCGGGAGCAAAGAAGTTAATCCTTAATACTGCCTGGTGTAAAGGATGCGGAATTTGTGCAGCATTTTGCCCGAAGGGCGTGCTTAAAGTTGAGCATGAAAAGGCAATTATTGTGAACCAAGAACAGTGTGTTTATTGTGGACAATGTGAACAGAGATGTCCGGACTATGCAATTTATATTGATGAAAAACAGGAGGAAGCAGCACAATGGGTAAAACAGTATTAATGCAAGGAAACGAAGCCTGTGTGGAAGGTGCACTGGCTGCCGGAATGCGTTTTTATGCCGGTTATCCAATCACTCCTTCAACAGAAATCGCTGAGCAGTCATCTGTAAGATTACCACAGGTAGGCGGAAGATTTATTCAAATGGAAGATGAAATTTCAAGTATGGCAGCAGTTATTGGTGCGTCAGTAGCAGGGGTAAAAGCTATGACAGCCAGCAGTGGCCCTGGAATTTCACTGAAACAGGAAAATATTGGTTACGCATGTATAACAGAAGTACCATGTGTCATTGTTGATGTACAGAGAAGTGGACCATCCACTGGTCTGCCAACAAGTCCGTCACAAGGAGACGTTATGCAGGCACGTTGGGGAACTCATGGAGATCACCCAATGATTGTAATTTCTCCATCTAGTGTAAAAGAGACATATGAGCTGATTATTCGCTGCTTTAATTTATCAGAAAAGTATAGAACACCTGTAATTTTCCTTATGGATGAGATCGTAGGACATTTACGTGAGGGTATTGAACTTCCTGATAAATCAGAACTTGAAATAATAGACAGACCTGTGTGCAAATATAAAAAACAAAATGGTCTTCCATATCATGTAGCAGAAGGAATGTGCGTTCCGGAAGTTGCACCATTTGGTGAAGGACAACGTTATCATATTACAGGACTTGCACATAATGAATCCGGATTCCCAACAAACTCAACAGAAGAAGCAGGAAAGCTTTACCGCAGACTTTTAGATAAAATCAATAATAATATAGATGATATTGTTACATATGAAGAAAAAGATTGTGAAGATGCCGATATTGCAGTGGTATGTTTTGGGGGAACCACAAGAAGTGTACTTTCAGCAATGAAACTTGCAAGAGAAAAGGGAATTAAAGTTGGAATGTTCCGTCCAATTACAATTTGGCCTTTCCCGGAGAAAGCATTGGAAGAATTATCAAAGAAAGTAAAACGTATTGTTGTTGCAGAGCATAACGACGGACAGATTTTATTGGAAGTTCAGAGAGTTGTAAAGAACAATTGTAAAGTTGATTTTATTGGAAGAATTAATGGAACAGTTATGACACCGAATGAAATATTATCTAAGATTGAAGAAGAGGAGGAGTAAAAAATGGCAAGCGATTTAATTAATAAATATATGCGACCTGAACATCTACCTCATATTTGGTGTCCGGGTTGTGGTAATGGAATTTTAATGCGTGATGTGGCACAGGCAATTGATAACCTGGGACTGGATCATGACAAAGTAGTGATTGTATCCGGAATTGGCTGTTCTTCAAGGGCAGCAGGATATCTTGATTTTAATACGATTCATACAACACATGGACGTGCAATTGCATTTGCTACAGGTATTAAATTAGCAAATCCGGAATTGGAAGTGATTGTAATTGCCGGAGACGGAGATATTTCCGCAATTGGTGGTAATCATTTAATTCATGCAGCCAGAAGAAATATTGGGCTTACAGTTGTTGTATTTAACAATAATATTTATGGTATGACAGGTGGACAGTATTCACCAACCACTCCAAGGGGAGAATTTGGAACAACCGCACCTTATGGTAACCTGGACCGTTCCTTCGATATTGCAGGACTTGCTTATGGAGCAGGTGCTTCTTATGCAGCAAGAGGAAGTTCTTACCATGTACAGCAAACCACAGCTTATATTCAGCAGGGAATTTTACATAAAGGATTCTCAATTATTGATTGTGCAAGTATCTGCCCAACTTATTATGGCAGAAAGAATAAAAAGGGTAGTGCAGTAGAGATGATGACCTGGCAGAGAGATAATGCTGTAATGCAGGAAAAAGCAGCAACGATGTCTCCGGAAGAAATGAAAGGTAAAATCACCATTGGGGTACTGGCACATACCAATTATCCGGAATTTACAGTAGAATATCAGAAGCTAATTGATAAGCTGGCAGCAGATCAGGAAGAAAAGGAGCGTGGAAAAAATGAGTAACAAGATGGAAATTCGTCTGGCAGGCAGTGGCGGACAGGGAGTTATTCTTGCAACTATCATTTTGGCCGAAGCAGCAATTGAAGCCGGAAAAAATACAGCACAGTCACAGTCCTATGGACCTGAGGCTCGTGGTGGTATGTGCAAGGCGGAAGTAATTATTGATGACGATCCAATTGGTTTTACAAAGGTTACAGAGCCGACCTTCCTAATGGCATTAACACAGCAGTCATTAGATAAATATGCCAAGACAATTAACAGAGAATGCCTTATTTTGGTAGATTCCAGCCTTAAGGTGCCGGAATATCTTGAAGTGAAAAAAGTAACAAAAGCACCAATTTTAGCAACAGCAGTTGAAAAAGTCGGCAAGGCTTTTACTGCCAATATTGTTGCTGTGGGTGCAATCAATAAATTATTGAATTTAGTAACAGAAGAGCAGCTAAAAACTGCAGTATTAGGACATGTTCCAAAGGGAACAGAAGCAATTAATGAGAAAGCCCTTCAAGAAGGTGCTGCACTCATAAAGTAGGAGGGCAACGTGAAGATTCATGAATATCAAGCGAAATCGCTTATGGCAAGTTATAACATACCGGTATCAAAAGGAGTAGTAGCTCATAATGCTTTAGAAGCATGGGAAGCTGCAAAATTACTGGGCGGAAAGTGCATTGTAAAGGCACAGGTTCACTCCGGTGGACGAGGAAAAGCAGGCGGAGTGAAATTTGCACAGAATTCTGCAGAGGCGGAAGAAGTAGCGGAAGAGATGCTGGGAATGAACCTGATAACAAACCAGACAGGTCCGGAGGGTAAAATTGTTCGCAAAGTTTTAATAGAAGAACCTGCGAATATAAAGAACGAATATTATTTAAGTATTACGCTTGATAATGAGTCTGCCGGTCTGGTAATTATTGCCTCAGCAGCAGGTGGTACTGAGATCGAAGAAATTAGTGAGACACGTCCGGAATTAATTATAAAGGAACCAATTTCACCAAGTACCGGTTATAAATCATACCACGGAAGAAATATTGTAAAAGGTATGGGAATACCAAAAGAGATGGCCAATGAATTTATTGCAATGCTTGGTAATCTTAATCGTTTATTTATGGAAAAAGACTGTTCATTGGTAGAGATTAATCCATTGGTAATAACAGAAGAAGGAAAATTTCTGGCACTGGATGCGAAAATTAATTTTGATGACAATGCATTGTTCCGTCACAAAGATATTTTAGCTATGCGAGATTTAGAAGAAGAAAATCCAAAAGAAGTAAAGGCTTCCCGCTATGATTTAAACTATATTTCTTTAGATGGAAGTATTGGATGCATGGTTAACGGAGCCGGACTTGCAATGGCAACCATGGATATTATTCAAAAATTTGGTGGAACGCCGGCAAACTTCCTTGATGTAGGTGGAAGTGCAACCAAGGAAAAAGTAGCAGGTGCTTTTGAAATTTTACTTTCCGACAAAAATGTAAAAGCAATTATGGTTAACATTTTTGGTGGAATTATGAAGTGTGACGTAATTGCAGAAGGAATTGTGGAAGCGGCAAAGAAAATAGATATTAATGTACCTTTGGTTGTTCGTTTGGAAGGAACCAATCTGGAATTGGGCAAAGAGATTCTTAAAAAATCAGGATTGGCAATTATTTCAGCGGAAGATATGGCGGAAGCGGCAAAGATTTGTGCGGATAAAGTCAGAGAACTTGATGGAGGTGGAAACGAATGAGTATTTTAATTAATAAGGACACCCGTCTAGTTGTTCAGGGAATCAGCGGAGAGCAGGGACAGTTTCATACAGAGCAGATGATACAGTACGGAACCCAGGTAGTTGCAGGCGTAACACCCGGAAAAGGTGGAATGAAGATCTTGGGAGTTCCTGTATTCGATATGGTCAAGGAAGCTGTAAAAGCAACACAGGCAAATACTTCGATTATCTACGTGCCCCCAAGTTATGCAGCAGATGCAATTTTTGAAGCGGTGGATGCAGGAATTGAATTGGTTGTTTGTATTACAGAGGGAATTCCGGTATTGGATATGGCAAAAGTAAAGACTTATTTAGTTGGTAAGAAGACGCGTTTACTGGGACCAAACTGTCCGGGACTCATTACACCGGATGAATGCAAAGTCGGAATTTTACCTGGATATATCTGCAAGAAGGGACATGTGGGAATTGTATCTCGTTCAGGAACGCTGACGTATGAAGCAATTAACCAGTTGTCTGTCCGTAACATAGGACAGTCCAGTGCAGTTGGAATTGGTGGAGATCCAATCAGAGGAACCAGATTTACCGATGTATTAGCGCTATATGAGAATGATCCGGATACGTATGCGGTGATTTTAGTTGGTGAAATTGGTGGTACCGGTGAAGAAGAAGCAGCGGAGTATATTAAAACACATATGACTAAACCTGTTGCAGCTTTTATTTCCGGACAGACAGCACCAAAGGGAAAGCGTATGGGTCATGCCGGAGCAATTATTTCAGGAGGAAAAGGAACTGCAGCTGGAAAGATTGCAGCGCTGGAATCCGTTGGAGCATATGTTGCATCCACACCTGATAAAATTGGAGAGGCATTGGTGGAAGCAATTAAAGAGGCAGGAATCTATGAGAAATGTCTCATTCAGTAAATGAAAGACTATCCGGACACAGTTATTGTGCCCGGATATTTTGTATAAGGAAGAAACGGTAACAGAAAGTTCATACTTTTGTCTTGTACTACCTGTCCATAATTTGGTATAATAGAACCTGTAAAGAGTAATAAGAGTCCGAGAGGAGAAGGTATGAATATTTTA
>JAVVVI010000021.1:0-39537 GCA_036652735.1 Lachnospiraceae bacterium
CTTTTATCTTGAGATAAGTTATCACCATTTTTTAATGTCTGATACCAAAAACAGGATATATGCATTATATCATTTTAACGCAAGTATGTAAATCATATTTTTATTCTTTTGATTGTTCCAATTAGAAATACGTGTTAAAATTAAAGAATCAAAAATCCTAGGATTCCATCCTATATAATAAAGGAAAGAAGGTATGTTTGTATGACTCCCAGAACTGTTTTGGTAACCGGAGCCTCTAGGGGAATTGGCCGTGCCATTGCCCTTAAATTTGCTCAGGAAAACTACACCGTGATCCTTAATTCAAAAACAAATCTTACATTACTGAAAGACTTAAAGAATCAACTGACAAAGGTTTTTTCTATTTCATGTGAATACTTCCTAGGTGATATCTCCGACTTCACCTTTGTAGAAAAAATGTTCCGAGAGATCAACAACCGTTTTGGTGGCGTGGACATTTTAATAAATAATGCAGGCGTCTCCCATATTGGACTGTTAAGTGAACTGCCTATTACTACCTGGGATGAAATAATTGCAGTGAATTTAACTTCTGCTTTTTACACCTCAAAGCTGGCAATTCCCAATATGGTCCACCAAAAATCCGGTAAAATCCTGAACATTTCTTCCGTATGGGGCAATGTGGGTGCCTCCTGCGAGGTTGCTTATTCTGCTTCAAAAGGCGGGATTAATGCTTTTACCAAGGCCCTTGCCAAGGAACTGGCACCCAGTAATATTCAAGTCAATGCCATATCCTGTGGTGTTATTGACACCGACATGAATCAATGTTTTTCAGAGGAAGAACGGCAGGCATTAGAAGAAGAGATTCCAAGTGGACGATTTGGTCTCCCGGAAGAAGTTGCCGACCTGGCTCTGGCCATTTCTTCCGGTCAAAGTTATTTAACCGGACAAATTATTACGTTGGATGGAGGGTGGATGTAATGGAACACCGAATTGACCCCAAAGAAGCCCGTTCTCAACACGATCCGGAATATCTTCTGTCACTCACACTGGATATTGCGGAAGAGATGCTAATGAGTGGTGCCGAGATTAATCGTGTAGAAGACACTTTACTTCGTATCTGTAAGGCATATGAATTTAAGAAGGTAAACGTATTTTCTATTACTGAATTTATCTTTGTATCCCTCCTTGCTCCAAATGGGAAAATAATTACACAGACACGGAGGGTATATTCCTATAATAACAACCTCTCACATTTAGAACAGTTAAACAAGCTTTCCCGTTATATCTGCACCGAAAAACCGGGTGTATCTGCTATCCTTGACCGAATAGAGCTCCTTAGTCAGGAAGAACCCGTGACACCTGCCTGGGTTCGCTGCCTATGCTTTATGATTGGTGGTGGAGCATTCGCCTGCTTCTTCGGTGGGAACTTTCTTGATTGCATCGCATCTTCTCTTGTTGCAATCTTCATGTATTTTTTTGGACAGTTTTCCAAAATGCAGGAGATGAACCGTATTGCTCATACTGTAGTTTGTTCCGCAATTGCCGGAACCCTTGGTCTTTTCCTCTACACCATTGGCATTGGTTCAAATCTTGACAAAATCATGATTGGCAACATTATGCTTCTTATTCCGGGCATGGTGTTTACAAATTCAATTCGTGATATGCTATGTGGCAATATTATCTCCGGCTTACTTCGACTCATTGAATCTCTCCTGGTTGCAATTGCAATTGCCGTGGGATTTTCTATACCATTATTATTGATTGGAGGCAGCTTTTAATGAAAGAATTATTACAAATTGGAGCCGCTTTTATTGCCTGCTCCGTATTCGCCATTCTATATAACGCACAACGAAGTAAAATCTTGCTCTGTGGTTTGGGTGGTGCAATATCCTGGATCTCTTATATCGTGATTGCAACTCAGATTACTAATATTTTTACTATATCCATGCTCTCTGCAATTGTTGTTACCGCCTATGCTGAGGCATTGGCCCGTTATACCAAATGCCCTGCTACTATTTACCTGATACCCTCTATCCTTCCCCTTGTGCCCGGAGGTTCCTTATACTACACCACCAACGCCCTGGTTACAAATAATAAAGCCCAGTTCGCAAAGTATGGTCAAAACACACTTTATGCAGCCCTGGGCATCGCAATTGGAATTGTTGTAATCTCCATTTTTGTATATTATTTTAATCGATACCGGCGGAGCCGTACAAACGTGCCCTCATAACAATCGTGGCATTCCCACCGACTTTTATCCGATATTTCTTACCCTCCCGCAATAAAATGGTCTTAATTGCGGAGGGTTTTTTCATTGTCTCACCTTGGATAAACGTATTCTCTTCTCCATTTTTAATTAAGCCATAGCGATAAAGGTAATAGGTTAAAGCTCCACTGGAGGTTCCCGTTGCCGCTTCCTCATCAATGCGATACAAAGGTGCATAATTTCTACAATGAGCCGTCACTTCATCCGTCAGACAAAAGATATGAAAACCAACTACATTATGACGTTTGGACAATTCAATAACTGCCTCTTTATCCATTCTTGCATGCTCAAGATATAGTAGATTTGACACCGGAAGCATAATGTCACACAGTCCGGTACTGACTGCCTTTGGAACCAGATCCGGAGGCATTACTAATGGATCCAGGGAAAAGGCTGCATACATCTCTGCTGCTTCCTCCTTGGTGAACGTTCTTCTTTCCACCGGAAATGCCATGTCCATCCAGACTTCTTTTTCTGCAACTTCAATCTCAAGCTTCCCCGCCAGCGTTACCAGTTTATACTTGCCAATTGGAATCCTCTCCAAATCTCTCATCACACCAAAAGCCGCAATGGTTGCATGCCCACAAAGTTCCACTTCCGCCTCCGGGGTGAAGTACCGTATCTTAAATGCCTTGGGTCCAATTTTTTCCACAAACGCTGTCTCGGAATGTTTGAGCTCCGCAGCCAGTTTTCTCATTATGGAATCCTTTAATATCTCCCCTTCCGTAAGTAGCACAACACCTGCTGCGTTACCGGAAAAGGCCTTATCCGTAAATGCATCTGCAATATATATCTCCATGTTTCTTCTCCTGTCTATGCATGTCTATTGTAAATTGGTGCAACATGTGATTTATTTCTTCCGATAATCCACAATGCTGCAAGGAAATTAATTCCCATAAATATACTTAACACAATTCTCTCTCTTACAACAACGGTCATTGCGCCTGAAGTCAATTGACCAATCATGGCTCCGAGAGTCATCATCATTTCAAACATTCCATTGAATCTTCCTTTTCGTTCATCCGGCACATAACTTTGTGTCGCCGAAATTCGAATATTATAAGAGGTCACTCCCAGCACTCCACTCAAGAAGCACAGAACCATCATAACCTTTACCGGTGTAAATAAATAGGTTCCTTCAATGAGACAAGTTGCCGCATACACAAAAAGCGCAATTGAGAACTTCTTACTTGCCGGCCATTTGAATTTATAATAAATGGATCCTCCAATCATTCGTCCAATAATTGCACATCCCCAAACGCAAATAAACACGTACTCACCATGGGGAGCAAATGCTGACTTGAAATAAGGTAGCCCTATCACTCCTGACGCTGCACCTGCCATGGATGAAAAAGCAAAGTAAAGGGTAATGGCCCATAATCCCTTTTCCGCCTTTAAATAATTCACGCCCTCCATAAAATCTTTTTTATATCGATTTAACGTAAATCTCTCTGTTCGAACTTCTGTATACTCTTCTTTTTTCTCTATTCTTGTCTCCATCACTGCCGCAATAAAAAAGCTTATAGCATTTGCCAGAAATAAAGGTGCAATTCCAATGGTATTGTACAAAACTGCTGAAACCGGAACCATTACCGCTGTCAGTGTCTCTAATACGCTGGATACAGAATACGCTTTTGAGTAGTTTCCCTCTGTAATCAGCATGGGATAAAAGCTGTCATATGCCACACGATATACACTATCCACGCAGCCTAAAACAACACAGCCTACCGCAAGAATCCAGAATTGAAATTCGCCGAAAAAAAGAACTGCTGCAAACAATGCATACATTGCCGCCGATAAAAAGTCCAACATATAAATTGCCTTCTTCCTGGAGAACTTATCCAGAAGAGGTCCTGATATTATTGGCATAATAATTCTTGGAGCCGTATAGAGGAACATATAAAGCGCATATAACAAAGTAGAACCGGTAAGATCAAGAACCAAGAGTCCCATTGCAAAGCCCGCAATCGAATTGCCCAATAAGGATACCACTGTTCCAGCCGTTATAATTGTAAAATCCTTCGTCCATAAATTTGATTTTGTCTTCATATCCCCTCCATTGTTTTCTCGTACGTATGAACTATGTATACCTATAAATTATAGCAGAAACAATTTGAAAATTCTAGCTTTTTCCTTAAAAAGCAGTATAATGAATTCATGGAGGTAACTTTTATGGGTAAAAATAATTTTAGAACTGTGTCAGCCACAACTAGCCATTCCGACTGGGAGGCTCTCACCCGACGCGCATCCCAATTATATAATCGGGAAGATGATGTGCGCACTCCCTTTGCACGAGATTACACACGCATCTTACATTCCCTTGCCTATCGCCGCCTCAAGCATAAAACTCAGGTTTTTTACAATATTGACAACGACCATATCTGCACGCGCATGGAACACGTTGCCCATGTGGACTCGGTAAGCAATACCATTGCAAAATACCTGGGACTGAATGATGAATTAACCAAAGCAATTGCCATGGGACATGACCTTGGACATGCACCCTTTGGGCATCAGGGAGAATCTGTTATTCGCACCTTAAGCCTAACCCATCTGGGAAAAGACTTCTGGCACGAACAAAACGGCCTACATTTTGTTGATGAAGTCGAACTGTTAGAAGATAACTACAATATATTTAAGAATTTGGACTTAACTTATGCCGTTCGGGATGGCATTATCTCTCACTGCGGAGAAGTGGATGAGAATGGTCTTCGTCCACGAACCAGTCTTATGGATCTTAAGGATTTTCAACATCCGGGGCAATATCAACCCGCTACCTGGGAAGGCTGTGTTGTAAAAATATCTGATAAAATAGCCTATGTTGGAAGAGATATTGAAGATGCCATTAGCTTAGGATTTTTAGACGATGAACAGAAGAACCAACTGGTTAAAATGGCTCGTGCCAATGATGTGAATGCCTTGAATACCACCGTTATTATGCATAATTTAATTATAGATATTTGCAAGAACAGCTCCCCCAGTGCAGGCATTTGTCTCAGTGATAAATTTTTGAAGCAGTTAAACGATATCAAGGACTTTAATTATCAGTATATTTATGGGCATAAACGCTTTACTCCCTTTAAGGAGTATTCCAAATTAGTTATCACACAGCTCTTTCAAATACTACTGGATTCCTATGATGAAGAACATTCCTGGGGAAAGTTGGAAAGATTAAGACCCTACTATCCCACACTGATTACGTCCTTTGAGACATGGCTTGCCCGCTATTGCAATCCTTCTATTGTGCCGGAAGGGGATTTAAAGAATTTAGCACTTAAATGTGAAAATGTTAAAATCTATGGTAACCTAGAGCTTAATACCCTTTATATCCAGGCAATACTGGATTACATATCCGGAATGACGGATCGTTTTGCTGTAAAAGCTTTTAGTGAATTACTGGCTTATTGATTATTCTATACGTTTAAAAGGGCTGTCGTTTCACGATTTTACAATCATAAAACGACAACCCCTTTTAGTCCTACCAGCCAATACGGAATTATGAACTTTGAAATCACAAGAAAAACCTTAAGCATCCCATTACCTTTACTTTTCCGGCAGCTGTGATTTCTATTTATAGTTAAACAGTTTTTTGAGGGCTTATATTCACTTTCGGAATCACCTTAAAGAAGCTGTTACTATCTATATTATGTATACAATGACCTCTAGTACGCTTTATTGCCTGAATTATATTTATATAAAAATTCCTCAAATGACATTTCTTTTTCCGGGAAATTATAGGGAATCTGAAGACAATAATCTTCTTCAAACTCATCCTTTATGTTATGAATCGGTTGAAATATTTTTAAATAATACAGTTCAATACAACTCATGATTCTATTCTTACGACAATCAATCACTTTCACTTTATTAACTTCCTGAATCCAGTCTGCTACGTTGTCCCCACATATCTCGCATCCTGTTTCAAGCACTTTTCCAACATAAATAGGTTCCCCCTTTTTGTTTAAAAGAAGGTATACTAGATTTCTGCTTTGCATGTTGCGTTCTCTCCATTCTCTTTTCTCATTTATTTTTCATCTAACCCAATACAAACTATTAAAACTGCTCCCTTAGGGAAGGACCCGACTACTTACTCTCAGTGGTGTTCTATAAGTTTGAAAGCTTCCATGTGCCGGCAAAAAGGGAGCAGACCTGGTATATTCTAATTGTGCAATACAGAACTGGAAGCGTTTGCTTTCTCCCCATTGGCACTAAATCTTGTAAGCACCTGATACTGAGAATTGGTTGCCGTAGTAATGGTTCTACTCAGAAATGCGCTGTCGGAATGAACGGTCTCGCTCCAGGTGCGAACTTCCATCCAGGTTCCGCTGATAACTCTCTGTAATTCCATTGTTATCGTAATGGAACATACTTTATTGCAATTAATGGATGATTCTGAGATAACACGTGATCCACTTCCACCAATCATTGCCCGACAACTGATAATATTTGCCCATCTTGGTTGCGGTGCCACGATTTCTCCCAGATTACTGCCCGGTTCCTCCGGTTCTGTAACCACCGGCTCCTCAATAACGATCTCCGGATTCGTAACTTCTTCAGCCTTAGATGGAATCACCGGTAACATTCCAAATAAGCAAGCGAGTACAATCACTCCCATAAGTACTTTTTTCATTCTTTTCTCCTTTTTACTTTTTTATATAGTTTTCATAGGCCCTATACTTAAGAAACGCTTGAATATATAAAACGTGACACTTTTCTTCTGATTCTTTTTCTTTTCGTCTTTATGCACAACTTTTTTCTCATTTTCTTTGATTATATACTGGATTTTTGTGTATTATAACTTAGTTTTTTTTCTGTTCAATACTATTTAAAATTTCAATCAACTCCTCTTTGGGTAATGCTCCGGAAAGACTAAATATATAATCTCCTTTTTCCACAATAACAGTGTTATCTTTTTCATCCGCTATATAATAGCCCTCTTCTCCTATTACTGCTATCTTTTCTTTTTCCATATTTTTATTCGATATTCCTATTGTTTTTACTACTGTTTTATCTGTTTGTTCATAATACAATTTGTTTTTACCATCATCATATTCTAATTTCACTGTCATTTCCGAATATAGACTATCCTTTTCGTGCAGTTCGTACCCTTCCGGTATTTCTGTCGGTACATAAGCAACAAACCCATCTTTTGCTGCGCCTCCGTCCGTAACTTCAATTTCCATATAACCCGGATGTCCGATAAATTTTAAATTGCCTAATTGCTCTACAAATGGTGATACGGCAAATGCTGTCATACCCATTATTATAGCTAAAACAGCAATCAGAAGAATGGCTCTTCTGCCACTAAACCTCCGATTATATACATACAATTCTTTTTGATTCTTTTGCTGAACCTCACTGTCTTGTCTCATCTTTTTTCGAAAGCAATGTGAAAAATGATGTTTGGGTCGATTTACATATGATTCATAATCTAGTTCCATTGCAGCTTTCGTTATGCTTTTCAAAAGCTGATCTGTTATCTCAATTCTTGGCATTTAGAAATCCCCCTTTCAAAATCATTACAGTTCTACTTTGTCTTCTATATAAGTAACGTCTGGTCCCTAATTTTATGACACTTTATATCTTTTTATATTATTTTTTGTATATAATAGCTATATTGTCTTGATATGCATACCTGTTTTATCCTTAATCTTGTATGATTTTAATAAAAAAACTCCCCTCACACGAAGGGAAGCTTTTTACTAATCTATAATCTTATTTATTTACATCACTACCTTAAATCTCTTCCATAAAATGATCTTTGTATCCATATCCAAAGACTTCACTGGCACCGGACACAATTAAAAATGCTGCTTCGTCTTCCTCTCTTACAATTTGACGAATCTTAGAGTAATTCAGTTTTCTGGTTACACACATTAGAACATCCCGATCTTCTTCCGAATATCCTCCCTCTGCCCGAAGATTTGTTAATCCGATTCCAAGCTCCGCAACGATTCTTTTCTGAATGACATTCGACTTATCACTGATAATATATAAGAGTTTTGCCCCGTCGCTTCCATATAAGACAGCATCCAGAACAAAATTACTCACCACCACCGTTATTCCTGCATAGAGCGCCGTTTCAATATCCTTAAAAATCAACGCTGAGGTTAGAATAATCATAAAATCTGAGATAATATAAATGGTACCGGTCTTTATATGCGGAAATTTTTGCCTGAGTGCTTTCACCAGAACATCGGATCCACCTGCTGTAGCTCCATTGCGAAAGATAATTCCCATTCCCAATGCCATAAGCGTACCACCTGCAACACCTGCTAGGAAGGGATCGTCCGTAATTAAAGGTCGATTCTTCATAATTGTTGACATTCCATTCATCATCGTAGAAGAAAGTACCGTTGCATAAACTGTTAAAATCATAAACTTTGTTCCGAATTTCCACCACCCAAAAATAAGAATTGGTATATTAATAATCAAGATAATCGTTCCAATCTGTACCGTAGTAATATGATTTATAATAATTGCAATACCGGCTGTGCCTCCCGGTGCCAAACGATTTGGATCCAAAAATAAAGCTATCCCTGCTGCAAAGGCAATACAGCCTATAGACACCATAATCACATTTACTATTTTTCCCCTTACTGTATTACTCACCTTCAATCCCCCTTAGTTTTCTCTTTATTTTCTTCACTGCTGCTAAAGCAGTTCGTTTAAAGCTTTTATTTACAATTAAAATCTCCTGCTTGTGTAATAACCTTTTTCCATCCATTTCCAGTTTGACAACATATGGCAGAAAATGAATCATTCGATAAAAATCTGCTACACCATAGTCCGGATCGTAATAATTTAAAATGGTGGATAATGCTGTTCCATGTCCTCCAATCACAATTGTTTCTCCCGGATACTTTTCAAGAATCTCTGTAATCGCTTCTATATTTCGCTTTTGAGTCATTTCCAGACTCTCTCCGCCTTCTTCGTGATAAGAAAAATCGCCCCATCTTTTATAAAATTCTTTTTTTATATTTCCCTTTATGCCGGATTCCCGTTCCCGCAGCCGGCTGTCTGTCTCAATTATCATATGTCTACTATCTGCAAGACTTTGAATTGTAGTGATACTTCTCCGGTAGGGACTGGATAAAATTCTGTCAATCTGAATATGGCGAAATACTTTATCCACTTTTTTTACTGCCCGCATTCCACTCTTGGTCAGGGGTCTTCCCGCATCTTCTTTCCAGCTATAATCCGGCTCCGCATGGCGAACGTAATAAATTGTAGTCATACTCTCTTCTTCCTCGTTTTATTCTTGCAGCTTTTTCAGATTTTCCTGAAAGGGAGGTACAATCGTCCCATATTCCGTTATGATTCCACTGATTAAATCCGCATCGGTAATATCAAAGCAAGGGTTATACACCTTAACGCCCTCCGGTGCCATTGGTTTTTCATACCACATATTTGTAACTTCCTCCGGTGAACGCTGCTCTATAACAATCTCTTTTCCGGTTGCTGTTGTAAAATCTATGGTTGAACTGGGTGCACACACATAAAATGGTATGCCATATCTTTTTGCTGCAAGTGCCACCATGGCTGTTCCTATCTTATTGGCGGTATCTCCATTGGCTGCCACTCGGTCGCACCCTACTAATACAGCATTCACCCATCCATTTCTCATAACCGATCCGGACATATTGTCACAAATCAAGGTTACATCCATACCTGCTTCCTGCAATTCATAGGCAGTCAGTCGTGCTCCCTGTAAAAGTGGCCTGGTCTCATCTGCAAAAATCCGAAATGCATACCCCTGTTCATGACCAAGATACATTGGTGCCGTTGCCGTTCCATAGGTTACCGTTGCAAGGCTTCCTGCATTGCAATGAGTCAGAATTCCATCTCCGGGCTTTAGCAGCTCCAGTCCATATTCTCCTATTTTTTTGCAGACTTCAATATCTTCCTTCCAGATTTTCTTTGCTTCCATGTGCAAGGCTTCTTTAATATCTGCCACAGACTTTTCCGCATTGCAAATTACAATTCCTTCCATTCGTGCTAATGCCCAGGATAAATTAACCGCTGTTGGTCTGGATGCATTTAGGTATTCCTTGTCCTTTTTAAATTGTCGGTAAAATTCTGCGTAGTCTGACTCCCTAAAGCGATCTGCCGCCAGATAAATACCGATGGCCGCTGCCACTCCAATAGCAGGTGCTCCTCGTACCTTTAGCCTATATATGGCCTCTCTGATTTCTGCTAATTCACTCAGATATAGTATACACGTTTCAGTGGGTAGTTTGGTTTGATCAATGAGCTGCAACGCATGTCTCTCTTCATTCAGTGCTACGGTATAGTCCATTTTCATCACTCCTCCTTAACATAAAACCTCCCACAAGGGTGGGAGGTCAAATCCGTCTCATTCAATACCTATTGACACTTGAACACATATTACATTTTCTCGTAACAGTCCTTTAAAATCTCTACAATCTTAGCGGTACCAATTCGCTCACTATTCAGGCACAAATCATAGTTCAATGGATTGCCCCATTCTTTATGTGTATAATAATTATAATAACTTTCTCGTTCCTTATCAACCCTTCGAACCAAAACCGTTGCCTGCATTTCAGTAATCTGTTCCTGCTCCATTTTACGCTGTATTCTATACTCCGTTGGTGCAAGAATATATACACTTAACATTTTAACATCTTCATTCTGAAGTGTATCTGCACAACATCTCCCTGCTATTACACAATCTTCCCGCTGGGCTATTTTCTTAATTACATCTCTTTGTAATTGAAATAAGGTCTCGGATGCAGGTTTTTCTTTTTCCACCCTGTCATTTCCTTCGTACAGCAATTTATAGAACCATGGACGCGTTGCTTTTTCATCCGCGCGATCCAATGCACCTGATTTGATTTCACCATATTTCACTGCAATTTCCAGCAAATTCTTATCATAAAATCCGATTCCAAGCTCTTTTGCAATGTTTGCGCCTATAATATGTCCTCCGCTTCCAAATTCACGGCTGATGCAAATAATTTTGTGGCTCATAGGATACCCTCTTTCTTTTTATAATTACAATAATTATAACACAGTTTTCCCCATCTGTATGAATATGTTAAAAGATTTTTGAATTATTTTTCTCCTTTATTATAATTGGTGTTCAGAGGACTGTCAACGAATTTTATAGATCATTCCAAATTCAAATGATACTTTACACTCTGACAGGAAATTAGGTAGCAAACGATCATAAGTAGAATGGTTAGACCACCCATTAAAAGAAAAATCATTTGGAGTAATCCGGTACTTGGCATGCTCTTACTGAACTCTTCCATTATATTTCCTCTTAAAAAGAGGGACAGTCCCAGCACAATCACTGCTACAATTTGATATACATAATAAATTACAATGCTGATTACTACTGACCAGACTAGTTTTTTATCATTAAATCGCTGACCAATAGACATTCCTGCCATAATAATTAATATATATGCTACGAAGTATAGTTCTGCCCATATAATTGCGGATATAGCCAATACCGGCAGTGATACTCCAAATCCTGCTGCCATCTCGGTTCCCATTCCCTTTAAAACACTCATCACATCTTTACTGTAAAACACAATTCCAAATACCAGAACAATCATAAATATGCCCAGAATGCCATACACCAAAGACCAAATCACTTTAGACACAACAATGTTGGAACGCTTTATTGGAAGTGTGTTTGTTAAATAGCCTTCATCTCTAAGTGTATTCTTATAATATCTGCGAATTACGGTAAACCCACTGAATAACATGATTCCAATCATGCCAATAACCACTAATGCAACTAGAAAGGTATTGATTACTTTCATTACTGCAAAATGCTTCCCAACTTCTCCGCAAACTCTTGCTATTACTGCCATTAAAACCAAAATTCCATAATATGGTACTATGGATTTATTCATTGCATTACCGTCGTGTTTCATTAATTTTCCTAACATTTGAACTCCTCCCTAAAAATCTCATTAATGGATTTTCCCCTTTTATTTCTTAATTCATCTGCATTTGCTGTTAAATGAATGCGTCCATCTTCCATAAAAATAACCTCATCCAGAACCCGTTCCACATCTGCAATTAAATGAGTGGATAAAAGAATACTGGATCCTTCATTAAAGTTTTTCATAATGGTGTCCAGAATATAATCCCTGGTTGCCGGATCCACTCCGCCAATTGGTTCATCCAATATATAGAGTTCTGCCCGGCGGCTCATAACAAGCACCAACTGTACTTTTTCCCGTGTTCCCTTGGACATGGTACGCAGATGGTCTTTGGAACTAATCCCTAGTTTTTCCAGTAATGTATGTGCTCGTTCCTGATCAAAATCCTCATAGAAATCCTTAAAATATGTTATAACTTCATCTACCCTTAAGTTCAAATCAAGATAGGTTCGTTCCGGTAAATAAGATATGATTTTCTTACCCTCGATTCCTATTTTTTCTCCTTTTATTCTAATCTCTCCCTTGGTTGGAACGAGCAAATCATTGATTGTCTTAATCAATGTGGTTTTTCCACACCCATTTTTTCCCAAAAGACCAATAATCTTACCCCTTGGTATCGTCAGGTTAATATCCTTTAAGACTTCTTTTTTTCCATAATTTTTGTATAATCCATTGCATGTTAATAAATCCATTTTTACTGCCTCCTCCTTTTTAGATATTCAATTGTCTCTTCACAGCTATAACCAATTTCCTTCATTTCCTTCAAATAATCATCGGTCTTTTCTTCTGCCATCTCTTCCTTTAATTGTTCCACCAGCTCCGGGGCTGCATTGACATATTTTCCATTTGTACGCTCCGTGAATATAAGGCCCATGGTCTCTAACTCCGCTAATGCCTTCTGCATGGTATTGGGATTAACGGAAAATTCTGTTGCCAGTTCCCTTACTGATGGAAGCTTTTCCCGTTCTTTGTACTCACCGGATAAAATCAACCCCTTGATTTGTTCTACCAGCTGTACATAAATGGGTCGCTGATTATTAAATTCAAAGCTCATAAGCATTCCTCCATTGTATCGTTGTATTAGGTGCTTAATACAATAATACAACTTTTTATTTTTTTGTCAAGTATTTTTTATTTTTTTATATAGAGTGCCCTTTCCCTGAACGCAAAAAAATGATAGAAAGTCTATAAAACCAACTTTCTATCATTTTAGCTTAAACATACTGACCGTGCTTATGCAGGTTTGATCTCAGATGTTTTCTTTGCCCTTTTTAAAAACCAAAGTGAAAGCAGCAAACAAATTGATTCCGATACTAATGGAGCCCACCAGATTCCTTCTCCTCCAAAGATTGCAGTCATTAAGAACAGACTCAATACAATTAAGATAAAGCCCCTGGAGAGAGAGATGGTAAATGCCTGGAATGGCTTTTCTCTCGCTGTAAAATAGCCACCGATTACAATATTAAATCCAACTACTAAATAAGACAGACTGAAGATTCGGAAAACAGTTGCTGTATATTCCCGAAGTGCAACCAGCTTTTCTGATATAAACATACTGATAATCAAGTTTGTACCAATAAAGTACACACCCATAAAGGCTGCTGCCATAACGCCTGCCGCAACAAGTCCATAACGCAGTAATTTTTTACACTTGTCAAATCGTTCCTGTCCGTAGTAGTAACTGATCAAAGGCTGGCCTCCCTGTGCAATTCCTGCCATTGACATAACCACCAATGCATTTACGTACGCAATAACAGAAAAGCTTACCAAGGCATTCTCATGTAAATTCCAGATAATCATCTGGTTAAAGATGAATATGTAGAATCCGGAGGAGAATTCAATCAGTCCGGAAGACATTCCATTTTTAAACTCTCTTAAAATTAATGCCCACTTCCAGCGGAACTTTGAGAATTTTAAGGTACTATGTTTACTTAAAAAATGTGCCAAATAAAGAACACACACAACGGTTTGTGAAATACCGGTTGCAAATGCTGCACCAAATACTCCTTCATGGAGTACCATTACAAATATGTAATCCAAGATACAGTTCAATACTGCTCCCGATACAACAATCATCATTGCCTTTTTGGGGAAACCGTCTGTCTTGATTAACATCTCAAATGAATAAGAGAACACAAACACGATGGCAAATGGGGCTATGGTTCCAACGTATTCCTTGATATACTGCCTGGTTGCCGTTGTTGCTCCTAAGAAATCAACAATACTGTTTAGGTTCAGCAGCACTAATGCTGAAATAATAACAGATAGAATACCAAGAAATACTAAATTTTGTGTAAATGCATGATTGGCTTCCTTTAATTTCTTTGCTCCCAAAGCAATTGCCACGACCGTTGAGTTTCCAACTGCGAATAATATGGAAACGGAAAAAAGTGCTGTTGTAAATGGCATTGATATATTTACTGCTGTTAATGCCATTTCAGATACTCCTTGTGCCACAAAAATACCGTCAACTATTGTATACAGTGTAAAAACCCACTGTGCTACGATGGATGGAATAATGTACCTTAGGAAATCTCTTTTTAAAGATTTTCCTTCTAATTTCATGTTTAAACCTCATTTCTTTTCTTAACTATTGGGAATTCCCTTGCTTAACAAGTATAAACCTTGGTATAATACTAATGTCAAGGCCAATTAACAAATATTTACATTTTTAATTTGAAAGGGAAAAAAATGAAGGATTTATTTAAAATCGGTGAAATATCAAGGCTCTACCATATTGGGACGGATTCTCTGCGCTATTACGAAGAACTTGGAATTCTCACTCCCACCAGGGGTGAAAACGGATACCGCCTGTACCGTCTCTGTGACTTGTGGCGTTTGAATGTAATTCGTGATATGCGTGAATTAGATTTTTCTATGGAGCAAATTAAGAACTATTTAGCACACAGAAGTATTGCTTCCACTGAAAAGCTTCTGGAAGATGAATTAAATGCCATCAATTCCAAGATTGCACTTCTCAATGGTCTGAAGGAAGATGTTGAAACACGAATTTCCACCTTACAGGAATCTAAACTCCAGGTAACCGAACAAGTTCAGCAGATTACCCTTAAGGATCGACGCTGTTACTCGATTCACTCCGGCTATGAAACCGATGAGGAGATGGATATGCTTATTAAACGTCTTCTCAACCGTGATCCCAACAGCCTTTACATCATTGGAAATAACCGCATAGGTTCTGTTATTTCTCTTGATAAAATAAAAGAAAAAAAATATCGTGGCTATAAAAGCGTATTTATTATTGATGAAGCAGGAGATGAGATTCTTAAAGGGGGAACCTATCTCACCCTTTCCTACCACGGACCCTGCCAACAAAATGCCATTTATATTCCAAAACTAATAAACTATGCAAAAAAACAGAACCTAACTCCTGTAGATTCTGTTTTAGAACTGTTATGGGTAGATATTCATCAATCGGAAAATCCTGCCGAGCATATTACTGAATTACAGATGCTCTGCAGTCCCCTATAGAAACGGTACGTTAATTAAAAAAGTTCACTTTTAATCTTACTATACAGATATGAATCGTGATAACTTCCATGATGATATCTGTATTTTCGCAACAAACCTTCCTGCTGAAATCCTGCTCTTTCCAATATACTTTGAGCGCCTTTATTCCTTATATCTGTATCCGCCTCAATGCGAACAATGGGGTAATTCTCAAAGAGATACTCGGTAATGAATGCAAATACTTTTGTTCCAATCCCCTGCCTGCAATTATTGGGGGTGAGTACCAATCCCAGCATAATTAAACCTTCTCTATAAAAATTAAGATAAATCAAGCCTATGGGCTGATCTTCCTTTTCCACCATGAGCATTTGAAACCTTTCTGAAGAAAATCCATCTTCCTCAAAATCCTGTTGTATTTTTTTTCGGGATTCAAATTGACACTCCTGATAGTCCCCTCGAATCTCCTGTGTATTCCAATTGTATAAGGTATCCAGATCCTCTTCCTCAACAGGTCTTATGCATATCTCGTCCATTTGCAGCATAAATTTTCCTCCTCGTAAAATATTCTATTTCATATATGCATCATACAGCAGATCACTCTATAATTCAACGTATATAGGAAAACCGACTAAATTATATGTGAAATCCATTGATTGTTTTTTTTGAAAATTTCAACGAAAAGTGTTATACTTATGTATACCATAAATTTAATAAGAAGAGGAGATACGTATGAGAATATCAGGAAAAAGAGAATTGGATTTTTTGAAAAAAATTGGTTTTGTAAGAACTGCCGGATCCAAAGAGGAATTCACCGCCGCTACAATGATTCAGAAGGAAATTGAAGCAATTGGTTTACCGGCCGTCATAGAACCCTTTGAAATTAAAGATGCTACTATTATTGAAGCTGCTTTCACCGTATTGGAACCATATGAGAAGTCCTATACTGTAACTGCTTACAAATGCTGTAAAAACACCCCTAAAGAAGGCGCTGTCTACGATTTTCTATATGTGGAAGATCTTCATGAGGTAAACCTTGCAAATGCCCGTGACAAATTTGTTCTGTTTAATGGCCGCAATTCTATGGAGAATTATAAAAAACTAATTAAGGCAAACGTTGCCGGTTTTATCACAATGGATGGTTCCCTTCTTGATAAAAAAAGCGAAACCGATCTAAGTAATTGCAAAATCCGTGAAAACCTAGCCACCCAAGGTCTGCTCACCGGACTAAATATCCGGATCTGTGATGCCTTTGAGCTTATTAGCCGCAAAGCAAGCAAAGTGAAAGTTCTGGTAACCAATAAAGATGTTACACTGACATCCCACAATGTATGTACCGAACTGAAAGGAACCACCTATCCGGACGAAGTTATCTCTATTGGCGGACATTATGACTCCGTAGAATTTTCTACCGGAGTATATGATAATGGTGCCGGTTCTGTAATTAATTTGGAACTACTGCGTTATTTTAAAGAGAATCCTCCCAAACGAACCCTTCGTTTTATGTGGTATGGTTCCGAAGAAATTGGACTGGAAGGAAGCAAACATTATGTTAAGGCCCATGAAGACCAACTGTCCCAACATGTGCTAATGATTAATGTTGATGTTGCCGGACCGGTTATTGGTTCCGAGGTTGCCTATGTAACGGCGGAAGAATCCCTTGCTCACTACACGGATTTCTTTATGAAAACCAATGGCTACCCGGTAAATGTAAAACAGGATATTTATTCCAGTGACAACATGCCTTATGCCAATCTTTCCATTCCTGCCATTAGTTTCTGCCGATTTGCACCAAACGGCGGTGCTTTTATTCACTCCCGTAATGACGTGATGAAATATCTGTCTTCGGAAAGTCTTGCAGCAACCACTGAATATATTCTGAAATTTACAGAAACCATGGCAAATGCCGTAGCCTTCCCGGTACCACGCACCATGCCTGCCAATATGGTGGAAAAAATTGATAAATACCTCTTTAAGAAAGAATTAGAGGAAGCTGAAAAAGCAAAAGAAACCAAGGATACTAAAAAAAAGTAAACTTTACAACGGGCAATTTATGTGAACTCACTCCCCTGTGATTTTCAGGGATGGTGTTTTAGCATGAATTGCCTTTGCTCTAATACCTACAAAAAGGCCACTCATTACCAGGAACAAATAAAAACTAATTCCCCGGCTGAGGAGCATGGCAGAATCCACAAATCCCAGTGGAAATAAGGATGCAAATAAGAGTAAAAACCCACTTTCTCCGGCTCCAACTGCTCCGGGTAATGGAATTGCGGAGACCGTTACATAGAGAACTGCCTGTGCTGCAAAAAAGATTCCAAAGGAGTGTTCCTGAAAACCAAAGGACAGGTAGATTAGGTATGGAATACTATGATAGGCAAGGATCTGCACACAAGTTGTCAGAATAATTTGAATCACCTTTCCTTTATTCTTCTTTAGCGTCTGTGCTCCCTGCTGATATAAAAGAATCTGCTCTTCGGCTTTCTTTTGAAACTGTTCCCATTTTTTATAACCCATTTTTTTAATCATACATGTAACCCCATGGATTACCATGCCGGGTATTTTTTTTGAGAAAATTGCCAGTACTAATGCTGCCAGAACCAGACAATTTAAAGAAAGTCCCAAAATCAGGACATAGGTAAGCCCCGACATCTGTTGTTTGAAAAATTCAATATTACTGAAAAATCCAATGATGCCTGCTGAAATTGTTACAAACTGAAAGCTTGCAAATTCAATCATAAGTGCAAGTACCGAATGTGAAATCTCTATCCCATCCTTATGCATATAGTATACCTGCATGGGTTGTCCCCCTGATGCAGACGGGGTAATTGAACTGAAGAAAAATCCTACAAAGGCATATCGTATTGCGGTAAAGAAGGTGCTCTCATATTGATACAGGTTCAGTGTTCTTCTGATATTCATAGCCTCACAGGCAACAAAGGTGCCCATGCAGGCAATTGCCAATATCAAAAAATAAGGATTGACCTTTGAGGCAAGTTGCAAAATACTTCCCATATTTTTATCTCGAAACAAAAGATAAAATGTCACAACAAATAAAATGCAGAAAAAAGCTCCATTTTTTATTAATTTAATCCATTTTTCTCTATTCATATCGTTCATCCATTCGTAAAAAGCTATATCCCTGCGCGCTCCATAATGCCAGCATTGTGGTTAATGCCTGTATTGTACGACCCGGTGCGCCATTGGTGCCTCTTCCATCATGAAGGCAGATTGTATCACCGCTTCCCGTCCTTGACTGTAATCGCTGCGCAATCCTGTCTGCTGTTAAATCACCTTTCCAATCCTGTGCCATTACATTCCATAGTACTAATTTTATGTTGTGCTTTTTTAACTGATGAATCAAAGATAAATTACAATGTCCCCAAGGCGGACGATATAATGTCACCTTTACTCCCAGGCTTTCCATAATTGCTATGCTTTCTTCCAGCTCTCTTTTTATCCCAAGGGGAGTCTTTAAAAGTGCGCTCTCATGTGCCAGTGAATGAAGTGCAATGCAATGTCCTTCTTTTTTTATACGCTGAATAATTTGAGGGTTCTCCTGTGCATAGCGAGCTACAACAAAAAAAGTAACATGAATCTGATAGCGTTTTAATAAATCCAGTAGCTGCTGTGTATAAATCCGGTCAACACCATCATCAAAGGACAGATACAGGTGTTTAAACTCTTCTTCTTTTCGTTCTGAAGCTGCTTTCACCTTGTAATAATAAGTTGGAACTATTCCATATAGCAACCAAAGCAAGGAGATGGAAAGAACTATCAGTCCCAGAATTATCCACATAATTTACCCTCTTTCTCATAATAGAAGGCCAACGGGGAAGCCGTGTTCATCTGTTTCTTGATCTCTCTCATATTTTTTTGCATCTGTGCCAGCCTTCCTTCATCGGAAAGTAGCGCAATTACATCTTTTGCAATATCCTCTTTCTCTGACCAAAGGACTTTTCCAATCTCTGATTTTTCTATGTATTGGGCATTCCCTGCTTCCTGAGCAAGAAATGGTGTAATTATATAAAGTGGTGTCTCTGTATAAATCGCCTCAAACGTGGTAATTCCACCACTCTTTGTCACAATTAAATCCGCTTTTTTCATATATTCATGTACACGGTCCGTAAATCCAATTACGGTAATCTCCGGAAACTGGTGTTTGAGCTTGTTATACAGCCTCTTGTTATTCCCAGCAATCAGGGTAATGTGAATCTGCTTTTCTGCTGAAAGTCTGGTAAGAAGTGTGTCGGAAGAAGGTACTAATCCAAGTCCTCCACCCATAATCAGAATCTCCTTTATCCGGCTTTTGGTTTTTTCTTCCTGTGTCGTTTGAAAAACCTGTTTTACCGGGATTCCTGATATTACAATTCTGCTTTCCTCAACCCCATTGCAAATCAGGGTATCTCTTGTACTCTGGTCTCCTACAAAATATCTATCCGTATGTGGTGCAATCCATTCCACGTGAGCAGTAATGTCCGTTACATATGTATAAAGAGGAATCTCACATTTCTTCATTGTCTTGTATGCCGAAATATACTGCGAACAAACCGGCAGCGTTGCAATAATGAAATCCGGCTTATACTCATCCATTAGCTGGTCCATTTTTTTAACAAATGCATGTTTAAAAGGTACATTGCTGTAACGTCCAGCAGCATCATTCAATAAATTATAGATTTTTGAACACCTGCTTACCATAAAATTGAAGCCCCCATACACTGCACCTCCGGTTCTTGGTAAGACATAATCTATAATATCAACGACATCTATATTCACACTGCTTTCTTCTTTTAAAAGCTTTTGTCTTACTGCTTCTGCTGCTGAATAGTGCCCCATTCCAAATCTTCCTGTTAAAATTAAAATATTCATAGTACTTCCTCCCATCGTCTTCTCTTAATCATCATAGCTTAAAATTCTTAATACCATCTTAAATTGACCTTAAGAACTTCTTAAGATATCCGCTTGATATGATTCTCTATTTAATACAACGACATGAGGTTGAACTTATCTTCAAATTTTCTTATTCTTTTACTAATATGCCTTTCTTTTTTAAAATTGGAAACAATTGTTCTTTGGTGGTTCCTGGATCTTCAAATAAATATAAATCAATTTCTTTTCCATTCTTCAACTGTAAAAGATAGGAGGTATGCTTGTCATTGGGTATTACCTGCTCAATATCGGCATACGGGTGATAGTCTCCTTTAATAGAAAAAAGACCAGAATTATCGATAAAACCATTGGATTCAAATCTCAAGTTACACCTGCTAAGCAGCACCGTAAAAAAAATGGAAAGAAGCATAACAAGCCGGGTTATAAAATCCATCCGTCTGTCTTTTCTGGCACTGCTTGTAATGGCATCTATCTCCATACGATTCCAATATTCTTTTCTATAAATCAATTGAACGCCTTTTTCCTTTGCAAAATATCCAAAACAAATTCCAAGAAGAAACCCCGGAATCACCAGCAGCGGTACCATTCCTATTGGACCCGCCACATAAAGAGCATTACTTTTTTCCATACCGGCAAAAAGTGCAAATACGCCAAACAAAACTGCTGTGAAAAAAATGGAAAGTACAAGAATTGGAATCGTTGCACTAAACGTCTCCTTAATGGCTGTTTTAAAGTTCTTCTGTATATGAAATCTGATATTCCGTTGTATTTCATTGGATACCTGTGGTTCTAAACAAGGCGTTGTCTCTATTCTTTCGATTATCTTTTTTTCGAACTGTGTTTTCTGTTTAAATTTTCGGAACATACTCAGGGATTTATTGGACTCTCCTATGAGACAGTACAGATATGCATTACTGGTTGACCGATCTCTAAGGTAATTATAAAATCCCATAAAATCAGGCAGTTCCTCCGGTGCCAGCTTATCTCCCACAATGTCAATATATGCCTGGACTACAATTTTCTGTAATTGTTGCAATTGTACCGGATCCTCTGCCAGCTCTTTAATCCTTGGGTTCAGCTTGCTTACGGATTCGTAGATCTGAAACAGAGACTGCTTCATTATTGATCCATTTGTAATATATGGGATTAAAAAACATCCGGCTTGACTTAAATCAAGATTTAATACGTCAACAACAAAAGACATGGGTACTACCAATGTCTTTTCTGAAATGGGGAAAGCAATCATACAGTCCAATATACTGTTCACTCTGCATAGCATTCCATGAAGGGTATAGTTAAAAAGCACCGCATATCCCTCATATTTTAATTTTCCTGTGCAGACAATCATATTCTCAGGTGTTTCTTTTCTCCGATATTGTGCCTTATAGTCCCATGACTGCGCTTGACTCTCTTTTTTAATTTCTTCCAAGGTCTGTCGGAAGCTAATTTGAATTTCTTCCAGCACTTCACTTTTTTTCATACACGTTATCCTCTATTTTCTCATTCTCTCTAAAGGCATCGTATCATATTCGGCACATTTTTTCTATGGTCTGGTCTTTAATTTTATACTCTTTTTATATTCTTTTATCCCGTTATCGGTTATAATAGGTTTATATTTGTTCACTCAATTAAAAAGATAGGGGGGTTATTCATTGGAACTGAATAAAAAAAATATTCTAAAATTATCCTGCATTATTGGCGGTGCAATTGCATTTTGCTGGGCTCTTCAAAATCCCGCCATGCTTCTTTCCGCAATCGGACAGGTATTCTCTCTGTTCTTTCCTTTTGTGCTCGGTCTCTGTATTGCTTTCGTTCTTAATCTGCCCATGGGATTTCTGGAACGACATTTATTTGTAACCGGTAATAACAAAGTTCTGAAGAAATTAAAACGGCCACTTTGCTTGTTGCTTTCCCTGGCATTTGTATTTGGAATCCTGACGCTTGTAATCTGTCTGGTTGTTCCTGAACTCATTAATACTGCCAAAATCCTTGCAAATGCTGTTCCTGCCTTCCTTGATAAGGTGCAAGTCTGGGCAATGAAACATTCCGACTTATTTCCACAAATTGAAACCTATCTTACGGGCTTAGATCTCAATTGGGGAGAAATCAGTAAATCAGCCGTTTCCTTCCTTACCAGTGGAGCAACCAGCATTCTTGGCGGAACCGTTAACTTTGTCACTGCCCTTGTTGGTGGCATCACAAATTTAATTCTTGGATTTATCTTCGCCCTTTATATCCTCTTAGACAAACAAGGATTAGAGCGCAGAACGAAGCTGGTATTTACCGCTGTCTTCCCGGAAAAAATTTATACAAAAATATTTTTTGTTACGAATCTTACCAAACACACTTTTTCTAAATTTGTAACCGGTCAATGCGTGGAGGCATGTATCCTTGGTTCTTTATGTTGGATTGGTATGCTGATTTTCCGTTTCCCATATGCTCCAATGATTGGTGTTCTGGTTGGAATGACGGCTTTAATTCCCATTGTAGGTGCTTTAATTGGTACCGTTGTTGGTGCCTTTATGATTATGATGATACACCCCATTCAAGCCCTTTGGTTTATTGTATTCCTCCTGATTCTACAGCAGATCGAAGGAAATTTAATCTACCCAAGAGTTGTTGGAAGTTCCGTCGGTTTACCACCGATCTGGGTTCTTGCTGCTGTTACAATCGGTGGTGGACTCTCCGGAATTATTGGCATGCTGTTTGCTGTTCCCATTGCCAGTGTCCTATACACCCTGGTCAAAATTGGTGTGAAACATCGTTTGGGCTAGTATTCTTCCTTACTAGTCCAAATTCAGACAGGATCCTGCCGCTTCCTCAACAACCTCACAGATTTTGTAGGCTTCTTCCAAATCATGTCCACAGCACACAATCCCGTGATTTTGTAATAAGCAGGCATTCCTGTCTGTTAATGCCTTTAATGCAAGTCTTGATAATCTTTTTGTCGATGGCAGTGCATGGGATGCACACTTCATTGCACCGCCCACCAGACGTTTCATCTCTTTTGTCTTTGCCGGAACTTCTGCTCCTGCTGCCGCAAACACACCACAATTCACCGAATGTGCATGCACTACTGCTCCAACTTTTGGATGCTTTCTAAAAATCTCACTATGAAGTCTTTTTTCACTGGTTGGCTTGCGTCTGCCACTATACTCCAATGTTTTAATATTCACCTTTACAATATCTTCCGGCGTAAGCTGCATGTAATCCAAACCGGATGGTGTAACAAGCATATTCTCTTTATCGAGTCTTACGGCAATATTTCCCCAGGTTCCCTGAACCAGTCCCGTCTTGGTCAGACGTTTCCCATACTCTACAATACTTTGACGTACTATTTTTTCATTCATAGGGTTTCCTCCCGCTTTGCTTCTTCCGCCAGATTAATGACAGAATATTTTTTCTGATAGATTATGTGCATAATAATACCCGCTAAGAAGGGAACTTTTTTTACACCGCCAATTTGCTGGGCAAGTAAATGTGTACCACAGGCTTTTTCCAATAAGATTGCTGTTGTGACTGCCTCTTTTTCCGTCCTTCCGGTTACAAACATTCCTGTTCCCTTTACCAAACAGGCATTTCTCTTTTTTAGACTCTTCTCAATTGCCGCTTTTTCATACACCTTGGCAATTCTTGCTGTTCTTCCAACGATCTGTGCCATATCATCCAATGCTGCCGGCAATACTTTAAGTGTTTGTGATGCTCTGACTGCATATTTAGATGCTACATATATTATGGTATTCACCTGTGGATTCTTCCTGTAAATAGAAGCCAACACTTCATTGGAATCCTGAATCGTTCCCTTTCGAATACAATCTTCTCCAATGGATTCTGCCTCTGTCGGTGCTTCCACCATGGCATACTCCGTCTCGGTTGTTCTAATTGAAAGTATGTGTATCCCCTGCTGTTGCGGTACTGCCTCTAAAAGTGCTCCATGCAGTGCCTTGAGTTTTGCATGAATTTTTTTATCTTCCATCTTTATTTTTCCTCCGTAAACCGTGCGCCATTTGCCTGTTCATAGACCGTATGGAGCGAACGGTAGATTTGCTGATATTGTACAAATAAATCATCATATCGCTGGCTGTTTTCTTTTTTCGGTTGATACGTCTTTGTTACTTTTGCGAATTTTTTTGTTGCCGCAAAATCGGGTAACTCTCCTAAACCAATAAGCGCAATCGCTGCAGCCCCCACGGCTCCGGCACTTCTTGGATCTCTTACAACACTGATTTCTGCGCCGGTAATATCGGATAGAATCTGCATCCACCCTGCATCTAATGCGCCTCCACCAATAATGCGGAACCGATCCGTGGAAAAGCCATAATCTTTTGAAAAATTATTTAAAATCCATCGGATATTGTAGGCTATTCCTTCATATACGGCTCGCATCAAGTGTTCCCTTGTATGCAGCATATTAATATTAAACAGCGTTGCCCGGGTTGTAGTCGTTGATACCGGGCATCGCTCCCCAAGCATCCACGGCGTACAGATTAAATTATCACTCCCGGCCGGCACCGTCTCAATCACACCGTCCATATAGTCAAAAATTTTATCTCCATAAAGTTCTTTTTCCTGCTGAAAAAACTGGTCTCTCAGCCACTCAATATTTGCTCCTGCTGATTCGGTAATCCCTGCAATTAGGTTACAGGCTGAATCCGCACTTTGAATGGCCGCAGCTCCATGCTTAAATTTCGTTGCAGTCTTTGATACTGCCGCTACCCAGGCAGAGGTTCCAAGATAGACATGAATATCTCCATCGCTTTGCTGTCCCGCCCCTACTGCGGCTGCCTGTACATCATCACAGCCGCCAAATACCGGCGTTCCTTCCTTTAATCCCATTTGCGCAGCCGCCTCAGCAGTGAGTCCGCCAACCAGGTCGGTGCTTTTTACCAAAGGTGGAAGTTTTTTCATATCTATCCCGGTAAGGGCAAGCACTCCCAGCCAGGTTTTCTTCTTTAAATCCAAGCCATAGCTGGAGGCTCCTGATAATTCTGCTACCATTCTGCCGGTGCAGCGATATTTTAAATATCCATTCACATCCAGAATACGGAATGTTTTATTATAAATCTCCGGCCGTTCTTCCTTTAACCATATAATTTTTGCAATACAATCTTTTCCCATAATGGGTGTTCCCGCCACCAGGGAAAATATTTTTTTTCCACCCAGTTTTTTCATAATATGTTGTGCCTGTTTCTGTGCACGGCCATCTACCCAGGTAATATTCGGATATAATACGGTTCCATTTTCCTCTACGGGAATAACTCCCTGTGCCTGTGTGGAAAATACTACTCCCTTTACTGACTCCGGGTCTATTCCATTTTCCCGAATAATAGCACTGCCAGCCTTGGTCACCGCCTGCCAGTAATCTTCCGGTTCCTGTTCCACCCATGCCGGCTGGGGATAACTGGTTGGATATTTCTCGGTACAGGCTGCGCGAATGGTTCCATCAAACCTTACCAGAACTGCTTTGTCTGAACTCGTTCCAATATCATGTGCAAGTATGTACTGTTCCATATCTATCCTCCAATTTATTTCATCAAGCCTTTTTTTGTAACTTCTACATGGGCAAACACGTGCTCGAATCGGTTCAGTGCTTCGTCAATAATTTCATCTGTGTCTGCCATTGACGTATACAATCGACTGCCTGCAAGCGTTACAATTCCATTTGCCATATAGGCTGCTCCCATTCGTTCCATAGATTCTTTTCGTTCTGTCATCATTGCTTTATGCTTTAAAAGTCCCAACGCGGACTTCAGAAATGACATAGAAGAAAAGTCGAAGCTCATGGCCCCGGAACATTCCAGATGTACAATTGAACCTTGATTGTAAACTACATATGGAAGGTGATAACGTTCCACCAGCTCCTTTAATCCATCTGCCAGACGATTTCCTTGTCTGCCCGCTATCTCACAGGCATTTGTTCTTTCTATTTCCTTAATTGCAGTATACCCTGCAAGGCAGGACAATGGATTTGCAGCTAATGTTCCACCCACATAGGCTCTGTGCTTTCCTGTTGCAACTCCTGCTGCCATAAGTCCGGCATACTCCTTTTTTCCTCCAACTCCACCTGCTGCCGGATATCCTCCTGCCACGATTTTACCAAAAATAGTCAGATCCGGTACTACATCAAAATACCCCTGTGCTCCTGAAAGTCCTACTCGAAATCCTGTTACCACCTCATCGAATATTAGCAATGCACCATACTTATTACAAAGTGCTCTCACCTGCTTATTATACTCTTTTGCAATTGGTCTGGTTCCACTCTCCGGCCCCACCGGTTCCAGAATAATAGCTGCTGTTCCACCGCGCAGACGATTTTTCCGAAGCATGGCTTCTAACATATTCAAATCGTTTGGACGTACCTCATCAGTAAGAGAATAGGATTTTCCAGGTATACCATGGGATTCTAACAATCCTCGGCTGCCCGGAATCTTTAATCCATAAACCATCTGATCTGACCAACCGTGGTACGCACCTCCAAGTTTAATCACCCGTTTATGATCCGTGGCAATACGGGCAATCCTCAGTGCCGCCATAACTGATTCTGTGCCGCTTCCCAACATACGGAACATTTCCACTGCCGGCATATGTTTATGGATCTCCTGTGCAATCAGTAATTCAGATTCATGAAGCAGTCCGGTTACCGGTCCACAGTTTTCCAATAATTCAATTACTTTCTCCCTTATAACCGGATAATTACTTCCAAGAATCGTTGGTCCTCCTGCCTGAAGAAAGTCTATGTACTCGTTGCCGTCCTGATCCGTTAAATAAGCGCCCTCCGCCTTAGACATACAGATTGGAAATGGTGTGTTAAAAGCGAGATTATGCTGTACACCTCCCGGGATTACTTCTTTTGCCTTCTTATAAATGGCATTGGATTTTTTACATTTTTCATTAAAATAGCTAAGAATCTGCTCCTGATAATAATCCTCTCCAACTTCATAGATTGGTTTGTCCGTTAATTCCTGAAGCTGCTTGTTAATTGTTTTGGGATCATCCCAACGTGATATTCCACAGTTTTTCATAATAATCTCCTTTTCCTTTTTATATGCTCTTCTTGTCTATCTGCTTATAGTCACTTCCTGTATCCAGTAAATACTCAATCATTGCCTTAATTTCTTTCTTGATCTTGTCCGATTCAAATGCTGCTTTCACAATATGATAATGATTCATTAATCCATAATACTGCCCCATAAGCATGATTGCCATATGTTCATATGAAATCTCCCGATCCGGGCACCATCCGGCCTCCCTGAGGCTCGCTGCCACCAACTGCTCCAGTTTTTCTATACAAGGACTATCCTCACTTAAAATCAAATTATTGGTTAATGTGGTCATCATATTGGGATATTTGGCAGTGTCATCAATTAACTTGTAAAATAACGCTTCTATTCTCTTATACCCCGTTGGTGCATCTTCCCTCTCACATTCGGACAGAATCTCCTCTACTTCCAAAGTCTGTAATGCCGCCAGCAATTGCTGGGTGGTTGGAAAATAATTAAATACGGTTGTTCGGCATACCCCTGCTTCCCGTGCCACTTCATCATAGCTAATTTGTCCCAGTCCTTTTTTCTCATATAAGACTTTCACTGCATGTAAGATGACCTTTGCCGTCCGCTGCCTTTTGATACTTACTTCCTGCATTTTCATTCCACCCCTTATTCCTACCGTTTTGCCAAATCATTTGTGTTCATACTATTGCGATATACCCAAAAACGACACACCAGAAATTCACTTCCCATATTACAAATCATCGTACATGCAAGTACAATATATTCATTCCAGCCTGCTGTTGCAGTAAGGAAAATTCCTGCCAGAATAGATATTGGTGTAAAGACACAATAATAAGCAAAAATCTTCAACATGGCAATTGGAATATTTGCTGCTGACTTGAATGTAAACTTCCGATTAAAGGTAAAGTTCCATAGTATGGAAACTACCAACGCCCCAAAATAATTTGGTCCATATTTGGCATTCATTAACGCATCCGGCCACTGCACCAACTCATTAAGCAAGGTAAACACAACAACCTGAATGATTCCTGCTGATATGGAAAACAAGACGAACTTAACTGCTCTTAAAATATTCTCTCCCTTATTTGTCTCCATAGGCTTATATTCTCCTCTTTATGTAATTGTACTGTAGTACACTTTTAATTATAATGCATCTTTCTTTTTTGTCAATAGTGTATCCTAATCGGGTAGGAGCTTCCTTTAGATTCCACCCCACGATGGACACCTTTGATTTTGGCTGTATCCTTCCCACTACTAGGGCGGATTGGGGACTTTCACCCATTAGTACACGTGCGCCGCCAGGCGCACATACAAAAAGAACATCAATATTGATGTTCTTTTTGCTAAGGACGAGATGGGATTCGGACCATAATTCTATCCGACATAGACGGGTTACTTTCTAATTTGGGGATATGATACTTCCCATCAGGAACCATTTTTTAATTGTGTATGTTAGGGATCAGTTTCCCTTTATAATAATAATCTTTGTTCTTTGCCATTTCCGGTGCATAGATCCCCAGTTTTCTTTTAGCGGTTTCGTTATAGGTGATTCTAGTGAAACTTTTTTTGGAGTTATAATAGGATGTGTCATCCGGCGAAATCACTTTTTCATCATTGATATACAACGTGCCTTTTGAGACATTTATTGAATTATACATGTTCTTTTTTTCTTGTATTGGACAACAGGTGTTGGAAAAATAGTCGAAATAATCGTTTGGAATATTTAGCCTTGCAGTTTCTCCATATAAATCAAAACTATATACATAGTTCAGAATATCCTTGGAACAAATGGTTGCGGTGGCATTACTGATAGAAAGTGATATGCCCCATTTATCTATTCCAATGCAATGTCCAATCATATATTTATCGTCTAGACCTTTCGTTGGTACAAGAGCATACATTGGCTTATACTCACTGGGACCGACCAGACATCTTCCATCAATGTAAACAATCGTGTTCTTCCAAAGATGGATCGATGTTTTCGGGTCGTTAAGATTATGTTTTCTCATGAACTCGTCCAAGGAAGAACAGGCATATACCTCCCGGTCGTTTGTTACTGTAAGTTTCATGGTTTTTTTAACCCGGCTGTCTTTGGACCACATGGTAATAGTGACAGTACCTGTTTTCTTTCCAATCACCTTTCCGGTAGAACTTACGGTTGCAATCTTTGGATTTCCGCTTTTAAAAACAATCCCGGGCAGGGCAGCGGTACTTGGTGCACTGGTTGCTTCCAATCGAACAGCTGTGTTAAGAGGTACCTTTAAGGCAGCGTCGGCATCAATCTCAGTTGTTTGTTCACCAACAATTGCCACAAAGGTTTTTGTAACTTTTGTCTTTTTGTGTTTCACGGTAATGGTTGCTTTTCCTTCCGAAATACCGGTAATGATACCCTCGTTACTTACGACTACAATCGCCGGATCGCTGGACTGATACATCCAATTGGAACTGCTTGACTTCTTTCCATTGTATGCGGTGGAAATAGCATAGGTCTCATCCTTTTCTACTACAACAGAGCCACTGGGGATGCATGGAAACGTCACCTTTTTAACAGCTGCGGATACGTTTGTATTGCTAATTTGAACGCCGGACAAACATAATATTGCGATTAATAGAACTGAAATCATTTTTTTCAAAATCCTGTACCTCCTAGATTGGACATCTTTGATTTGTATATGCAGGCTACGATTGTCTTTACATTGTGAGCCACAGCATTTTCTATAAAATTTCTGTTTTACATCTTTTTCATGGTATGTAAGTTCGTAGTAATGTTCATATTTTTTGTAATAAAAAACACCAACATTTATATTCTTGTAATTAAGTGCGAGACGGGATTCGAATTCTATCCCCTCAAAAAATACTGATAGGAAGGGACTTTCCAACACATCCAATTTTTACGTACTCAATAGAGCACTCAAAATTATTTAAGTCCTATGTCAATATGAATTACCTAATTGCCATAATATAAATTTGACAAGGATTCCATTCATCCCATAATGTAGGAAAACATTCAAGTTCTTTAAAACCTAGTTTTTTATAAAATTGAATTGTTCTGTCATATTCGTCATACTGGCCTTCTTTAACAGTTTTTACCTGTATAAATGAATAACTGTGTTCCCTTGCAAATGAATAAAATGCATCGAATAATTTCTTACCAATACCTTTATTATGTATTTCTTTTAAAACACCCATAACATAAATTTCAGCAGTATCTGAACTCGTTCCTTTTAAAGTAATAAAACCTTTCGCAGTACCATTTTCTATTTCTGCCCAAAAAGGTAGTTCTTGACTACATTTTATGTACTCAGCTGTACTATCTGGTAATCCAAACCAGTCAGGTAAATCTTCTAATATTTTTCTTGAAATTAATTCCTTTTGCGTCTTGTCTTCAATATATACAACCATTAATTTTTCCTTTCCTCGTTATTTATTATACTATTACCTTTTGTATATTACAACATATTCCATTAACGGATACACATCACATTTATGTATGAGTAAACTAACCATTGAGAAACCTGAAATCTGACAGAAGTCACCACTAAAGCCAGTGGCAAAGGCTCATACATCTGGGAATTTGCATTGAATCCAAACGGCCGGAAATTTAATGGCCCTGATCATTTATATAATCTCAATGAGATTGATGAAGATACGGATTGAAATAAGATTTTTTATAAAGATCGCTGGTTCAAAGAAGATCTTTCGCAAATGAAAATCAAAAATGGACAAATTGAACGTGCACAACAGCTTATCAACAGTGGGAAAAAAATGATCCTCATCGCTTTATTGCACTTGTACTCTATCGAATTCTTAAAAAGAAACTAGGTGAAAAATATACCTGTGAATACTCTGCCTGAAGAAAGAATAAAGATATTACAAGCTCTGAAAACAGCGCGTCATCTATTTAAAGTTAAAGCAGAATAATTTTCGCTCCCATGAAAACCTTTATTAAAGCAACACCTCCGTAGCTTGATTACTATATGAAATTACACCATTCTCAAACCATAGACCGAGACAGCGTGCACATCGGAACGGTTGACTACCATATGAAATTACACCATTCTCAAACCAATGCAGGCGGAATGTTCTGGACTGGAGAGGTTGACTACCATATGAAATTACACCATTCTCAAACTTCGCTTCAGGATGTTCCCGCAAGATTATTGGTTGACTACCATATGAAATTACACCATTCTCAAACATTGACAGCAGCATCCTCCCGTCTGCCGGGGTTGACTACCATATGAAATTACACCATTCTCAAACGAACGCGTGAACGGACAGATGCCATGGGGGGGGTTGACTACCATATGAAATTACACCATTCTCAAACAAAATGACAGATATAGTTGACTGCCAATGCGGTTGACTACCATATGAAATTACACCATTCTCAAACTCACAACGTCGATTTCCGCGCGATTTTCCGGGTTGACTACCATATGAAATTACACCATTCTCAAACAAAATGACAGATATAGTTGACTGCCAATGCGGTTGACTACCATATGAAATTACACCATTCTCAAACTGAACGAAAAGCCACTGGAATCATATACGCGGTTGACTACCATATGAAATTACACCATTCTCAAACCAACAAACGAAGCATAGGGCAAAACGAATTTGGTTGACTACCATATGAAATTACACCATTCTCAAACAGGAATTGAAGCAGGAAATCACAAACAAAGGGTTGACTACCATATGAAATTACACCATTCTCAAACCGGTCCAAAGCCGGTATCGGATGGGGCCCCTGGTTGACTACCATATGAAATTACACCATTCTCAAACCATGGTTTAGAGATTCACAAGGAACTTTTGGGTTGACTACCATATGAAATTACACCATTCTCAAACAATGTTTCGCAACGCTTAATGTATGGTAAAGGTTGACTACCATATGAAATTACACCATTCTCAAACTTTCCCGCCTCCATTCCCGGCATATTGTCCGGTTGACTACCATATGAAATTACACCATTCTCAAACCCAAACCCAAATATAGACAGAGTGATGGAAGGTTGACTACCATATGAAATTACACCATTCTCAAACTCCACATTCGTAAGCATCTCTGTGTAATCTGGTTGACTACCATATGAAATTACACCATTCTCAAACGATGTGCCTTGCTAGCAGCACCTATAGTGCGGTTGACTACCATATGAAATTACACCATTCTCAAACCCGCTTCGTCCAGCTTCTTGGCCGTATCGTGGTTGACTACCATATGAAATTACACCATTCTCAAACGCAAGCTGTGTGGTAGGTATCCCCTCCTTCGGTTGACTACCATATGAAATTACACCATTCTCAAACCTATTCTGAGGCAAGATGATTTAGGCGGAAGGTTGACTACCATATGAAATTACACCATTCTCAAACCATATGCTTATGTAACAGATAGAATTGAAAGGTTGACTACCATATGAAATTACACCATTCTCAAACAGCCCTCAAGTTGCTGCCATCTATGAGTGTGGTTGACTACCATATGAAATTACACCATTCTCAAACAGAGCCTACTAGGTAGGTCACCTTATGGCTGGTTGACTACCATATGAAATTACACCATTCTCAAACTGGGCGAACATCACTTCTGAATCCAATACAGGTTGACTACCATATGAAATTACACCATTCTCAAACTATTTGATGATTTTGATAAACCCTTCAAAAGGTTGACTACCATATGAAATTACACCATTCTCAAACAATGTCGTCCTTGGTAGCAAGGTTACCGTCGGTTGACTACCATATGAAATTACACCATTCTCAAACCTCAAATTGATTTTTAAATGTAATGCCACCATAACATCGTAATTTATATGATAGATTCATTGTCGCATATCTTTTAAAATTATTCAATAGATTTCACATCCATCTTTGTCACATATATATCTTTTTTCCATTTCCATTTTCTGTCTCTCCGTATTTTCAATTAAAAGTATGAAAATCTTATTGTAATCCGCATATTCATATATTTTAATCATTTCTTCCATTGTAAAATATGCCTTCATGTTTACAAAAACACAAATAGGAAGTCCACAAATATCATTCATTATTTTCAAATAATCAATTATTTTTTCAGTGAGGCTATCATAGGTAGTTGCAACCTTTACTTCAGCCATTTTAAATATTCCTGCAAGATCCATCTGCTCTTCATAAATAATTGGATACTCGACCTGTTCTAAAAGTTCTAATATATAATGTTCCATTTTGTTTAACATTTCATTTGTTCTAACATACATCGCATCTGATACCGCGGTCTCTTTTAGAATAGCATATAATTTATTAAGAATCCGTCGTTGATTGAATTCCAAAGAAAATGGGTCCACAATCATATACATTTTCTTGGTGATAGCGATTATTTCTTCCCCTTCGGACAGCACAAATCTGCCCTCTTCTCCACTACATTGTTCAAACAATCCTTGACAAAATCTGGTGAAATTAGTTGGGTTCTCTAATATTAATACATTGTACTCATTTTCTTTAAATTCAATTTGATAAGAAATATCCGGGTGTACTAATTTCATAAAATAACCAGCCTTTCATCACTATCTAAAACTTCTGACGTATTTTCTCCAACAATATATTCCATTTTTGAAAATTGCTTTTCTGTCACCGCTAACACCTGCACCAAACCGTCCATTGGTTTATTTTTGCGGACATTATTAATAATGGCCGTGGACACCGTAGTATTCAATGCCAATTTACAATATACGGATTCCTGCATCATTAGAAATCCACTTTTAACCAAGTATTTGTGAAATCTGGAGTATTCACGTCGTTCACTTGATGTATTCGTCGGTAAATCAAAAAAAACAATGATTCTCATATATCTATAACTCATTTCTATAAAACCTCATTAGGGAAATGTCCTTTTCATTCAGTGCATCAAAAATACTTTTACAGTAAATTTTAATAGCATTGGTAACATAATTCTTCCTGCCATCAATATTCACTTCCCCATTCAGCAGATTAACAAGTTCCATTTTTTCTTCATGTTCCATTTTTTGTGGATTCATGTTATACACCTTGCGATCCACCAAAATACGGAAGGGTTCCATAAGATCCGAACTGAAATTAAACGAATTAAACATATTGTCATGAAATAATCCAATTTGAGTAATGTATCCATTGGATACCACCTCTCTATTGACAACAGATAATAATAACGCATATCCATAATTCAATGCCGCATTCCTTGGAATGTCTGCTGTCCTAGTAAAATTCATTCCAAAAACTGCATTAAAATATACTTTTGCTGCATGTCCCTCTCGATTTGTTAAATCTCCAATCTCCAACTGTCCAAGATATGATTCTAATAATACTGCTTCTGATTTGCCAAGTTCATGGAGAAATTCTTTTTGCTTTCGAATTTTTTCCGATACAATTTCTGTCCACACAAGATTTTTAATCTCAGATGTCCATTCCAACTGTTTCCGTACCTTAATACTAGTATCATGACTTCCATAATAAGGAAGCAGTTCAGAACTGGGATTTCGTTTTTCATCACAAAAAATAACTTTAATCTTTCTTTTTACCAATTCACATAGGAGACTAGCCGTCAGCGATGCGGCTGTTGTTTCAATTAGCAGAAGACCAATCTCACTTAGGTGAATTTTTGTAGTGGTTTCTTGTCTTACTACCAGATAATCCAATTTGTAATCTAGTTTTGCACAGCTAGAAACCACTACCGTTCTCCAACTCAAATCTCAAGTAAATCAATCTCATTTTCAAATAATCCCGTTGACGATTGATTTACCAATTTAAAGGACTGATACTTAGATATAACTTTATTAATCTGCATTACACCGGACTGTTTTTTTCCACCAATCAGCAATAAATCTCCCCCCTGATTACATTTCCCCGTTAATTGTAGACACTCATTCAGAACATAGCTCTGTTCTTCCAGACTACATGTCATAAACTGTTCTCTGCCAATTTTTAGTTGATTTCCAGGAGAATTTGGTCTCTTGGCATAAATAGTTTCTGTATGCTTTTTTAATAAAGTATCATAAAGGTCACAATTTTCATCCTTGGTTATTCCGTCATATTTTGTGATTGTTAATTTTTTCTTTGCTTCTGTCTGCCTTGTTAAAAACTTTACAATATTTTTAACATATTGCTGTTGTTTTCCGCTTAAACATAGCGGCACAGCACTTGTCACCAATAAATAGTTTCCCGTACGTCCGGTAAGATATAATGGATACCCATCCACCCTAATGAGCGATTGCATTTTAATTTTCTTGATTAGAATACGAGGATTGAGAAGCTGCTGTTCCTGTATACAATACCTTAATAGCTCTTCCGTCGTATGCATATCTTGTTTCAGGTAAATGGGCATATATTCTATCGTTTTAATCCGTTTTCCTTTCACTGTATGCTCTACTGCGAAGAAATAGGAACCGGCTATTTTTCCATAACCTCCATATTTCTCCATCTGATGCAATGGATTCTTTTGTCCTTTTAACGGAACATATCCAATCCCAGACATACATATTTCCTTACTATACAGTGTTTCATTAAACAAACTTCCTTTTTCTTCAAATGAAGCCCTGGTATATCGAATATTATTTTTTGCCATTGTGTGTTTTACCTTACCAATTGTTCCCTCTTTTCCCTTTATTGGCATTTCCCACGCAGTTATATTGTTGTTTTCCACCTTATAATCAAAGACTCTATTAAGACTATATCCCTTTTCCTTGTTGCGCTTAATAAACTCCACCGGATTGCTTGTAAACTTTGTATCATACACATTTCCAACTACAATATTCAAATATGCATCCTGCGCATGATGATAATCATTCACATCCCTTACCTTTATTAGCTGGAATTTCTGTCTAAAGTCCGAGACATTTCCTGCTTTTGCATAAACAATCTTAGACTCTTTGAATACTCTTTTCAAAAGATCTGCTGTTGCCTTAGTTGTCTGCCTTGTTTCTACCAATTGTCTTGCTATAAAATCTGCCAGTTCTGCTTCTGTAAACTCAGATGTTCTGGTTAAACGGTCGTATTTTTTATCTCCAATAAATTTATGTTCATGCAAATCTTTCCAAAAAGCATATTGGTGTTGTTGAATTTCCCTGCTAATAGGATAAGCATCCGTTTTCTGTGCATTTAGGTTCCGTTTAACCAATACACGATTTTCAAGGCTATCATCCTTTGTTTTTGATCTTGGATAAATATGATCCACGTCATATATATTTTCGTTATACAGGTTATCTAAATCTATTTTCTCACCGGAATACATGCAGCGACCTTTTTGTGTATAATATAAATACAAGCGGTCTCTTCTATAGTTGCCTTCCTCTCGGGAATTAATTTCTGCTATCCAGTCCCTTTCTTCTTTCTTACAGTCTTTATAAAGTGCCACTAATTTATTTTTTCTGGATTCGGTCCGCTTTTTCTTTTCTCCTTCCCCTCGTGCCATTTCTATAAATATTTTTTTCGGTTCATGTCCCATAATTTCTTTCAGTTCCTTTACAATGACCAATGTCTGCCACAACATATGCTTTACGGATGGAGATAAATATAATCCGTCCAGTAACTCATAAGTAATTTCCTGCACTTCTCCTTCTTCCTGGTTATATTCCTCTATGGATTCTAAATACGTATATCTTTGACTTAATAACTGCATTAAGTTATCCTGGGTATTACGTAATGCCTGTATAATACTTTGTACTTCTCCAATTTCTTTATCTGCGCCTACGATTTCCATTAAAAATTCTCTGGACATTTTTCCCCACCCGGAATATCTTAAATGACAGATTTGTCTCTGTTCTTCCTCTGTAAGCTCTTCCCCAAATTCCCTTTTTATCTTTCCCATTAGAAGATTTTGATCCTCTCCGTATAAAGCCATCCACATTATAATCTGTTCAACAATCTCCTGATACTTTTGTTGTTTTATTTTATCCTGTAATATTTTCTTAAAATCAATATAAGAAGTTAAAGATGAATTGAAATTTTCATCAAATCCTGATAGTTCTTCCTCCTTTTCCTTTATTCCCTCTTTTACTAAATAATCATTCAGACGTTTTCCAGTAACTTTTTTGAATTTCATAAATAAATCTTTTACGATTCTCTGTTTTAAATCCACGGATAGTTTTTCCTGCCCAATTTTCACATTATTTAATTCATTTAATACTGTAAATTCACTATATAACAACGAATTTTTTGGCAACACATCTGCTGATGGCAAATAGGTACACTTGTTGGTCATTCGCAAAATAAAAGCTTCCGCCGATGCTTCAAGATCTACAACTTTGCTGAAATTCCAAGGTGTAATCTTCTCCTGGCTTCTTTTAACAATCCAACAGTTACTTCCCTGATCCTTATGTGCATCATTCAGCGGTCCCACATAATATGGTATGCGGAATTCAAAAATTGATATTATTTTTTCTATTGGCGTATATCCATCGCTATCCTTCTGTGATAGAAATGGCAAATATTTTTCCGCATTATCAAGAATTTTAATTAATTCCATCTCATGAACTTGAAAGGGAATGACTCCATTATCTTTTGTAATCTGTTTCGGCAATAACGTCCCTGCACTCAATTCTTCCTGCAAATATAGAAGTTCCTCATCTGTTGTTGTAATCTGCATCCTGTCTGCAAAAATTCCGGAGATATATTTACAAAATTCTTCTTGTGTACAACTTTTTTCAATTGACTGTTTCTTTCCATTCTTACAATTCAATCCAATATAACTGCAATAATTATTCAATTTTTTCTCCACTTTATTAAAAATTTCAGTATAGGACTCCGGACAATATTTTTTCACCAATCCCTTTAAGAGCTGCAAATCATATTTATGTTTTTCGTAGGTCTTAACTTTTGATACAGAAATATACTGTGAACCCTGCAAAATTTTCGATAAAAGTGCCCAATCATAAACTGCTTTCAATTTATCAATTAAATAACAACGCTCTTCCAGTATAGCTTCTAACTCCATCCTATTTTCCTCATAGGATGCATCGCCAAAACATATTTTTGAAGGATCTGACTCCTTCAATGATTCATCTTGAAAAATATCACATAGTTTTTCACAGCTTCCGGCCATTAGTCCCAAAATTGCTGTCTTCGCTTTCTCCGATTTATCTGTATAAAATAACTTGCACAATTGTTTTTTCTTGTCACTTTTGGAGATTTTATGGTTCAGAAGTAGCTCCTGTACCTGTTTCGTTTCTACGCAACTCAAATCCACCTCGTATGCGTCATATACGTACTGTTTAAGATTGTAATATATTGGTTCAAAAGAAGTAACACTTTTCATGTTTTGGCCTTCAAAAAGGAAATGTCCTCTATGTTTTAGTAAATGATGAAGTGCTAAATAAACCAATCGAATATCAATTTTTTTTCCATCTTGTAATAAGGCTGCTCGCAAATGATATATGGTTGGATACTCCATGTGATAGTTTTTATCCTGATAGTCAGAATCATCAAATACTGCATTCGGTTGTTTTATTCTCTTATCTTCTTCATAATATGCGCTATCTTTCATTCTTTCATAAAATTTGGGATCTATTTTCATGATTTCCTCAGCAAACAATGTCTGTAACATTTGAATTCTGCCAACTTTTCGTTGTTGTCGTCTTCTTGCCGAACGTTTTAGTCTTCTTTCTTCTGCTGTTTTTGCCTCACGAAATAAGCGTATTCCCCACATCGCTTTTCCATTGAATTTCTGAATATTATAGTTTGTATCTGTTACTGCCCAGCCAACGGAATTTGTTCCAATATCCAATCCCAAGTAATATTCTCCAAATTCTTTTTTCATCTTATTTTCTCCCCTCATAATACATTTTCTACTTTTGTATTGACTTTTTTCTGTTTTTCAACTATATTGAATGTAATCTCTTTGACTACCATATGAGATTACACCATAAGTTCAAATAAAAATTTATTCTCATTGCTTTCGAGCTTCCGCTTGTTGCGGATTGAAAAACTTGCTTATGCAAGTTTTTTTAGTTATCGTCCCTCTATCTACTAGTTCAAAACAATTATAACACAATACCACATTAAA